>NZ_JAAXLA010000072.1 GCF_012911935.1 Pseudonocardia acidicola | reverse complement strand
GGCGCGGCGGGGGCGGGTCGCACGGCAGCGGCGGCCGGCGGGGCCACATCCGGTGCGGCAACGGAAGGAGCGTCCGGCACGGCGGCCGGGTGGACCGCGGGAGCCGGTGAGCGGCCGTGCACGGGCAGATCGGGGCCGGTGCCGAACGGCGTACCGGGACCGGCCGGAGGCGGCAGGCGCAGGCCGGTCGGGGCGTACGGGTCCGGCATCCACGCCGTCCGCGCCGGCCGGGCCGCATCGCCCGGACGGACGGCAGACCGCTCGGCGGGCTGAGGGGCGCGCGGGATGTGCCGGTCGAGATATTCCTCGACGCCGGGCCGATCGACACCCTCGCGGCGCGCATGCCGGCCGCCCCCGGTGGAGCGGTTGACCTCCATCCGCCGCCGCATCTCCTCCTGCAGCCACGACGAGCCGGAGGCCTCGGGTCCGTTGCCGTCGGCGTTGGCCTCCGGTTCGACCTGCGCGGGTGGGCCCGGGCCGTCCTCCGCGCCGGGCGACACCGACGGCGGAGCGCCGTCGGTGTACGTACTCACCGTTGGCTCCAGGCCTGCTTCGTCGCGCGGACCAGGCGGTCCTTGAGCTCACGGGTGTGCCGGCGGCTGACCGGCAACTCGGCGCACTCCGGCCCGGCGCCGACCCGGACCACATACCCCGACCCGGACAGCCGCAGCTCGGTCACGAGTGGCAGCGAGACCAGGAACGACCGGTGGATGCGTACGAACCCGGCGTCGCGCCAGCGGTCCTCGAGCACCGAGAGCGGGATGCGCACGAGGTGGCTGCCCTCGTGGGTGTGCAGCCGGGCGTAGTCGCCCTGGGCCTCGACGTAGCGCACCGCCGAGCGGGGCACGAGTTTCGTGGTACCGGCGAGCTCGACGGGGATGACCTCGTCCTCGCCGTTCTCCTCGCGCACCGGCTCCGCAGCGCTCGCGGCCCGGCTGGCCAGGATGCGGTCCAGGGACGCCGACAGCCGCTCCGAGCGCAGTGGCTTGAGCAGGTAGTCGACGGCGCCGACCTCGTAGGCGTCGACCGCCCGGTCGTCATGCGCGGTGACGAAGACGACCGACGGCGGGACCGCCATCGAGGAGAACACCCGGGCGAGCTCCAGACCGTCCAGACCGGGCATCCGGATGTCGAGGAAGACCACCTCGACGTCGGTGCGCTCGGCGACCCGCGTCCCCGTGACCGGGTGCGACGGACCGCGACCCGGGAGCGATTGGGCCGACGCCTCGCGGGTGCCCTGCCGACTGTTCAGGATGCGGAGCGCCTCGGTGGCATCGGAGGCCTTGAGCACGACGCCGACGCGCGGGTCCTCGTTGAGCAGGTAGGCCAGTTCTTCGAGAGCCGGCTCCTCGTCGTCCACCGCGAGAACGACCAGGCCTCCGGAGCTGTCGTTACTCTCCACGATCTCCTCATCCTGCGTGTCCGGTGCTCCCGCGGGCCGGGACGATCACGTACCGGCTCCGCGCCTATGGTGACGGTGAATCGAGCTGGATGCCAGGGCGAAGCACCAATCGGATACAGATCGGATTCGATCCACCACTGCGAGCTACAGACCGTATCGTGCCCAGCTCGCCCGCACCTCCGCCGCCTGGGCGAGGCCCAGCAGGCCGTCGACCGGCGACAGCGTCCGCGCCGCCGATGACCCGAGGCCCAGGCGCGCGAGCAGCGGCTTTCGGCCCTCCACAGTGACCAGTTCGGCGTCGGGGAAACGCCCGCCGAGCACACCCCGCGGGGTGCCCAGCCCGTCGACCAGGCCCAGCTGCACCGCTCGTGACCCGGTCCACACCTCCCCGGTGAACAGGTCCGCGTCGGGCTTGAGCCGGTCCCCGCGGCGCTCGGTCACCCACTGCTGGAACATCTCGTGCAGTTGGTCCTGCAGGCCGCGCAGCCACACGACGTCCTCGTCCTTCTCCGGCAGGAACGGGTCCAGCCGGGACTTGGACGCGCCCGCGGTGTAGAGCCGGCGCTGCACCCCGACCCGCTCGATCAGCCCGTCGAGACCGAATCCCTGGCTGATCACGCCGATCGAACCGACCAGCGAGGTGGGGTGGGCGTAGATCTCGTCGCCCGCACAGGCCAGCCAGTACCCGCCGGAGGCGGCGACGTCCTCGCAGAAGGCCAGCACGGGCACGTCGTGCTCCGCGGCCAGACTCCGGATCCGGTCCGCCACGAGCGCGGACTGGGTGGGCGAGCCGCCCGGCGAGTTGATCAGCAGCGCGACCGCGGCCAGCCGGCCCGGCGCGAACGCCCGCTCCAGGACCTTGTCCACGGCGGCGGCGTTGATCACCGATCGCGGCACCGGCGCGGCGGTCGAGCTGATCACGCCGTGCAGGCGTACGAGCGACACCACCGGGCGTTCGGCGCGTTCCCCCAGTCGCCCCGGCAGCCGGGAGGCCAACCGGTCCGGAATCCGCAGCGCGTCCATGCCGCCACGTTACGCCCGACAGGGACTGACCAGATGCTGGGACGGAGCGTGACGGATGGGATCACCTCCTCGCGGAGGGGCGACACCCGGTCGGAGCGCCGAGTGGGACATGGGCCGCATTCCGGGAGACACCGGCCGGCGGTACGGCCCACTCGGCGGCGCACGGGCACTGTTCGTCGCAGCCCACCGGTCGCGTCCCGAGCAGGCCCGGTCGATCGCGACCGAACGGCCGTCGCCCCCGACCGCGCAGGTGGGTGACGGGATGCCCGCCCCGCCACGGCCGGACCGGGCTCAGACCCGGATCCCCGCCCGGAACTTCGGCACCCGCAACGTGATCTTCATGCCGGCGCCGACGTTGGTATCGACGACCAGCCCGAAGTCGTCGCCGAACGCCGAGCGCATCCGGTCGTCGACGTTGCCGAGACCGACGTGCGCGCCGGACAGGTGGGCGTCGTCGAGGTCCTCGGTGAGCCGGGCGGGGTCCATGCCGACCCCGTCGTCCTCGACGATGATCACGCACTCGGCCCCGGTGTTCTCGGCCGTGATCGTGATCGTGCCGCCGTTGGGCTTGCCCGACAGGCCGTGCCGCACCGCGTTCTCCACCAGCGGCTGCAGCGCGAGGAAGGGCAACACCACCTGCAGCACCTCGGGCGCGATCTGCAGCTTGATGTTGAGCCGGTTGCCGAAGCGGGCCTTCTCCAACGCGATGTAGCGCTCGATGTTGGTCAGCTCGTCGGACAGCGTCGTGTACTCCCCCGCGGTGCGGAACGAGTACCGGGTGAAGTCGGCGAACTCGATCAGCAGCTCGCGGGCCCGCACCGGGTCGGTCCGGATGAACGAAGCGATCGTGGTCAGCGCGTTGTAGACGAAGTGCGGCGAGATCTGCGCCCGCAGCGCCCGCACCTCGGCCCGGGCCAGCCGGGCCCGCGACTCGTCGAGCTCGGCGAGCTCGAGCTGGCTGGACACGTACCGCGCGACCTCGGCGGTGGCCCGCAGCAGCACCGGGCCGGCCGTCGAGGTGGTCAGCGCGGCGAGCGTGCCCACGATGGAGCCGTCGGTCTCCAGCGGCACCACGACGATGCCGCGGACCTCGCAGTTCGGGTGGTCACACGAGATCGACGTGTGCGATGCGACCTGCTGGCGCCCGGTCGAGACGACCTGCTCGGCGAGCGAGCGCACGTCGGGCTCGTGCTGGTCGGCGTCGCCGTCCCAGGCCAGCGTCGCGCCGCGGGCGTCGGTCATGGCCAGCGCACAGGTGTCGAGCAGGGTCCGCAGGTAGGGCAGCGCGAACGAGGCGGAGTTCGACGACAGCCCCTCGCGCAGCGCGGGTGCGGCCAGCGCGACGGTGTGCAGGGTGGCGAACGTCGCCCGCTCCAGCGGCGTCGCGAACGTGTTGCGCCGGGCCCGCCGCAGCTGGAACAACACCACCACGACGACCGCGGCCAGCACCGCCAGCAACAGCAGCAGCGCAGTCGGTGAACCGAGCAGCTCTCCCACTGAGTCTTCTCCGACCCCTTACTTCACCAGCCTGGACAGGCGCCGGTCAGCGAGCGGCGTGCCACCGGTTTGACAGCCGGGACAGTACTGGAAGGAGCGATCCGCGAAGGACACCTCCCGGACGGTGTCACCGCAGACCGGGCAGGGCAGCCCGGTCCGGGCGTGTACCCGCATTCCGGAGCGTTTCTCACCCTTGAGCTCAGCGGCCTTCTGCCCCACCGAGCGGCCGACGGCGTCGAGCAGCACGGTGCGCAGCGCGTCGTGGAGCGCGTCGAGCTGGTCGGGCCGCAGCCTGCCCGCGACCGCGTAGGGCGAGAGCCGGGCGGTGTGCAGGATCTCGTCGCTGTAGGCGTTGCCGATCCCGGCGATCGCGGATTGCTCGGTCAGCACGGTCTTGATCCGCTCGGTACGGCCGGCGAGCAGGTCGCCGATCTCGTCGCGGCTCAGGGCCAGGGCATCAGGGCCCAGCCGGGCGATGCCGGGCACCTCACCCGGGTCGCGCACCAGGTAGACCGCGAGGCGCTTCTGGGTACCGGCCTCGGTGAGGTCGAAGCCGGGGCCGCCGACCGCATCCAGGTGCACCCGCAGCGCCAGCGGGCCCCGGCCGGGTTTGGGCGGGGCGGCTGCAGCGGTGTCGTGCCAGCGCAGCCACCCGGCGCGGGACAGGTGGGTGATGAGATGCAGCTCCTCACCGGGCCGGTCGGCGAACTCGACGGACAGGAACTTGCCGTACCGTGCCGCCCCGGTGACGACGCGTCCGGTCAGCGCGGACACCGGCGGGTCGAACGTCTTGAGCACGCTCATGCTCGCCACGTCGACCCGCGCGACCGGCCGGTACCGGGCGTGTTCACGCAGGTGATCGGCCAGCGCCTCGACCTCGGGGAGCTCGGGCATCTAGTTCACCGGTTGCAGCGGGGAGTCGGCGTACCCCGGCGTGGCCCGGGTGCGCAGGCTGCGCATCACCACGCGCATCTCCTCGCGGGCCCGGGCACCGCCGCGCACCATCCCGGACCAGTGCTCGGCGGGCAGCCCGTCCTCGTAGCTGCCCTCGGTCTCGGCGACCAGCGTCCAGGGCCGGCGCAGGTACCAACGCACCGGGAAGAACCCGACGGCGAGCACCGCGACGATCCACAGCCACCACGGGATGTGCACCTGGGCGGGCGCCCAGACGATGACCACCACCCAGAACAGGAAGAGCGAGGACAAGATCATCACGGCCGCGCCGCGACCACCGTCCACGTCATGCTCGAAGTCGTCCCCCACGGCAGGGGTGGACCATTCGATGTGCTTACGCACCGACCACGTGCGCCCGTCGGCTCCGGCGACTGTCTTCGTCCCCATCATCCCCGCCGTTCCTCGATCCCCGACCGTCACTTTCCCACATCAGGCGATCCGACGGTGATCTTCGAAGGGGGGACGCGCGGTGGCTACGTCCCCGGGCAGGCCGGTGGGACGTCCTCGCGTTCGGGCGCGCCGGGGGCCAGCAGCGAGGTGACGACGAGCTCCGCGGGCTCCGGGCCGTCGTTGCGGGCCAGGTGCGGCACCCCGTCACGGACGAACATGGCCTGGCCGGGCCCGTAGCGGACCGGATCGCAGGCGTTCTCCTCGAGCAGGCTGATGCTGCCCGACTTCACGATCGACATCTCCGTGCCGGGGAGCCGGTGCCAGCCCGTCGTCGCGCCGGGCGCGAGCACGACGGTGCGCACCGAGAACACCGCAGGGCCGGGAGTGCGGATCGAGACCCGGTCCTGGACGGTGCCGACGCCGACCTCGACCGGACCGGCGGGCGGCGGGGAGGTCGGCGGGGCCGCGGGAGCGGGCGGCGGGTCCGTCGTCGCCGGGGCGGGCGAGCCGAGCTGTCCCGGCTGGGCGCACCCGGCGAGCACCAGGCAGCCCGCCACCGTGAACAGCGCCATCGTCCGGCCGATCCTCGTCACCTGGCCTCCCCCCGTCGTGCCCGGGAGAGACTAGTGGCGGCCGGGCGCGGCCCCGGGGCCGGGGATCCCCTCGCCCGTGTCACCAGCGCAGCGGCAGGCTCTTGATGCCGTTGATGAAGTTGGACGTCAGCCGGCGCGGCGGGCCGGCCGGCTCGACCTGCGGGAGCCGGGTGAGGAACTCGGTGAAGAACACCCGCATCTGCAGTCGGGCGAACTGGGCGCCCAGGCACAGGTGCGGGCCCTGGCCGAAGGCGAGGTGCTCGTTGGGCTCGCGCGCGAGGTCGAACGTGTCGGGGTCGGGGAAGCGGCGCTCGTCGCGGTGCGCGGACACGTGGTAGACGACGACCTTGTCGCCGGCCCGGATGGCCTGACCGGCCAGGGTCAGGTCCCGGGTCGCGGTGCGGCGGAAGGTCAGCACCGGCGGATGCCAGCGCAGCATCTCCTCGATCGCGGACGGCAGCAGATCCGGCTCGGCCCGCAACCGCGCGTACGCCGCGGGGTGCTCGACGAGCGCGAGCACCCCGCCGGGCAGCGCGCTGCGCACGGTGTCGTTGCCCGCGATGACCAGCAGGAAGAAGAACATCTTCAACTCGGCGTCGGTCAGCCGCTCCCCGTCCACCTCGGCCTGGACGAGGGCGCTCATCACGTCGTCGGCCGGGTGCGCGCGCTTGTCGGCGGCGAACTGCTCGGCGTAGCCGAACATGTCGGCCAGGGCGGCCGGGGACCGCGGGTTCACCGGCCGACCTTGAGCGTCGCGGACCACCGCGGCGTGTTCGGGGTCCTGGTAGCCGATCACCCGGTTGGTCCACTCCAGCAGCAGCGCCCGGTCGGCGGCCGGCACGCCGAGCAGGTCGGCGAGGTTCATCAGGGGGAAGTCGTCGGTGACGTCGGCGGGCAGGTCGCAGCCCTCCGCCGGGGCGACGGCGTCGAGCAGCCCCCGGGCGCGCTCGGTGATCGTGTCGGTGAACCGCTCGAGCCGACGCCGGGTGAACGCACCGGTGACCAGCCGCCGGATCCGCGCCTGTTCGGGCGGGTCCATGTTGAGGATCATCCGGCGGATGAACGGCAGGTCGGCCGGATCGGGGTCGCGAATCTGGGTGGCGCCCAGCGACGAGGAGAAGTCCTCCGGACTGCGCAGCACGTGCCGGACGTCGTCGTAGCGGGTCACCGCCCAGTACCCCGGGCCGGGCGGCCAGATGCCGACCTCGTGCTCGTGCTGCCAGCAGACCGGGTGCTCGTCGCGCAGCCGCCGCAGCTCGTCGTGGGGTACGCCGCGGGCGAAGATCCGCGGGTCGAACACGTTCGGGACCCCGGCGATCCCGCTGGCGGCGGTCAGGACGTCATCGGCCACGGTGCCTCCCTGCGCGCATCGTAAGCCGACGCGGTCACCCGTTGGCCAGCTCGATCAGGGTGTCGGCGTGGCACGCCTCGGTGAGCGGGCACCAGCAGGCGAGATCGTGGCCGGCGAGCTCACGACGGACCGCGGCGAGCAGTTCCGGCCGGGACAGCAGCCAGCGGCGGTGCGCGGCGATCGCCTCGGCACGCCCCAGTTCGACGACGGAGAACGGGTTGCCCCACCGCCCCGGCCGGGCGACGACGATCGCGCCGGCCGGCTTGCGCCAGCCCTTCGTCCGGCGCAGCTGGATCCGGCGGGGCCGGTCCGCGGCGTCGTCGAGGGACATGAAGGACATGAGGGACACGATAAAGGGGCGACACGCCGCACTGCGGGTAGCGGATCGGCGCCCCAGCCCTCCCGAACAGGGCGACTCGCCGTCCCGAAGAGGGCGACTCGCGGGGTGGGGGCGGACTCCGCGTCACCACGGGGGCGGGATTCACCCCCTTTTCGAGGGGTACTCACCGCCTTGCGTGATCCAACTCACCGGCTGACGATCAATATCGACTTGCCGATTCACCCGCACAGGTCCATGGTTGTCCCCAGCAACTTCTTGCGTGATACACGCAAAGTCAAAGTAAAGACGTCCAGGAGCAGCCATGGCGGGTGAGACGGAGGCGATCGCCTCCGATGACCTCGACGTCGCCGACACCGTTGCACGCGAGCTGGCCCTGCTGATCCGCCTGGTTCAGCGGGCCTCGACGCGGCACACCGGCCGGCGGGGCGACGAGGACGGGATCGGCCGGGGCGAGGACATGGACCGGGCCAGTTTCCAGGTCCTCGTCCACCTCGCCCTGGAAGGTCCGCAACGAGCCGGCGAGGTCGCCGAAGCAGTCTGCGCCGATCCGTCCACGGTGAGCCGACGGGTCGCAGCCCTGGTCAAGGCGGGCCTGCTGGAGCGGCGGGCCGATCCCGACGACGGCCGGGCCAGCCTGCTCGCAGCGACCGAGGCGGGCGCCCGCGCGCTCGAGCTCAGCCGGCGCCGCCGGGCCGCGATGATCGCCTCGACGATGGCCGACTGGCCCCCGGAGCAACGCCGCCAGCTGGCCGAACTGCTCGGCCGCTTCGTCACCGACTTCCAGCATCACGAATTGCCGGCCGCCCCCGGGCACCGGCCCGGAGGGGGAATCTGATGTCCACCGAGGCTGCCACCAGACCAATGGAGGCCCCAGCCCAGGAACGGGGATCGGGGGAACTGAGCCACCGCCAGATTCTCACGATCCTGGTCGGCCTGGCGCTGGGCATGTTCCTGGCCGCTCTGGACCAGACCGTCGTCTCGACGGCGATCCGCACCATCGCCGACGACCTGAGCGGGCTGAGCCTGCAGGCCTGGGCCACCACGGCGTTCCTCATCACGGGGACGATCAGCACCCCGCTGTACGGCAAGCTGTCGGACATCTACGGCCGCAAGCCGCTGTTCCTCACCGCGATCTCGATCTTCCTGATCGGGTCGATCATGTGCACGTTCTCGCAGTCGATGTACCAGCTGGCTTCGTTCCGGGCGGTGCAGGGACTCGGCGCCGGTGGCCTGTTCTCGCTCGCGCTGACCATCCTGGGCGACATCGTGCCGCCCCGTGAGCGGGCCCGGTACCAGGGCTACATCCTCGCGGTGTTCGGCACGTCCAGCGTGCTCGGTCCGGTCATCGGCGGCGTGCTCTCCGGCCAGCAGACCATCCTCGGGCTCGACGGCTGGCGCTGGATCTTCCTGGTCAACGTGCCGATCGGTGCGGTCGCGCTCATCGTCGTGGCCAAGGTGCTCAACGTCCCGCACACCCCGCGCCCGCACCGCATCGACTGGCCCGGGGCCGTGGCGCTGGCCGTCTGCCTGGTGCCGCTGCTGATCGTGGCCGAGCAGGGCCGCGACTGGGGTTGGGGCTCCTCCAAGGCCGTCATCTGCTATGTGATCGGGCTGGTCGGCTTCCTGCTGTGGCTGGTGGCCGAGCGCGCCTACGGCGACGACGCCCTGATCCCGCTGCGGCTGTTCCGCAACCGCGTCTTCACCCTGACCAGCCTGGCCGGTGTCGTCATCGGTATGGGCATGTTCGGCGGCATCGCGCTGCTGCCGCAGTTCCTGCAGATCGTGCACGGCGCCAGCCCGACCGAGTCCGGCTTCCTGATGCTGCCGCTGGTCGCCGGCATCATGGTCGCCTCGATCATCTCCGGGCAGATCACCGCACGGACCGGCCACTACAAGATCTTCCCGGTCATCGGCACCCTGCTCATGGTCGGCGCGATGCTGCTCATGCACTTCCGGGTCAGCGTGGACATCCCGCTGTGGGAGCTCGACCTCTACATGGCGCTGTTCGGCCTCGGGCTCGGGTCGTGCATGCAGACCCTGGTGCTGGCCGTGCAGAACGCGGTCCCGGCCCGTGACATGGGCGTCGCCACGGCGTCGGCGACCTTCTTCCGCCAGCTCGGCGGCACACTGGGCACCGCGATCTTCCTGTCCGTGGTGTTCAGCACGGTCCCGGACAAGATCGCCAACGCGTTCCGCGCCGCGGTGGGCACACCCGACTTCCAGTCGGCGCTGTCCGACCCCGCGGTGCGCGCGAACCCGGCGAACGCGCCGGTGCTGAACGCGCTGAACGGCGGCGGTGGCGCCGACAGCTCCGGGGTGCTCAACGACTCGTCGTTCCTGCAGCACATCGACGCGCGGCTCGCCCGGCCGTTCCTCGTCGGCTTCGCCGACTCGATGACGCTGACGTTCCTCATCGTGGCGCTCGTCCTGGCGCTCGCGTTCGTGCTGGTGCTGTTCATCAAGGAGCTCCCGCTGCGCACCATGTCGGGCGTCCAGGCCCGTGCCGCCGAGGAGGCCGAGATGCCGCCCGCACCCGGCGCGGTGACCAGCCCGGCCACCGAGATCGAGCGGACCCAGCAGCTGTACGCCCACGAGCCCGCCCTGGTCGGCGCCGCCGCGCCGGCCGGCCCTGCCGGTGAGGCCGGGAACGGCCACATCGGCAACGGGTACGGCCCGTCGACCAGCCGGCACGCACTGCTGACCGACGACGTCCCGACCACCCCGGCGGCGCCCGCCGCCGCGTTCGGGACCGAGCCGGGCTCCGGCCCGGAGATCGTCGGCACGGTGCACCGGGCCGACGGCCTCGGGCTGGCCGACGCGGTGGTCACGGTGACCGACCCGGCCGGGCGGCAGGAGGCCCGCACCGCCACCGCGGCCGACGGCAGCTACCGGCTGCCGGTCCCGCACGGCGGCACCTTCCTCGTCGTCGCCGCGTCCGGCGCCTTCCAGCCGCACGCCGCGATGGTCGCGGTGGCCGACCGGCCGGTCCGGCACGACGTGACCCTGACCGGCGCGAGCGGCGTGCGCGGCGTGGTCCACACCGCGGACCCCGCGGGCGGCAGCCGGGCGGTCGCCGGCGTCGCCATCACCCTGATCGACGTGCGCGGCAACGTCGCGGCCGCCACGGTCGCCGACGAGCTCGGCCGCTACCAGGTCATCGGCGTCCCGGACGGGCAGTACACGCTGACCGCGGCCGCCGCCGGGTACCAGCCGGTCGCCGTGAGCGTGCTGCTCCCCAGTGGCTCGACCACCGACCGCGACGTCGAGCTGCCCCGCCGGGCCCGGCTGCTCGGTACCGTCACCGCGGCCAGCAGCGGCCGTGGGATCGCCGAAGCGCTCGCCACCTTGATCGACCCGAACGGGACGGTGGTCGGATCCGCGGTCACCGACGCCGACGGTTCGTTCGTGTTCGAGGACCTGGCCGAGGGCACCTACACCCTCACCGCCAGCGGGTATGCGCCGGTGGCGACGGTCGTGCAGGTCACCGCGGGTGGGGCGACGACGGCGCAGGTCGCCTTCACCGCACCGACCGTCGGCACGGCCGGCCCCGGCACGCCACAGGGCGACGCACTGACACAACCAGGGCTGCCCACCCCGGGAGCCTCGATCGATGCAGGAGGTATCCGGTGAGCGCCGGGGTCATCACGGGCCGGCTGACCACCCCGGACGGCTGGCCGGTGCCGGGCGGGACCCTGACCGTGATCGACGGGACGGGAGTGCAGCGGGGCCGGGCCACCACCCGCGACGACGGCGGGTTCGTCCTCGACGGGCTGGCGACCGGTTCCTACACCGTGATCGTCGCGGCGGCGGGCCACGAGCCCGCGGCCCGCACGGTCGTGGTGCCGGCCGGCGCGCCGGCCGCGATGGGCGTGGTCGCGCTGCCCCGCGTCGGCGGCCGGGTGCTGCCGACCCCGGGCACGTGGCGCATCGACCAGGCGCACTCCAGCATCGGCGCGACGGCACTGCACCTGGGCATGAGCCGGATCCGCGGCCGGCTGCGCCGGTTCTCCGGCCAGATCCAGGTGGCCGACCCGCTGGAGAACAGCTCGGTCGAGGTGCTGATCGACCCGGCGGGCGTCGACTCCGACGACGACGCCCGCGACGAGCACCTGCGCAGCCCGGACTTCCTCGACGTCACCCGGTTCCCGGAGATCCGCTACAAGAGCGACGGCCTGTACCGCATCGACCCGGAGCACTGGCGGGTCGACGGCGTGCTCGCGCTCAAGGGCGTGAGCGCACCGGTGTCGCTGGACGTGACCTACCGGGGCACCGGGCCGGACCTGTGGGGCGGCACCCGGGCCGCGTTCTCGGCCACCACCGAGTTGTCCCGGGACGACTTCGCCATCAGCTGGAACCAGTCGGTGCTGGCCGGGGTGCTCGCGGTCGGCCGGACGCTACGGATCGACATCGACATCCAGGCCGTGCTGACCTGATCTCGATCGCGGTGCGGCGGGGCTGTGCTGCGGCGCAGCCCCGCCGCTGACCTGTCGCAGGTCGTCGAGCAGCCAGCTCAGCCAGCCCCAGGCGTCGACCACCCGCAGCGCGGCGTCCGGGTGGGCGGCCCGGTCCGGGCTGCGCACCATCGCCGTCACCCAGTCCGGCGTGCCGGCAGCGGCCGGTGCGGGCGCCGGCAGCATGTCCCGGGCCAGCTCGTCGGCCAGCACCCGGTAGTTGTCGGCGACCTCGTGCCCGGCCGCCCGCATCCCCACGGCCACCTGCGGCCACGGCGACGGCGTGGGCTCGGGGAAGCGCCGCTGCAGCGCGGCCGCCCCACGGTCGAGCCGGTGCGCGGCGCCGAGCACGGCCAGCCAGTCGACCGGGTCGGGTGGGCCGGCGCGCGGCTCCGAGCGGTACTGCGCGTAGCTCGCGTCGAACAGCACCAGCAGCCCGCGTCCGTCGAGGTCCTCCGGCGCACCCCCTGCCGGAGGCCCCCCCGCCAGCAGCCCGACGGTCTGCTCGATGCGGTCCGCGCCCGCCCGCAGGCACCGGGCGGCTTCCCGCCGGACCTCCCCGCGGCCGCCGCGCGGGTATATCGCGACACCGATCAGCACTCCGATCAGCCCGCCGGCGACCACGTCGAGCACCCGGGCGCCGGCCAGCGACCAGCTGGCCGGCGCCAGCTGCGCGAACAGCACCGCCACCAGAATCGTGAACAGTGCCTGCCCCACCGCGGGACCGAACAGCGGGCCGGCGACCAACCCCCCGACCAGCACGATCGGGAACAGGACCGCGTAGAGCACGCTCTGCGGGCCGGCCACGAACAGCAACCCGCCCGCGACCAGCGCACCCACGACGGTGCCGAGAAAGGCCGGGGCCAGCGCGGATCGGGTGGCGACGGCCGATGTGCGCATCAGGCTCAGCGTCGCCAGCAGCACCCAGAACCCGTGGGACAGCGCGAACTCGCCGGCCACCAGCCGGGCCAGCGCGAGACCGACGGCCAGCCGGACCGCGTTCTGCAGGTAGACCGAGCGAAATGTCAGGTGGCAGCGCAGCCGCCGCCACCACAGCTCGACCGGGCCGGCGCGGACGTACCAGAACTGCCCGCCCGGCGCCGTGTCCGCGGCGGCGACGACCGGCTCCGGCACGCCCAGCCCGGCCCGGGCGGCCAGCACCAGGGTGCGTTGGGCGAGCACCGCCTCCTGCACCGCGACCCGCAACGGTGCACCCGGCAGCAGGTCCGCGGCACGGTCGGTCGTGCTCAGCCGGCGTATCCGCCGGTCGTCGTCGGCGACGATCGCGGCGTCCACCGCGGCGAGCTCCGGCGGCGGCCCCACGTCGCGCAGCGCGGCCCGCACCTGGTCGAGCGACGCGGCGACCACCCCGAGCGTCGCCCGCACCTCGGCCACGAGCTCGGGAGCGGGGGCGGGTTCGCGGGAGGCGACCGCGCCGACGATCGCGCCCAGCCCGTCGTGCAGTGCCCGCAGTGCCTGGGCCGCCTGGGTCAGGCCACGATCGCGCGCGCTCGGCCCGGCCGGGCGTTCGGCCAGCGGCAACCCGCCGAGCCGGAGCTTCTCGATGAACGGCCGGGCGTCCTCGCGGCGTCGTTCCAGCGCGTCGGCCCACCGCGGCGTCCCGGTGGGTTCGTCCAGCAGCGCGGACAGGAAGGCCGCGACCCGGTCGGCGACCTCGGCCAACCGGGTCCGGAACCCGGGCGGTCCGGGGTCGGGCAGCAGCACCCGGTCGGCCACGGCCAGCAGCCCGACGCCGATGGCCAGCCCGAGCAGCCGCTGCGGCAGCGTCTCGGGTTGGTAGGGCGGGAAGCACGGCAGGATGTAGAACAGGTGCACGCCGCTCGCGACGCCGGTGACCCGTGGCCCGCCCGCGGCCGCGAACGCCACCACGAACCCGACGACCAGCATTCCGGCCACCGCCGCCCAGGTGTTGACGGCGAGCAGCGTGCCGAGCGTGACCAGCACTGCGCCGGCGGCGAAACAGCCCAGCAGGGTGCGGGTGCGCTGCCGGGGCGGCCCGGAGACGTCGGACAGCGCACCGAGCGCGATCACCCCGAACACCGCGTACGTCGCGACCGTCGGAGAGCCCAGCCCGTAGCGGCCGAGGAAGAACGCGGCGCAGGCGGCGGCCCCGACCCGGATCGCCCGCCGGGTGATGGCGAGGCCCGGGTCGCGTCGGCGCAGCCACGCGGTCAGATCCACTCCGCACCGTCGGTCGGTCGATCGGCGAGGTTTCGACTCTGCCGGGTGCGGCCGGGGGATGTCGAGGCCCGGACGGGGTCAGCAGGTGCCGAAGTCCAGTGCCGGGGTGAGCACGCCCTCCAGCGCGAGCAGCCACTCCTTGGTCGCGCGGCCGCCGCCGAACCCGCCCAGCGCCCAGCCACCCGGCCCGGCCGCGAGCACCCGGTGACACGGCACGATCACCGGGATCGGGTTCGAGGCCATGATCGAGCCGACCCCCCGGGCCGCCGTGTGTCCCGCGCTGAACGCGCTGCTGCGGGCGGCGAGCTCACCGTAGGTGATGGTCTCGCCGTAGCCGACCCCGTCGTACAGCGTCTGCAGGACCGTGCGCTGGGTGCCGGAGGTCAGCCGCCAGTCCAGCGGAAGCGTGAACACCGTACGGGTGCCGGCCAGGTACTCGGCGAGCTGGCGGGCGACCGGATCGGTCCGCTGCGGGTCGTCGACGGGCGCCTCGCCGAGCCGGTCGACGACGGCGGCCGGCCGGGCCCGGTCGGCGCCGAAACCGACGGCGCAGACCCCGGCGTCGCTGACGGCCACGGTGAGCGCGCGGATCGGGGCCGGGGCCGGCACGGTCGTCCAGGCGAGGGTCACGCCGGCCATTGTGGCCCGCGCGGCCGACAGGCGTCCCGGTGGCGGCCGCGCGGACCGGTCGCTGAGCTCAGCATCGAACCCGTCCGGCGACCGACGGGACGATCGTGTTTGGGCCTCGCCCCCGGTGGGCATGAGGTTTCGCCCGGCGCGGGGCGATGACCGTCGCCGGCACCGGAGAACCACTCGCCGACGCGACCACACGCCGCCGTCACCTCCGGGCCCGCAGCCCGTTAGACCGGGCATCATCGCCGCTCCCCAGCGATGATCTCCTCGGGCGAGGCTTCTGATCGGCCCGCCCGGGGAGTGCAGGTCCGCGGACGAAGTCGGGACCCCGGCCCCCCGCCGGGGCCCTCGTGGTGGAGCCTGGTCCTGTGCTGGGGACCATCGCGCCGTTCGGCCTGACGCTGCTGATCGCAGCGGGGGTGGTGGTGCTCGCGCTGCTCTCCAACCGGATCAGCGCCCGGCTACGCATCCCTGCTCCGGCCATCTTCCTGGTCGGTGCCGCGGCGGCGTCGGACCTCATCCCGTCGCTGCGGACGATCTCGATCGAGACGATCGAGCAGATCGTGACCGTGGCGCTGGTCGTCATCCTGTTCGACGGCGGCATGGACATCGGGGCCCGGAAGCTACGGCTCGCGCTCGGCCCGGTCCTCGCCATCGGGGTGCTCGGCACGTTCCTCACCGCGGGCGCGACGGCGGTGCTCGCCCACGTGTTGTTCGGGTTCCCGTGGCTGATCGCGCTGCTGCTCGGCACCGCGCTGGCCCCCACCGACCCTGCGGTGGTGTTCTCGGTGCTGGGCAACCGCGAGGTCCAGGGCCGGGCCGGGGTCATCATCGAGGGCGAGTCCGGCGCCAACGACCCGGTCGGCATCGCGCTGCTCGTCAGCCTGCTCACCGTCCGGCCGGAGAACGGCTTCGGCAGCGCGGTTCTCGGCGTGCTCGGCGAGTTCATGCTGCAGATGGCCGTCGGCGCGGCGGTCGGGGTCGCCGGGGGCTGGCTGCTGCTGCAGCTGATGCGCCGCTTCGCGCTGCCCAGCGAGGGCCTCTATCCGCTGCGCACGCTCGCGATCTCCATCGCGCTCTACGGTGCGGCGACCGCCCTGCACGGCTCCGGTTTCCTCGCGGTCTTCCTCGCGGGCATCCTCATCGGCGATGCGGCCGCACCGTTCAAAGGGGAGATCGAGCGCTTCCACGCCTCATTGGCCAGCCTGGCCGAGATCATCGCGTTCGTCCTGCTCGGGTTGACGGTCTCGCTGAGCGACCTGATCACCACGAACGCCTGGCTGATCGGGTTGGTCCTGGCCGCGCTGCTGACGTTCGTGGTGCGCCCGCTGGTGCTCGGCCCGCTGTTGATGGCCGCGCGATTGAAACCGGGTGAGCGGATCTTCGTGCTGTGGTGCGGCCTCAAGGGCGCCGTCCCGATCCTGCTGGGCACCTACATCCTGGCCACCGGTTCGGCCCGGGACGTGCTCGTCTACGAGATCATCTTCGCGGTGGTGTTGTTCTCCGTCGTCGTCCAGGGCGCGCTGGTGCCGACCGTCGCCGACCGGTGCGGGGTGCGGATGCGCCGGGTGGAGCCGCGTCCCTGGGCGCTGGGGGTCCGGCTGCGCAACGAGCCCGACGGGGCCCGCCGCTACCGCATCGTTCCCGGCGCCCCGGCCGACGGCCGCTCGGTGCGCGACCTGCACCTCGGCCACGACATCTGGATCAGCCTCGTCGTGCGCGACGGCCATCCGGTGCAGGTCCGGGGGGACACCAGACTGCGCGCGGGGGACGAGGTGCTGGTACTCGTCGACCCGGAGGCCACGCGCGATCCCGCACCGCTGTTCACCCGGTCCGGCAGCTGACCGCAGCGGTGCTACTCGGACCCGACTCCGGTCCCGATCGGGCAGCTCACGCCCGTACCTACGACTGTGCAACTATGTGACCTGTGACGCGCGCTGCGATCTACTGCCGCATCTCTCAAGATCGTGAGGGTGCCGGACTGGGCGTGACCAGGCAAGAAGCCGACTGCCGGGCTGTCTGCGAGAGGCGCGGCTGGACGGTCGTAGAGGTCTACACCGACAACGACGTCAGCGCGTACTCCGGCAAGCCTCGCCCGAGTTGGTCGCAGTTGATCGCCGACGTGCAGGCCGGGCAGCTCGACGCCGTGGTCGGTTGGCACGTCGACCGGCTGACGCGCTCGCCGCGCGAACTGGAAGACGTCATCGACATGGCCGACAAGTACGGCCTCGAACTCGCCACCGTCACGGGAGAGGTCGACCTGTCGACGCCGACGGGCCGTCTCGTCGCCCGGATGCTCGGCGCTGCCGCCCGTCACGAGGCCGAGCACAAAGCCGAACGACAGAAGCGACAGCGACGTCAGTCGGCAGAAGCTGGTCGCGTGTCGGGTGGAGGCATGCGTCCGTTCGGCTACGCCGACGACCGGATGACCATCGTCGAGGAGGAGGCGGCAGTCATCCGGGAGTGCGCGGCGCGCGTGCTTGCCGGTGAGGCACTGTCGAGCATCTGTCGGGACCTCGCAGCCCGCGGCGTGGTCGGGACCGGAGGAAAGGGCTGGAAGGCAACCACCCTGCGGACCATGCTCATGTCCGCGCGCATCTCCGGGCGCCGTGAGCACAAGCCGCGGAGTGCGGGTGAGCGCAAGCGCCCGGGCCCTGGGGAGATCGTGGCCACGGCCGTGTGGCCCGCCATCATTTCGCCGGAGGATTCCGACCGGCTGCGAGCGCTGCTCGGCGACGCGCAACGCCGAACCCGACAGCCAGGCACCGGCCGGGCCTACCTCCTGTCCGGCATCCTCCGCTGCGGCCTGTGCGGCGGCGGACTGATCGGCCGGCCGAAGTCCGGGACACCGCGCTACGTCTGCCCGAACACGCCCGGAGGGCCAACCTGCGGGAAGATCGCGACGGTCGCCGGCCCGACAGACCAGTACGTTCGCGACGTGGTGCTTACGGCGCTCGACTCCCCCGCGCTGGTCGAACGCCTCCGCGCCCAACGGGGTGACTCGGATGGCCTTGACGAGCAGATTCGCGACGACGAGCAGCGTCTGGACGACCTCGCGGCGGCGTGGGCGACCGGCGAGATCAGCCGCAGGGAGTGGATGACGGCCCGTACGGTGATCGAGCAGCGACTCGACGCTGCGCGCGCCCGGCTCGCTCGAGTCGACCGGGGCGCGACTCTGCGAACCTTCGTCGGCGCTGCCTCGAACATGGCCGAGCGGTGGGAACGGCTGAACATCTCCCAGCGGCGGGCGATCATCGGCGCCGTGCTGCGGTCGGTCACCGTGCACCCGGCGAATCCACGCGTGAAGTGGGACGTGACCCGCTTCGAGCCGGAGTGGATCGCCTAGCCCTCCTGTTTCAGCTGATCTGAGCGGGGGACGGCTGAAACAGTGGGGAGTGACAGCAGGTCGAGTGTGTCACTCACCTGTCACTCCGCATCTCCGCAGGTCAGCGGTGCTGGAGTTACAGAGTGACAGAGATTTGTGGGGAGGACTCACCGCGCCCGCCTACGCGGCGGCGCCCCGCAGCTCGTCTCGCGCGCTCATGGCTGCCCGCGAGTTCGCAAACCGCTCGTTATCGAGATGCACATCGAGTTCCGACACGCGGCGCCGAATCCAGGAAATCTGACGCTCCGGCGGTAGCGCGAGAATCGGACGCACGGCATCCATTGCACCTTCGATCTCGCCGAGTTTAAGACGCGCCGTCGCCATGTAGACGTGCGCTAGGGCCTCGTCGTCGAGCGAACGGAACTGCTCGCCCTCGTGTTCCCATAGAGCGATCGCCTCTTCCGAGTCGTGCGCGGCTCGCCGCAAAGCCCCCTCGTCGTCGAGCCACATCAGGCTGGATCCGGCGTAATACAGCTGCTTCGCGTGGCTAAAGGTGAAGAGGCCATTCACGGTATCCACCCCGGCATGATCCCGTGAGTCGAGAGCGGCGTCGAGCAACCGTTGCGCAGCCACCGAGTCACCACTGTTGGCAGCGCACTGTGCCGCGCCACAAAGAAGTCGAATAGCCGACGTGCCCGACCCGGCGTACTTCATGCCGTCTTCAATAAAGCGCGCAGCCTTGCGATAATCCTTCTGAAAACGGGCAATCAGGGACTCTGTCCCACGGACCCACGCGCGTAGCTCGTCATCAGCGGCAAGATCGGACAGGCGCCACGCGGTGCGCGCGTGCGTCGCGGCAGCATCTGCATCGCCAAGATCGAGCGCGGCGTAGCTCAGAATGCCGGATGCCCTGCTCGCGGCCACGTAAAGATCAGTAACTTCGTGCGGCCGTGCCGCACCTTCCCGGATGCGCCGGATGACTTCATGCCGCAGCTTGAGACCTTGTTCCAACATTGGCGCAGCCGGCGAGCTGAGATACGCAACGCTTAACGACGCAATACTGTCATTCAGTTCGTCGACGTCGACAGCATCGGGCGCCGTCGCGAGAAGGATCTCGTCGGAATCCTTCACCGAAGCAAGAATGAGCGACTTCATCCGCTTCTGCTCGTCGCGCTCTGCCTGGCCGAGATCCCACGACCGCAACAGTCGCCCGTCCGCATTTAAAGCATTATCAGCACGCTCGACCCATGACCTATCCGGCCATCGAGCACCCGACGCAACGTTGCTGATCCATCCGCGCGTCGCGAGTGTCGGTCGTTCGAGTTCACGATAGGAAAGCCCGCTGTCCTCGCGGAGCTGCTTGAACAGTGCTGCGAATGCGTTCTGCCCGTCCCGCGTGCTCGTCACCGGTTCCCAGCCACCCCCACTGCGCCGTCTCCAACTTACGCCGACCGTCGTTGGAGACACTTGTCCACTTCACCGGGGCCACATCTGCCCCGAATCTCGAAGCATGCCAATCATGCTGGCCTCACGGGGTCGAATCACTCGAACCGACTGGCCGTGTAGCTCTGTCGCTCAGATCGGCCAACGCGCGGTCGACCTCGGCCAGCGCACGACGCGCACGCTCGACCTGGCGGTGAAGAACGGCCAACTCGTCGCGACTGATGGTCACGCTCGCTACCTGCTTGCCATCGTCACTGCGCTCGGCGACGAACGCGCCGGCGCTCTTGCGGACGGTCACGCGACCGTCCGCAGCCAGCAGCCGCATCGCGGCCTGTGCAGTGTTCACCGCAATGTCGTGCTCGCGAGCGAGCGCCCGGTACGACGGAAGCCGGTCGCCGGGCCTGTACCGGCCAGCGTCTATGTCCGTCCTGAGCGCCTCCGCCAGACGCTGGCTGGCGTGGCGAGTGGCCTCGTCGTCCTCGGCGGCATCCATACATCCCACCCTAGCGACCGTCTTGAGACAGCGGTTGACCTTGAGACAGATTCCCCTTACCGTCTCAACTCGCGCAGCCGTATTAAGACGGTTGTCGTTCGCAGGGAAGGGATCCGATGAAGTCGCACGCTGATTCGGCCGCGCTGGCTGACTGCATCACGCCGCTGGACGAGGAGGACCGGGCCGCGCTGGAGCGGTACTGGGACCAGGTCATCGAGGAGGTGTGGTCGGCGGTGCCATTGCGGCCGGGGTCGCCCGTGGTGTCGCTGACGGAGCTGGATGAACGGCGGGAGCGGCGTGAGGCGCGTCGGGCCATGGCTCGGATCGCTGCCGCGGGCCGTGTTGCGCAGGTGTACGCGCTGACGCAGGTGGCGGATCCGCTGGCCGAAGAAGCCGCGTGAAGCGTCGGCCGGCCGCCTCGACCATCTCGGACGTCGGGACAGGCGAATACACGACCGATCTGGAGCGCCGGACCGGCGGGTTCCTCCGCCAAGACGTCCCCGCCCGGCCAGCTCTCCCCCACCACGACACGACCGGTGAGCACGCCAGCAGTGAGGAGAACGCGATGGTAGAGCCCGCGGGCGAACCGGACCGCGCGGTTGCGGTGGCGGTCGACGTGGTCGGCCCCGGCAAGGGCCTGGTCACCTGCGGGGCCGGGGAGTTCTCCGGCACGGTGATCCGCGACCGCGAGCGCCGGTCGGGCTACCTGGTCGAGACTGAGTGGGGCGACGTGATCGGCCGGGCCCGCTCCTATCGCCACGGCGCGGCGCGACTGGCCCGACATCACGGCCTGGTCGCCGACCCGATCGAGGTCGAGTTCGAGACCGACGACCCCTGGGGTGCACGATGAGCGCCCGCGGCCTGTACCCGGCAAGCATGGCGGCCGGCGCGACCGCGCCGGAGTCGAGCCGGGTGGTGCGATTGGCCGCCGAGGCCGCCGACGCCGCCCAGGTTCGGACGCTGACCACGCATCCGGATGTGATCGCTCTGCGGGTGGAGCGGGTGCGGGCCCAGGTGGACCGGTTGCTGTGGGCGGGGATCGTGCTGGGGCTGGCATTCACCGCGGTCAACGTCCAGACCTTCGCCGCCGCGGGGGCGCCGGCCTACTCGTTGGCGTGGTGGGTGGCGTGGCTGCTTGATCCGATGGTGTCGCTCGTACTGCTGGCGGTGCTGCGCGCGGAGCAGGTCACCGCCCGCTACCAGGTTTCTCTCAACGCCTGGGCGCGGCGGACGAAGTGGCTCACGTTCGCCGCCACCTACGTGATGAACACCTGGACGTCGTGGGGGCTGGCCGAGGGCAAGCCGTTCTCCGCCGCCGGGGTGGTGCTGCACTCGGTGCCGCCGCTGGTGGTGTTCTTCACCGCCGAGACCGGCCCCGGCCTGCGCGACCGGCTGACCGAGGCGGTGCACCGGGCGCTGACCGAGCGTGCCCCCGAGCAGGTCATGAACGGGGTTCATGAGCCCGTTCACAAACCCGGGCCGCGGTCCGCGGCCGACGATGCGCAGCCGACCCGGCCGGCCCGGGCCGCACGGCGCCCCGCCCGGCGCGCCCCGACACCGCGCACCCTGTTGGCCGACTACGTGACCGCGGCCCGTGTGGCGCTCGACGATGCCCGCGCAGCCGGCGAGTCGGTGGACGCCACCCCGGCGTGGTGCCGCCGGGTGACCGGCTGTTCGGCCGGCACCTCGGTGAAGGTCGCCGCTGCTCTGCGCGCCGCCGACCCCGCCCCGGCCGTCGCGCCGGTGTCCATCCCGCCCGCTGTCGAGCCCGGAAGGGCGGCTGCGTGATGCCCACGACCGTGACTGGCAACCCCGACCCGGCCGACCGGGACGACGTCGAGATCGAGCAGGAGACCGCGATGCGCGAGCAGGAGCGCCGGCGCCGGCCCGACGAGGGCCGGGTGATCGAGTTCCCGCATCGGCCCACCCCGGCCGGAACCGAGGTCGCGCCGCTGGTGATCGACGCCGAGCTCGTCGACGACCAGGCCGGCGACGAGCCGGCCCGGCCGGGGACGGCGCTGCGCCGGGCCGGCACCGTGGCGCGCCGGCAGACGGTGCACGTCATCACCACCGCCCACACGCTGGCCACCCACGACCGCACCAAGGCAGCCACGCGGGGAGTCGCCCGGCATATGTGGTTCCCGATCGCCGGCGCCGGGGTGGTGTGGAGCCGGTGGCGCGACGCGCACGGCGCATCGCGGTACGAGCGGATGATGCGCCAGGCCGAGCTGGTCGGAGACCGCGAGGTACTGCTGGAGTGGGAGACCCGCGATGTCGCGGAGAAGCAGCGTCGCCACGACCGCGTCATGGACTGGGTGCGCTCACCGATCCAGTTCGTGAAGGCCTTCGCCGTCGGTCTGGTGGCCTTCACCGGCCTGTTGTTGCTGCTGGGCGTAGTGCTCGCGATCGGCAACGACGACCTCTCGTGGGTGCTGGGGCCGATCCGTGGGGTGATCTCGGCGATCGCGTTCACGGCATGGTTCATCAGCGTCTACGGCGCCACGATGCTGCTGCTGGCCACCGTCGGCGGGATCGTTTGCCTGTGGGCGATCGGCCGGGCCCGCACCGAGCCCCCGGCCTGGGCCGCCCCGGTGCAGCCGGACACGACGGTGCGGGATGTGGTGCCGGATGAGGGGGCGATCCTGGCCGCGCTACGGAACCTCAACCTGCCGCCGCTGACCCGGAAGTTCAAGGAGGGCTGGCAGCCCCGGTGGGTGCTGGGCACCGGGCGGGACGGCAAGGGCTGGCGAACCCAACTGGAGCTGCCCGCCGGCGTCACCGTGGAGATGATCAACGACCGACGGGCGGTGCTGGCGCACAACCTGGTGCGCCTGCCGGTGGAGGTGTGGCCCACCGAGCCCAAGCGCCAACCCGGGGTGCTGGACCTGTGGGTGGCCGACCAGGGGCTGCTGACCGGGCCGGTGGACCCCTATCCGCTGCTCACCGAGGGCACGGCCGACTACTTCACCGGGGTGCCCGTCGGGATCGACCAGCGCGGCAGCGTGGTCACCGGCAAGCTCATGGCGTCGAACTACGGCGCCGCCGGGGCAATGGGTTCGGGCAAGACCTCGCTGGTGGTCAACCTGCTGCTCGGGGCCATGCTGGATCCGCTGGTGGACATCGAGGTCTACGTGATGGCGTTCAACGTCGACTACGACCCCATGACCCGCCGCCTGGCCAGGCTGGTCAAGGGCGACGAGGACGAGCACATCGCCGCCGCGATCGGCGCGCTGCGCAACCTGCGCACCGAGGTCACCGAGCGCGGGAAGATCCTCGCCGAACTCGGCGGGGAGGAAACCAAGCTCACGCGGGAACTCGCCGAGCGCGACCCGCGGATGCGGCCCAAGGTCGTGGTGTTCGACGAGTGCCAGGAGCTGTTCCGCCACGAGCAGTTCGGCGAGGAGGCCAAGCAGCTCGCGATCAAGGTGATGATGAAGGCGCGCAAGTGCGGCATCACCCTGGTCTTTGTCACCCCCGCGCCGTCGGCGGACTCGCTGCCGCGGGACCTGGCCAAGACGGTGTCGCACCGGGTGTGCTTCGCCATCGGCGACCACCAGGGCAACGACGCGATCCTCGGCACCGGCGCGCACAAGGCCGGGATCACCGCCACCAATCTCGTCCCCGGCGAGGACGTAGGCACCGCCATGGCGTCGGGGTTCGGACCCCGGCCCGGGCTGCTGCGCACGTTCTACATCCGCCGGGAGAAGGGCATCGACGAGATCACCCCGATCGTCGAGCGCGCCCTGGCGATGCGCGACGAGGCCGGCATCACCACCACGGCGCCGATGGTGGCCGAGGAGCCGGCCGGTCCGGACCCACTCACGGACATCGCCGCCGTGATCCGCGAGGCGGGCGCGGAGCGGATGCGCACCCAAGAGGTGCTGTCCCGGCTCGCCGGCCGCGACCGGGGCGCCTACGGGCGGTGGACGTTCGGCGACCTGCGCGACGCGCTGCCCGACGGCGCCAAGCCGTACAAGACCGGCGGCTGGCAGCAGGTCGCGCTGTCTCGGGTCGTCGAGGCCATCGCCGACCGCACCACCGGTTCGGACACGGACAGTGACGACGACTGGGAGCCCGGCGAGGGAGCCCAGTGAGGGAGGGGCCGGGGAGGAAGGGAGTTCTCCCTCACCTCCTCCCCGGCCCCACCTCCCCAAGCTGACCAGGAGAGATCACCGCAAGGGAGGCGAGGGACCCACCCCCGTCCGACCAGCACAAATACGGCTGTAACCGGGGATCGAGGCATCGTCCGCGCCTCCCTCCCCTGGTCCTCCACACCCGCCGTCGATCACTCAGAGTTATCGAACGGAGACCGTCCGGCATGAGCACTGGCCCCGAGAATCCCACCAGCTTGACCGACGTCGCCCTCGCCGCTGCCGCGCGCGGCTGGCCCGTGTTTCCGCTCGCGCCGGCCGGGAAGCGGCCCGCACTGCACGGTGCCGATCGCTGTCCGGGCACCGGGCCCTGCGCCGGCGGACACGCCGGGTGGGAGCAGCGCGCCACCACCGACCCCGACCGCATCGCCCGCGCCTGGACGGCCGGGTCGTTCAACGTCGGCATCGCCTGCGGCCCGGCTGGGCTGGTCGTGATCGACCTCGACCGCCCTGACCCGGGCCACCCCGCCGACATCGCGCCCGAACTGTGGGCCGCCCGCGGCGTGATCGACGGGGCCGGCGCGCTGGCCTGGGTCGCCGCCGAAGCAGGCGAGCAGGTGCCCGCCACGCGGACAGTCATCACGCCCTCGGGCGGACGCCACCTGTACTTCCGCACCCCGGCCGGGCCGGCGGCACCGGCGCTGCGCAACACCCAAGGCGACCGCGGACGCGGGCTGGGGTGGAAAGTCGACACCCGCGCGCACGGCGGCTACGTCGTCGCCCCGGGCAGCCGCACCCCCGCCGGGACATACCGGCTGGTCGACGACCGCGACCCGGCCGCGTTGCCCGGATGGCTCGCCCGACGCCTGGCGCCGCCGCCGCTTCCGCCCGCCCCAACCGGATCAATCCGCACTGCCGCGGGCCGGGTCGGTCGCTATCTGCACGCCGCGATCACAGCTGAAACAGCACGGGTGCACGACGCCCCGGCCGGGCAGCGCAACGCCTGTCTGTACGTCGCCGCGGTCGCGCTTGGGCAGCTCGTCGCCGGTGGCGCCCTGCCAGAGCCGGATGCGCGCGCGGTGCTGCTGTCGGCCGCGGGCCGGCATCTCGCGCTCGGCGCCTACAGCCCCCGCCAGGCCGAACAGACCATCGCTTCCGGCCTGCGCGCCGGAGCGAAACGACCGCGCACGATCACTGACCCCGCGGGAGCCGCCGCATGACCACCAACCCGCACCCCCAGCCCCTGAAGAGGCCGGACCGTCACCCTGCCCTCGACCCGAACGGGCAGCACAACGGCTCTGAGGGCGCCGTGAACGGTCCTGCACGGCGCCCTCGACGCGGAGGGCTCGAAGCCGTGGCCGCACCTGCGCGCACGGCATGGGACGCACAGGAGCTGATGGGCATGGACTTCCCCGACCCGCGGTGGGCGGTGCCCGGCATCGTCTGCGAGGGCGTGACTCTGTTCGCCGGCCCCCCGAAGGTCGGCAAATCCTGGCTCGCACTCGGGCTCGGCCTGGACATCGCAGCCGGACGGCCGGCGCTCGGCTGCCTGCCCGTCGAGCAAGGTCCGGTGCTCTACCTCGCACTGGAGGACACCCCGCGCCGGCTGCAATCCCGCATCCGCACCGTGCTCGCCGGCCGTCCCGCCCCGGCCGGGCTGACCTTGTCGATCGCCTGCCCGCCGATCCCGGCCGGAGGCGATGCTGTGCTCGTGGACTGGCTCGACGCCCACCCCGACGCCCGGCTCGTCGTCATCGACGTGTTCGCCAAGGTCCGCGGCACCCCACCCCCCGGCGTCGCCGCCTATGACGCCGACTACGCCGCCATGACCCGGATCAAGCGGATCGCCGACCACTACGGCGTGGCCATGCTGCTCGTCCACCACGTGCGCAAGGCCGCCGCCGACGACTTCCTCGCGACCGTCTCCGGCACCAACGGACTCGCCGGCGCCGCCGACGCCGTCCTCGTCCTCGAACGCGCCCGCGCCCAAGCAGACGGGGTCCTCCACGTCACCGGCCGCGACGTCGATGAAACCGACTACGCCCTCTCGTTCGACCCCACGGCAGGCGCGTGGCGGACGCTCGACGGCCCAGCCAGCGACTACCTACTGCGCGACACCCGATCCCTCGTGCTCCGGTACGTGCGCGACTACCCCGGCCAGCGCCCAAAGGAGATCGCCGAAGCGCTCCAGCTCGACGCGGCAACCGTTCGCCAGACCTGCCGCCGCATGGCCACCGACGGACAGATCAGAGCCACCCCGGCCGGGGCCTACCACCCGGCCGACAGTGACACCGGTGACACGAGTGACACCCCCGCAGCGCGCCCCCTGTCACTGCTGTCACAGCGTCACTCAAGCCCGCCTGACCAGGACGAACACATCTCCACCGAGCCGGAGGCCGAGTGACAACCGCGCCGCGCACCAACGGCGCACTCCCGTGTCACACCGTCACTACACCGCCATTGACCAGCGCAAACACCAGTGACAACGCGAGTGACAACCGAGTGACAGTCACTGACCGCGGGGAGAGTGGACGCATGAGCAGACCGGCCGTTCGGCGCAGCTCAGCACGCACCGTTCACGCGGCCGGTCCGGACGACCTGGTGCGCGAGATCGTCCGGACGTCCCGACTCGCTCAGGGCCTGCCGCCGGTCGTGGAGGACCCGGCAGCGCTCATGCGCGTCGTTGCCGTATTCGGCCTGGTCGACGACTCGACAGACGCCCTGCCGCGGATCAACCCTTCGGGCCGGGCAGCGTGACACCTGGAAGGTCACTTAGACAAACACCCGTGCCGCCGATGCCGCAGTACCCGTTCGGCACCTTGGCCAGGTACTGCTGGTGGTAGTGCTCGGCCCAGTAGAAGTGCCGCAGCGGAGCGATCTCCGTGGTGATCTCGCCGTGGTGGGCGGCGCGCAGGGCGTCGCCATAGGTCTTCGCGGTCGACTCGGCGAGCTCGCGCTGGGCGTCGTCGACGTAGTAGACCGCCGAGCGATACTGGGTGCCGCGGTCGTCGCCCTGGCGCATGCCCTGCGTCGGGTCGTGCCCCTCCCAGAACACCTTCAGCAGCGTCTCGTAGCTCACGTGCGCGGGGTCGAACACCACGAGGACGACCTCCGTGTGCCCGGTCAGCCCGGAACAGACCTCCTCGTAGGTGGGGTTCTCGGTGAACCCGCCCGCGTACCCGACCGCGGTCGAGTGGACGCCGGGGGTCTGCCAGAAGATCCGCTCGGCGCCCCAGAAACAGCCCATGCCGAACACGGCCGTGGCCAGGCCCTCGGGGAACGGCGGCAGGATGCGGTTGCCGTTGACGAAGTGCTGCTCCGGCACCGCCAGCGGGGTCGGCCGCCCGGGCAGCGCCCGCTCCGCGGTGACCATCTGCGTCTTGTCGGGTCCGAACAGAGCCATGCGCTCAGGCTACGCCGCCGGCGCCGGCCGCCCCCCGGATCAGACCTGGCCCGGGGCCGGGTCGGGCAGCGCCGCCGGGTTCGCCTGGTCCGCGGGTTCTTCCGGGTGCGGTAGCTCGGGCGCCTCCGGCCCCGGGTCCGCAGGCCCGGGCGTGCGGGCTCGCTCGTCGATGGCGTCGGCCATCAGGATCAGGTCGCCCATCGCGAACGAGCCGCCCGGGTTGAACGAGGGGTTCACGGTGAAGTAGGAGGTCCGGTCCAGGGCCATCAGCCCGAGGATCACCTCGGCCACGATGCGCCCGCCGACCGGGCCCAGCCTCGTGCCGCCGAGCAGCTCGGCCTCCTTCAGGATGTAGAACCAGAGCGGCGCCTTGCCCTTCCACCCGGGCTCGGTGAGCCCCAGCTGGGCGTTGGTCACCGGCCTGATGCCCATCGCGGCGGCCACGTCCTGGCCGGCCGGCAGCCCGAGTCGCTTGCCGCGCAGCAGGTTGCGCTCGGCCAGCGCGACGATCGCGTCGGCCGTCGGCGCCACCACCGTCGGCGGCAGCGTCGCCAGTGGCAGCGACAGCTGGGTGTCGATCAGCCGGGCCATGTTGCGGTCGTCGGGGGTGTGCATGCCGGGGATCTCGAAGAAGTAGTTCCAGTCGATCCACATGTTCTCCGGGATCGACCGCGAACCGCGCAGGTCCTCGTACCCCTCCTGGCCGAAGATCGGCACGGTGTGCCCGTCCTGGATCTCGTACTCGGCGCGGATCATGCTGTGCCCGAAGCGATACGCGGCTCCGGAGTACTCCACCGGCATGTAGGGCCGGTTCGGGTTGCGCGGCTGGTAGAGCCGGCCGGTGTACTGGATGGGGCCATTGCCGCGCCTGCGCAGCAGCCCGTCCACCATCTCCCGGCCGGCGATCCGCACCAGGAAGTCGTTCACGATCAGCCACTGGTAGTGCCAGCGGACGAGCTGCTGGGCCTGCTCGAAGGTCTTGCCCTGGTCGCGGTACTTGTTGTGCAGCCGGAGGAAGACGACGTGCAACTGCGCGACGATGAGGTTCTCGTCGTTGCGCGGGTCGCCCAGGTAGGCCGCGCCCACGTCGTCGCGGGGCAGGTCGTGGACGCCGTCGTGGAACTCGACCAGGAGATATCCCGGCCTCGCCGGGTCGTAGAGCTCCGGGTTGGCGGTCGGCCCGCCGCCGTAGACGCTACCGAGGTCGAACTTCGGCGTGTCGTAGTTGGTCATCCCCCGCGGGTCCTGGCGCTGCTGCGTGAGCGGGGTCTTGTCGCGGGTCATGTCGTGGTCGATGAACTGGCCGAAGTAGATGTAGCCGGCCGGCATGCTCGCGTTGTCGAACTCGGTGTCGCTGTCCTTGACGTCGGTCAGCGGCTTCTTGCCGTCGTTCATCCGCAGGGCCAGCGCGGACAGCAGCGCATCCGGCGGGTTGAACGCCGGCAGCCGCTTGAACATGACGCCGAAACGGGCCTCCTTGTCGCGCCCGGCACGCACCGCGATGTCACTGCCCCGCGGATCGCCGATGCCGTGCCCGCCCTTGAGCGCACGCGGGCGGGCACGGCGGGGCGCCGGCTGGGCGGGCGCCGCAGCGCCGGCCGGGCCGGGTGCCGCGGCGGCGGGGGCGCCGACACCGGCGAGGACGGGCAGCGCAGCCAGCCCGGCCGCACCGGCGAGCACCCGCCGCCGCGACATCCCCGTCTCGATGCCGCCGCCGAACGGACATCCGCTGTTGGTCTGTGTGCTCCGTCCTCGCATGACCCTCGTGTTCTCTCGCTCCGCCGGGAGCCGATCGCCCCGGACCTCGAGAGGAGCTTGGAGGCCCGGACGGGGGAACGACAGACACGACCAAGGGGAGTAACGGCCCCGCAAACGGGGGGTGGGATCAGTGCGCGGCGGCGGCCCCGACCCCGCTGCGGGTGTCCGCGGCGGCGCGCAGCAGCCCGTCGCCCGGGCCCCGCCCGACCGCGCACAGCCGCCCGAGCGCCCACGGCCCCGCGTCGGTGACGACGTGCCCGCGCGCGGCCAGGGCGGCCAGCGTGTCAGCGCCCAGCCTGGACTCGACCACCAGCCCGCCGGGCTGCCAGCCGCGCGGCGCGAACGACGCGGGGAAGGCCGTGGAGTGCCAGGCCGGGGCGTCGATCGCGGCCTGCAGGTCCAGCCCACCGACGGTGTGCGCGAGCCAGAAGCACAGCTGCCACTGGTCCTGCTGGTCCCCGCCCGGGGTGCCGAACGCGATCCGCGGCTCGCCGTCGCGCAGCCCCAGCGACGGGCTGAGCGTGGTCCGCGGGCGCCGTCCCGGGACGAGCGAGGCGGGCAGGCCGTCCTCCAGCCAGAACATCTGGGCCCGGGTGCCCAGGCAGAATCCCAGCGCCGGGATCGTCGGCGAGGACTGCAGCCAGCCCCCGGACGGCGTCGCAGAGATCATGTTCCCGGCCGCGTCCACGACGTCGACGTGCACGGTGTCGCCGCGCACGGCCCCGATCCGGCTCACCGTCGGCTCCCCCAGGCCCGGCGCACTCACCCCGTCGCCGCGCGGGGCGCCCGAATGGGCGGCGTAGCCGGCCAGGCGCGGTTCGCGCCCGTCCGGGGAGCCCGGCCGCAACTCCAGCGACGCGGTGTCGCCGATCAGCGCCCGGCGCTGCGCCGCGTAGGCCTCCGACACCAGCGTCTCCAGCGGAACCCGCGCGGCGGGATCGAGGCTGTCGCCGTACCAGGCCTCCCGATCGGCGAACGCGAGCTTGGCCGCCTCCGCGGCCAGATGCACCGTGTCGGCGGTGGCCACGCCATCGGGGTAGGACAGCTCCGCCCCGCGCAGCAGCTGCAGGGTCTGCGGCAGCACGGGCCCCTGCGACCAGGCTCCGCACTTGGCCACGGTCCAGCCGTCGCCGGTGTCGACCAGCAGTGCGTCCTCGTACGACGCCGACCAGCCGGCCAGGTCGTCGGCGGTGAGCAGCCCGGCGTGGTCGCGGCCGCTCTCGTCACGGACCGGGGTGCGGCAGAACGCGGCGATCTCCTCGGCCACGAAACCGCGGCACCAGGCGTCGCGGGCGGCGTCGATCTGCGCTTCCCGGGTCGGGCCGACGGCGGCGTCGAGCAACCTGCGCCAGGTGGCTGCGAGCGCGGGCAGCCGCATGGTGTCGCCCGGGGCCGGCACCCGCCCGTCGGGCAGCCATTGCGCGGCCGAGGTGGGCCAGTGCGTGCGGAAGTGGTCGGCGACCGTGGCGATCGTCGGCGGGACCCGCGGCACCAGCGGGAACCCGCCGCTCGCGTAGCCGATGGCGGGCTCGAGCACCTCGGCCAGGGTGAGCGTGCCGTGGTCGCGCAGCAGGGTCAGCCAGCCGTCCCAGGCGCCGGGCACGGTCGCGGCCAGCAGGCCAGTGCCGGGCACGATCTCCAGCCCCAGCTCGTCGCGCAGGTGCGCGGTGGTGGCGGCGGCCGGTGCGACCCCCTGCCCGCACAGCACCCGCGGAGTCGGGTCGCCGGCGGTGACGAACACCGCGGGCACCTCGCCACCGGGCCCGCACAGGTGCGGCTCGACGACCTGCAGCACGAACCCGGCCGCGACCGCGGCGTCGAACGCATTGCCGCCGCGGGCGAGGACCGCCATCGCGGTGGAGGTGCCGAGGTAGTGGGTGCTGGACGCCGCGCCGTGCCGGCCCTGCTGTTCATGCTTCCGGGGAGCCACGGTGCCACTCTGGCAAACCGTGCCGCGCTGCGCTGCCCGGCCGCCGATCGACGGTCTCCCGGAAACGGCGACTCAGTCTCCCGAAAGTGCCGACTCGCGGTACCGGAAGTGCCGACTCGCGGGTCAGCGGCGGCCGACACCGATCCAGGAGAACCCGGCCCGGCGCAGCACGTCCGGGTCGAGCAGGTTGCGGGTGTCGACGACGACGCGCTGGGCCACCAGCCCGGCGAGCGCGCTCCAGTCCAGCGTGCGGAACTCCGGCCACTCGGTGAGCACCACGAGCACGGCGGCGTCCTTGGCCGCGAGCGCCGGGTCGTCCACCACGGTGACGGCGTCGGTCACCCCGGGCACGGCGACCGGACAACCCGGGTCGTAGGCCATCAGCTCGGCGCCCTCGGCGCGCAGCATCGCGGCGACGTCGAGCGCCGGCGAGTCGCGCAAGTCGTCGGTGCCGGCCTTGAACGTGAGCCCGAGCAGCCCGATCCGGGTGCCGTCGAGCGTGCCGACCGCGTCGCGGACCTTGTCGACCATCAGCTCGCGCTGCCGGTTGTTCGTCGCGATGCTCGCGCTCACCAGCGGCAGCTCCCGGCCCGCGGCCGCGGCGACCTGCACCATCGCGTTGGTGTCCTTCGGCAGGCAGGACCCGCCCCAGCCGGGCCCGGGCGACAGGAACGCCTGACCGATCCGGCGGTCGTAGCCCATGCCCTCCGTCACGTCCGCGACATCGGCGCCGAGCAGGTCGCACAGCTCGGCCAGCGCGTTCACATAGGACAGCTTCATGGCGAGGAACGCGTTCGCCGCGTACTTGACCATCTCCGCGCTGGCCGCGTCGGTGAGCACCGCCGGGGCGCCCAGCCGGGAGTACAGCGCCGCGACCCGCTCGGCGGCGTCCTGCTGGTCGCTGCCGACGACGATCCGGTCGGGGTTGAGGAAGTCGTGCACCGCGCTGCCCTCGCGCAGGAACTCCGGGTTGCTCACGACGGCGACGTCGCGCCGGTTGAGCAGCTTGCGGGTGGCCTCCGCGGTGCCCACCGGCACGGTCGACTTGTTGACCACGACGCACCCGCTGGGCAACAGGTGCCGGACCTCCCCCGCGACGGCCTGCACCGCGGTCAGGTCGGCCGCGCCGCCGGCACCCATCGGCGTCGGCACGCACAGGAAGACGACCTCGACCGGTGGCGCATCCGGGCGGGCGACCGCCTCCCGCGCACCGACGACGAACTCCAGGCGGCCGGCTGCCATGCCCTCCACCACCAGCTCGGTGAGCCCCGGCTCGAGGATGCCGACCTCCCCCGCACGCAGCCGGTCGACCTTGGCGGCGTCGATGTCGGCGCACACCACGTGGTGTCCCAGCGAAGCCAGACACGCGCCGGTGGTCAGGCCGACATAGCCGGAACCGATGACGGCGATACGTCGAGCGAACAAGGGCGGCACCTCTCCCGAATGGGGCACGACCGGACATCGGTCATACTCCGTCTACCCGGTGACCGCCTCCTGGACACGCGGCTGCGGGCCGGTGAAGCGGAGTGGAGGATCGCGCCTACCGCCGGCTACAGCTCGCCGGCCAGCGGCACCTCGGCGATCGCCGGCGAGGACATCCACTCGCGCAGCGCCCGGGTGGCCGCGACGTCGTCGGCGTTGTACTCCAGCAACCGCCGCCGCTGCTCGGGATCGGGCGGCGCGCCGTCCATCCCGACGGCGTCGCGGTACCAGCGCATCGAGTTCTCGCCGCCGGCCTCCGGGTCGCGCCAGCTGAACCCGGCAGCCGGCGCGATGCGCTTGAGCCCCTTGCCGTGCGCGCACAGGAACCACTCGCTGACCACGGCGAACAGGTCCACCCAGGACGGTGCACCGATGAACGACTCGACCTCGCCCACCGTCGGGACCCCCGGCCGCCCGGCGAAGCGCCGTGCCGACGCGAGCAGCCAGCGGTTCTCCGCCTGTTCGTTGTAGCAGTACGCCGCGAAGCTGCGCCCGCTCGCCGCCGCGGCCGCCCGGACCCCGGAGAGCCACGTCCAGAACTCGCCGAACGAGCGGCCCTCGTCCTCGGTGGGCACCGGCTCCCAGGTGGCGAATGCGCGGTAGCCCTCCGGCTCGTCGCCGGGCCGGGCGCCGCCGGGGAACGTGAGCAACGCCCCCCACAGGTAGGCCCCGGCCTCGCCGAAGCTCTCCATGTCCACATCGACCTCGACGTCGGCGCGCGGCACCGCGATCCGCGGCACCCGCCGCGCCACCGACAGCCCGCGCTGCCAGGCCCGGGCCAGCGCGACCGTGTCGGCGAAGGGCATCCCGGGCAGCGGCACCGGCGGCTCCACCGCCGGGTCGAGCGCGGCGAGCGCGGCGACCGTCCCCACCCCGGCCGCGCGCAGCACGACGGCCGCCTCCCCGCGCACGACCAGGCTGACGTCCTCGGAGCGGGTCAGCTCGGTCTCGCAGGTCGGCCACCACGGGCAGCGGCGGCACTCGGTGATCCGCGACGGCCGGGCCAGGGCGGGCGCCCCGGTGGCAGCCGCGGTGGCCACCGCGATCCGGTCGGCGAACCGCACGTCGTACTCGGCCAGCGTGCTCCGCCCGCCCGGCCAGTGCCCGGCCAGCAGGTCGTGCCAGACGACGACATCGGCGTCCATGCCGATCACACCGCCCAGGCAGCTGCCCTCGGGCTCCTCGTCGGCAGCCCAGCCGGCCGCCCCCAGCATCCGCGTCAGGTGCGCCAGTCGCAGCAGGTCGCGCGGCTGGGAGCGGATCTTGCGGTCCGGATCGACGGCGCCACGGTCCGGCCACGGCTCGAGCAGCGGGGTGGTGACCGCGCCGGAGCCCGGATCGGTGACCCGGTGCCGGACCACGATCACCGGCACGTAGCCGCCGCCCGGGAGACGGACGAGCAGCTCGGCGCTGCCGCGCCGGCCGGCCGCGTCGTCGAGCGGCAGCACCGCACCCCAGATCAACCGGGCCCCCGCCGCCACCGCCTCCGCGGTCGCCGCCGCTCGCCGGTGCGCCGGGCCCTCGGCCGGCACCGCGACCCAGGCCTCACCGGTGGCCGCGGCCAGCCGCGCGCCGATCTCCGCCCGGTGCGCCGCCGCGTCGGCCCGGCGCTGCTCGAGCGACGGGTCGGGCAGCGCACGTGGCACCTCGGCCGAGGCCGGGTCGTGATCCAGATGCACCCGCCGGCGGCAGCGCGTCACCGCCGAGGCGTCGAGCGACACCCCGGCCACGCCGGCTGAGTTGTCCACGCCGTTCACTACCGCCGTCACACGCCCGAGGGTAGAGACCGGCTCCGACAACCTCTGCGCCTGCCACCGGGACAGCCGGGCTCTAAGCTGCCCGCAACCTCGGCGCGCGGGGGGCGAGGAGGACGGGAATGGGGCTGCGAGGACGTTCCAGCAGATCCAGACGATCCGGTGGGTCCGGCCGCGTCGGTTCCGACGCTGTGACGATGATCGACGCGGTGGCCGGCGAGAACGGCGGCGGTCCCCCGCCGAAGGCCGGCCGGAGGGCGCGCAGGAAAGCCGCGAAAGCCGCGAAGGAGACCGCGGAGGCCGAGCGGCAGGCCGGCCGGAAGCGCACGAAGAAGGCCGAGAAGAAGGCGAAGGCGCACCAGGTGGAAGAGGCCCCCAAGGCAGCCAAGGGCGACCGCGACGGTCTGACGCCGGCGCGGGCAAAGCGGATGATCGGCGTGGGCAAGGTCGTCGCTCCGCTGCTGGCGCCGTACGCGCTGGCCGCCGCCGGGGTCGCCCGTGCGCAGTGGGACACCTACCGCGCGCGCAAGCTCGGAGTCGCCCCCGACCAGCTGGCCGCCTACTCCGGCCGCGGTGGAGCGCTGCACGCCCGGCTGTCCCGGGTCGCCGAGGCGCTCACCGAGCTTGACTCCGGCGACGAGGTGCACGCGACCGGTGCGGCCCGCCGGTTCGCTCTCGACACCCGGCCCCGGCTGGCCGATCTCGCGGTGGCCGTCCGGGCCGCGGAGCAGATGCCGAGCCCGCGCCGGCGCACCGCCTTCCGGGCCATCTCCGGCGAGCTCGACCAGATCGAGACCCAGCTGCTCACCCACCTGGGCGTCCGCACCTAGCACCCGGGCCCCTCAGTTTGGGCCCCCACATCGGCTTGGTCGGCCCCGTGTGCACCGATTACCGTTTCGGCCCATGAGGCGCTCGACCGGACAATCCGGTACCGGCATGCGCCCGGCCCGGGGAGTCCATGCCGGCACCGTCGCGGTGATGAGCACGATCCTGACCGCCGTCGGGCACGCGGCCGCCGGTGGCGCCCTGCCGCACCTTCACCTGCTGCTCGTGCTGTTCCCGCTGTTCGTCCTGCTCACGGTCGCGCTGGCCGATGTGTGCCGCGCCGTCCCCGGGCTGCTGGCCACGCTGGGCGGCGGCCAGCTCGGGATGCACGTGGTCATGCAGGTGCTCGGCGACGCGCACGCCGCCGAGCGGATGGTCGGCCCGATGGTCAGCACCCCGGGGATGCTCGCGATGCACGTCGTGGCCACGCTGGCCACCGCGTGGATGATCCGCGACGCCGATCACGTCCTGCTCGCCCTGTTCGCCGCGCTCGTCCGCGTCCTGCCACGGCGGCTCACCCCGCCGCCGGCCGACCGCCCGCTGCCGACGCTGCCCGTCCCGGCGGCCGCCGTCGCGATGCGCACCGCCCGGGCGGCGATCTCCGGACTCGCCCGGCGGGGTCCTCCGGTGTGGGCCTGACCCGGCCCACCCCTTCC
>NZ_JAAXLA010000071.1 GCF_012911935.1 Pseudonocardia acidicola | reverse complement strand
GGGTCGTTGGGGACGGGGGGCGTGCGTTGCTGGCCGTGCACGGGTTGTGGTCCCGCGGGCGCGGACTGGTGTTGTGGGCCGAGGACGGCGCGCGGCCGGCCGGCACCGGCCGCCGGTCGCTGCGGACGGCCCGGCCGCATCCGTTCGCCCTGCCCGCCTCCGAGCTCGCCGCCCTGCATCCCGGCAAACCGACGACGGTGACACTGCTGCTGCCGTCGCGGCCCAGCGGCCCGCTCGACTCCCCCGAGCTGGTCCGCGCCTCCCCCACCCGGGCGAGCCGGTCGACCCCCGGCCTGCAGCCTTGGACCGTGCCCGCGGTCGTCGTCGAGCCGGGCGAGATCGACGACCCCGCCGAGGAGGTCCGCTACGGCGCCTCGGTCCGGCATCTGCGCGCGATCGCCCGGTTCGCCGCCGACCTCGCCGCCCGCGGCCGGGTGCTGCCCACCCTGGTCCGCGACCCGGCGCCGGCCGCCCGGTGGCGGCCGGTGATCCAGGGCCTCGACGTGGTCGCGCTCGACTCACTGGTCGCTGCGATGCCCCCGGTCGGCCGGTCCGAACAGCGGGCCCGCCGCGGCCCGGCCGGAGCCCGGCCGGGCATTCCCCGCCCCGGTCCCGACCTCGCCGGCCAGGACCCCGCGGCCCTGGTCGCCGACGCCGTCGCGGTCCTCGTCGACGCGGCCGTCCGCGACCGGCTGGCCCGCGCCGACGAACCCGTCGCGCTGCTCCCGCCGCGGCGCGGCCGCGCCCCCCGCCGGCTCCCCGCGACCGAGGCCTGGCTCGCCGCGCTGCTGACCCCCGACGCCCGGGTGGACGCCGAGCCGCGCGAGCTCGACGAGCTGGCCCGCGCCCTCGAGCCGTGGGACGCGGTCGGCACCGAACCGACCGGGCCCGGCCGGGCGAGCTTCCGGCTGGCCGAGGTCCGGGTGCTCGACGATCCGGCCGATCAGGACGATCCCGGCACCGACCAGACCGGTGACGGGACCCGCTGGCAGCTGCAGTTCCTGCTGCAGTCCACCGAGGACCCGAGCCTGCTGGTGCCGGCCGCGCGGGTGTGGGGCGAGAGCGCGCTGGGCAGGCTGATCGCCCAGCCCCAGGAGCTCCTGCTCGCCGAGCTGGGCCGCGCCGCGCTCGTCTACCCGGCGCTGACCCCGGCACTGCGCCAGGCCCGTCCGGAGGCGCTCGACCTCGACGTCGAGGGCGCGCACCGCTTCCTCACCGAGGACGCCGGGCGGCTGCTCGCCGCCGGCTTCGGCGTGCACCTGCCGTCGGGCTGGGACGGCGGCCGCCGACTCGGTCTGCGGCTGTCCGCCCGCTCCACGGCGGCCGCCGGTGTGGTCACCCGCGGCGGCCTCGGCCGCGAACAGGTCGCCGACTTCCACTGGTCGCTCGCGGTCGGCGACCACGTGCTCGACGAGGAGGAGATCGCCGAGCTCGTCGCGGCCAAGGCGCCGCTGGTCCGGTTGCGCGGCCGGTGGGTGAGCATCGATCCCGAGCGGCTGCACGCGGGGCTGGAGTTCCTGCGCCGGGCCGGGAGACGCCGCAGTGCGCCGACCGCGGCCGAGGTGCTCGCGCTCGCCCAGCTGCATCCGGCCGACCACGACACCCCGCTGCCCGTCACCGAGGTCCAGGCCGACGGCTGGCTGGGCGACCTGCTCGCCGGCACCGCCGAGCGCAGTCTGGCCCCGCTCGACCCGCCGCCGGACTTCCACGCCACGCTGCGGCCCTACCAGCGGCGCGGGCTGTCCTGGCTGGCGTTCCTGTCCGCGCTGGGTCTCGGCGCCTGCCTGGCCGACGACATGGGCCTGGGCAAGACGGTGCAGCTGCTCGCCCTGGAGACCCACGAGCGCGCCGACGGCTCGATCGGCCCCACGCTGCTGCTGTGCCCGATGTCGCTGGTGGGGACCTGGCAGCGGGAGGCGGCCCGGTTCGCACCCGGGCTGCGGGTGCACGTCCACCACGGCATCGGCCGGGTCCGCGGCGAGGAGCTGAGCAGCGCGGTCGCGGACGCGGACCTCGTCATCAGCACCTACGCCACCGCCACCCGCGACATCGACGAGCTCGCCGGCGTCGACTGGCGCCGGGTGGTGCTCGACGAGGCCCAGGCGATCAAGAACAGCCTGGCCGCGCCGGCGCGCGCGGTGCGCCGGCTGCGCGCACGGCACCGGATCGCCCTGACCGGCACCCCGATGGAGAACCGGCTGGCCGAGCTGTGGTCGGTGATGGACTTCCTCAACCCCGGGGTGCTCGGCACCGCGGAGCGCTTCCGCACCCGCTTCGCGATCCCGGTGGAGCGCCACGACAACGCCGACGCCGCGCAGCTGCTGCGCCGCATCACCCGGCCCTACCTGCTGCGCCGGGTCAAGACCGACCCGGCCGTCATCGACGACCTGCCCGAGAAGATCGAGATCACCCAGCACTACCGGCTGACGCCGGAGCAGGCGTCGCTGTACCGCACGGTCGTCGACGACATGATGGAGAAGATCGAGGACTCCGACGGCATCGCGGGGCGCGGCAACGTGCTGGCCGCGATGGCCAAGCTCAAGCAGGTCTGCAACCACCCGGCCCAGCTGCTGCACGACGGCTCGGGGGCGTCGGGGCTGGGCCACCGGTCCGGCAAGGTGATCCGGCTCGAGGAGATCCTCGGCGAGATCCTGGCCGAGGGCGACAAGGTGCTGTGCTTCACCCAGTTCACCGAGTTCGCCGGCATGCTGGTGCCGCACCTGTCCGCGCGGTTCGACCACGAGGTGCTCTACCTGCACGGCGGTACCCCGAAGCGCAAGCGCGACGAGATGGTGGCCCGCTTCCAGGCCCCGAACGGCCCGTCGATCTTCCTGCTCTCGCTCAAGGCCGGCGGCACCGGGCTGACGCTGACCGCCGCGAACCACGTGGTGCACCTGGACCGCTGGTGGAACCCGGCGGTGGAGAACCAGGCCACCGACCGCGCGTTCCGGATCGGCCAGCACCGCACGGTCCAGGTGCGCAAGTTCGTCTGCCCGGGAACCGTCGAGGAACGGATCGACGCCATGATCGAATCGAAGAAGGCGTTGTCCGACATGGTGATCAGCGACGGCGAGGGCTGGTTGACCGAGCTGTCCACCGGTGAGCTGCGCGAGGTCTTCGCGCTCGGGGCGGAGGCGGTCGATGACTGAACGACCACAACCGGAAACGGTTCCGTGGTGGCGCGACTCCCCACCCAGCAAGCCGCGCCGGGTCGCCGGCGGCATCCAGATCCACAGCACCCGGGGCACGATCGCGCAGACCTGGTGGTCGGCGCGGTTCATCGAGGTGCTGGAGTCGCTGGGCGTCGGCGGCCGGCTGGCCCGCGGCCGCAGCTACGCCCGCGCCGGACAGATCGTGGAGTTGCGGGTCGACGCAGGTGCGGCCGTCGCCCGGGTGCAGGGCAGCCGGCCGGAGCCCTATCGGGTGCGGGTCGGGCTCACCGCGTACGGCAAGACCGAGTGGGCCGCGGTGGAACAGGCCCTGGCCGACGACGCGTGGTACGCCGCGACGCTGCTGGCCGGCGGGATGCCACCGGAGATCGAGCAGTTGTTCGCCGCGCTGGGCCTGGCGCTGTTCCCGGCGAGCGGGCGCGACCTGACGATGGACTGTTCGTGCCCGGACCAGACGGTGCCGTGCAAGCACCTGGCCGCAGTGTTCTACCTGCTCGCCGAGCGCTTCGACGCCGACCCGTTCGAGGTGCTGGCGCTGCGCGGCCGCGATCGGGAGACGCTGCTGGCCAACCTGCGCGCCCGCCGCGGCGCCGACGACGAGCCGGCGGAGGGCACAGCGCCCGGCAGCGAGGCCGCCGCGCCGCTGGCCGACCGGCTGGACGACTTCTTCACCGCCGGGCCCGGGCTCGCCGACGTCGGCCGCATCGGCTCGGCGCCGGCGCCGCCGGACGCGCTGCTCGACCAGGTGCCCACCTTCGTGATGCAGATCCGCGGACACCGGCTCGTCGACCTGCTCCGACCGGCCTACCGGGCTCTGGACGAGCCCGGCTGACGGCTGGAGGACGGCGTGCAGCCGGATCCGCGGGCGCCTATGGCGGACCCGAAACGGGTCGGTTGGGTCGGTGCCGCAGCGGCGCGTTCCTGCGCACGCTCGATCGGATCACCAGAGCCGACGGCGTGCGGGGCTCGCGACGACCGTTCGTGAGATCCGAACGGACCGGGCCGAGCCGCCGGCCGCCCAGGCCGACCGGGGACACGACCGCCGGCATCTCGACATTGCGGCCGCGCGGGAGGTTGCTGCCGGTGACGAGGTCGTGTTCGACACCCTCGATACGGCGGACGGCCAGCTGAGCGCGGACTCCACCGCCGCGGACCTGGCCCGGGTGACCCTGGAGCGGGTGCATCCGCTGACCGGCCCATCGCGGTCGACGGCGCCGGGCCGGGCGGCGTGCTGGTTGTGCGGCGAGAGCCGCTACCGGGCCTCGACGGTGCTGTTCAGCCGGCCGGTCCGCAGCGCCCAGCGCTCGAACCACAGCGTGAACAGCGGCGGCACGCTGGCCGCGAGCGCGAGCACGATGGTGCCCGCGGACCAGCGCTGCCGGCGGGCGGTCAGGATCGCGATCACCACGTAGGCGATGAACAGCCCGCCGTGGATCGAGCCGAAGATCCGCACCCCGATGTCGTTGAAGACCACGACGTACTTGAAGAACATCCCGATCAGCAGCCCCGCCCAGGAGCAGGCCTCGGCGATCGCGATCGCCCGGAAGGCCCGGCTGAGGCCGGGGAGGGTCGCGGGTGCGGTGACGGTGGTCGGGGCGCTCATCGGCGGCAGCTCCAGGGGTGGTGCGGGTCGTGATCTCTCCTCCACTGTGCCGCAACCCCGCGCATAGTCTTCTACCGGGTGTCGAATCTCTCCCGCGGATGGTGCGCTACGAAGAGCGCATGGATCTCTCCCCCGACGACCTGGGCCTGGCCACGCTGAGCGTGCACGCCGGCAACGCCGTCGACCCGGGCACCCGGGCCATCCGCCGCCCGCTGGTCACGGCGAACTCCTATGCACTGCCCGACGACCCGTCGCAACTGAGCTGGTCGGGCACCGACACCCCGCTCTACACCCGCAACGGCGGAGCCAACCAGCACTGGCTGGAGGAGAAGCTGGCCCGGCTGGACGGCGGCGCGGCGGCCGTCGCGCTGGCCAGCGGGGTGTCCGCGCTGCACGCGGTGTTCTTCACGTTCCTGCGGGCCGGCGACCACGTCGTCTCCTCCGACGTCAGCTACGTCGCGGTGTACCGGCTGCTCACCGAACTGCTGCCGGACAAGTACGGGATCACCGCGACGCTGGTGGACACCTCGGACCCCGAGGCGGTGCGAGCCGCGATCCGGCCGGAGACCCGGCTGGTGCACATCGAGACCCCGGCCAACCCCACGACCCGGATCACCGACGTCGCCGCCGTCGCGGAGATCGCGCACGCCGCCGGCGCGCTGCTGTCCGTCGACGCCACCTTCGCCACCCCGGTGCTGCAGCGCCCCCTCGCGCTGGGCGCCGACCTGGTCGTGCACTCGCTGACCAAGTACATCAACGGCCACGGCGACGCGATGGGCGGGGCGGTGATCGGCGCGGCCGAGGTGATCGACCGGATCCGGGCCGAGGCGATGGTCAACGTCGGCGCCACGATCAGCCCGTTCAACGCCTGGCTGATCATGCGCGGCTCGATCACGCTGCCGATGCGGATGCGGGCGCACTGCGCGGGAGCCCAAGCCGTCGCCGAGTTCCTCGACGGCGATCCGCGGGTCGCCTACGTCGCCTACCCGGGGCTGTCCACGCACCCCCAGCACGACCTGGCCGCCCGGACCCTGGACGGCGGCTTCGGCGGCATGCTCGCGTTCGCCGTCCGCGGGGACGCCGCGACGCAGAACCGGTTCGTGGCGGCGCTGCAGATCATCACCTCGGCCGTGTCGCTGGGCCACGACGAGTCGCTGATCGTGCACGTGGCGGCCGACGACGAGCGCGCCCGGTTCTATCCCGAACCGTTCCGGCGCTGGGGACACCTGCGGTTCTCCGTGGGCCTCGAGGATCCCCGCGACCTCGTCGCCGACCTCGACCGGGCGCTGACCGCGATCGTGGGCCCGGCCCGCTGAGCCCGGGCCCCGTGACGTCCCGGCGTGCCGGGCGCGGCACCCCGCGCCCGGCACGGCCCGGGCTCAGGACTGCGAGCCGTTCAGGTACCGCGGATCCGGCGGCGGCAGCGGCACCACCGGCTGACCGTCGAGGATGTCGCCCATGGCCCGGTAGAACGTGCGGGCCGGCGCCTTGCCGCCGTAGATGTTGCCGCCCGAGCAGCTGTAGGGCGGGGTGCCGTCGCAGATCGGCCGGGGCGACGCCGAGTCGTCGAAGACGATCGATGCCCCGGCCATCTGCGGGGTGGCCCCGACGAACGCGGCCGACTTGTAGTCGTTGGTGGTGCCGGTCTTCGCCGCGATCGGGCGGTTCCAGCCCATGGACGCGGCCGCCGCGGCCGACGTGCCGCCGGGCTGCTCGTCCTTGCTCAGCCCGTTCATCAGGGTGTCGGCGATCGCCGGATCGAGCACCTGCCGGCACGGCGGCTGGGTCACCGTGACCGGCGCCCCCGTCCGGTCGGTCACCGACTCGACGGGGCTGGGCGGGCACCACATGCCGTGGCTGGCCAGCGTCGCGGCCACGTTGGCCAGCTCCAGGTCGCTGGTCGGCGACACGCCGAGGGTGAACGACATCTGGTTCTGCGAACGGGCCACATCGGCGACCGACGGCGAACCGGCCCGGCCGCTCGGGGTGGTGGCCAGCGAGGTCATCCCGAGCCGTTCCGCCATGTCCACCACGGGTGGCACGCCGGTGCTCTCCTCGAGCTTGACGAAGGCGGTGTTGGGCGACTGCGCGAGCGCGTCGGTCAGCGAGAGCTGCGAGGCGTAGTTGCCGGCGTTGTGCACCGGGATCGGCCGCCCGGCCGGGTCGTGGTACAGCGGTGTCGTGTAGCCGCTGCCCGGCACGTCGATGATCGAATCGATGCCGACGATGCCCTTCTCCATCGCCGTCGCCGCGGTGAAGATCTTGAACACGGACCCGGCGCCCATGTTCTCCGGCTGGTAGGGCAGTCCGAAGCTCGACTCGCCCGGCGCGTTGCCGTAGGTGCGGTTGGCGGCCATGGCGACGACCTGGTGCGCGTCGGCCCCGGGCTGGACCACCGACATGACGTCGGCGACGTGCGGCGTGGTCGGATCGACCTGTCCGTCCACGGCGGCCTTCAGCTTGGTCTGCGCGTCACGGTTCAGCGTGGTGCGGATCGTGTACCCGCCGCCGGTGAGCTGCGCGCTCGTGATCCCGGCCTCCTGGAGGTAGGACAGCAGGTAGGAACAGAAGTAGCCGGCATCCCCGGCGCCGACACAGCCTGCCGAGGGCACCGACACGTTCGGCAGCACGCCCAGCGGGGCGGCGGCCGCCGCCGCGGCCTGCTGGGCGGTGATCGAGCCCTGCTGACGCATCTGCTCGATCACCACGTTGCGCCGGCCGAGCGCGGCGTCGGGATGGCGCGCCGGGTCGTAGTCGGCCGGGCTCTGCACCAGGCCGGCGAGCAGCGCCGCCTGCGGCACGGTGAGCTGGTCGGGCGTCGTGCCGAAGTAGGCCTTGGCCGCGGCGGCGACGCCGTAGGCGCCGTGCCCGAGATACACGATGTTGAGATACCGGGTGAGGATCTCGTCCTTGCTGAGCCGGCTGTCCAGGCTGACCGCGAGCTCGGCCTCCTTGATCTTGCGGGCGTAGCTCGGGGCCACCGCGGCCCGGCGCTGGGCGTCCGTGGTCGCGGCCACGTACAGGTCGTAGTTCTTCACGTACTGCTCGGTGAGGGTGGAGGCGCCCTGCGTCGCCCCGCCGCCGGAGTTGTTGACCAGCGCCCGCGCCGCGCCGACCACGTCGAATCCACCGTGCTGGTAGAAACGACGGTCCTCGATCGCCACGATCGCCGCCTTCATCGCCGGGGCGATGCCTGCGCTGGCCACCGGGACGCGGTACTGGCTGTAGAGATACGCGATCGGAGCGCCCGCGGAATCGGTGACCACCGTCGCTGCGGGCATGGTCCCGGATTGCAGATCGCTCGACGTACCGACCGCGGAATCGCTGATCTGCGCCGCCAGCAGGCCGACACCGCCGACAGCCGGGAACATCATCGCAGCGAGCAATACACCCGCTGCGAGACCCATGACCGCGAGCTGCCGTACCGCCGTCTGCGTCACCCTCACTGGGCCGTGTCTACCAGCACACACCGGAGCGCTGCCGGGTAGGGCGGCCGAGTCCGGTCGCCCTACCCGGACACAACACCCGGCACCCCACAACGGCGCACACGTCATCTTTGTTTTCTTTCGGACATTCAGCGAGAACTTTTCGACAAATCAGGGGTCGACAGGCCGCAATTGCACGCCGGAGTGCACACTGGTGGCTGCGAGTCCGAACACGGAAGGCAGGAAAAATGGGCGAGCTGAGTGCCTGGCACTGGCTGATCGTCATCGGCGTCGCGGTGCTGCTGTTCGGAGCCAAGCGGCTGCCCGACGCCGCCCGCAGCCTCGGCCGGTCCACCCGCATCCTCAAGGCCGAGCTGCGCGCGGACGACCACAAGCCGACCGAGACCCCGGCCGCGTCCGCCACACCGGAGACCGCACCGGCGCAGCCGACGACCGCACCGACCACGGTCCCGGAACCGGTCCGTGATGCCGGCGCGGCACCGACCGCGGCCCCCCGGCAGCCGCACGGTGATCCCGCCTGAGGATTCTTGCGGGCCGCCGAACGGCGCGGCTAGCGTCGATCACGTGGGTGAACCCGGGCGCGCCGAAACGCGGGTAAAGGTCCGAATCGGCATCGGGTCACTCCCGATGTCGCGCAGCGACAACGGCGCCGGCCCCGGCTTCGCCGAGCTGATCGACGAGCTCGAGGAACGCGGCGTCGATTCGGTCTGGCTGCCCGACATCGTCTCCTCCGACAACGTCGACGCCGTGGTCGGCCTGGCCTACGCCGCCGGTCGCACGACGTCGTTGAAGCTCGGGACCGGGGTCCTGGTGCTGCCCGGTCGCAACCCCGCGCTCGTCGCCGCACAGCTCGCGTCGCTGGCCGCGCTGGCCCCGAAACGGATCCTGCCCGCATTCGGGGTGCGGCCCGCCACGGCCCGGGAACGCCAGCTCTACCCGGTGCCCGACGGGCAGCGCGCCGCGATCTTCGACGAAGCGCTCACCGTGGTCCGCCGGCTGCTCACCGAGCCCCGCGTCACCCACCACGGCCACTTCTTCCACCTCGACGACGCCTCGGTAGGCCCGTTGCCGTCCCGCCCCCTGGACCTGTGGCTGGGTGGGCGCGCGCCGGTCGGACTGCGCCGGATCGGACGGCTCGCCGACGGCTGGCTGGGCAGCTTCGTCACCCCCGACGAGGCCGGCGACTGCCGCGCCCAGATCGAGCGAGCCGCCGCCGAGGCGGGCCGGGAGATCGAGGCCGACCACTACGGCACCAACGTCTCCGTACTGCCTCCCGAGGCGTCCGCGGCCCAGGCCGACGCGGCACTGGCCCGCGCGCGGGAGCGGCGGCCCGACGTCGACCCCGAACTGCTGGTGCCACGGGGCTGGGCGGCGGCCCGGGACCAGATCAACCGCTTCGTCGACGTCGGACTGAGCAAGTTCGTGGTCCGCCCGGCGGTCCCGGTCCCGTCCTGGCGCGGGTTCCTGGACCACTTCACCGCCGAGCTCAAAGGCCTGGAGAACTGAGCTTTACCGCGCCGTGGGTCAACTTTGCTAAGGCTTCACAAATGGTGGCGAGCCTTGCCTAATTGGGTGGTCCTGTGGCCTGATGGGTGGCATCCGCTCAGTGGCGGATCATCCATCACGGTGAGGAGTGTGCGGCGATGCTCGACGGCCCGGCGGCGTCGGAAACGGCGACGGCGACATCGCCTGCGGTAGCCGGTACAGGCCGTCGCAGAGCCGCGCGGCTGCTGATGTTGCTCGGCCCGGGCGTCATGGTGATGCTGGCCGACACCGACGCGGGCAGCGTCATCACGGCAGCACAGTCGGGGGCGCAGTACGGCTACCAGCTGGTGCTCTCCCAGCTCATCCTCATCCCGATCCTGTACCTGGTGCAGGAGATGACCGTCCGGCTCGGCCTGGTGACCGGCCGGGGTCACGGGGCACTGATCCGGCAGATCTTCGGGTCGCGCTGGGCTCTGCTGTCGGCCGGCACGCTGTTCGTCGCCTGTGTCGGCGCGCTGATCACCGAGTTCGCCGGTCTGGCCGGTGTGGGCGCCCTCGTCGGGCTGCCGCGGCTGGTGTCGATCGGGGTGCCCGCGGTGGCGCTCGTCGGGCTGGTGCTGGCCGGTCGGTACCGCCGGGTCGAGGTCGTGGGCATCACGGTCGGCGCCCTGGAGTTGCTGTTCATCCCGGCGGCGATCATCGCCCGGCCGGACCCGGGCGCACTCCTGCACGGCCTGGCGAACCCGATCCAGTTCAGCACCCCCTACCTGACGCTGCTGGCGGCCAACGTCGGAGCGGTGATCATGCCCTGGATGGTCTTCTACCAGCAGGGTGCGGTGATCGACAAGGGTCGCCGGGGGCTGAGTGTCCGGCAGGCGCTGCGCTCGTCGCGCCTCGACACCGCCGTCGGATCGGTGGTCACCCAGGTCATCATGATCGCTGTCGTCGTCGCGGTCGCGGCGACCATCGGAACCCGCGACCCGGGCGCCCAGCTGAACGACATCGCCAGCATCGCCGACGCGCTCACGCCGTTCCTCGGCCGCACCAACGCGGTGCTGTTCTTCGGACTGGGCATGATCGGCGCGGCGGTGATCGCCGCGTTGGTCGTCGCGCTGGCCGGTGCCTGGGGGATGTCGGAGGTCCTCGGCTGGCGGCACAGCCTCGACGACTCCCCGGCCCGGGCCACCGGGTTCTACGCCCTCGCCGTCCTCGGCACCGTGTCCGGAGCCGGGTTGGTCCTCTTCTGGCCCAACCTCGTCGCGCTGTCGGTCGACGTGGAGGTGATGAACTCCTGCCTGCTCCCGGTCGTCCTGGGGTTCCTGCTCCTCCTCGAGCGCCGCGCCCTGCCCGCCGAGATGCGGATGACCGGCCCCTGGCGGGTCGCCACCTACGTGCTCACCGGGCTGGTCATCGGCCTCGGGTTGTTCACCGTGGTGCAGACGGTCGCGAACGCCTGAGCGCGACGGGCCGTGCGACGATCGCGACGTCTTCACCGCGTTCGCCCCGCAGGCGATCGCACTGCGGCTGCTGTCCAGCGGCACGTTCGTGGTGATCGCCGACGAAGGCCGGCGGCCGAAGCCGGACCCGGGCGAGGACGTGCCGGCCGACCCGCCGTGGACGGTCGTGACGGTCGGCGAGCCCGCCGCCGGGGACCTGCGGTTCTCCGACCCGGCCGCCACGCCTGCGTCCGGTGCCCCGCCGGCGGCCGTCGGTGCCGACGGCCCACCGCGCGCTGCGCAGCTCCGGCGCCGCGCCCACCGGGCTCACGCTGCGCCGCTGCTCCAGCGCCGGCGAACCGCTCAACCCCGACATCGTGGGCTGGGCGCAGGACGCACTCGGCGTCCCGGTCCGTGACCACCACGGCCAGACCGAGCTCGGCACGGCTGCGCGGGGAGGAGCCGGTCGCGGTGTAACGGCCGGGCGCCGGGACGGCACCATGGGGATGTGACCGATCGCACTGCCGGCACGCTCGCCTCGGTCAACGTCGGCCTGCCCCGGGACGTGTCCTGGCGCGGACGCAGCGTGCACACCGGTATCTGGAAACGGCCGGTCGAGGGCCGCTGCACGCTCCGCCGGCTGAACCTCGACGGTGACGGCCAGGGCGACCTGGCCGGGCACGGTGGTGAGCAGCGCGCGGTGTTCGTCTACCAGCTCGGCTCCTACGACCACTGGCGCCGCGAACTGGGCCGTGACGATCTGCGCCCGGGGCACTTCGGTGAGAACTTCACCGTCGACGGCCTGCCCGACGACGAGGTCCGTATCGGCGACCGGTACCGGGTCGGGTCGGCCGTCGTCGAGGTCACCCAACCCCGGGTCACCTGCTACCGGGTGGGCCTGCGGCTGGACGACCCGCGCATCCCCGCGCTGCTCGTCTCGCACCGCCGCCCCGGGTTCTACCTGCGGGTGCTCACCGAGGGCGAGGTCGCAGCCGGCGACACGTTCGAGCAGGTCGCCTCCGGGCCGGAGGGCATGACGGTCGCGGCGGTCGATGCCCTGCTCTATCTGCCCGGCCCGTCGCGCGAGCAGGTGGCGCGGGCGGCCGCGATCCCGGCGCTGAGCCCCGGCTGGCGGGCCTCCTTCACGGCCATGCTCGCCGACACCGCGGACACCGCCGTGTCCGGCAACGCGGGCCTGGGGCCGGTCGCCCCTGCACCCGCGTGGCCCGGGTTCCGCCCATTGCAGGTGACCGCCGTCGCGCCGGAGAGCGCCACGGTGACCTCCTTCCACCTGGCCGATCCGGCCGGGACGGCGCTTCCGGCGCCGTTACCGGGCCAGTTCCTCACCCTCCGGCTGCCGATGCCGGACGGGGCGCCCCTGCTGCGCAGCTACTCGCTGTCCGGTCCACCGGCGGCGCCCGATTACCGGATCAGCGTGCACCGCGAACCGGGGGGTGCCGGTAGCGGCCGGCTGCACACCGCCGTACGTCCCGGCGACGTGCTGGACACCGCGGCGCCGCGCGGCACCTTCGTCCTCCAGCCCTCCGACGCCGCCGTTCTGCTGATCAGCGCCGGTATCGGGGTCACCCCCGTGCTGGCCATGCTGCACGCACTGGCCGCCGGTGGCTCGCCGCGGGAGCTCTGGTGGCTGCACACCGCCCGCGACGCAGCCCGGCACCCCTTCGCCGCGGAGGCCGACGCGCTGCTCGCCCGGCTGCCCCGGGCCCACCGCCACGTCCGCTACACCAGCCCGCGGCCCGGAGACCACGGCAACGACGCCACCGGGCGGCTGTCCCTCGAGGCCCTCGCCGCGCTCGCTCCACCCCGGGACGCCGAGGCGTACCTGTGCGGGCCGCCGTCGTTCATCGAGGACCTGACCGCCGCCCTCGTCGAACTCGGCCTCGCACCGGCTCGGGTGCACCGCGAATTGTTCAGCGCCGCGCCCGCGATCACCCCGGGCATCGCCGCGGCCCCGGCGCCCCGGCCGCACCCGCCCGACGGCGCCCCGGGAACCGGGCCGCCGGTGGCCTTCGCCCGCAGCCGGCTGAGCGTGAACTGGGGGCCCGGGTACGGCAGCCTGCTCGAACTGGCCGAGGCCTGTGACGTACCGGTGCGGTGGTCGTGCCGCACGGGCGTCTGCCAGACCTGCCGGACCGCGCTGCTGTCCGGGTCCGTGCGGTACGACCCGAGCCCCGTCGAACCGGCACCCGGCGGCGACGTCCTGATCTGCTCCGCGCAGCCTGCCGGGGAGGTCGTGCTCGACCTGTAGGGACGCTGCTGCGGCGAGCGTCGACCGTCGCGCCGCGCGTCCACCGCACGCGGGTCACGCGGCCGTGGCACGGTGGGCCACATGTCGGTGACCGCACGCGACCGCGACCCTGACGGCCGCGCCCGCAACGCCCGCCCGCGCGACGCCACCGGCCGGCCGTTGCCGCGCGGCACCGCCGGGGTCGAGCGGGTGCCCGAGGATCTGGTGCTGACGGTCGACGAGACCGTCACCGAGACGCAACGGCTGCTCGACGAGGGCTATCCGTTCCAGGCCCACGAGGTGCTGGAGGCGATGTGGAAGGCGGCCGGCGACGACACCCGCGCGCTGTGGCGGGCGCTGGCCCAGCTCGCCGTCGGGCTCACCCACGCCCAGCGCGGCAACGCCCGCGGCGCGGTGGCGCTGCTGCGCCGCGGCGCCGACGGGGTCGCACGCTGGGTCGGTGATCCGCCGTCGGAGCTGGACCTGGGCGGACTGGTCGAGCACGCGAGCACGCTGGCCGACCGCATCGAGATCTCCGGAACGGCCGCCGTCTCCCCCGCCGACCTCCGCCCTCACCTCCGCACCTGACGCCCCCGCCCGCGTTGTGGAGCCTTGTCGCCGTCCCCGACGACGTCAGGGCTCCACAACGCGGTCGAAGGTGCCGTGGCGGCCGGCGCCCGCGGTGAAGCGGGCCGCGCCGGGGAGGGCGTCGGTGGCCAGGGAGATCTGTCCGTGGTTGAACTCCGAGGCGAGCGCGGCGGGCTCGTCCAGGCCCTCCTGGTCGAGTACCGACGCCCGGTCGTGGCGCAGACACGTCTGCGGGAACGCGGCGAGCTCGGCTGCGAGCCGCTGGGCGGCCGCCAGCGCCTCGCCGGCCGGGACCACCCGGTTGGCCAGCCCGATCGCCAGCGCCTCCGCGGCGTCGACGGGGCGGCCGGTCAGGATCAGGTCCATCGCCCGGCTGGTACCGATCAGCCGCGGCAGCCGGACCGTGCCGCCGTCGATCAGCGGCACCCCCCAGCGGCGGCAGAACACGCCGAACACCGCCGTCTCGTCGGCCACCCGCAGGTCGCACCAGGCCGCGAGCTCCAGCCCGCCGGCGACGGCGTGCCCGGAGATCGCGGCGATCACCGGCTTGGACAGCCGCAGCCGGGTCGGGCCCATCGGGCCGTCGCCCTCGGGGTCGACACGGTTGCCGCGCTCGGTGCCCACGGCGGTCAGATCGGCACCGGCGCAGAACACCCCGCCTTCGCCGTACAGCACCGCGACGGCCGCGTCGTCGTCGGCGTCGAAGGCGCGGAACGCGTCGGCCAGCGCCGCGGCGGTGGCCCCGTCGACGGCGTTGCGCCGCGCCGGCCGGTGCAGGAAGACCGTGGTGACGGGCCCGTCGCGCTCGACGCGGACGGCGGGACCGGGAGTCATCGACGGCCTCCCTCGGACCAGAGCGGGTCGCGCAGCTCGCGACGCAGGATCTTGCCGACCGGAGACGTCGGGATCCCGTCGACGATGCGCACGGTCTTCGGCACCTTGTACCCGGCGAGCCGGGCGCGGACGGCGTCGCGGAGGTGCTCGGGCGTGATCTCGGCATCGGGGAGGAGGGTCACGTAGGCGGTGACGGCCTCCACCCAGGTGGGGTCCGGCGCTCCGACGACCGCGGCCCCGGTGACCGCCGGATGGGCGAGCAACGCCTCCTCCACCTCGCGTGGATAGACGTTGTAGCCGCCCGTGATGATCATGTCGCTGGTCCGGTCGACCAGCGTCAGGTAGCCGCGCTCGTCGAAGCGGGCGAGGTCGCGGGTACGCACCCAGCCGTCGGCGGTGAGCGTCTGCGCGGTCAGCTCGGGTGCGCCGTGGTAGCCGGCCATGGCGAACGGGGCCCGTACCCGCAGCTCCCCCACCTCACCGGTCGGCACCGGCACGCCGGCCTCGTCGGTCACCGCGACCAGGGCGTCGGCAGACGGGTGGCCGCAGGAGCCGAGCAGCTCGGGATCGGTGTGGTCCGCGGCGTCGAGCACGGTGATCGCCAGCGGCGCCTCGGTCTGCCCGTAGTACTGCACCAGCCGCGGGCCCCACAGCTGGAGCATCTGCTCGAGCAGCGGCCGCGGCATCGGGCTCGCGCCGTAGATCGCGGTGCGCAGGCCGGAGACATCGGCTCGCTCGGCCGCGCCGGAGGACACGAGCATGCCGAACATCGTCGGCACCAGGTTGATCTCGGTGGCGCGGTAGCGGGCCGCCGCGTCGAGGTAGGTCGTCGGGTCGAACCCGGTCAGCACCGCCGCGGCCCCGCCGCGCAGCCAGTAGGGCAGCACGAACGTCCCGCTGGCGTGGATCAGCGAGGCGGCGTGCAGCATCACCGAGTCGCGGCCGGGGGAGACGAGGTTGCCCAGGATGTTGGCGGTGATCGCGGCGTAGCCGGCCTGGGTGTGCACGACGGCCTTGAGCGCGCCGGTGGTGCCCGAGGTGTAGAGGACGAGCACCGGATCGCCGGGATCGGCGGGCACCCGCGGGTCGGCGGCGCTGGCCTGGGTCATCTCGGCGAGCAGGTCGGGCGCGTCGACGTCGTTCGTCCGGCCCACGCAGGCCAGCGCGAGCCCGTCGACCCGGGCGGCGAGCTCCGCGGCGCGCCCGGCCAGCGCGGCGCCGTGCACGAGCAGCCGGACGCCGGTGGCGGCGAGCATCCGGGCCTGTTCGTCGGCCGAAAGCCGGGCGTTGAGCGGGACCCGCACCGCGCCCGCCTTCAGGCAGGCGAAGTCGACCGGGATCGACCACAACCCGTTGTCGATGAGCAGCCCGATCCGCACCCCGCGGCCGGCGCCGAGCCCGGTGAGCACGTGCGCCATCCGGTTGGCGGCCTCGTCGACCTCGGCGAAGGTCATCGACTCCGCGCCGCACAGCACCGCGGTGCGGTTCGCGTGCCGGGCGGCGCCCCGGCGGACCAGCTCGACGGCGAGCATCCGAACCTCCTCGGTGATCGTCGTCGCAACCTACCGCCAGCCCGGCGGGCGGAGGCCCCGCGCCGCGCGCTGCCGCACCGTGTCGGGGGGCACGGGACCAGCGCCGGGGCCACAGCCGCCGTAGGGTCTGGCGATGGTCGACATATCCCGCACGTCCACAGCCGCCGCCGTGGACGTCCACCGCACGACCACGGCCTCTCCCGCCGCCGTCTGGGAGGTGCTCGCCAACGGCTGGTACTACCCGACCTGGGTGGTCGGCGCCGCCCGGATACGCGCGGTCAGCTCCCACTGGCCGGGCGTCGGTGCCGTGCTGCACCACTCGGTCGGCGCGTGGCCGCTGTTGATCAACGACCGCACCGAGGTACTGAGCTCGGAACCGGAACGCGAACTGGTGCTGCTGGCCAGCGTCGCGCCGATGGGACGGGCGCCGGTGCACCTGCGGCTCGCCCCCACCGCGGGCGGCGGCTGCGAGATCACCATGGCGGAAGACGTCGCCGAGGGCCCTGCCCGGCTGATACCCGGGCCCGTCCGCCAGGCCCTGATCGCGCCGCGCAACGCGGAGACGCTGCGCCGGCTGTGCTACATCGCCGAGCGCCGCTCGGAGTAGAGCACCTTCAACGCCGACGAGGTCAGCCGGCGGCGCAGGGCGCCGGCGACGCCGTGCTCGCCGAGCGCGGCGCGGGCCGCGAGCCAGCCGCACACCCCGTGCACGCCGCCGCCGGGATGCGCGGACGCGCTGCCCAGGTAGAGGCCCTCGACCACGGTCTCCGGCCGGCCCAGACCGGGGACCGGGCGGAACACGAGCTGCTGGAACAGCTGCGCGGTCCCGCCGTTGACCGCGCCCTGCACCAGGTTCGGGTCGGCGCCCTGCAGGTCGCTCGGTCGTTGCACGTGCCGGTGCACCACGCGGGAGCCGAAGCCGGGCGCGACGGTCTCGAGCACATGCTCGGCCCGCCCGGCTTGCTCCTCGGCCGCGGCGTCGTCGGCGACGCCGCGCGGCAGGTGGGTGTAGGCCCAGGCGCTCTCGGTACCCGACGGCGAGCGGGTGGGGTCGGCGGTGGACATCTGCCCGAACAGCAGGAACGGCGGGTCCGGCAGGCTTCGCGCCTCCAGGTCCGTCGCCCAGCGCAGCAGGCCGGGACCGTCGCGGCCGACGTGCAACGTCCCGGCCTCGGCGGCTGCTGCCGCCCGCCACGGGATCGGCCCGTCCAGCGCCCAGTTCAGCTTGACCACCGGAGTGTCCCAGGCGAAGTGGTCGAGATCGGCGTGCAGCCGGGCGGGCACCGCGTCCCTCGGCAGCAGGTCGCGGTACAGGCCGGGCGCCGACACGTCGGCCACGACCGCCCGCCGCACCTGCACGGTGAGCCCGGCCGCGGTGTGCACCGCGGTGGCCCGTCCCCCGCGCACCTCGATCCGCTCGACCCGCTGCCCGGTGCACAGCTGCGCCCCGGCGGCCTCGGCCCGCCGGGCCAGCGCGGCAGCCAGCCGGCCCGACCCGCCCACCGGGACCGGGAAGCCGTAGTGCTGGGCCAGCATCGCCAGCAGCCAGCCGAACACCCCGCTGCCCGGAGCGTCGACGGGCACGTCGGCGTGCACCGCGTTGCCGGCCAGCAACAGCCGCGCCGCCTCGCTGCGGAACAGCTCCTCGCCCATCCGGTGCGCCGGCAGGGCCAGGAACCGGGCCAGCCGCAGCGCATCCCCGGCGCCCAGCCTGCGCAGCAGCCGGGCCGGGCCGCGCACCGGCGGGAACGCGGTGAACAGCGTGCGCAGGAACGGCTCGGAGATGACGTCCCACTGCCGGCACAGCTCCAGCCACGCGTCCCCGTCCCGCGGGTCGTGCTCGGCCAGCCCGGCCGCGGTGACGTCCCGGTCGCGGTGCAGCACCGCCGCCGTCGCGCCGTCCGGGCCCAGCGGATGGGCCAGCACCGCCGGGGCGTGCGACCACCGCAGCCCGTGCTGCTCCAGTTCCAGTGCCCGCAGCACCGGCGAGGCGGCGGCAAGCGGGTAGAACGCGCTGAACAGGTCGGCGGTGTAGCCCGGGTGCAGTTCGGCGGACCGGATCGCGCCGCCGATCTCGTCGGTGGCCTCCAGCAGGCAGACGTCCCATCCGGCGTCGGCGAGCACCGTCGCCGCGACCAGCCCGTGATGGCCACCCCCGACGACGACAGCGTCGACAGTCCCGCTCGGCATGCCCGCCACTATCACCCACTCCCCGCGAGTCGGCAGATTCTGGCGGGTGAGTCGGCGTTGTCCGCCAGGCCGGTCAGCCGCCCGCGGCCCGCGCCACGTCGTCGGCGGCGCGCAGCACCCGCAGCACGTTGCGCCCGGCCAGCCGGGCGCAGTCCTCCGCGCTCCAGCCACGCTCCAGCAACGCCCCGAACAGCGCCGGGTACCCCGCGACGTCCTCGAGCCCGGCCGGCAGCTCGGCGGCCCCGTCGTAGTCGCCGCCGATCCCGATGTGGTCGATCCCGGCGACCTCGCGGGCGTGCTCCAGGTGCGCGACGACGTCGTCGAGGGTCGCGGTGGGTGGCGGTGGGCCGTCCCAGGCCGCCGCGAACGCGTCGCGGGCCCGCAGATCCCGATGGTCGAGCCCGGCGGCGGTCATCGCCTCGTGCAACCGGCCGTCCCAGGCGGCGACGGCGGGCGAGACGAAGCGCGGCACGAAGGTCACCATGCAGACGCCCCCGTTGCCGGGCAGCGCCTCGAGCACGTCGTCGGGCACATTGCGGGGGTGGTCGTTGACCGCGCGGCACGAGGAGTGCGTGAACACGACCGGCGCCGAGGTGGTCGCCAGCGCGTCGCGCATGGTGGTGGCCGCGACGTGGGAGAGGTCGACGAGCATGCCGATCCGGTTCATCTCGCGCACCACCTCGCGCCCGAAGTCGGTGAGCCCACCGTGCACCGGCTCGTCGGTCGCGGAGTCGGCCCAGTCGGTGTTCAGGTTGTGGGTCAGCGTCAGGTACCGCACCCCGAGGCGGCGCAGTGCACGCAGCGCGCCGAGCGACCCGGCGATGGAGTGGCCGCCCTCGGCGCCGAGCAGCGATGCGATCCGGCCGTCACGGAACACGGCCTCGGCCTCGTCGGCGGTCCTCACGAGGGCGAGGTGCTCCGGATAGCGCTCGACGAGCCGGTGCACCACCTCGATCTGCTCGAGCGTCGCGGTCACCGCGCTGTCGCCGGTGAACGAACACGGCACGTAGACCGACCAGAACTGCGCCCCGACCCGCCCGGCGCGCAGTCGCGGGAGGTCGGTCTGCAGCCGCGGCTGCACGGCGGTCAGGTCGATGCCGTCGACGGCGTCGGCCGGGTCGGGTCCGGCCAGCGCGCGCAACGCCCACGGCAGATCGTTGTGCCCGTCGACGAGCGGGGTGGTGGCCAGCAGGGCCGAGGCCCGGTCGTGGGCGGTGGTGTTCATGGGCGACCATGGTCGCCCATCCGCGCCGGGACGCCCGCCGGGGTCCGGCGCCGCCGTGCCCGGGGGCCCGATGCCCGGGCGGCGTCATCTCCGGGAATCACGACCGGCTCCCGGGTCGGCGCCCTGCCTGTTCGTCCCTGTTCGTCATCGACGTGCCGCGCGCTGGCTCCGCGCCCGGGATTCACGCCGCGACCCGGCGTCGGCGGCCGTAGACGCCGCTCCCGGCGTAGCTGGAGATGTCGGCGAGCAGCGCCAGCGCCAGCCACAGGTAGTCGAAACCGACGATGCCCCCCGGCGCCACGAGGACGTACATCAGCGTCGTCCAGGGCAGGAACAGGAAGCCCAGAAACGGCACCAGGAATGACCCGAAGGTGGCGCTCCAGCGCAGTGGGGCGATCAGCCACCAGATGACGATGGCCGTCCGCGGTCCGAAGAGCAGCAGGATGATGAACAGGCACATGCCGTAGTCGTAATGGGACGCGCGCCGCCGGCCTCCACCCGTGCGGGGTGAATGCGCGCACGGCCCTGTGCGGCGCAGGACGGCCCGCCCGCCCACCGGCGTCAGGGGCCCGCGCCTGGAGGATCATCCTGCCGCTCGACGCAGGATCCTGGTGGCGCTGCGCGACAGCACTCGGCGCTGCGGCCGGTAGCGGCGATCGTCCACCACCGACACCGTGCTCCCGGGGCCTGCTCATCGAGCGGCTCACCGGGACGAAGCTCGCCGACGTGGTCCGGGAGCGGATCTTCGGTCCGCCCGGCCGCCCTGGGACGTGCACCGGGACGATGCAGCTCAGCGCGGCAACCGCCGCCAGATCGCCCGCGGCAGCAGCCGCATCCCGAAGAACACCGGCCGCAGCACGGCGGGCACCCACACCTCGCCGCGGCCGGCCCGCAGCGCCCGCACGGTGGCGTCGGCGACCTGGTCGGGTGTACTGGACAGCGGGGCCGGTGACATCCCCGCGGTCATCCGGCCGATCACGAACCCGGGCCGGACCAGCAACAACCGCACCCCGCTGCCGTGCAGCGCGTCGGCCATCCCGGAGGCGAACCCGTCGAGTCCGGCCTTGGCCGAGCCGTAGACGTAGTTCGCCCGCCGCACCCGTACCCCGGCCACCGACGAGTAGACGACGAGCGTGCCGCGGCCTTGGGCGCGCAGCAGGTTCGCCAGCAGGGTCAGCATGTGCACGTGCGCGACGTAGTCGGTGTGCACGATCTGGACGGCGTGCTCGGCGTCGGTCTCCGCGCGGGCCTGCTCGCCGAGGATCCCGAACGCGACGACGACGGTGTCGAGCCGGCCGTGCCGGGCCACGACGTCGTCGAGGACCGCGCGGTGCCCGGGCAGGTCGTCCGCATCGAACTCGACCCGGACCACAGTGGTGGCCCCGGCCGCGCGCATCCGCTTCTCCTCGTCGTCGAGGTCGGCGCTGCGCCGCGCGGCGAGGATCACCGTGCCGGCGCCGCCGCGGGCCAGCCGCTCGGCCACCGCGATCCCGATCTCACTGCGGCCACCCAGGACCAGCACCGTCTCACCCACGCGGCAAGTCTGTCATCGTGCGGACCCGCCGCATCGGCTGCTCCTCGCCGTCGGGGCGCCCGCCCCTGGTCCGGGGCCGGCACCGGTTTCCGGCTCGCCCGCCGCGGGTGACGCCGGGCCGGGCGAGCCTGCGCCGCCACTCGGGTTACCGTGACGCGTTGATCGGATTCCCCGAGAGGAGCACCGTGCCCGAGGTCCTGTTCGACACCCGCTGGCCGGACGGGTCGGTCCAGACCTTCTACTCCCCCTCGCTGATCGTCGAGGAGTACTTCGAGGCGGGGCAGGTCTATCCGCTGGCGGACTTCGTCGCACGCAGCCGGGAGTCCCTGCAGATCGCCGGCGACCGGGTGCGCGCCAAGTACGGGATGGGGTGCGCGGAGTCGGCGATCTCGATCGCCCGGATCGAACAGGCCGCCGCGCGGTTCACGGGCACCGAGGGTCCCGCCGTGACGGTCGAGCGCTTCCGCCGCTGGGCGTGACGCACGGCCCCGTCAGTCGGTGTGGCCGAACCGGCGGACGGCGACGGCCGCGGCCAGCACGGCGAGCGCGACCAGCAGCGCCATCTCGACGCCGGTGGGGACGATCCAGTCACCCCAGCTGACCCCGGGGGCGAGCCGCGCCATGAGTGCGGGCGGCGTGCCGATCGCGGCCAGCACGGCGCGGCGCATCGGGTCGACGACGTAGGTCAGCGGGTCCAGGACGGTCAGCCCGTGCAGCCACGCCGGTAGCCCGGTCAGCGGGAACATCGCGCCGGAGAGGAAGAACATCGGCATCGCGACGAACTGCAGGACCGCCTGGAAGGCCTCCATCTGGTGGATCCCGCTCGCGATCAGGACCCCGATCGCGGTGATCACCAGCGCGGCCAGCAGCATCAGCCCGACCAGGACGGCGAGCAGCGCCGGGGAGTACGGGATGCCCACCGCGCCGGCGAAGGCCAGGATGAGCAGCCCCTGCAGGGTCGCCACCGTCGCCCCGCCCAGGATCTTGCCCACCACCAGCGAGGTCCGGCTGACCGGGGCGACGAGCATCTCGCGCAGGAAGCCGAACTCACGGTCCCAGACGATCGACACCGCGCTGAAGATCGCCGTGAACATGACGGTCATCGCGACGATGCCGGGGAAGACGAAGGTCCGGTAGTCGTATCCGCCCGTGGCCGGGCCGAGCCGGCTCAGGCCGGTGCCGAGCACGAACAGGAACAGGATCGGCTGCACCAGCGAGGTGACGATGCGCAGCCGGTTGCGCAGGAACCGGATCAGCTCGCGCTCCCACACCACGTGCACCCCGCGCAGCTCCAGGACGGGACCGGGCCGGTCCGGCGGCACCGCGAAGGGTGCTGCGGGTCCGGTCCGGGTCCGGGGGGCCACCGGGTTCGACGTCATCGGGCGTCACCTCCGCATCCGGGCGAACGTCCGCCTCTGCTCGGTGGCTCCGGTGTGGGCGTCGCGCATCGAGCGGCCGGTGTAGGTCATGAAGACGTCGTCGAGGGTGGGCCGCTCGGTCCGTACCGCGAGCACCCGGACCCCGAGCCCGGTGACCAGATCCGGCACGAACGACTCGCCGTCGGCCACACCGAACCGCAGGGCGCCGTTCGCGGTGACGGCGTCGATGCCGAAGCGGTCGCGCAGGGCGACGGCTGCCGCCGTGTCGTCGGCGGTGCGCAGGACCATGCGGTCCCGGCCGACCCTGGCGCGCAGCACGTCCGGCGGGTCGTCGACGACGATGCGCCCGTGGTCGATGATCGCGACCCGATCGCAGTTCTCCGCCTCGTCGAGGTGATGGGTGGTGAGGAAGACGGTGGTGCCCTCCGCGGTGCGGAGCTGCTCGAGGTAGGACCAGATGTGCGCCCGGGTCTGCGGGTCCAGGCCCAGCGTCGGCTCGTCGAGGAACAACACCCTCGGCGCGTGCAACAGCCCCCGCGCGATCTCCAGGCGGCGGCGCATTCCCCCGGAGAAGGTGCGCACGAGTTCGTCGCGGCGGTCCCACAGCTCCACCATCTCCAGCAGCTGCGCGGACCGGCGGCGGTAGTCGGCGCGGTGCAGGCCGTAGAGCTCGGCGTGGAAGCGCAGGTTCTCCGCGGCGGTCAGGTAGGTGTCCAGCGTCGAGTCCTGGAAGACGAGCCCGATCCGGCGACGCACCTGAGCGGGTTGCGCCGCGACGTCGAACCCCGCGACCCGGGCCCACCCTGCGGTCGGGCGCAGCAGCGTGCACAGCATGTTGATCGTGGTCGACTTGCCGGCGCCGTTCGGTCCGAGGAACCCGAAGGTCTCCCCGGCCCCGACGGTGAAACCCACCCCGGCGACGGCCTCGAACTCGCCGAAACGCTTCGCCAGCCCGTCCACCTCGATGATCGGGCGCGCGCCCGCGCCGGCCTCGGGGGTGGGGCCGCGCGCCGGCCTCGGGTGGGTCATACCGCGGATCGTCGGCCCGGCCCGGCGCCGGCGGCAGGGCCGAACGGTCCGCCCGGGCCGGGGCCGGCGACCCCAGGGGCCGGACGGGATGCAGACCCGTCGGCCCGCGGGAACCGGCTGGGCATACTGGCCCGATGACCAGCGCACGACGGGCCGCTGTGCTCGGCTCCCCCATCCGGCACTCGTTGTCCCCGGTGCTGCACGGCGCCGCCTACGCAGCGCTGGGCCTCGACGGGTGGAGCTACGACGCGCACGAGTGCGACGAGGCGGGCCTGCCCGGGTTCGTCGACGCGCTCGGCCCGGAGTGGGCGGGGCTGTCGCTGACCATGCCGCTCAAGCGGGTCGCGCTGCAGGTCGCCGACCGCGTCTGTCCGCTGGCCGAGGCCACCGGGGCGGCGAACACGCTGGTCCTGGGCCCCGGCGGGCGGCTCGCGGAGAACACCGACGTCATCGGCATCGTGGCCGCGCTGCGCGAGGCCGGGGCCGGCCGGGCCGGCCGCGCGGTGGTGCTGGGCGCCGGCGGGACCGCGCAGGCCGCGCTGGCCGCGCTGCGCGAGCTGGGGACCGACGATCCACTGGTGCTGGTGCGCGACACCGCGCGGGCCGGCGAGCTGCAGGCCGCCGCCGACCGGCTCGGGGTGTCGCCCACGGTCAGGGCGGCGCTGACCGACCCGGCGCGGGCCGCCGCCGAACTCGCCGACGCCGACGTCGTGATCTCCACCCTGCCCGCGGGCGCCGCCGACGCGCTGGCCGCGGCCTCGTGGTCGCCGTCCACCACCGTCGTCGACGTCATCTACGCACCGTGGCCGACCGCGTTCGCCGCCGGCGCCGCCGCGGCCGGCTGCACCGTGGTCAGCGGGCTGGCGATGCTGCTGCACCAGGCCGTCGCGCAGGTCGAGCTGATGACGGGCCGGCCGGGGCCGGTCGAGGCCATGCGGGCGGCCTTGGACGCCGCGGTGCTCGCCCGCAGTTCCTGACGCGCCGACGCCGGAGGGGCTCGGGCAGACTGTCGGCATGGCGAGCGACACCTACACCCACGGCCACCACGACAGCGTGCTCCGCTCGCACCGCCGGCGGACGGCGGAGAACTCGGCCGGTCATCTGCTGCCGCACCTGCGGCCCGGGATGGATCTGCTCGACGTCGGGTGCGGGCCGGCCACGATCACCGTCGACCTGGCGCGGCGGGTCGCGCCGGGCCGGGTCCTCGGGATCGACGCCGCCGCGGCGCCGCTGGAGGAGGCCCGGGCCGCCGCCGGTGGGCTGGCGAACGTGAGCTTCGCCCAGGCCGACGTCTACCGGCTCGACGCCGCGGACGGCTGCTACGACGTCGTGCACGCCCACCAGGTGTTGCAGCACCTGTCCGACCCGGTGGCCGCGCTGGTGCAGATGCGCCGGGTCACCCGGCCCGGCGGGATCGTCGCCGCCCGCGACGCCGACTACGCCGCGATGACCTGGTATCCGCACGACGAGCGGCTCGACGCCTGGCTGGACGTCTACCGCCGGGTGGCCCGCGGCAACGACGCCGAGCCGGACGCCGGCCGGGCACTGCTGGCCTGGGCCCGGGCCGCCGGGTTCTCCCAGGTCACGCCGTCGGCGTCGGTGTGGTGCTACGCGACCCCGGAGGACCGGGCGTGGTGGGGCGGCCTGTGGGCGGAGCGAATCGTGTCCTCGGCGGTGGCCGAGCAGGCGGTCGAGCGCGGCCTCGCGACCCGTGACGACCTGGCCGCGATGTCGGCCGGCTGGCGCGCCTGGGCGGCGCATCCCGACGGCTGGTTCACGGTGCTCAACGGCGAGATCCTGGCCCGCCCCTGACGGCCCGGGTCAGCCGCGGCGGCGGTGCACGCAGACGGCGTAGGAGCCGTCGGTGTAGGGCCGGCGGTCCCAGGTGGCCCAGCGGTCCTCGGGCTCCAGCCCGGCGGCGGCGCACCAGCCGTCGTAGTCGGCGAGTGCAGGCCAGCCGGGTTGCAGCGTGAACCCGGCGATCAGCCGCCCGCCCGGGGCGAGGTGCTGCGCGCACGCCGCGACACCGGCCGCCCGCTCGCCCGGCGCCATGTACGGGACCACGTTCCCCGCCAGCACCACGACGTCGAACCGGTCGTCGAGGTCGAGCTCGACCAGGCTCACCGCGAGCCAGCGCAGCGACGGCGCCTTGGCCCGCGCCGCCGCGATCATCTCGGGGTCGCTGTCCACGCCTGCCACCGCGATCCCGCGGCGGGCCAGCTCGATCGCGACGCGGCCGGTGCCGCAGCCGCCGTCGAGCACCGCCGACGGCGCGTAGCACCCGACGAGGTCGGCCTCGCCGTGCGGGTTCTGCCCCGCCTCGGCCATCCGGCGCCACCGCTCGTCGTACTCGGTCAGGTCGATCTGCTCGCGCCAGCGGCCCCAGTCGCCGGGCAATCCTGTCTGCGATGAGGACACGCCACGCAGCCTACGGCGCCCTAGGGTGGGGATCATGGTTCGGACGATCAGGTTCCACGAGCTCGGCGGCCCGGAGGTGCTCCGCTACGAGGAACTCCCGGTGCGTTCCCCCGGCCCGGGCGAGGTGCGCATGCGCGTCGACGCGTTCGGGCTGAACCGCGCCGAGGTCAACTTCCGGCGGGGCACCTACATCGACGACCCGGTGCTGCCCGCGGGGCTGGGCTACGAGGCGTCCGGGGAGATCCTGGAGCTGGGCCCGGACGTGGACCGGTGGGCGGTCGGCGACGCGGTCAGCGTGGTCCCGGCGTTCTCGCAGAACGACTACCCGGTCTACGCCGAGGAGGCGATCGCCCCGGCCGCCGCGCTGGTGGCTCGGCCCGACGGGATGGACGCGGTCACCGGCGCGGCGATCTGGATGCCGTACGTGACGGTCTACGGCGCGCTGCAGGAAGTCGTCCGGGTCCGCCCCGGCGACCACGTGGTGATCACCGCGGCCACCAACAGCGTCGGGATGGCCGCGATCCAGGTGGTGCGCCACCTCGGCGCGATCCCGATCGCGACCACCCGGACCGCGGCGAAACACGACGCGCTGCGCGAGGCCGGCGCCGCCTCGGTGATCGCCACCGACACCGAGGACCTCACCGACGCGATCCTGGCCGCCACCGGCGGGCAGGGCGCCCAGGTCGCGTTCGACGCCGTCGCCGGGCCCCAGGTCGAGCAGCTGGCCCGGGCCATGGCGCCGAACGGGACGATCATCGTGCACGGCAACCTCAGCGGGCAGCCCACCCCGTTCCCCGGCAACCGGTTCGGGCCGGTGTGGATGCGCAGGTACACGCTGTTCGAGGTCACCAAGGACCCGGCCGGGCTGCGCCGCGCCGAGCACTTCGTCCGGGCCGGGCTGGCGACGGGCGCGTTCGCGCCGGTCATCGACCGGGTCTTCGACTTCGACGACATCGCGGCCGCCCACATCTACGTCGACTCCGACGAGCGGCGGCTCGGCAAGCCCGTGGTCCGGGTCCGCAGGACGGAGCAGGGGGCATGAGCAGCGGTCCGGCCGGTCCGGTTCACGAGTCGCTGCTCGACGCGGTCGGCGCCACCCCGCTGATCCGGCTCAACCGGGTCACGGCCGGGCTGGCCGCCGCGGTCTACGTGAAGGCCGAGTTCGCCAACCCCGGCGGCAGCGTCAAGGACCGCGCCGCGCTGGCGATGATCCAGGAGGCCGAGCGGTCGGGCGCGCTGGCGCCGGGCGGCACGGTCGTCGAGGGCACGTCCGGCAACACCGGGGTCGGGCTGGCGATGGTCGCCGCCCGCTGCGGCTACCGCTGCGTGGTCGTGGTCCCGGACCGGACCGCCCGGGAGAAGATCGCGCTGCTGCGCGCCTACGGCGCCGAGGTCGTGCTCACCCCGGGACTGGTGCCCCGCGACGACCCGCGGCACGTGATCGCGCTGGCGCAGCGGATCGCCGAACAGACCCCCGGCGGGTGGCTGGCGGACCAGTACACCAACCCGGCCAACCCGCGGGTGCACGAGCTGAGCACCGGCCCGGAGATCTGGGCCCAGACCGGCGGGCGGATCACCCACTTCGTCGCCGGCGTCGGCACCGGCGGCACGATCAGCGGCACCGCCCGCTACCTGCGCGAGGCCGGCGGCGGGCGGGTCACCGTGGTCGGCGCCGACCCGGAGTCGTCGGTCTACGCCGGCGGCGACGGCAGCCCGTACTACGTCGAGGCCGTCGGCCATTACCTGCACCCGGAGACCACGCAGGACGTGTGGCCGCAGGTCTACGACACCGGCGCGGTCGACCGGTTCGAACGCATCAGCGACCGTGAGTCGCTGCTCACCGCGCGCCGGCTGGCCCGCGAGGAGGGCCTGCTCGTCGGCGGCTCGGCCGGCACCGCGATCGCCGCCGCGCTGCGCGTCGCCGCCACCCTCGGACCGGACGACGTCGTGGTCGCGGTGGCCCCGGACTCCGGCCGGGCCTACCTGTCGAAGTACTTCGACGACGACTGGCTCACCCAGCTGGGTTTCCTCGACGCGCCCGGCGCACCGCTGGTGCGCGACGTCGCCGGGAACCCGGCGCCGGGGCTGTTCGTGGCGCCGTCAACGCACACCGTCGGTGCCGTGCTCGCCGCCGTGCCCGGCGACGGGCCCGGTGCACCCGGCGTCGTCCCGGTGGTGCACCCGCGCCGCACGGACGCCACCACCTGGGCGGCCGCGGACATCATCGGCTCGGTGGCCCTCGACGAGCTGCGGAGGCTGGTCACGGCGGACCCGGCCGTGGCCGGCGAGCTCGTCGGACGCCACGCCGCTGCGCCGCTCGACACCGTCGGCGCGGGCGAGTCCGCGGCCGCCGCCCGGGCGCGGCTGGGCCCCGGTGACGGCCGCCCGCTGCTGCTGCTCGTCGACGGCCGCGCCGTGGCAACGGTGCCCCGCACCGGCCTGGGGTAGCCGGGTACGCCGTCCGGACGCTCTGCGTGCGGGATCGGCGCCCGGGTCTGGTCAGGCCCGCCGCGAGGGCGGACGCTGCTCCCCGGGCGTCGGCCCCGGGGCGGAGGTGATCATGGCCCAGCGCACGGCGAAGCGGTCCTCACCGGAGCAGACCTCGAAGCGCGCCGCCGCCCGCGCCCGGGTCGCCCTGCTGTGGCGGCGCTGCCCGTTCACCGTCACCGTGGTCGCGGTCATCCTGGCGGTCGGGCTCGGCACCGGCTCGCTGTGGTATCCGGTGACCGCCCGCAGCTGGTACCCGCTCGTGGGCTACGGGCTGCCGGCGCTGGCCACCGGCCACTGGTGGACGCCGGTGACGGCCTCGTTCTTCGCCCTCGCGCCGCTGTACTACGTCCCGATGCTGGGCGGGTTCGCGCTGCTCGCCGGCTTCACCGAGTGGCGCCTGGGCACCCGGCGGACCGCGCTGGTCACGGTGCTCGGACAGCTCGCGGGGATCGCCGGTGCGACCCTGCTGCTGCTCGCGACCCGCGGCACCGGCTGGCCCTGGGCGGTGCAGCTGTCCGCGCAGCTCGACGTCGGCTTCTCCGCGGGCGCACTCGCCGCCGTCGCCGTGGCGTCGGCGGTCGTGCGCTCGCCGTGGCGGCTGCGGCTGCGGCTGGCGATCGCGGTCTACCTGCTCGTCACGATCCTCTACGTCGGCACGCTGTCCGATCTCGAGCACCTCATGTCCGCACTGGTCGCGCTGCCCGCAGGGCGGGCGCTGACCCGCGATCTCGGGCCGCGGCGCACCGGACATCCCAGCCGGCGGGAGTGGCGGCTGCTCGCCGTCGCCGGGGTCGTGTTCATCGCCGTGTCCGCGGTGGTGCTGTGGCTGGTGCCCGGTGACGGCCCGCTGGGCTCGACCGCCGACGCCGAGGAGTCCTGGCTCGACGTCGTCGTCACGCTGGTGCTGGCCGCGCTGCTGATCAACGGCCTGCGCAGGGGGCGGCGGTCGGCGTGGTGGTGGGCGGTGGTGCTGGCCGGGTTGAACGTGGCGATCGGGCTGTCGATTCCGGTGCTGATCGCCGTCGCGACCGCGCTCGACGAGCCCTGGTCGTTCGACGGCGAGCCGCTGTTCGTGGCCGACCGGCTCGTCTGGGCGACGCTGCTGGCGATCCTCGTCGCCGGCCGGGCGGCATTCCGGGCGCCCTCGCGGCGCCGGTTGCGCCGCGGCGCGCCCGGTGCCACCGATCGCGAGACGGCGACCCGGCTGCTCATGCGGCACGGCGGCGGGACGCTGTCCTGGATGACCACCTGGCCGGAGAACTCCTGGTTCCTGGCCTCCGACGGCGATAGCTATCTGGCCTACCAGAGCCACGCCGGGGTCGCGATCGGGTTGGGCGACCCGGTCGGGCCGCGCGGCTCACCGGCGAGCACCGTTCGTGAGTTCGCGCAGATGGCCGAGCGCTCGGCGCTGGTTCCGTGCCTGTTCTCGGTCACCACCGCGACCGCCGCCGCCACCGACGGGCTGGGCTGGCGGCACGTGCAGGTCGCCGAGGACACCCTGGTCGACCTGCCCGGCCTGGCGTTCGTCGGCCGGTCCTGGCAGGCCGTCCGCTCGGCGCTGAACCGGGCTGCCCGCGAGGGCATCGAGTTCCGGCTGGTCAGGCTGGCCGACGAGCCGTGGTCGCGGGTCGCGCACGTGCGGGCGATCTCCGAGGAGTGGGTGGGCGACAAGGGGCTGCCCGAGATGGGCTTCACCCTCGGCGGGGTGGACGAGGCGCTCGACACCCGGGTCCGGGTCGGGCTCGCGCAGGACGCCGACGGCACGCTGCACGGCGTCACGTCCTGGCTGCCGGTGTACGGGCCGGGCGGCCGGGTGCGGGGATGGACCCTCGACATGATGCGCCGCAAGCACGGCGGGTTCCGCCCGGTCGTCGAGTTCATGATCGCGTCGAGCTGCCTGGCGTTCCGGACCGAGGGCGCGGAGTTCCTGTCGCTGTCGGGCGCCCCGCTGGCGCGCACCGAGGACGAGGGGCCGGTGGCCGGGCTGCAGCGGGTGCTCGACGGCCTCGGCGCCGCGATGGAGCCGCTCTACGGGTTCCGCTCGCTGCACGCGTTCAAGGCCAAGTTCGCGCCGCGCTACGCCCCGATGTACCTGGCCTACCGCGACGAGGCCGACCTGCCGCGCATCGGGATCGCCCTCACCCGGGCCTACCTGCCGGACACCCCGGTCCGCGACCTGGTGCGGCTGGGGACGCCCGCGGCGCGGACCACCGGGACGGAATGAGGGCGGCTGCGGGGGTGTTGGACTTCGCGTGAAGGTGGATATCTGGTCAGACGTGGTGTGTCCGTGGTGTGCGATCGGGCGGGCGCGGTTCGAGGCGGCACTGGCCGACTTCCCGCACCGCGAGGACGTGCAGGTGCGCTGGCACAGCTTCGAGCTCGACCCGTCGGCCCCGCGCGAGTACTCCGAGCCCCTGGCCGAGAACCTGGCCGCGAAGTACGGCGTGAGTGTCGAGCAGGCCCACGGGATGCACGCGCAGATGACCGAGGTCGCGGCCGCCGACGGCCTGGACTTCCATTTCGAGCGCGCCCGCTCGGGCAACACGTTCGATGCGCACCGGCTGCTGCACCTGGCCGTGGACAGCTCCGCGGGCGGATCACCCGAGCTGCAGGACCGGCTCAAGGAGCGGCTCTTCCGCGCCTATCTGACCGACGGTGAGCCGATCGGCGACCCGGAGACCCTGGTCCGGGTGGCGGCCGAGGCCGGCGTCGACGCCGACGCGGCGCGTGCGGTGCTCGACGGCGACCGGTACGCCGACGAGGTCCGCGCCGACGAGCTGCAGGCCCGCCGCTACGGCATCACCGGCGTCCCGTTCTTCGTGATCGACTCCACGTACGGCGTGTCCGGCGCCCAGCCGGCCGCGGCGCTGCGCGAGGTGCTCGACACCGCGTGGGCCGAGGCGAACCCGCTGACCGTGCTCACCCCGGCCGGCGGGTCGGACGCGGGCGCCTGCGCCGACGGCAGCTGCGCGATCTGATCGCGCTCCGCTTCGGAAAGCCACTCTCCGGCCGGAGAGTGGCTTTCGGCGCATTCCGGGCGGCCGGCTACGAGCCGGTCGTCCAGACGTCGGTGATCGGATCGGCCTGAGCGCTCTTGCCGGCGTGGTCGAGGCCGTACATGTCCTCGATCGTGCGCAGGATGCGGTAGTGGTCGATGCCCTCGGAGTACTCCCCCGCCTTGACCATGGGCCCGGCGAACACCGTGGCGATCTGGTTGTCGCCCTTCGTCGACTCCGACTCGTCGAAGGTGACGACCAGCAGGCTGTTGTGCGTCTGCGCCCAGCGGACGTAGCCGTCCAGGTTCTGCTTCATCCAGTCGTCGCCGGCGGCGACGTCGCAGTCGTGCATGTCGTGGCACAGGTTCGGGATGACGAAGGCGACCGTCGGCAGCGCCGAGTAGTCCGACGGCAGGTCCGACAGCGGCCGGTTGACCTCGGCCGGCAGGTTGTCGAAGTTCACCCACGGGTTGTGCTTGCGCGCGTACCCGCCGTCCTGGCAACCGATGTAGCCGACCCCCGGCAGGTCCTCGGAGTAGCCGGTGAAGGTCTTTCCCGCGCCCAGCAGCGCGCTCCCCAGGTTGGGCCCGGACAACGAGTCGACACAGTTGTCGTCGTGCACGCCGTGGGTGTCGCCGGAGAACAGCGCGAGGTAGTTCGGCTGACTCGGGTGGGTCTCGGCGTGCGCGTCGGTGAAGTTCGCGCCGTCCCCGGCCAGCCCGGTGAGGTACGGGGCGTCGGAGCCGCCGATGATCTGGTCGACGTCCTTGTTCTCCAGCACGACGATCACGACGTGGTCCGGGGTCGGCACCGCCGGCCGTCCGGCGCTCCCGGGGCCGGTGGGCGCCACCGACACCCCGCCGGTCGGGCCGGGGCTGCCGGCGCCGCCGCATCCGGCCAGGCCCACGGCACAGGTCAGGGCGGCGAACAGGGCGGCGAACAGGCGCGGCCGTGCCACGGCACCGAGGGGCATCGTCGGGTCCGATCTGTCGGGGCCCCGATCGTCGCAGATGGTGCGGTCACGACGGGATCAGGCCGTTCGGTTCCAGATGCCGGTGATCGGCGCGGCGTCGGCGCTGTGACCCAGGGGCGCCAGCCCGTACATGTCCTGGATGGTGCGCAGGATGCTGTAGTGGTCGATCCGCTCGGTGTAGCTGCCGGGCTCGACCATCGGGCCGGCGAGGACGGTGGCGATGGTGTTGCCGGTGTGGTCGGGCACGTCGGCCTCGTCGAACGTGACGATCAGCAGGCTGTTGTGGGTCTGTGCCCAGCTCAGGTAGCGGTCGATGGTCTGCTTCATCCAGGTGTCGCCGTCCCGGACCCCGCAGTCGTGCATGTCGTGGCACATGTTCGGGGTCACGAACGCGACGGTCGGCAGGTTGGAGTAGTCGGGTTCGAGCGCGCTGAGCGGGGCGTTCGTGGCGGCCGGTAGATCGGAGAAGTCGACCCACGGGCTGTGCTTGCGTGCGTAGTCGCCCTGGATGCACACGGTGGCGCCGGGGCGGGGCAGGTCCTCGGAGTAGCCGACGAACGTGCGGCCGGCGGCGAGCAGCTCCCCGCCCAGGTTGGGCGCGGACAGCGAGACCGGGCAGTGGTCGTCGTTGACGCCGTGGGTGTCGCCGGAGAACAGCGCGAGGTAGTTCGGCTGGCTCGGGTGCGTCTCGGCGTGCGCGTCGGTGAAGTTCGCACCGCGGGCGGCGAGGCTCGTCAGATACGGCGCGCCGGTACTGCCGATGACGTCGGCCGCGTCCTTGTTCTCCAGCACGACCACCATGACGTGGTCGGGCACCGGGACGGCGTGCGCCCGGGCGACCGGCCCGCTCGGCGGGGGCGGGCCCGGCTCCGCGGCGAACGCTGACGGGGCCCCGGCGGCGGCCATCGCCACGGCGGCGGTGACGAGGGCGGCGAGCCTGCGGGCGGTGTCGGGCACGGGTGCCTCCCGATCGGTCGGAGGCCGCCGATTGTGATCAGTGCCCGCCGTGTGGGTGCAGGATCCGCAACGACCCTCACCCGGTCGCGCGAGGAAGACGCCGATCCGGATGACACCCGGTCGATGCCCTCCCCGCGCTCACCCGGTCGGGCCGGCTACGCGTGCTGGGCCGGGTGCGGGTGCAGGTGGTGGCGGTGCGCGAGATGGCGGCGCAGGCGCCGGCGGCGCATGCTCCGCAGCACGGCGAGAGCGGCCACCGTCCCGAACACCAGCTGGCCGCCGAGCACGATCCTGTTGACGTCGACCGCGGGATGCCAGGCCACCTTGCCGTCGGCCGTGATGGAGAACGCGCCGACCGGCTTGGCGACGAGCCCGGCACCGCCGCCTCCGCCGGGCCCGGGACCTCCGCGGCGCCCGCCCGTGCCGCCGCCGGCCCGGACCCGGGCCACCGGCACCAGGGTGGCCCCGCCACGTTCGACCGGTGGGCCGAACACCTGGTCGCGGCCCAGCCGGTCGGCGAGTGCGGACACGAGGTCGGGTAGCTGCATCGCGGCGCCACCCGTTGTCTGGTCGGTCATGGCTACACCCTGCCGTGGCGGGCGGCCTCGATCGACCACGAATCCATTGCGGAATCCGTCAGCTCCGGCGGGTCTCCTCCGCGCTGGGCAGCCACCCGATGCCCCCGTGCCCGTAGACGGCGACAGCCCGGAGATGATCCACAGCAGGGCGCGGAGGAAGTCGCCGCTCGTCGCTGCCCGGCCGAGGGCTTCTCCTCCGCCACGGCCCGGGTCTGCACGCGTCGTGACCCTGACGGCACCGGGACCCGGGCCTCATCCCCAGCCGATGCCCGGGCGGTAACGCGCAGGTCCATGCCGCCGACTCCGACGGAGTGCTCGTCGCCGTCAAATCCGAGACGGAGGTGCCGCATCGATGGAGACGCATGTCGACGAGATCGCCGACCGGATCTACCGGCTCTCGACCTACGTCGAACCCGCCGACCTGACGTTCAACCAGTATCTGGTGCTGGCCGAAGAGCCGCTGCTGTTCCACTGTGGTGGTCGGCAGTTGTTCCCGCTGGTCAATGAGGCGGCAGCCAGGGTGATGCCGGTGGACAGGCTGCGTTGGATCAGCTTCGGGCACGTCGAGTCCGACGAGTGCGGCTCGATGAACTCGTGGCTGCAGGCCGCCCCGACCGCGCAGGTGGTGCACGGCACGCTCGGCGTCATGGTGTCGCTGGCCGACCTGGCGGACCGGCCCCCGCGCGCCCTGGCCGACGGCGAGGTGATCGACCTCGGCGACCGCACGGTGCGCTGGCTCGACACCTCGCACGTCCCGCACGGCTGGGAGTCCGGGCTGCTCTACGAGGAACAGACCCGCACCCTGTTCTGCGGCGACCTGTTCACCCAGGCCGGGCGCAGGCCTGCGCTGTCGGAGTCCGACATCGTCGAACCGGCCGTCCTGGCCGAGGGCGTCTTCCACGCCACCGCGCTCACCCCGGACACCGGACCGGCGATCCGCCGGCTGGCCGACCTCGCACCGGCGACCCTGGCGCTGATGCACGGACCGGCGTTCGGCGGCGACACCGGGGCCGCGCTGCGGGACCTGGCCGGGTTCTACGACGCCAGCCTCGCGGAGGCACTCGCGGCGCGGGCGGCCGGCTGATCAGGAGCAGACGGCGCCGTCGGCCGCGGACCCGACGAGCCTGGCGTACTTGCCCAGCACCCCACCACGGTGCCGCGGTGGCGGCGGCGTCCACTCCCGGCGGCGGCGCTCCAACTCCTCGACCGGCACCTCCAGATCCAGGGCCCGGGTGGCCATGTCCAAGGTGATCGGATCCCCGTCGCGGACCAGCGCGATCGGCCCACCGTCCGCGGCCTCCGGCGCGATGTGCCCGATACACAACCCGGTGGTCGCCCCGGAGAACCGGCCGTCGGTCACCAACAGCACGTCCTTGCCCAACCCGGCACCCTTGATCATCCCGGTCACCGCGAGCATCTCCCGCATCCCCGGCCCACCGCGCGGCCCCTCATACCGGATCACCACCACATCCCCGGGGCGAACCTCATCGTTCGTCACCGCATCCAGCGCGCCCTGCTCACCGTCGAACACCCGGGCCCTGCCCGTGAACCTCGCCGAGTCGAACCCCGCGCTCTTCACCACCGCCCCGTCCGGGGCCAGCGAACCCCGCAGGATGGTCAGCCCGCCGGTCGGGTGGATCGGATCCGACAACCTGTGGAGGACCTTCCCGTCCAGGTCCGGCGGGTCGAGCTCGGCCAGGTTCTCCGCGACCGTCCGCCCGGTCACGGTCAGACAATCACCGTGCAGCAGCCCGGCATCCAGCAGCGCCTTCATCACCACCGGCACCCCACCGACCCGGTCCACCGCCGACATCACATACGCCCCGAACGGCTTCACATCCGCCAGGTGCGGCACCCGGTCCCCGACCCGGTTGAAATCATCCAGACTCAGCTCCACCCCGGCCTCACGGGCGATCGCCAGCAGATGCAACACCGCATTGGTCGACCCACCGAACGCCATCACCACCGCGATCGCGTTCTCGAACGCCTCCCGGGTCAGGATCTGCCGCGCCGTGATCCCCCGCGCCAACAACCCCACCACCGCCTCCCCCGACGCCCGGGCGATCCCGTCGCGGCGCCGGTCCACCGCCGGCGGGCTCGCCGACCCCGGCAGCGCCATCCCCAGCGCCTCCGCCGCCGACGCCATCGTGTTCGCCGTGTACATGCCCCCGCAGGCGCCCTCACCCGGGCAGATCGCCCGCTCGATCGCGTCCACCTCCTCCCGGGTGATCAAGCCCCGGGTACACGCCCCGACGGCCTCGAACGCATCCGCGATGTTCACCTCCCGGTCCCCCACCCGCCCGGGCAGGATCGACCCCGCATACACGAACACCCCGGCCAGATCCAGCCGCGCCGCGGCCATCAACATCCCCGGCAGGCTCTTGTCACACCCCGCCAGCAGCACCGTCCCGTCCAGCCGCTCGGCCTCCACC
>NZ_JAAXLA010000070.1 GCF_012911935.1 Pseudonocardia acidicola | reverse complement strand
CACCTGTCCCGGCCCCCCGGGCCGCGCACGTGTCCGGCTCACCCCGACGGGTGATGTCGGTCCCTCTCCACGCCGCCCCCGAGCCACCCGTCGTCGCGCCCACCCCCGTTCACCACGCCCGGCCCCAGGTGTCCTCCGGGGCCTCCTGAACCGCTGCGCGGAACCCCCGACCGGAATCCTCCAAGGAATCTCTGAGTCTTCGCGGGCATCGTCGGAGCCGTCCACGACCCGGCACCGGCCGCCTCCCCGAGTGCCCGGCCGCAGCAGGGTCCCCTCGACGGAAGGTCCCGCCGTACCGTGCCCACGTTCTTCTCCGGCCTGCCCGTGCACGTGCTCGTCGTGCACGCCGTGGTCGTCCTCGTACCGCTGGCCGTGCTCGGAGCTGTCCTGATCGCGCTCTGGCCGGCCGCCCGCCGCCGCCACGGGTGGCTGGTCGTCGCGGTGGCCGCGGTCGGCACTGCGAGCATCCCGATCGCCACCAGCAGCGGCGAGGGCCTGGAGCGCCACCTCCCGCGCACCGCCCTGTTGTCCGCCCACACCCACCTCGGCGACCAACTGCTGCCCTTCGCCGCCCTGCTGCTCGTCGCGGTGGCCGGGCTCATGCTGCTCGACCGCCACACCACCCGGCCAAGCCTGATCGACGGCGACCGGCAGCAGGCCGCGGCCCCGTCCGGCCCGGGCACCATGGCCGCCCCCGCCCGCACCCCCACCTGGATCCGGCCCGCGGCGGCGGCGCTGTCGGTGATCACCGTGCTGCTCGCCGTCGTCACCGCGGTCCAGGTCGTCCGGATCGGCGATTCCGGCGCCCGCGCCGCCTGGGGCGGCATGCAGTACGTCCAGCAGGCTCCACCGCACCGCCCGGGCGCCGGCGACTGATCGCACAGGCCGCGCGCGGCTGCGGCGGGACGCCGCGATCACCGAGCACGTGCGTCGCGCGGCCTCTGAGAAAACACCAAGAATCGGCGCCGAGACTGGGTCGCGGAACCATCGACGAGGATGAGGAGCGACGGACCGATGATCGCCCTTCGCGTGGACGGCCGCGGGGCGCAGCCCATGATCACGCCCGAGCCCGGCCGGACCGGCCCGAGACGATCACCGGCGCAGAAGTTTTCAGAACAGTAGCCGCAATGTAGACGGTACCGAAAGAACCGAACCGGCACGGCTCGGACAATACCCTGCTGTCCCCGATCGACAATGAGAAAAATGGTCGATAAAAATGGCGGAAGTCCCTTGACTTGATCTCTCCGTTGCAATCTACTTTTGCCGCGGGAGGCGCCGGGGGGTGCCTCCCGAGGAGGGACAGTGAAATGGGACGCTCGAGCGAAATGTTCAGCTGGTTCCGAGGCGACGGGAGGCGGCACCACCACCGTCGCCACCGTAGGCACCACCACCGTGGGCACCGCTACTAAGGGCTGGACGCACGGCGGGGACGGCGGCTTCGTCGACGACGGGGTCGTCGTCCCTCGCTGGACGGCGTCGAGAGGCGGCGGCACGCGATGCCAGAGCCCGACCCCACACGGCTGCCCGGCCAACCTGTCGACGGGGATGACCCGTCATGGCCGAGTGCGGCAGAGTTGCTGGTCAGAGAGGCGCCCGGAGTCGCCATCCGGCGCATCGTCGGTCGTTTCTGGCCGGAAGCCAGGCCGTACCGGTGGTTGATGCTGCTCGGCCTGGTCCTGATCCTGCTCGCCCAGGTCCTGGACACGGCGGTCATCTGGCTGTTCAAGATCCTGATTGACGATGTGCTCACCCCGCCCGACCCCGGGTTGTTCGTCCCCGTCGCGGCGGCCTACGCCGCCCTCACCGTCGGGCTGGGCCTGGTCACCTTCGCCGACGAGTATCTGGCCGCCTGGGTGGCCGAGCATTTTCTGCATCGCATACGGATGCGCGTTTTTGCGCATCTGCAGTCCCTGCCGCTGAGTCACTTCGAACGCCGATCGCCGGGTGATCTCGTCAACCGCCTGACCGGGGACATCGCCGCGATCGAGGATCTCATGCTGAGCGGGTCGACCCAGGCGCTGGCCGACATATTCAAGATATTTCTGTTCACCGGCGTACTGTTCTTCCTGAATTGGCAGCTGTCGCTGGTGGCCCTGGTCGCGCTGCCGCTGTTCGGGTTGCTCGCCCGCCTGTTCGCCACCCGCGGCAGGCGCGCGGCCCGCGAGGTCCGCAGGAGCAGCGGCTCGATCGCCTCGGCCACCGAGGAGTCTCTCGGGAACATGGCGCTGGTACAGGCCTACGGCCTGCAGCACGAGCAGATCGCCCGGTTCGGCGAGCAGAGTCGCGCGACCCGGCGCGCGGAATTGCTCGCCACCCGGCTGCGCGCGATGTTCGCCTCGCTCACCGACCTGCTGGAGGTCGGCGGGATCCTGCTGATCCTGGGCTTCGGCCTGCTCCAGCTCGTCAGGGGAGGGCTCACCCTCGGCGGGCTGCTGGTCTTCCTGGTGTACCTGAGCCAGCTGTACACCCCCGCCCACAGCCTCGGCGGCCTGTCGAACTCGATCTTCGCTGCGGCCGCCGGGGCCGAACGCATCATCGAGCTGCTCGACGAGGAACCCCATGCCACGCCGACGGCCCCCACCGCGAGCCGCACCACCCGGCACCACCGCGACGCCCATCGCCCGGTCCCGCACCGTCACCGCGGAACACAGATCGAGTTCGACCAGGTCCGGTTCCGCTACCCGTTGCGCGACACCGACGTCCTCACCGACGTCAGTTTCCGGATCGCACCCGGCGGCAGCATGGCCGTGGTCGGTCCGAGTGGATCGGGGAAGTCCACCCTGGTGCGGCTCCTGCTGCGCTTCGACGACCCGACCGGTGGGGTCGTCCGGATCGACGGCCGCGACGTCCGCGACCTCGATCCGGCGGTGGTCCGCGCACAGATGGCCGTCGTCCTGCAGGAGACCCTGCTCTTCGACGCCTCGATCAGCGACAACATCCGGGCCGGGAGGCTGGACGCCGGCCCGGACGAGATCGAGACAGCGGCGCGGGGCGCCGGCGCCCACGAGTTCATCGCCTCACTGCCCGCGGGGTACGCCACCCGGGTCGGGCCGCGGGGCCGGCAGCTCTCCGGCGGGCAGCGCCAGCGCATCGCGCTCGCCCGGGCCCTGCTCCGGGACGCCCCGATCCTGATCCTCGACGAGCCCACCACCGGCCTGGACGACCGGGCCCGCGACGGCCTGCTCGTCCTGCTGCGGTCGGTGACCGCCGGCCGCACCACGCTGCTGATCAGCCACGATCCGCGCGTCGCCGCGCTGGCCGACCACACGGTTCACCTCGAGCACGGCCGCGCGGCATCCATCGCACCGAGCCCCCAAGCCGTCCACTCCCAGGAGGCCCGCTCATGATCCCGACCGAGATCAACGGCCTGCCCGCCCACGTCCTGCTCATCCACGCCGTGGTCGTCCTGGTGCCCCTGACCTCGCTGCTCGTCGTGGCCACCGCGTTCTGGCCGACGGCCCGGCGCAGACTCGGGGTCGCGGTCCCGGCGCTGGCCGTGGTCACGCTGGTGGCCGTGCAACTGACGATCAACGCCGGGGGATGGCTGATCGAGCGGGTCCCCATCACGCCGCTGGTACTCGCGCACGCCCGCCTCGGGGACGAGATGCTGCCCTGGGCCATCGGGCTGGCCGCCGTGGCCATCGCCGTGTGGGGCCAACGCTTCCTGCCCTCCCCCTGCACCGACGTCGACAATGACCCCACCGGCCGTGGAGTGGACAACGCTCGCGCGGAGACCGGGCCGCCGGCGGCGACCGCGCCCGGCAGGGCGCACACCCGGACGCTCGCTCGGGCGACCACGGCCCCCGCCGGCCGGCGTTCCACGCCGACGACCGTGATCGCCGGTGTCACGATGGTCGCAGCCCTTGCCGCAGGCATCGGGGCAACCGTGCAGTGCTACCGGGTCGGCGATGCCGGCGCGCACGCCGTGTGGACGAACAGCTTCAGCCAGCAGCCGCTGCCACGGCCGCACCCACCCGGAACCTGATCCAGCGCCGCGACGGCGAACGATCGTCCGTCGGTGGTGATCGTGGACATCGCGGGCCGTCCCGGAGCCCGGCACGACACCGCTGCAGGCGCCGTGGTCCGAGGATTCTCCAAGAACCGGGGCGGACGCTGGAGCCGTGGACGTCCGGGCTGTGCTGCGCGTGATGGACGGAGTCTGACCATGGCTCATGCCGAGCGATCGATCATTATCGATCGGCCGATCGAGGCGGTTTTCGACCACGTTGCCGACGGCAACAAGAACCCTCAATGGCGCAGGCACGTGATGGTGGCCTGCCGAATCTCCTCACAGACCGGTCAAGGCGCCATCTACCGGCAGCTGCTTCGGGGCCCGGTTGGGCGCCCCGTCGCCGGCGACTACCGGGTCACCGCATTCTCGCCACCGCACCGCCTGGATTTCGAGGTCATCGCCGGCCCGGTTCGGCCCACTGGCAGCTTCCGGCTGACCGAAGCGCGTCCAGGCAGCACCACCATACGATTCGTCCTCGACCTGCAGCCCCGTGACCTCGCGCGACCGGCGAGCAACAGGATGATCATCAACCAGTTGCGCGGAGACGTCGCGGCCCTCACCGCGCTGAAGGCGTGTCTCGAGCGCCGCTGACGACACGCCGGGTCGTCGTCCGATCCGGGTATCCGCCGTCAGCTGCGCACGGCCCCTTGTGGCACCGGAGCCAGCGTGGCCTGCTTCGGCACCCGGCCGTCGCCCGAGGAGCGCCCACGCAACCGGCGGCCCACCCACGGCAGGACGTACTGCGTGTAGTAGCGCAGCCCATCGCTGGACGGCGTGCCGGTTGCGCCGGAGATCTGCAGCAGCGCGTCCGGCACCCCGATCCCGAGCGTGCGCAACGTGTTCTCGGCCACCCGGCGGTGACCGGTCACGCTGAGGTGGAGCCGGTCCGGCGCCCAGCAGCGCGGGTCCTGGAGCTGTTCGTCGTTCCAGTTGTCCACGAAGGTGACTCCCGGCTGCTGCGCCGCCCAGCTCCGCACCGCCTCGGCGAGGGCAGCGCCGCGCCGTCGGATGGCCCTGCCCAGCGGCAGGCGTGCGGTCGGGTCGACACCGGTGGGCATGAGCACGTGGACCCCGCTCTCGAGGGCGTGCGCAGCGGCGAGGCGCATGCTCTCCGACAGCCCGTCGACGGTGACGCGCGGTCGCAGGACGTCGTTGCCTCCGCCGTTGAGGCTCAGCAGGTCCGGGCCCAGTTCGAGAGCAGCGGGCAGCTGCTCCCCGACGATCGGGGCGAGCAGGCGGCCGCGGATCGCGAGGTTCGCGTAGCGCACCCGCTCCTCCGTCGCAGCCTGCAGACCGCGGGCGACCAGGTCGGCCCAACCCCGGACGGTGCCATCGGGCAGCTCGTCACCGACACCCTCGGTGAAGCTGTCACCAATCGCGACGAAGCTGCGGTACGGGTGCACTCGAACTCCTTCTCACCGAGGACTCACAAAGCCGCGGGCGCGCGTCGTGGCGATCGCGGGCGGCGGGCGTCGCACCGATCATGCCGATCAGATGCTGGGCGCCGACAGCGCGGTCGACCACCGCGACCCCGCCGCTCGCCGCTCGCCGCCAAGCGACCGGCGGACGCACGGCCTGGGCGCCACCGACGATGGCGCCCAGCTCGAGGAAGTCCTCGCCTCGATGCCGACAGGGCAGGGACACTTGCTGCGGTCCCGGTAGCTGACGACGGGAAAGGCCATGAGGGAGAAGGACCAGAGGGTCGCCATCATCACCGGAGGTTCTCAGGGCATCGGCGCCGGCCTCGTCACCGAGTACCGGCGGCGGGGCTGGGCGGTCGTTGCAGCCTCCCGGACGATCAAGCCCGCGGGAGACCCGGCCGTGCTCACCGTTGATGGGGACGTGTCCGAGCCCGCCACCGCCGACCGGATCATCAGCGGGGCACTCGTGAGCTTCGGTCGCATCGACACCCTCGTCAACAACGCCGGTGTCTTCATCTCCAAGCCGTTCACCGCCTACACCGCTCACGACTACGCAGCTGTTGTCGCCGTCAACCTCACCGGATTCTTCTGGCTGACACAGCGCGCCATCGCCGAGATGGTGAAGCGAGGTGGCGGCCACGTCATCAACATCACCACCACCCTCGCCGACTACGCCAACTCCAGCACGCCATCCGTGCTGACCTCACTCACCAAGGGCGGCCTCGCCTCAGCAACCAAGGCACTGGCCATCGAGTACGCCTCCCGGGGCATCCGGGTCAACGCTGTCTCGCCGGGCATCATCCAGACGCCGGTGCAGCCGCCGGAGAGCTACGTCGGGCTCGGCGCGCGGCTCCCCCCGGTCGGGCATGTGGGCCAGGTCAGCGACATCGTCGACGGCGTCCTGTTCCTGGAGTCGTCGCCGTTCATCACCGGCGAGATCCTGCACATCGACGGCGGCCAGATCGCCGGCCACTGACCAGGCGCCCGGCGAGTGGCCCGATGGCACGGCGCCGGGGCTTCTGCGCCTCAGGGTGGCCTCAGGGTGCCCGGTGGATGCTTGGACGTCGTCGTAGCCGCGGGCCGCAGCCGGCAGTCCGTCCGGGCCGCGTTCGTAGACCCCGATTCCCGCCTGGGCTGCCGGACTTGCGGCAATCGATCTTTTCGCATCGATCCGGACACGTGGCGAATCTCGTCGGCTGAGGTGCCGAGGTCGAAAGACCCTGGGAGACCGGCCCGCCGCCGAGGAAGCGTGGGCGCCGGGCGCTGCGGTCGGGCGCCGTGCGGGACCCGGCCGCGGGGGAGCGGGTGGGGCCGATTCCGTGGTGTCGACCGAGGACGGAGGTGGTGATCGTGACGCAGCGAGTCGGCGCCGAGCGCCTCGGGTTCGCAATCGGCGTCCTCGGTGGGCCCACGACCGTGGTCGACATCGCGGGATTGAGGCTCGTGGTGGACCCGACCTTCGACCCGCCCGGAGACAAGGGCTATCTGACCAAGCTGCGTGGGCCGGCGGTGCCCGAAGCCGAGTTGGGGCCGGTCGACGCGGTCCTGGTCAGCCACGACCTGCATCCGGACAACCTGGACGATCGTGGCCGGGCATTCGCGCTCGCCGCGCCGTTGCTCGTGACCGGTCCGCGCAGCGCCGACCGCCTCGGTCCGCCGGCCACCCCGCTGAGGGCCTGGGAGCCGATGAGCCGGCCCCGCGGCGACCGGGCCGGTGACCTCACGATCCGCGCGGTGCCGGCGATGCACGGGCCCGCCGACGGTGCCCGTGACGAGGACGGTCACGTCAACTGCGAAGTCACCGGTTTCGTTCTGTCCGCCGACGGTGTTCCGACGGTGTACATCAGCGGCGACAACGCCTCGATCGCCGTGGTGGACGAGGTGGCCGAGCGTGCCGGCCCGATCGACGTGGCCGTACTGTTCGTCGGGGCTGCTCGCGTGCCGACCAAAGAGCGCGGTCGCCCGTTGACGCTGACCAGCGAGCGGGCCACCGCGGCTGCCGCCGTGCTCGGGGCACCGCTGGTCGTGCCGGCGCACTACGACAGCTGGGCGCACTTCAGCGAAGGACCCGACCGCATCGTCGAGGCGTTCGACGACGCCGGGCTTTCGCAGCTCCTGCGAATGGCGGGCCCGGGCAGGTGGGTCGTTCCCACCTTCCGCTCCAGCGCGTCGTAGCGGCCAGGGGCCGCGGCGCCGCGGCCGCGACCCCTGGGTCAGCCGGCCGGTTTGATGGTGCTGTTCACCGAGTTCCTGGAAAGGCCGGGGAAACGGATGTCGTAGCACGTGGTGAGGCCGGCGGCGACGCCGTCGGTCAGGCTCGGTCCGAAGACAACAAGGCTGAACAGCCGTGCAGGGGCGCTGCGCTGCCCGATCCCCGCGACCGGCGCCGGTCTCGGCGTTCACAGGCCTGAGGCGTTGTCACCATGAGCCATGACCTCGAGTAGTCCCTCGGCCCAGTCCAGGGTGTAAGACTCCAAGCGGGGAAAGCCGGCAGGTGGGGCAGCTGTCCAGTGGTAGGCCGCGCCAGGGTTGTGGAAAGCGCCGTATGCGGTGAAGATCTGTGGGCTGCCCTCGATCTCGGGTCGCTGCGCGATCCGCCACTGGTCGAAAACGTCACGCCGGCCGATCCCCTGAGCCAGTGCCGACTCCAGTCGATCCGCGTCGACGTGTTCACACCGCTGTGCCACGTCAAGGATGACGGCGTGCACGCTGATGCACCGGCCGTCGACGTAGAAGGCCTTCCGCAACGCCGAATCGAACTCATCGCTGCCTCGGAGACCTCCGATCTCCGGATCCTTGCACGCCTGGACCGCCTCCATCGCCGGCAACGTCGTGACGGCATAGGTGTGGTCGGGGGCGGTCCACGGCTTCCAACCGAGTTCTGGGCGGCAGCCTGCGATCGCGACGACCTCGGCATCCACAATGGGCTTCGGTGTGGGACGACGGTTGAACAGTTCCAGCGGGAACGCACGGTGGTCGATGAGCAGTGCCTGACCGCGCTGATCCGCGCGCCGGCGCAGTATCGCCAGAGCAAGGGTCGCCCACGGGCAGCCGATGTCGGACCACACCGTGACGGTGGTGCGGTCCTGGTTCATCAGGTCCTCGCCGTAGGACGATGTCAGCGGGGACGTCCTGCTGGTGGTCACGTGGTCTCCTGCATCTGTCGTGGCATGAGCCGCAGCAATGCCCGAACGTCGTCGAACAGCGGGCCCGAGGTCGGCAGCAGAGCACCTCGCCGATCCGCGACGAATGCGGCCGGCGATGCCCTGCCGCCGACCCGGTCCGGTCAGTCCCGCAGCGCCATCGCCATGGGCCGCACCGGTGCGCCCGAGGCGCCACGCAGGCGGATGGGAGCCGCGAGGAAGCAGAGCTCGGTGACCCGGTCCCTGGACAGCTCCTCGAGGTTGACCAGCTCGATCATCGGCACGCCCGCCTCGGCGAGGAAGTGGCAGTGGCCGGGCAGCCAGTTGTCCTCGTGCTGCGAAGGGCCGACCTCGACGCACTCCTGGTCCGACGCGACCGCGATGATGCTCTGAGCGGTGAGCCAGCGGCAGGCGTCCAGGCCGAGCCCGGGAGGGGCGCCGAGCACCTTGGAGCCGTCGGGCCAATGTCTCATCCGCCCGGTCCGCACCAGCGCCACGTCGCCGCTGCGCAGCGCGAGGCCGGCCTTCTCGAGGGCCTTCTGGAGGTCCTCCACGGTGATGGCGTAGGAGTCCGGCAGGCAGGGGACGCCGTGCAGGTCGGCCACGTCGATCAGCACGCCGCGGGCGACGATCGGCGGGATCTGCTCGACTCCGCCCTTGGTCCAGTGCCGGCTGCCGAGGTTCTCGGCGGCACTGAAGTTGTTGTAGATCTTGCCGTCGACTCCGAAATGGTTCAGCGCGTCGATGTGCGTGCCGGTGTGGGTGTACATGAACACGACGTCGCCGGAGTAGCAGACCCGCTGGTTCACCTCGGCGCCCGCGCCGTTGAGGTTGTCCACGACGGTGCCGTCGGGGGTGTGGCTCATGAAGATCTGGTAGGAGGGGTCGCCGGCGGCCTGGAAGCTCGGCATCCCGACGAAGTAGTCGACGCTCAGGTCGTAGACGGTCGACGCGTCGGCGCGCGACATGATGGCGGCCTGCGACCCGGCGGTCATCAGGTTGAGCGCTCCGAGCTGGTCGTCCGGTCCGTAGGGGCTGGTGGCGACCTTGATGTCGGCGATCGGGGCCATCAGGCGTCGACCTCGAAGTCGACGACGGCGCGACCGGTCACCATCGGCAGGAGCGTGTCCACCAGCTCGGCGTGGACCGGGTCGGTCGAGTAGCGCTCGAGGTCGTCCCAGGTGCGGAAGTCGGTGATGAGAGCGCCGTCCCACGGCTGCCCGTTGTCGTTCGGCGCGCCCTCGTGGGCACCCAGGGACCACTCGACGATGAAGTCCATCTCCTTGGACAGCTGGGTGAGCATGTCGAGGATCGTGTCGTTGGACGCCCCTGGCGCAGCCTGCCAGAGGAATACATGGCGAATCATCGTGTACTGCCTTTCCATTCGGAGATTCGCCGCAGCGGCCGCCGCGGCATCGTGGGATCTGGGTCAGATGTCGACGACGAGTCGCGCGTCCCGCGCGCGCGAGACGCAGGGGAAGATCACGGCATCGCGTTCGGGGTCGTCCGGGTCGACGACCGAGTCGAGGTGCACGGCGGCCCCGTCGATCAGGTCGAGCTCGCACGTGCCACAGGTGCCCTGGCGGCAGTCGTGGTTCACGTCGATGCCGGCCCGGATCATCGCGTCGAGCATCGATTCGTCCGCGCCGACGGTCAGCGTCCGTTCCGACGCGGTGCAGACGAGTTCGAACTCCCGGTGCGGGCCTGCCGAGGTGTCCACGCGCGGGGCGAATCGTTCGATGTGGACGGTGCTGCCGCCGAGCAACCTGCCCCGCCGCTGCACCGCTTCGAGCAGGGGCTCGGGACCGCAGGCGTAGATCCTCGTGCCGGGCGCGACGTCCATCCAGGACGCGAGGTCGGGGTGCCCGTGCACGTCCTGCGGCCAGAACCGCACGCGGTCGCCGTAGCGTTCGAGTTCCGGACGGAACGCCATGGCCGACAGCCGCCGCCCGCCGTACAGCAACCGCCAGGGAAACCCGGCCCGGTCGACCTGGGCGATCATCGGGAGCAGGGGAGTGATCCCGATGCCCCCGGCGATGAACACGTACCGGTCGCCCGTCACCACCGGGAACTGGTTGCGCGGCTCGCCGACCGTGAGACGGTCGCCGACCCGGAGCCTCGTGTGCACGTACTCCGAGCCACCGTGGCCGGCCGGTTCCCGCAGCACGCCCAGGCGGTACCGGCCCCGTTCCGCAGGGGAACCGCACAGGGAGTAGTGCCGGACGTGCTCGCCCAGCACGACCTCGACGTGGGCCCCGGGTTTCCACGCCGGTAGCAGGGCACCGTCGGGGTCGACGAGCGTCACGGCGACGACCTCGTCCGCGACCTGCTGGAGCCCGTCGACGAGAAGCTCGTAGGTGTCGCTCACGGGTTTCCTTTCTCGGAGCGCGCTAGCCGACGACGAAGCCGCCGTCGACCGGCATGGCGGTTCCCGTGACGAACGAGGCGGCGTCGGAGCACAGGAAGGCGATCGCGCGGCCGACCTCGTCCGGGCGGCCGATCCGGCCCAGCGGGACGCTGGCCTCGACCTCGGCCCGCATGGCCGTGCCCCGGGGCCCGGCCTCCTCGGCGATGCGCGTCAGCAGCGGGGTGTCCACGGGGCCCGGGCAGACCGCGTTGACCCGGATTCCGTGGGATGCGTAGTCCAGGGCCGCGGCCTTGGTCAGCCCGACGACGCCGTGCTTGCTGGCGCAGTAGGCGGGGATGCGCGGCTTCCCCACCAGCCCGAAATTGGAGGCGAGGTTGACGATGGCGCCGCCACCGCTGTGCAGCATGGCCTCGATCTCGGCCTGCATGGCCAGGAAGGTGCCGGTGAGGTTCACCGCGAGCGTGCGCTGCCAGTTCTCCTGGGTGCACTCGGTCACCGGCGCGAGATCGCCCTGGATGCCGGCGCTGTTGACCCCGGCGACGAGCGGCCCGAAGGCGCTCACGGTCGACGCCACGGCCTCGGCGAGTGCCTCTCGGCTGGTGACGTCGACGAGCGCGGCCCGGGCGGTGTGTCCGCGCTGCTCGATGTCGGCCACGACCGCCTTGGCCGCGTCGAGGTCGGCGTCGGCCACGGTGACGGCCAGGCCGTCGGCGGCGAGCGCGAGCGCCGCCGCCCGGCCGATGCCCGAGCCGCCCCCGGTGACGATCGCCGATCTCATGTCCTGCGCTGCCTCAGCCATGGCTGTCGAGCACCGAGACGAACAGGCGCAGGTCCGCTCCGTCCGGGACCTCGCTCTCGCCGTAGATCTCGACCGCGTTCGCGATCTCGATGTACGCCAGGGTGAGTGCCAGCAGGTTGCGGTCCGCGTCGTCGGCCTGCTCGGACGTCCGCCCGAGCAGGTGCGGCATGATCCGCGGGACCTCGGCCAGCATGGTGTCGTAGAACGTCTTCGACTCGGCGTAGGGCCGGGTCAGCCGCGCCTCGATCCTCGCGGCCTCGTTCGGCAGGACCCACTCGGCGAACCGCTCGAGATCGGCGAAGCCGGCGGGCATCGTGGCGGACGTGGTGGATGCGGTCATCAGGCACCTCGCTGCATGACGTCGTCGAGTGTCGTGTGGAACGCGCGGATCTGGACCTCCTGCTCGCCGAGCACGAAGTCGTCGCGGGCGCCGGAGCGCAGTCCGACGTGCAGGGCCTGGTGTCCCGCCTGGTCCTCGCACAGCAGGTCACGGAAACGGCACTTGGCCTGCTCGACGAGCACCCGCTCACCGAGGTTGGCCGGCTCGGGGTAGTGCAGCCGGATCTCCCACACGGTCTGGTCCACCGCGTGCGGCCAGATGTTGTAGGTGAACATCGAGTTGTTGAAGAAGGCGATCACCAGGTTCGGGAACACCACGTGGAACGAGAACGGGGTGTCCATCGGCAGGATCAGCTCGCCGAACGCCGGGTGCGCGGCCGCGTGTGCCGTGCCGCTGGCGGTGTCCTCGAAGTCGGGGTCGGACTCCGACGTGTAGACCGAGTGCAGGCCCAGCCGCTGGAAGTCCGCGATCCGGGTGTAGCCCTCGTCGTTGGTGTGGAACGCGCCGCCGGAGAGGAACCGGTGCAGCGGCGCGAGCATCGGAACGTGGTAGATCTCGTTCTGCGCGTCGAGCGCGATCTTCCAGTTGTTCCGCTCCGGGACGTCGTAGCGGTACTGCAGGGAGAGCTTCGCGAACGGGAAGTCGTCGAGCCGTTCCGCCAGCGGGCCCAGGTACTCCCGCAGGGTCTGCGGCGGCTCCTTCATCATGTGCACGAAGATGAAGCCGTTCCACGTGTCCGTCGTGACCGGCGTCAGGCTCCACTCGCGGCGGTCGGGGAAGTAGAACTGCCCCTCGTCGGGCACGAACTCGAGCACCCCGTCGTTCGCTCCGTACCCCCAGCCGTGGAAGCGGCAGGAGAACATCCGCGGGCACGGACCGTCCTTCTCCCAGATCAGCTTGTTGCCGCGGTGGGCGCAGACGTTGTGGTAGGCCTGGATCCGGCCGTCACGGCTGCGGACGATCAGCAGCGAGACACCCAGGACCTCGATGTCGCGCACGAAGAAGCCGGCGTCCGACGGGAAGTCCCGCACCGTGCCGACGTTGAGCCAGGACCGGCGGAAGACCAGTTCGCGCTCGCGCTCGAAGAACTCCGGGGAGATGAATCGGTCGGTCGAGATCGGCTCCGTCCCCAGCTCCGGGAACCGTTCCGCCCAGCGGCGGGTGGCGTGGTCGACCTCGGGTCCGGTGGGCGGGACCACGCGCGGACGGTCATCGAGGTCCGTCATGGACGTCTCCTTCTCTCGGTTCGCGATCGTTCGGGATCGATGGATCGGCTCCCGGGGCCCGGACCCCGGGCACCGGGCGTCAGTGACGGGCCGGGCGCGGGTCCATCCGGGCCTCGGCGGCGTGATCGGCGAGGAGGACGACCCCCTCCTCGACCTGGACCGGGTAGGTGGCGATCGGTTTCTTGGCCGGCCTGCGGGTCGCCTTGCCGGTCCTGACGTCGAAGCGGCCCCGGTGGAGCTCGCACTCGACCTCGCAGCCGATCAGCCGGCCGTCGGACAACTCCGAGGCGCCGTGGCTGCAGAGGTTCGCGACGACGTGGACCTCGTCGCCGAACCGGCAGACGAGCAGATCGGGAAGCCCGTCGACCGTGACCGGGAGCAGCCCGGAGCCGGGGATGTCGGTGATGCGGCAGAGCGGGGTCATCAGACGGCCTGCTGCGGGGTCGGGATGTGCGTGGATGCGGCCTCGATGCGGGCGGCCCGGTAGAAGGACGGGCTGGCCGTGGCGCAGCCGGCGCAGATCGCCTCGTGGCCCGCCGAGGGGTCGCGGTCCATCTCGACGGCGGTGTACGAGCGGTCGCAGACGTGACACCTGATGCGAGCTTCCCACGCGTCCGCGACCTCGGCTCGAGGGTCGGAGGGGCGGTGCAGGAGGGCGTCGAACCGGTACACGAGGGCGTAGCCGGCGGCGCTGAGGATGAAGGTGATCGGCGCGGACCAGGTCGCTCCGAAGGGCCCGGTGAGCTCGACGAGCAGGATGCCGATCAGCGAGACGACCACCCAGACCGCGGCCGCGGGCGTGACCCGGCGAAGCCGGCCGGGCCGGAACTCCGGGGCGGCCCCCTCCGTCCGCCGGTGGAGCGCGATGTGCGTCAGCGCGATCGCCACCCAGGCCACGACGAACACGCCCTGCCAGCTCAGCGCGCGCAGCAGGTAGGAGAGGACGTCGGTGAGCATCAGCGCGTACACGAGGACACCCGCGACGACGGCCCACACGATCCGCGGTAGCCGGACGCGGAACACCCGCGAGGTGAGCGCCTCGAGGTTGGTCGAGGCCAGGTAGAGGTTGGCGCTGTTGATGCGGGTCTGGCTGATGACGATCAGCAGCAGACCGGCGAGCCCCAACGTGCCGATCACGGCCTCGACGATTCCGGTCTCGGTGATGCCGGCCGTTCCGAGGACGCCTGGGATCGTGGCCGTGAGGAAGATGCCGACGAGTCCGGTTCCCAGGTAGGTGAGCAGGTAGAAGACGGGGCCGAAGGTGACGATGCCGTGGAAGGTCTCGTCCTTCGCCTTGCCGAAGCGGGCGAAGTCGACCGTGTACATCATCAGGATGTACACGCCCATGTACACGCTGAAGGCCCACAGCCATCCCGGCCCGGCGAGGTCGGTGTGCATGTCGGGAAGGGCGATGGAGGCCGGGTGGCTGCTCGACGCGACGGCGACCAGCGCGATCAGCCCGGCCACGTAGAAGGGCAGCAGGACGCCGTTGAGCTTGTCGAGCCAGGTGCGGACGCCGCCGAGGATCAACGGCACGCTGTAGGCGACGACCAGCAGGTACCAGAGCCGGATGTCCCCGCCTCCGACGAAGCTCTGCAGTGCCACGGCGACGATGGAGCCTTCGAAGACCCCGTAGTAGAGGGCCGTGGCGGCGAAGATGAGCGGCGCGAGGATCGACCCCGCGTAGCCGAAGATCCGGCGGGACAGCAACGCCACCGTCAGGCCGGAACGGCTCGCGTAGCGGGACAGCACGAAGTTCATCGCGCCCTTCGTGAGGCCCGTCAGGACGATGCCGATGACGGCGTTCACGGTTCCGGCGACGGCCGCGACGGTCGCCGCCACGTAGAGCCAGAACATGGCGGAGAACATCGATCCGAAGGCCATCAGCAAGGACGTGCGGCCGCTGCGCCACGTCCGCGGCATGACGTGCACCGAGTAGTCCTCGGCCGCGGCCTCCTTCTGGACCCGCGGATCATCGACGAAGCTGATGTCGAGGGGTGGGATGGCGGCGGGCGCCGGCTTGCCGGCCGACGCGTCGCTTGCGAGCTCCGTCATGAGGTCTCCTCAGACGCTTGAGCGGGAAAGGGCGGGAGGGTCGATGCGCTCGGCGGGTCGTGGCGATTCGCCTGAACTCCGCTCGATGTGCGCCTGGTGGCGTGCATCACGACTGTGGGTGAAGCAGGGCGCCGGTCACATCCTCGAACCGGCCGGACGGCAGTAGGAGACGTCTCCTCCTACTGCTGGAGGAGATCCGCCTCCGTGCCTCAATTGCAGTTCGGCCGGCTGTTCTGACGCTGGACACCTGCTGTTCCGGAACGCAGACTCACGTCGATCCGCTGCGGCGGGCCGGTCGCTCCCCGGACCTGCCCGGGCAAGCCGAGTTCACGCGAGATGGGACGTCCGTGCCGAAGAGCTACGTGGTGCCGCCTCTGCTGACCAGACGTGCGCGTGCGGGCGCCATCGCTCCGGGCGCCGCAAGCGCGGGGGAGGACGCCCTCGTGTTCGAGCACCTTCCCGTCGCTGCGATTCGAGCCGAGGTGCGGCCGAGTGGGGAGCTGCTGATCCGGGACGTGAACCGCGCGCTTCGTGCGCTGGCGACGAGTCCCCCTGGCGACCTCCGCAACGCTCCTCTCGCGTTCCTGCTGCCCGATGAGGGTGTTCTGGACGCTGTCCGGGCGGTGGCCCATCGTCACGACGAGGCTCCCAGTTCCATGGCGGCGGCCTGCTGCTTCGCCGACGACGCCGTGGCCGTGACGGTCTCGATGAGCTCACTCCCGGTTTCGCGGGAATGTCGTCCCGGGGATTGCCTCGCCGGGCCGAAGGCTCCGATCGGGAGAATGGTGTTGCTGGTTCTGCACCCGACGGGCCAGCCGCCGGGGAAAGCCGCGGAGCGGGCCCTGCGCGAGAGCGAGAAGCGCCTCCAGAACATGGCGGACAACGTCACCGCGCTCATGTACCTCAAGCGGATCGACGGGCGCTACACGTTCATCAACCGCCACTACGAGCGGGTGCTCGGCATCAGGCGGGAGCTCGCGATCGGCAAGACGGATCTCGACCTCTGGCCGGCGCCGATCGCCTCCATCTACCGGGCCGACGACAACGCCGTTCAGGAGTCCGGCAGGCCGATGGAGTTCGAGGAGCCGATCCCGAAGGCACACGGGGGCTGGGGGATGTGGCTGTCGTTGAAGTTCCCGATCTTCGATGCGGACGGATCGCTCTACGGCGTGGGCGGCATCTCGACCGACATCAGCGAGCGCAATCGGGCCGAGGTGGCCGTCCGCGAAGCCCGCGACGAAGCGGAGCGCGCGAACCGGGCGAAGAGCGACTTCCTGTCGCGGATGAGCCACGAGCTCAGGACGCCGCTGAACTCCATCCTGGGCTTCGGGCAGCTCCTGCAGCTGGAGTCGCTTCCGCCCGGGGCCGCGGGCTCGGTGGAGCGGATCATGAAAGCGGGTGCGCACCTGCTGTCGCTGATCAACGAGGTTCTCGAGATCTCCCGCATCGAGGCGGGGGAGCAGCGCTTCTCGATCGAGACGGTGGACATCTGCGCTCCGCTCATCGAGGCGATAGAGCTGGTTCGGCCGCTCGCCGCCGAGAGGGACGTAGAGCTCGCCCGCGACTTCCACGGAGGGCTGTTCACCTTCGTGCTCGCCGACTACCAGCGGCTCAAGCAGGTCCTGCTGAACCTGCTGATGAACGCGGTGAAGTACAACCGGCGTGGTGGGCTCGTCACGGTCTCCATCGAGACGTCGGCGGACCGGGCCAGGATCCGAGTGATGGATACCGGCCTGGGCATGGATTCCGCCGACATCGAGCGGATCTTCCTGCCGTTCGAACGACTGTCACCGAATCCCGCCCAGCCCGACGAGGGAACGGGTCTCGGCTTGGCACTCGCACGCAGCATGATCGGATTGATGGGCGGGACGCTCGGGGTGGAGCGGACCGTGAAGGGCCGCGGGAGCGTGTTCTACGTCGAGCTCCCGACCACCTCGGGACCGGACACCGACCTGGGCGCCGACCGGACCGCCGCCGGAGACTGCCTCCCGGTCGGGGCCCCCGACCTGGATCTCAGCGCCTGCCGGATCCTTTACATCGAGGACAACGCGGCCAACCTGGAACTCGTGCGGCAGGTTCTGGACCGTGCGGGGGAGCCGCGGTTGATCTCCGCGATGGAGGGGCGGCTCGGCGTCGAGCTCGCGATGTCGCACCGACCAGACGTGATCCTGCTCGACCTGCACCTTCCCGACATCGACGGTGAGGAGGTGCTCGCGCGGCTGCGGACTGAACGGCGAACCCGTGACATCCCGGTCGTGATCCTCTCAGCGGACGCGATCCCGGCGCAGGAGCAGCGGCTGTTGCGAGCGGGCGCCGCCGGCTACATCACGAAACCGTTCGCCGTCGAGCACTTCCTGGGTGTCCTCGGCGGTGTGCTGCAAGGCGGCATGTCATGAGCTTCCAGGCCGGTCCGCCGCCCGGGATCGCTCGCGAGCCGGTGACCGTGGTCGTCGCAGATGACCATCCCGTCTATCGTGACGGCCTCGCGAACGCCATCGACGCGGCCGGAGATCTGAAGGTCGTGGGCCAGGCCGGGGACGGCAAGGAGACGCTGACCGCGATCCGGACTCTGGCTCCCGACGTCGCGGTCGTCGATCTGCAGCTGCCGGACATGGACGGCCTCGAGGTGCTCCTCCTCGCGGAGAAAGAAGGCCTGCGGTCACAGTTCGTCATCGTCTCGGCCTTCGACGACAGCGTCACCGTGTACCGGGCGATCGAAGCCGGGGTCCGGGCCTACCTGCCCAAGGTGTCACCGGCGGCGGAACTCTGCGATGCCATCCGTTCGGTGGCGCAGGGCCACAGCGTCATTCCTCCTGCGCTGCAGACCGCTCTGGCCACCGAGATCCGCCGCCGCCAGCAGAAGGCGGAGCCCGTCCTCACCCCGCGCGAGGCCGAGGTACTGGCGCTCACCGCCGAAGGGCTGTCCGCCCCGGAGATCGCCGAGCGGCTGTTCGTCGGCGTGACGACCGTGAAATCGCATCTGCAGCACGTCTACGTGAAGCTCGATGTCTCCGACCGCGCCGCTGCGGTGGCACGAGCGCACCGGCTGGGGCTGTTGACATAGGAAGGCCATCGTCGCAGCGCCGGCCGGCGACCGTGACCGGTGGCGGCGGGTGCGGGCCATGATCAGGCGTGGTTTTCGCCCGGCAGCGGCGGCCGGCGGGACGGGAACTCCATGTCGAGCGCACCGGGTGCGGCCTCGCCCTCCCCCGAGGGCATGATCATCGAGCGTGACGTCCCGATCCCGATGGCGGACGGGCCGGTGTTGCGGGCCGACGTGTAACGACCGGAGGCGCCCCCTCGGGTGCCGGTGGTCATCACCATGGGTCCGTACGGCAAGGGGGCTCGCTACCCGGATCACTACGCGCCGCAGTGGGACTGGCTGGTGGCCGAGCATCCCGGCATTCTCGGCGGGTCGACGCGTAGCTTCCTGACCTGGGAGACCGTCGACCCGGAGACGCCGCTGGCCGGCGCAGGTGGCGCTGCTCGTCGCTCACCACGCCACCTCCAGCGATGTCAGGCCGTAGATCACGTTGAACGAGCGGAAACCCGGCTCGGAATCGGCGAGGCGCAGGGTCGGGAACCGCTGCAGCAGCGCCGGGAACGCGATCCGCATCTCCATCCGAGCCAGCGGCGCCCCGAGACAATGGTGAATCCCGTGCCCGAACGCCATGTGCCCCATCTCGCCGCGGGTGACGTCGAGCCGCTCCGGGTCGGGAAGCAGCGCAGGGTCCCGGTTCGCCGCGGGCAGCGCAAGCACGACCAGCTCGCCCGGGGCGATCTTCTGCCCGGCGATCTCCACCTCCGTGGTGGTCACCCTGGGCATGCCCGAGTGGACGATGCTGAGCCAGCGCAGCAGTTCCTCGACGGCAGGTTCCACGGCCTCCGGGTCGTCGCGGACGAGCGCGAGCTGGTCCGGGTGCTTCAGCAACGCGAGGGTGCCGAGGCCGAGCATGTTGGCGGTGGTCTCGTGGCCCGCGATCAGCAGCAGCGAGGCGATGCCGATCAGCTCGTCGGTGGTGAGGTCGTCGCCGTGCTCGCGCACCAGCATCCCGAGAATGTCCTCACCCGGCTCGGCCTGGGCCTTCGCCACCAGCTTCTTCATGTAGCCGCGCGACTCCCGGGCGAGCCGCATCCGGTCCTTCGGCGGTACGGACAGATCCAGCATGCGGTTGCTGCGCTGCTGGAACTCTGTCCGGTCGGCGTACGGCACGCCGAGCAGCTCGCAGATCACCAGCGATGGCACGGGGAGCGCGAAGGCCTCGACCAGGTCGGCCGGCGGGCCCTTCTCGTCCATCGCGTCGAGATGCTCGTCGACGATCTCGCGGATGCGCGGTTCCAGCCGCTTCATCCGGCGAACGGTGAACTGCGGAGTGAGGAACCGACGCAGCCGGGTGTGGTCCGGCGGGTCCTGCGCGAGCAGGTTCCCGGCGCGGGCCTGGGCGATCTCCTCGTCGGTCAGATCCTCCAGCCCCGGCGGCCGGCGGCGCTGGGAGAAGCGGGCCTGGCCGAACCGCTGCTGGTCGCCGAGCACCTCGCGGACGTCGGCGTAGCGCGTCACGAGCCAGGCCTCCGAGCCGACCGCCGTGCGGATGCGGGCGATCCCGGGCCCGTCGCGCAGCTCGGCCAGCTCCGGCACCGGATCGAACTCGGTGCGGCGCATGTGGACGGGCAGTTCCCGCTTCTCCGTCATGACTGTGTCGGCCATGCAGCCCTCCTCGACGCGAATCCGATCGGTCCGCTTCGACGGAGAAACGATAGGGAATTCTCGGATGGTTCCGCGGGGGGCGCGACTGCCTCAGCGGTCTCTCAGCAGCGGACAGCGGTTCGAACACTCCCGGAGCGCGCCGGGCGCTCGTCGTGGAGCGTCACAGCCGCGCTCGGCGGCGCCTCATCGGTCGGCGCCGAACGGTTCGTTCACGCCTTGGGGACGGCGCGGATGTGGGCGCGTTCACCTTGCTTCCCGATGAGGACGAGGTACTCGACGGGTTGGCCGGTGGCGGCGCCGAACCAGTGAGGTGTGCGAGTGTCGAACTCGGCGGCTTCGCCGGGGGAGAGCACCAGGTCGTGCTCACCGAGGACGAGCCGCAACCGTCCGTTGAGGACGTAGAGCCATTCGTAGCCCTCGTGAGTTCGGGGTTCGGGTTCTTTCGGGTGAGCGCTCCCCGCGAGCACGAACTTGTAGGCCTGGATGCCGCCGGGTCGCCGGGTGAGCGGCAGGATGGTCATGCCGCCTCGGCAGGTGATCGGACGCAGGTGGATGCGGGGGTCCCCGGTGGGCGGGGCGTCGACGAGTTCGTCGAGCGTGACGCCGTGCGCCCGGGCCAGCGGCAGCAGTTGCTCCAGGGTCGGCCGCCGGTTGCCGGACTCCAGGCGGGACAGGGTGCTGACCGAGATGCCGGTCCTCGCCGACAGGTCGGCGAGCGTCGTCTCGCGCTGCCGGCGGAGCGCTCGGAGTCGGGGGCCGACTGCGTCGAGCGCCCGGTCGAGGTCGTCGTCCATGCCCCAAGTTTGCCGGATCAGCAAGGAACTTTGCGCCCTTCCCTGGTGGGTCGCATGGTGGTCACGGAGGTGATCGTCGTGACCGATCGGCTGAGTAACAGCTACGACGTGGTGGTGGTCGGCGGGGGCGCCGCTGGGCTGAGCGGCGCGCTGACGCTGGCCCGCGCCCGGCGGAGGGTGCTGGTGCTCGACGCGGGCCATCCGCGCAACGCCCCGGCGAGCGGGGTGCACGGCCTGCTGAGCCTGGACGGGACCGACCCCGCCGAGCTCCTGGACCGCGGCCGGGCCGAGGTCCGCCGCTACGGCGGCCAGGTGGTGTCCGGCGAGGTCGAGACCGTGGTTCGCGACGACGACGGGTTCGTCGTCGAGCCGGCCGGCGGCCGGACGGTCCGCGCGCGGCGGCTGCTGGTGGCCACCGGACTGGTGGACGAGCTGCCGGACCTCCCCGGGCTGCGCGAGCGGTGGGGCCGGGACGTGCTGCACTGCCCGTACTGCCACGGCTGGGAGGTCCGTGACCAGGCCGTCGGCGTGCTGGCCACGGGGCCGGTGTCGGTGCACCAGGCGCTGCTGTTCCGCCAGTGGACCGACGACGTCGCGTTCTTCTCCCGTGCGCTGCCGCTCACCGATGAGCACGCCGAGCAGCTGGCCGCGCGCGGCGTCCACGTGGTGGACGGCGAGGTGACGGCCCTGGAGATCGCCGGCGACCGTCTCGTCGGCGTGCGGATGGGCGACGGCACGGTGGTCGGCCGCGAGGCGGTGGCGGTGGCGCCGCGGATGGCGGCGCGCGCGGGGTTCCTCGCCGGGCTCGGGCTCCAGCCGGCCCCGCATCCCATGGGCGAGTACGTCGCCGCGGACCCGACCGGGCGCACCGACGTGTCCGGCGTGTGGGTTGCGGGCAACGTCACCGACCTCGCTGCGCAGGTCAGTGTCGCCGCGGCCGCGGGGGCCGCCGCCGCGGCCCAGATCAACGCCGACCTCGTCGCCGAGGACACCCGGCGCGCCGTGCAGGCCCTGCGCGACCCGTTCTCCGCCGAGACCGAAGCCCGGGTCGGCGAACTGGTGCCGGGTGACCGCCGCCATGGCCTGTGAACTACCGAAGGGAGCCGTCGTGTCGCACGAGTTCGACAAGGCATATTGGGAACAGCATTGGGATCGGGCCCACCTGGACCACGCAGCCGTGGTCAGCCGGATGGGCCCGAATCCGCATCTGGTCGCCGAGGCGGCGGATCTCGCGCCCGGCAGGGCGCTGGACGCGGGCTGCGGGAACGGGGCCGAGGCGGTCTGGCTCGCCGAGCGCGGCTGGCACGTGACGGCGGTGGACATCGCCACCACCGCGCTGTGCCGCGCACGGAAGTACGCCGAAGAAGCCGGGGTCGCGAACCGGATCGACTGGGTCGAGGCCGACCTGACCGATTGGACGCCTCCCGAGGACCACTTCGAGCTGGTCACCACCCACTACGTGCATCCCGCGGCGTCGCACGGGGCGCTGTTCGACCGGCTGGCCGCCTGGGTCGCGCCGGGCGGCACGCTGCTCGTCGTCGGCCACCGGGCGACGGACGAGCGGGCCGTCCACGGGCACGCCCCACCCCATGAGGCGACGTTCACCGCCGAGGACAGTGCGGCCGGCCTCGACCGCGACCAGTGGGACATCGCCGCCGCCGAGGCCAGGACCCGGACGGTCACCGGCTCCGACGGCCAGGAGATGACGCTGCACGACGCGGTCCTGCGCGCCCGTAAGCGTCCGTGACGGATCATGCCCGGAGGATTCGCCGTCGGTCGTCAGCCCTGCCGCGATCGCGGTGTCGATCCATCCGGCCGCGAGCGCTGCGAGGGCGGCGGGAGGGACGATCAGGGTGAGGGCGGCGTCGCGACACGACGCACTCTCGCGAGTCCGGCCGCGGGACTCGTCACCCGGCTCGGGTGAACCGGCAGCCGCCCCATGACGGGGCGGGGCCGGCACATCCGGTCCCGCCCCCGCCCACCTCGAGCGACTACATCTTCTCCGCACCGGCGATGATGGCCTCACGGATGCGGAAGTAGGTGCCGCAGCGGCAGATGTTGCGGATCTCGTCGAGGTCCTCGTCGCTGATGTCCCGGCCCTCGGACTTCACCTGGCGCACCTTGGCGACCGCGGCCATGATCTGGCCGGGCTGGCAGTAGCCGCACTGCGCGACGTCCTGCTCCAGCCAGGCTTCCTGCATCGGGTGCAGCTTCTTGCCGGCGGAGTCGGCGAGGCCCTCGATCGTGGTGATCTCGTCGTCCGGCTTGATCTCGGACACCGGGACGGCGCACGGGTTGAACGCCTTGCCGTTGATGTGGCTGGTGCAGGCCTTGCAGACGTTGATGCCGCAGCCGTACTTGGGCCCGCGGACACCGAGCTTGTCGCGCAGCACCCACAGCATGCGGACGTCGTCCTCGACGTCGACGTCGACCTGCTGTCCGTTCAGCTTGAAGGTGTGGTTCGGCACGGGGAGCTCCCTCAGAAGGTGAAGTCGAGGCCGTTGGTCGGCGACGCCGGGACCGGCGGCACCAGCGGCTTGGGCTCGAAGCCCAGCTCGTCGTGGAGGATGGGGAAGAAGGTCGGGATCCGGCCGACGGCCGCGGCGTAGGCCGAGGCGATGGCGCCGCACGCGGCCGCGACGCCGGCCTCGCCGGCGCCCGGGACCTCGAGGGTCGGGTCCGGGTCCATGATCTCGATGTTGATCTCCTCCGGGACGTTCCACTGCCGGGTGTAGAAGTAGTCGTCCCAGCTGCCCTCGAGCGGGATGCCGTCCTTGACGTGCAGGCCGGCGGTGAAGACGAGGCCGACGGCGTCGGTGATGCCGCCCATCAGCTGGGCCTTCATGCCGCGGGGGTTGATCACGAGGCTGCCCGGGATCGCGGCGTACCAGACCTTGGTCACGCGGGGGCCGGTCTTGCCGTCGCGGATCGGGCGGTTGACCGTCGCCGGACGGGCGTCGACCTCGGCCATGCAGGCCATGATCATCTTGTACTCCTCGTGCACGGCGATGCCGTACCCGACCCCATCCCGCACCGACCGGCCCCAGTCGCCCATCTCCGCGACCTTGTCCAGCACCGTGCGCAGGTGGTCGGTCTTGGCGTAGGCCCGCCGGAACTCGTAGCGGTCCTGACCCGTCGCCTGGGCGAGCTGGTCGACGACCAACTCCTGGGCGAGCCGGACGTCCGGTGAGTACACGTTGCGCACGCTGCTCGTCGGGAACTTCAGCGGGATCTCGTTGAGCAACTGCTCGGTGACGCCGAAGTTGTAGGACGTCCTCGCGGTCAGCATGAAGATCGCCTGCGCGACGGAGAAGTTGCCGCCTGGCAGCTTCGCGGCCTGCGCGCTGATCGCCTCGCCGAGACCGTGCTTGGTGTCGGTCTCGACGCTGGCGTGGTGCTGGTGGAAGGCGAGCACCGCGTCGTCGTTGTACGACGCCCGGACGTTCACCGTGGTCATCGGGTGCATGCGACCGTGGCGGGCGTCGTCGGTGCGGTGCCACATCAGCTTGACGACGCGGCCCATCTTCTGCGACGCCTCGGCCGCCTCGAGCGCGGCGTCCGGGAACAGGTGGCGCCCGAAGGACCCGCCGCTCTGCGTGACATGGCAGGTGACCGCCGTCTGCGGGATTCCCAGCAGCAGGGCGATCTCGGCCTGCGCCGTGATCGGGACCTTGAAGCCCGACCAGACCTCCGCCTTCCCGTCGCGCACGTCGGCCACGGCGCAGTTGGTCTCCAGCGGGCTGCCGCTGCGGAACGCGAAGACGAACTCGTTCTCGACCACCTTTGCGCCCGGCACGGCCGGGGGCAGCGGGATCTGTGCGGCACGCAGCTTCTCGATCACCGTGTCGTCGGACTCGCCGTCGACGACGCCGGGGCCCCAGTCGACCTCGAGGGCGCGCACGGCGTCGATGCACTGCCCGAAGGTCTCGGCGGCGACCGCGACACCGGTGCGGATCACCGCGATGTCGGCGACGCCCGGCATGCTGCGGACCTCGGCCTCGTTGCGGACGCGCTTGACCGTGCCGCCGATCGACGGCGGGCGGCAGACCATGGTGGGTGTCGCGCCGGGGATGTCGAGGTCCATCGCGAACTGCTTGCGCCCGGTGATCGCCTCGTAGGCGTCGATGCGGGTCTGCGGGGTGCCGATGAGCGTGAACTCGGACGCGGGCTTGAGCACGGGCTCCGCGACCTCACGGGTCTCGGGCACCGCGGCCGCCTTCGTCAGCTCGCCGTAGGACAGCACCGTGCCGGCGGGCCCGGTGATCAGGCCCTCCTTGCTGGTCAGCCGCTCGCGGTTCTCCTGCATGATCGCGGCGGCGGCGTCGAGCAGCGCGCCCTTCGCGATCGCTGCGGCGACCCGGATCGGGGTGTACATCGCGTGAATGGTGTTCGAGCCACCGGTGAGCTGGTTGAACACCAGCTCGGGCCGGGCGTCGGCCAGGGTGATCGTCACCTTGTCCAGCGGGACGTCCATCTCCTCGGCGATGATCATCGCGACCGCGGTCGTGATGCCCTGACCGACCTCGGCGCGCGGCAGGTCGAACGAGACGGTGCCGTCCTCGTTGACGACGACCGTGATCAGGTTCGCCGTCGGGCGAGCGGCGTCGGTCAGCGCGTCGCTCAGGTCGTAGAGGTCGGCCGGTTGCGGCGGCGCGGGGATTGCGGCGGAGGCGGTGGCGCCCCCCGCCAGGTCGATCCCGAGCTTCACGCCGACGGCAAGGGTCGGCGCGGCGATCAGGTAGCCCAGGAAACGGCGGCGCCCCATGTCGCGGTGCCCGAAGGCCACGGGCGCAGACGAACGGCGGTGAGCCGGCATCGACGGTCCTCTCGGCTGCCCTCGGCGCGAATCGCCGGGGCGGATTGTGTGGTTTGTCAGCGAACGACGCCGAGATCGTCAGGTTGCTGAGGGTGGGTTGTGGACCGGCGACGCGTGGTGGCGCTCCGGCGCGACCGCGTGCTGTCCGTCACTCCCATGGCGGATGGTCCGGGTGCTGCGGGCCATGTGGCGGTCACCCGGACGTAACCAGCGATACATCTCAGGTGGCGCGCCAGCGGCAAAACACCCGATCGGGGATATCTCGTGCGATCGTCGCCATTGCCCCCGCACGGGGGTAGGGGGCACACGGGTGCGTTCTGCTCTCCGGAACGTGGTTGCCGCTCGTCATCGCTGGCCGGGCGCTCGGCACGCGTTGCGACACCGTTGCCCGAATCGGTCGTTGGACCCGATAACCGGCGGGACCGAAGGAGGCCCTGTGGACGATGACGTCGCGGCGCGCACGGTGGTGGACAAGCTCCTCCCCGGACGACTCCGGAGCCTGCAGCGGGTGAGCGGCGTGCCCGTCGTGTTCGGGGGCTCGACCAGACCCGGGCGCACCGGACGGGAACTGGTCATCACGCGGCTCTCCGGCACCTTGAGCGACTCGCTGCAGGATCTGGCCGTGCACTCCGGGCGCGGTCTCGGGGGCGCCGTGCTCAGTCGCGGCATGGCGTGCCGGGTGAACGACTACGCCTCCACGACGACCATCACCCACGAGTACGACCGCATCGTGGTCGGGCGCGAGAAACTGACCTCGATCTTCGCCGTGCCGGTGGTCGTGCGGGGCACGGTGCACGCCGTCCTCTACGGCGCGGTGCGCGACACGCAGCCGATCGGGGACCGCGCGGTGCGCACCGCCGGCCTGATCGTGGGCCAGATGCAGCGGGAGGCGGACGACCTGCTCCGCGCCGAGGAACGACGGAAGGCGTCGCCCTCCCCGTCGCCCTCCCCGTCGCGAACCGCGCTCGACGACCTCGCCGCCCTGATCCGCGGCACCACCGACCCGTCGCTCCGGGAGCGGCTCACACGCATCCAGCGCGGCCTCGGCGGGCGGCCGGAGCCAACAGCGGGCGACGTGGCGTGCCTCGCCCCTCGGGAACTGGACGTGCTGCGCCTCGTCGCCGTCGGCGCGAGCAACGTCGAGATCGCCGGTGCGCTCGGCCTGAGCCCACAGACCGTCAAGGCCTACCTGCGCACCGCGATGCGCAAGCTGAACGTGCACAACCGCACTGCGGCGGTGCACGCCGCGCGCATCGCCGGGGTCCTCTAGCACCAACCGGCCCGTCGCTCAGGCCGGCGGCGTGGCCTGTCCGCTCACGGCACGAGGGCGATCTTCCCGGTGACAGCACGGTCGCCGATCAGCGCGAGCACCCGGCCGGCGTCGTCGAGCGGGTGGGCGGCCGGCTCCGGAGGTGCAGCTCGCCGCGGGCGATGTGGCCGAGCGGGCCGGTCGTCAACCGGGTCGCCTCGTCGGGCGGGTCCTGCACCCGCGGCCGGTGGCGGGACCCCGTGACCGACACCCGGGCCGGGTCGGCGCACCGTCAGCGCCGGTGCAGCGAGCGGGCGACGGTGTCACGGAGCGGCCCGGAACAGCGGTGACGGACGTTACCGACCGATTCGGTCGACAGACCGACCGAATCGGTCGGCCGCACCGTAGGGTGATCTTCATGGGTCGCCCGTTCCGGCAGCAGATCGACGAGGGCATCGTCGACCGCGCCGCGGCGCTCTTCGCCCGTCGCGGCTTCGCCCAGACCTCGGTGCAGGCGATCGCCGACGCCGCCGGCTACTCCAAGGCCGGCCTGCTGCACCACTACCCCAGCAAGAACGCGCTGCGGGACGCCGCGCTGGCGCAGTCACGGACGCTCGCGGCGCGGGTCCTCGCCCAGGTCGCGGAGCTGCCGCCCGGCCCGGTGCGCGACCTGCGCGCGGTGCAGGCGCTGGTCGATCTCGCGCTGGCCCGGCCGGGGCTGGTCGCCCTCCTGCTCAGCTCCGTCACGGCGCCCGAGGCGGCCGTGACCCCCGATCTCGACGCCATCACCGCCTCGGTCTTCGAGGCCTTCGGTACCGACATGTCCCGAGCCGAGCCGGAGCGGGTGATCCGGATCACCGGTGCTCTGGCCGCACTGGCGGTCCTCACCCTCGCCGCGCACGACGCCGGTGAGACGGCCGCCTGGCGGTCGCATGTCATCGCCGCCAGCTTCGACGCGCTCGGGCACCCCCGAGCCGCTGCCCGTTCCGACCAGGTGGAGGCCTGATCGACATGGCTCGTCTGCTGTCCCGGCTCGGCGGCGGGGCCCACCGTCACCGACTGGCCGTCCTGATCGTCTGGCTGCTGCTCCTCGCCGGCGCCGGCGTGGGGGCCCTGACCCTGGCGGGGGAGACGGCGAACAACTTCTCCATACCCGGGCAGGAGTCGACCATCGCCCTGGAGCGCATCCAGCAGGAGTTCGGTGCGGGCGGTGCGACGGCCCAGGTCGTGGTGCAGGCCCCGGCCGGTGCAGAGCTGACGCGCGGTTCGAACGCCGCCGCCGTCGGTGATCTCGTCCACGCGCTGGCGGCGTCGCCCGGAGTCGCGGCGGCCAGCAACCCACTGGACCCGGCCGCGCCGACGATCTCCCCCGACCTGCGGACGGCCTACAGCACGGTGACCTACCGGGCGGCCGAGGGCGGTGTGACCGCGGAGCAGCGCACGGCGTTGCTCGGCGTCGTCGAGAAGGCGCGGGGCAGCGGGCTCACGGTCGAGGTCGCCGGGACCGCCTTCACCGAGGTGCCCCCCGTCGGCGGCCCCGCTGAGGTGATCGGGGTCGTCGTCGCGCTGGCGGTGCTGGCCGTGACCTACGGGTCCCTGGTCGCCGCCGGGATGAACCTGCTCACCGCGGTCGTCGGGGTCGGCGTCGGCGTGCTGGGTGTCGTCATCGCCACCGGCTTCATCGACCTGCAGTCGACGACCCCGGTGCTGGCCGCCATGCTCGGCCTGGCGGTCGGCATCGACTACGCCCTGTTCATCGTCACTCGCTTCCGCCAGGAGTTGCGGCGCGGCCGCGACGTCGGCGCCGCGATCAGCACGGCCGTGGGCACGGCGGGCTCGGCGGTGGTCACCGCCGGCCTCACCGTGGTCATCGCCCTCGTCGGGCTGTTCGTCGTCGGCATCCCCTTCCTGACCCAGATGGGACTCGCCGCGGCGGCCACCGTGGTCATCGCGGTGCTCGTCGCCGTCACTCTCGTCCCGGCCGTGCTGAGCCTGCTCGGGCGTCGCGCGCTGCCCCGCCGGGAGCGCGCCATTCCCGAGGGACGCGGGGACGAGGCGCCCGGCACCTCCACGCGCGGCGTCTACGGCGGTTGGATCGGCACGGTCACCCGCCGGCGCGTGCTCTGTCTGGGGATGGCGGTCGTGGCGCTGGCCGTGATCGCGCTGCCGGCCTTCTCCATGCGGACGACGCTGGTGCAGACACCCGCGGAGGGCAGTACCCAGGCCGCCGCGCAGCGATTGCTCGCCGACGCCTTCGGCGCCGGCGTCAACGGCCCGCTCATCGTCCTGGTCGAGGGCCCCCGCGCGGCCGCGCAGGCTACGCAGCTGAACAGGGCGATCGCCGGGCGCAGCGACGTCGCCGTCGTGACGCCCCCGCGGCCGAACGCCGACGACACCGCGGCCCTGCTCACGGTGATCCCGGGCTCGGGACCCACCAGCCAGGCCACCGAGAACCTCGTGCACGACCTGCGCGCCCTGATCGCGGGTACCGGTGGGCTGCACGCCTCGGTCACCGGCGCGACGGCTGTCAGCGTCGACGTCGCGCAGAGCCTCGACGACGCGCTGCCCGCCTACCTGACCCTGGTTGTGGGGCTGGCGCTGGTGCTGCTGGTGCTGGTGTTCCGCTCCCTGCTCGTCCCGCTCGTCGGGGTGCTCGGCTTCCTGCTCACCGTCGGGGCCGCGCTCGGCGCGACGACCGCGGTCTTCCAGTGGGGCTGGCTCGCCGACGTGGTCAACCTCGACAGCACCGGGCCGCTGCTGAGCCTCACACCCATCCTGGTGATCGGCATCCTCTTCGGCCTCGCCATGGACTACCAGATCTTCCTGGTGTCCCGGATGCACGAGGCGCACAGCCACGGCGCGGCTCCCCGGACGGCCATCGTCACCGGCTTCCGGCAGGCAGCCCCCGTCGTGGTCGCCGCAGCGGCGATCATGTTCTCCGTCTTCGCCGGTTTCGTCCCGGCGGGCGACGCCGCCATCAAGTCGATCGCCTTCGCCCTGGCCGTCGGGATCCTCGTCGACGCCCTCGTGGTCCGCATGACCCTGGTGCCCGCCGCGCTGGCCCTGCTCGGGGAGCGAGCCTGGTGGCTGCCCCGCTGGCTGCGCCGGCTGCCCTCCCTCGACGTCGAGGGCGCCGGTGTCGTCGCGATCGACAGGGAGCCGATCGACAGGGAGCCGATCGACGCGGACACGCGGTGACCTGCCACCCCCGGTCAGGTTTCGTCCTCGTCGCCGATCAGGGCGCGCATGACCAGATAGCACAGTCCGCCGACCGCCGCCCAGCAGACGGTGGCGACGAACAGGGTGAGCGGCGCCGGCCACCGCAGAGGGCCCAGACCTGCGGCTGTCAGCAGGCCGAAGGCGACAAGCCCCACGGCGCCGCAGGTCGCGCCGCGGCACTCGTCGCGGGCACTGTGCAATCCCTCCTCGCGCGCCACCAGGGTGAGGCTCGCCAGCAGGGTCGCCGGGGAGGCCAGGAACACGCCGCCCGCCCCGGCCCCGAAGAGCAGCGTGACCGCCCCGGCGATCAGGCCCATGCTCGCGCCGAAGGCGAACCGGATGAGCAGGGGCCGCCAGCCGGCCTCCCGGACCCGCTCGGGGTGGATCTCGATCCGCGCGCTCACGGTCGCACCACGCGATAGAGCACCGCGGACACCACCGCCCACACCGCGATGGTCATGGCGGTGCCGCGTAGCACGCCCCACCGCCTCAGCGCCGGCACCGCCGCTGCGCAGGAGACGGCGAACCCGGCACCGCCGACGGCCATCCCGCGTGCCGCGACGACCGCCCCGGCGTTCCCCAGCAGCGCCACCGTCATGATCAGCGACCCGAGCGCGACGGCCGGCGCGGCGGCGAAGACGCCGGCCAGTCTCTTGGGCGAGAGCATGCTGGCCACGACCGCGAAGGCGGCGACGAACAGACCGCTGGCGACGGTTTTGAGGGCCAGCACGACGACCGTGCTGTGCACCTCTCCAGTTCAGCGCTCGGAGCCGAGGGTGTCCAGGATCCCGCGCAGGGGACGCGACGCCCATTGGCTACCAACACGCGTAGTAATCAGTCCGCGCTCACCTCGCCGACTCATGACGTGCGGACCGGTGCGGTGCCGGAGTCGACCGGCCGGAACCCCGGCTTTCCGGCTACGGTGGCCATCTGGCCCGGCACCACGTCGACACGTCCGAGGATCGGAACGCACATGATCATGACAATTCTGGGTTGGGTCGTCTTCGGGCTGATCGCGGGCTTCATCGCGCGCGCTCTGGTCCCCGGCAAGGACGACATCGGCATCCTGCGCACGATCCTGCTCGGGGTCGTCGGTTCGGTGGTCGGCGGATTGATCTTCGGGTTGCTGACCGTGGGCATCCGTGGCTTCCAGCCGGCCGGGTGGATCGGGTCGATCATCGGAGCGGTCGTCGTCCTGGTGATCTACAACCGGGTCACCGGTCGCAAACGCAACCGGATCTGACCGATCCGGCTGGGATCGGCCCGGGCGGCGGGACGATCCCACACCGGCAACCCTGATCCTGTACCGGCGGACCGTCACTGGCTAGTCTCACTGTAACTAGTTGTCGCGCCGACGGTCCGCGCCTCAGGAGGAGGGTCCGCTTGACTGCTGCCGGGTTCGGAGCTCCACCGACACGACAACCCGTCCCCAGTCCGCCCCGTGATCGGCGCATCCGGGCCGTCGTCGCGGTCCTTGCGGACGGCACGCCGTGCTACGCACCGATCGGGACGGTGGTCAGCGACGGGCCACACGTGCAGTGCCACCTGTGCGGTGGCTGGTTCCGCTCCGTCGGTGCGCACCTGCGGGCGCACGGCTGGGACCAGTTGTCATATCGGCAGGCCTTCGGGCTGGAGCGCGCCCAGCCGCTGGAGGGGTCCGACACCCGGCGCCGGCGGGCGACCGCGCTGCGAATCAGACGGGTGGCCGATCCGGCCGTCCGCGCCGGGTGCGAGGCAGGACAGCAATGGGTGCGTTCGGGTGCGCTGGCCCGTGCGGCGGCTGCGGCTGCGCGCGGGCGCCGGCAACCCGAGCAGCGACGCCGCAAGACGTTGCAGACCCTGGCCGGGATCTCGCCCGTGGCGCGTGCCGCGGGGAGCCGCCGCTACGCCGACGAACGACTGGCGCGTGCCGCCGCCGACGCCGCGGCCCGGCTCGGCTACCCCGACCTCGGATCCCTCGTCCGGGACCGGGTCGCGGCCGGGGCCAGCCTCGCCGGGATCAGCCGCGAGGCCGGGTTGCACCAGAACTGGCTGTCGCGGCACCTGTCGGCCGTCGACCCGGCGGCCGCCCGGGACGTCGCCGGCGCGGTGTCGGGACCACGGCCGCTGCGCCGGGACGCGCGATGGCTGCCGGTGATCCGCGCGCTCGGGTTCGCCGACGTCGCGAGCTACCTGACCGACCGGCACATCGTCCGGCGCCGCAGCGTCCGGGCGATCGCCGCCGAGGTCGGGATGACGCACGGTGCGGTGGCGACGGCGCTCGCCCGCCACGGCGTGCCGCGGAACCCGCATGCGGCGTCACGCGGGCGGTGCCGGGACCGGGCCACGGCGGTGGCGGCCCGGTTCGGCCACTCCGACATCGAGTCCTACCTCGCCGACCGGCGTGCGGCCGGCCTGACCTGGCGGGCCATCGCCGGCGAATGCGGTCAGCCGGAGACCTGGGTCCGGCGCCGCGCCGGCCTGTCGAGGTGAGCGTCGGAAGGGGCCGACGGCCCGTCACTCCGACCCGGATGCCTCGATCTCATCCACGAAGCGCAGCGCCGCGCCGGCCGTGGAGTGCCGCCAGGCGAGCAGCACCGCGTCGAACCCCTGGTGCCGGTCGCGCTCGGCCGCGATCGCGCGCACGATCGGTTCGAGCACCTCCCGCTGCCGGCGCAGCAGTTCGGTCGGGTCGATCCCGCGGCGCTCCAGCAGCGCCAGCTTCATCAGCAGATGCGAGCGGATCTCCCGCACGTGCTCGATCGGTTCCTGCAGCCACGCATCGACCGCCGCTGCGCCGCTGTCGGTGACGGCATAGACCGTGCGCTGCGGTCCGGGTCCGGACTCCACCGTGGTCGGCACCACCATGTTCGCGTCCTCGAGCCGGCCCAGGGCGCGGTAGATCACGGGTCGCGGGATCTGCCATACCCGCCCCAGCTCGCCCTCCGGCGCGGTGAGCCCGGCGATCGCGAAGCCGTGCCGGGGCTGCTCCCGGAGCACGGCCAGCACTGTCCACTCCGGCAGCGCCCACGTCATGGCGGTGAGCGTAGGGCGTGAACCGGCTCCCGAGCGGCAGCCCCTGCTCGGCGTGGACGATTGCCCACGTGCTTGCCCTGCAGGGCTTTCGTGACGGCACCCGGGTGAGCCCGTTGACGCTGCGGGGCTCCTCGACCCTGTACCGGGCCCCCGCCGCCAGCTAGTCTCACTGAGACTAGTTGGTCCGGTGATCCGCGGGAGGTGCGTGCGTGACCGCTGCCAGGGTGAAGATCACGAGCTCGGGCGGCGCCGTCAGCACCGTGCGCCCGGGCCGGCGGGTCCACGCCGTCGTCGACGTCCTGGCGGACGGCACCCCCTGCTACGCCCCGATCGGTGAGGTCGTCAGCGACGGACCGCACGTGCAGTGCCACCTGTGTGGGGCGTGGTTCCGTTCGGTTCTGCGGCATCTGCGGGCCCACGGCTGGGACCAGCTGTCGTATCGGGCGGCGTTCGGGTTGGAGCGTGGCCAGTCGCTGGAAGGCGACGACACCCGGCGGCGCCGCGCGGTGGCGCTGGCCGTCCGCCGGGTGCACGATCCGGCGATCCGGGCCGGGTCCGAGGTGGGGGAGGGGCGGGCGCGCTCGGGCACGTTGAGCCGCGAGGCCGCGGAGGCCGCCCGGGGACGCCGGCAATCCGAGCAGCGCCGCCGCAAGACGCTGCAGGCTCTCGCTGCGATCTCTCCGCAGGCGCGTGCCGCCGGCAGTCGCCGCTCCGCGGACGAGCGCCGGCGGCGCACCGCGGCCGAGGCCGCGGCCCGGCTCGGACACCCCGACATCGGGTCCCTGGTCCGTGACCGCGTCGCCGCCGGGGCGAGCCTGGCCGCGATCAGCCGGGAGGCGGGTCTGCACAAGGACTGGCTGTGCCGGCACCTGGCGAAGGTCGATCCGGTGGCGGCGCGGGAGGTCGCCGTGGCGGTGACCGGCCCCCGGCCCATCCGCAGGGACGCGCGGTGGATCCCGGTCGTGCGGGCGCTGGGATTCGACGATGTGGCCGGTTACCTGGCCGATCGGTACCTGAGCCGGCGGCTCACCGTGAGCGCGATCGCCGCCGAGGTCGGCATGAGCCGCCCGGCGGTCGACCTTGCACTGCGCCGGCACGGTGTTCCCCGCAGCGTCCGCCCCGGTGGCCGAGCACCGGGGGCCGGTCGTCGCGGCCCGGGAACGCTCAGCGGAAGAAGTGCGTCCGCGGACGGGGCAGCGTCTGCCCGTCGACGGTGATGTCGACCTTCTCGTTGTAGAAGCAGACGAGCCCGGCGATCGGCGCCAGCTGGCGGGTGGGGAAGTCGTAGGCCCACGCCAGATCCGGATGCAGGGTGTCGCCGATGCGGACCGACCAATAACCGCTGGTCGTGCCCTTGTAGGGGCACTCGGTGACGGTGTCGCTCGGTTCGAGATGGTCGAACAGCACCCCGGTGCGATCGATGTAGTAGCGGGTCGGCAACCCCGTCTCGAACACCATGACCGGCGCAGGGGACTCGGCCAGTAGTACACCGTCGAGTTCCACCCGGACCGGGCGGGTGGAGCGCAGCGCGTCGACCCGGGTGTACGGGTTGCGGGGGTGGACGAAGACCCGTTCGTCCTCCTCGAACCAACTGTCCATGGCGGCCCAGTCCAGCCGGACGGTGTCGGCAAGGCCGTCGACCGCGGGTTCGGTGAGCACCCGGGCGGCACCGGGACGCTTCTGATCGCCTGCCTGGATGCCGTACATCCGAGCGACACCCTGGCGGGTCTTCCGGGTGTGCTGCTCGTCGACGAGGACATCGTCGGCGACGTCCGCGACGGGCAGGTAGTACTGCGGGTAGTGCGGCCACTCCCACACGTACAGCGCCGCGGTGGTGTCGACGACGGATCTGCCGCCGAGGAACGCCCGGATCCGCCGGGGAACCGGCTCGACGTGATTGACCGACACGAGCACCTGCGGGTAGCCGTTCACGCTCGACTCCATTCGACCGGTGCGGTCATTCTGCTCCTCGGCGCGCCACCACGGGCCACGGTGGCGCCGGCGAAGGGAGGGGACCGCGCGGTGTCGAGGCCGCCAGGACGCGGCGAGGAGGCGGGCCCCGCACCGGGACGGGCTCTGCCGCAGATCGCGGACGTGTGGGTCGTCGCCGGTCCTCCAGGTGCGGGGAAGAGCACCGTCGCCGACGTCCTGCTGTCGTTGCTCTCGCCGACTCCGGCGCTTCTCGACAAGGACACCATGTACGGCGCGTTCGTCGCGGCGACCCTGTCGGCCGCGAACCGGCCTTCCGGCGAGCGGGAAGGACCGTGGTACGACGAGCACGTCAAGGCCCACGAGTACGGCGGGATGACGGCGGTGGCCCGCGAGATCAGATCCAAGGGGTGCCCGGTGGTGCTGTCCGGGCCGTTCACCACGCAGATTCACGATGCGCAGACGTGGCGCTGCTGGGTCGGGGAGTTGGGCGGTGAGCCGGTCCGGCTGGTGTGGGTCCGTTCGGATGCTGCCTCCTTGCGGCATCGTCTCGAACTGCGGCGGTCGGAACGCGACGCCGGGAAGCTGGCGACGTTCGACGAGTTCGTCGCCCGGATGCGCCTCGACCGGAGGCCCGCCGTGGCTCACGTGATGGTCGACAACCGGCTGTCGGCCACCTCGACGATCGAGAACCAACTGCGCGCTGCACTCCGGCCCGGCACCACGACGTGACGCCGGGTTCTGGAGGCGCAGTCCTTCCGGCAGGTCCGCCGTGACCTCGACCGGGGTCTCGACGAGTGAGCCACGCCTGATGCTCCGGCGCAACCGCGCGGAGCGGGCGGGGGAGCGAGGAGCCGAGGGGGATACTCGGACGCGGGGCACCTCGGTCGGCGGTACCGCCGCGCGGAACGCCGGCCGGTCGTCGTCGGCGGAGGGGGAGCCCATGCGACCGAGAACGCGTACGACCGCGGGTGCGATCGCCCGGGGGATGCTCGCCGGGGCAGTCGGCACGCTGGCGATGGACACCGTCTGGTACATCCGGTATCGCCGCGGCGGCGGCCGGCAGCCGTTCCTGGCCTGGGAAACCGCGGCCGCAACGACGGGCTACGCCGACGCGAGCGCGCCCGCCCAGGTCGGCAGGCGCGTCGTCGAGGGCGTCCTGCACGTCGAGCTGCCCCCCGGCACCGCCCGGCCGATGACCAACGCCGTGCACTGGCTGACCGGTACCGGATGGGGCGCGGTCTATGCGCTGCTGGCCCGGTCGGGCCCGATGCGCGACCCGGTCGTCGGCGGGCCGGCACTCGCTGCGATGGCGTTCACGTCGTCCTACCTTCTGCTCGGGGCGGCCGGGATCTACGAACCGGTCTGGAGGTACGACCCGACCACGCTCGCGAAGGACGTCACCGCCCACCTCGCCTTCGGCGTGACGAGCGCGGTCACGTACCGGCTGCTCCGCTGAGCGGATCACCTCACGGCCCACCTGTGGGCGGTGATCGTCGGAATCATGGCCTGATGTGTGAACCGACCGGGCGGGAGCGCGTGGTCAGCGAGTGCAGCTGCTGGCCGACGCGGACACCGGGACACCCACCACGCCGGAGGTGGACGGGGCGATGTTCCCGCCCCTGGATCGGCTGCGACCGATCCCGCCCGGGGCACGAGCCCGGTGCGGCGGCTTTGTCCGGGGCGCGGGCTCCGGCCGGCGAGGTGCACGAACGGCGGACATCCGCGCTGCGACGCAGCGTGACGCGACCGTCACGGTACGGTCACGACGCCTGTCCGGACCGGCTCTACGGGGCCGGCACCCCCACAACGCACCGCGGAGGACACGTGCAACGCGGCGACGGACCCGACGAGACCCGCCGATTCCCGGGACCGGGCACACCAGGCCGGCTCGGGCCGGCACGCAGCTTCGGTGGGCCGGCCGGAACCCCACACCGGGCCGGCCCCGTAGAGCCGGTCCGGACAGGCGTCGTGACCGTACCGTGACGGTCGCGTCACGCTGCGTCGCAGCGCGGATGTCCGCCGTTCGTGCACCTCGCCGGCCGGAGCCC
>NZ_JAAXLA010000006.1 GCF_012911935.1 Pseudonocardia acidicola | reverse complement strand
CCCCAGCCCCAGCCCCAGCCGCCCCAGGACTTGGCGTCGGTCTTGGCGGAGTACTTGGCGTCGGTCTTGCCGGTGCTGCTCTTGAGCGACCTCACCCAGTCGGTCAGCTTGAACGACATTTCATCCCCCTTTGTCGAGAAGCGTCAGACGCGCTTCTCCGGGGACAACGCTGCTTCAGGCCGGGCCAGCAAGTCAAGCATTAAATCGAAATTGGTCCGAACGTTGGCCCGACGGTTGTTCCGCTCGTCTGAAACGGGTGGACAATCGGCTGGCGATGCCACGGAAAACGCTTCGATATTTGCCTTCTCGCCGTTTTGGTGGGCCTGTGAGCTCTCCCGTTAATGCGAGGTATGACGCTTGTGCTGCCGAGGGTTTCCGCTTTCCGGATACCTCCGTTCGGTCCGCCGTCCGTCGGGGGACGGCGGACGGGGCCGCCCGGCCCATCGAGGGCTTTCGCGACCCTCCGGCCCTCTTGATGCAGGGAAGAGTGCCTGAACAGCAGTGATAGGTCAAGGGTGCCTGTCATGCTGCTGCGCCGGGTGGTCCTCTTGGTCGCCGTGGCGCACCCCCATCCGGAGAGATTTCCGGTTAGGACTCCTGCGTCTTCCGGTCGGCTCATGGAACGCCTTCGACGCTGGAAATGTGAGGTCCGTGCTGGCGCGGGATCCATGATCTTTCCCCCATTATTTCGCTCCACCCCTCCGGTAGGGGAATAAATATTCGGCCGATTTTCGCGCTGTCGGTCGCGAGTCGGGACGGCTCCGGTTCCGGGAGCGGCGATGACCTGCGCAGATCGCGGGCAGTACGTCGGGGGCCGAACGATTCAGCGAGGTCATGCGTATTCCGTCCGTGCTGTCGATGTTCACCTTCCGGGACCCGGATGGGAACACGCTCGTGATCGTCGAGCGGGGCTGATCACGACGGGACGCGGCACCGAAGCGCCTCGCTGCGGCGGCTCGCCGACTTCGCGACGACGCGCTCGATGTCGGGAACGTCACAGCCGAAGGTCGCTCGATCACCTTCGTGAGCGCGGGTCCGCATCGCGAGGAAGCCCGGATCTCCATGCGTACCGGCGATCCACCACTGCTGCACATCGCGTGTCCGCGCGGGCCACGGACGAGTCCGTACCCTGTCCGACCTGGTCGGGGTGGCGGGATTTGAACCCACGGCCCCTCGCTCCCAAAGCGAGTGCGCTACCAAGCTGCGCCACACCCCGATGCCCGCCCTGGGCGGTGCACAGGTGAGCGTAGCGTGTGACCGGCCGTATGGCCGCTGCCGAGGGCTGGGCGCGCGGCCGGTCGGGGGACTCCGCTACCCTGTCCACGGCACAACACCGTGCCACGCGGGCGTAGCTCAATGGTAGAGCCCCAGTCTTCCAAACTGGCTACGCGGGTTCGATTCCCGTCGCCCGCTCCACCCGGTTTACCAGCGGAAACGGCGCCCCCTCCCGATCATGGGAGGGGGCGCCGTTCGCGTTCGTGCCAGATCCGTGCCAGATCAGCCCGCGCGGCTCACCCCGCGGCTTCCTCGTCGGGGAGGTGACGGTGGGGAGTGGCCCGGGGAGAACTCCCCGGCTCCCCGGGCCTCCCCCTACTCGGTCCCCTCGTGCTCGTCGCTGTCGCGGTCACGCTCGGTGAGCGCGGCGTGGACGGTGGAGGTGGCGACGACCATGTGTCCGCCGGACTTGTAGGGGGCGGCGCCGACCTCGGCGAGGACCTCGGTGAGCTTCGCGAAGGTCCATCCGCGGTAGACGGTGGCGCGGCGTTCGGTCAGGCGCTGCAGGACCTCTTGGGTGCGTATCCGTGCGGTGTCGCCCAGCACGGCGGCGATGTCGGCGAGGGGGTCCACCCGCGGAGCGGCCGGGGCGTCGGGCCTCGCCGGGGCCGGGGTGATCCCGGCCTGCTCCCGGAGCGCGGCCGCGCGGGTGACGATCGGGGTGATCTCGTCGATGCCCTTCTCCTTGCGGATGTGGTGGGTGCGCAGCAGTCCGGGCCTCGCGGCGAACCCGGTGGCCATCGCGGTCCCGACGTCCTCGCCCGGCACGAGCGCGGTCGCGGAGATGCCCTGCTTGTGCGCGCCGGTGCCGAGGATGGCGTCGTTGCCCTGGTGGTCGCCGATCGCGAAGCACACGGAGTGCGAGGTGGTCTTGGCCAGGTCGCGGGGCAGGTTCGCCGACGACGGCGCCGGGGTCACGAACACGAGCGTGATGGCGCACTTGCGGGCCTTCATCATGACCTTGATGGCGAGTTCCTTGGCCTCGTCGCCGAATTCCTCGTGGCGGAACAGTTCCTGGCACTCGTCGAACACCACCACCCGCGGTCGCAGCCGCGCGTCCTTCTCCGCGAGCGCGCGGGTGACCTTGGTTTCCTCGCCGCCCAGCTCGGCGAGGAGCCGGCCGCGCTCGGTGACCTCGGTCCGCAGCTCCCGCAGCGCCTCCATCGCGGCGATCACGTGCTCGTCCTCGTCACCCTTGATCAGCGTCCGCAGCCGGGGCCGCATGGGGTCGTAGTCGACGTTGTAGGCCATCACGTAGACGTCGATGTCCACCAAGGGATCGAGCATCGCCCCGCACAGCAGCTCGATGACCAGCGAGGTCTTACCCGAGCCCATGATTCCGGCGATGCCGTAGTTCGACGCCATCAACCGGCCGGTCACGGTGCTGCCGCGCTGGTCGATGCCGACCGGGACACCGGCGAAGTAGTCCGTGGTGCCGTCGGTGAGCAGCGGGTAGGGCTCCACCGGCCCGGTGAGCAGCCCCTGATCGGCAACCCACAGGTCCAGGACGCCGGGCTGGCGCTTCGGCTCGGTCGGCCACACCTCCACCGGGAGCCGGACCAGGTTGTGCGCCAGCACGGTCTTCCGAGAGTTGATCATCTCGACGGTCACGCCGGGCGGCAGCTCCAGCTGCGTGCGCCAGCCCTTGCCGTCGCGGCCGGTGCCCTGCACCCACCGCGGGACCCACCCCTCCTTCACCTTCTTGTCCAGGGGAGCGAGGTTGAGGTTGCGCAGCGCAGCCATGATCGCGCCCTCGTCCGGCACGACGTCGCGGGCCGGGCCCTCGGCCGGACGCACGGGGGCGACCCAGGCCGGGGGTTCGGTGTGCCGGCGGCCGAGTGCCCACAGGTACAGCACCCCGCCGGCCGTCGCGGCCAGGAGCAGCAGGGCGCCGTAGGCGGCGAGGAACCACACCGTCCAGCGGATCGCCTGGATCACCCCGACGATCGGCGCGAGCACCTGAGAGACATCGGAGTCGGCGACGGCCAGGACGACGCCCAGGCCGAGCAGCAGCGCGGTGAACGAGAGGATGGCGAGGGCACCGGCCTTGACCAGCCTGATCGGCGAGGTGATCCAGTCCATCACCCGCTCATGGCGGCGCTGTTTCTCCGCGACGTCGCGGGCCTCCCACTCCAGGACGGCTTCGCGGTCTCCGGCGATCTCGGCGGGGCGCATCATCCGCTCGTAGCGGCTCGCACCGTGAGTGTCGCGCCACTGCCGCACCGCCACTCCGGCTCTGGCGACCGGGAACCACAGATGACGACCCGCCCCGCGCACCGCGGCTCGCGTGTGCTGATGCGTGGCCACGGTGCGGGCGGTCGTGATCAGATGCACCGGGGCCCGCCGTGCCAGGCTGCCGGCGGTGCGCACCAGCTCGCCGCGAGAACTCCGGGCCGGCCCCTGCTCGTCGACGGTTTCGGCGTCGATCACCTCGCCGTCGATCACGAACGGCTCAGCCTCGGCGCTGTCGGCCTGACGGGGTCACCCCCCGGCGCAGCCGCAGCGTGGGTGTTCAGACCTTTCATTCCTGATCAAGGCGGCGCCTCCGGCGGCGCGGGCCGGCTACGCGGGCCGCAGCAACCAGCGGGCTGCATAAATTCCAAGGCGGGATCGGGCCCCGCCCAGCTACCGTGCCGATCATGTGGACCTAGACGGATCCGGCGAGGAACCTGCCGGGGCCTGGCCGCGGTCTCACTTCTTGAGGAGACATCGTGCGAACGGGGCTTCTGGACACCCGCCCGCTGCGGACGTCACCGGCGTTCCGCCGGCTCTGGGTCGGGACGGCGGCGATCCGGTTCAGCGGGCAGATGGCCGTCGTCGCGGTGCTCTTCCAGGTGTGGGAGCTGACCCGCAGCCCGCTGTGGACCGGTGCGATCGGCGTGGCGACGGCGGTCCCGATGATCGTGCTCGGCCTCCTCGGCGGGACGATCGCCGACACGTTCGATCGCCGCCGGGTCGTGCTGGCGACCAGCCTCGGCGCGGTGGTCGCGGCGGCGTTGCTGGCGGCGCAGGCGGTGGCCGGGATCGGGTCGGCGGCGCTGGTCCTCGTCCTGGTTGCGGCGCAGACGTCGTGCACCGCGCTGGGCTCGGCGTCGCGGCGGGCGTTCGTGCCCCGGCTGCTGCCGCAGTCCCAGGTCGCGGCGGGGGTGGCGCTCGACCACGTCGCGTTTCAGGTGGCGATGCTGGCCGGCCCGGCGATGGCCGGGGTGGTGCTGGCCCGGTGGGGGCTGGGCTGGGCTTACGCCGTCGACGCCGTCGCGATCCTGCTCTCGCTCTACGGGGTGGTCCGGCTGCCGTCGATGTGCCCCGAGGGCGGTTCGGCGCGGGCGGGACTGCGCGCGACCGGCGAGGGGCTCGCGTTCCTGTGGCGGCGCCCGGCGCTGCGTGGGGTGTTGGCCGCCGACCTGGCCGCGACCGTCCTCGCGATGCCGATCGCACTGTTCCCGATGATCAACCAGGAGCGCTTCGGCGGCGACCCGCACACGCTCGGGCTGTTCCTCAGCGCAGTCGCGGTCGGAGGGGCGGCGTCCGGGCTGCTGTCCGGCGCGGTGACCGGCGCCGCACGGCCCGGTGCGGTGATGTTGGGCTCGGTCGGGGTCTGGGGGCTGGCGCTGGCCGGGTTCGGCCTGGTCGACGGCCTCGCCGCGACGCTGGTGTGCCTGGCCGTCGCGGGCGCTGCGGACACCGTGTCGGTGATCTCCCGGGGGACGCTCGTACAGTTGGAGACGCCGGACGGGTTCCGCGGGCGCATCAGCTCGGTGGAGTACGCGGTCGGTGCGGGCGGGCCGGGCCTGGGGGACGCGCGGGCCGGGCTGGTCGCCAGCCTGGTGTCGGCCTCGGCGTCGGCGGTCAGCGGGGGACTGGCGTGCGTGCTGGCGGTGGCGGTGATCGCCGGGATGCACCCTGCGCTGCGACGGTGGCGGCGCCCGAAGCCGGCCGGCGACGAAGCCTGAGCGCTCTGCCGTACGCGTGCCGATTCATCCCGGCGTGGCATGCGGGCACGTCCCGCGTACGTCCACGGACGACGACTGGCCGCTGACCTGCGCGTTTCAGCCCGGCCGTTCCTCCGGTCGATTGCTCGGGACGAAGAGGTCGCGCTTGCCCGGTAGGCCGGTCTCCGGCGGCCAGTGATATGCCCGTGCTCCCACTGAGCAGTTCAGTCCGCCGAGCCGTTCCTGGTTGCACTTCCGGTGGCAATCGCTGGCTGCCGTATCCCACTGCAGGGGCGGCCCGACCAGCCATCCGCCGCCACGTGGCCATCGACGATCACCGGGTGCAGACCTCGAAAGCGTGTGTCTCGGTCGTTGGGGCGCCAGCGCGGGACGGGTGTGGGGGGCCTGCGCTCGTGCCAGATGCGTGCCAGACAGGGCGCGATCTCGTGGTCACTGACGGACAACCGCGGGCGCCCGGGCACAGCGGCGGCCGGGTGGGGTGAGCGCAGGTCAGGGGTAGTGGGTGGCCCCTTCGCTTCCAAACTGGCTACGCGGGTTCGATTCCCGTCGCCCGCTCCACGCTGTCCACCAGCGACAACGGCGGCCGGTTCCGATCATCGGACCGGCCGCAGGCGGCCGGCAGGCACGCGCTGCGGTCTGTTACCCACTCGTGCGAGGCGGCGCCGTCAGCACGACGTCGATCTCCCGCGACACGTCGTCGGTGATGCGGGCGGCCACCGCGCTCGGGTCGAACGGCACGGGCGCCTCGGCGACGATGCCGGCGAGAGCTCCCAGCGACTCGGATGCGAGCGGGCGCCACTTCTCGATCCAGGCGGAGACCACCTCGGCGTTCGCCGACGTGTCCTCGATGAGGTGCCGCAGCAGCGCCGCGGTCCAGGCGCGATGCCAGCGTGCGTCCTCGTCGAGCGAGAAGTGGATGCTCGTCAGGATCGGGTCGCCGTTCGCGGTCGCGAGCGTGCCCGCGATCTCCTGGTTGACGAGGCGGTCGATGCGAGGCTTGATGACCGCATTGGTCACCGTGAACGCCTCGCCCCAGTCATAGGTGATCAGCGCACGTTCGACGAGCTCGCGCAGCGGCTGGAACGCCGCGGTGTCCTCCCATGCCGCCTGCTGTCGCCGCACCGTCTCGGCGTCGATCGGTGCACCGCTGAGCTGCACGGTGCGGTAGGCGATCCGCTGGATGCGGCGCATCTCGTCTGCCGACTGGAACGCGGCGCAGTTGGTGATCCGGGATTCAGGCGCCATCTGCGCGACGTAGGCGGCCAGCATCTGCAACCCGTGCACGGGGAAGCGCAGCGGGGAGTACCAGCGATCGAGGAACCGCACCCATCCGTCGTCGAGGTCCTGGTCGTAAGCGGTGTCGTCGATCTCTCGCAGGAGGCCGTCGACGACGTCCTCGCGGCCGTCCTGCAGCTGGGTGTAGCCGCGGTAGGTGGTGCGACGCGGGTCGGAGAACTGCGTCCAGCTGCGGGCTCGGAGGGGGGAGCCTTCCCGGTGGCGGTAGTACCAGGCGACGACGGGGTTGGTGGCCGGCAGCTCGAACCGCAGCGGGTAGTTGTAGTGGAGATCGGTGCTCACCAGCTCGTACTCGAGCGGGACGCGCCGGCCCACCGCGAGCCGCGTGTACGTCTTGCGGCCCGGTGGCCGAGCCGGTGTGGTCATCGGTCGCCTGCCAGCGGAGCGGGATCCACCGATGGCTCACTCGCGAGCCGCCAGACGGCGCCGTCATCGGTCAGCTGCATGACGCCCGTGAACGAGGACATCACGATCTCGAGGTCACCGGGGAACCGGATGGCGGTGCCGGTGGCGTCCTCGAGCCCGGCCCGCGACAGGCGGCAGACCCGAGGGGCCAGCACGCGCAGGTAGGCGCCCTCGTCCTGGACGAGCACGTGCTCGTTCTCGTCCTCGATGACGGAGACGACCGCCTGCGCGAACGGCGTTGCGTGCAGCACCGGGCCCACCCCCACGCCGGCACCATCGGATGCGCTCATTCGTCCTCCCCAACGCCTACGAATATCCGGTCGCCGTCGAGTCGCAGGGGGTAGCGGTGCAGGCACACGCTCGCGGGGTTCACCCCGTGTCCGCTCCGCGCGTCGAACTGCCACTCGTGGGCAGCACAGGTGAGGACGCCTTCACTCAGGTCTCCCTGGGAGAGCGGATTCGCCAGGTGGGGGCACCGATCCTCGTAGGCGAACAACTCCCCGTCGAGGTTGCACAGCAGGACCTCGGCGCCGTCGAGGTCCACGGCGCACATCTCGCCTTCCCAGACGTCGTCCAGCGTCCCGGCGAACAGCCACGCCGCCACGGCGCTGTCAGCCTCGCTCGACCGTGAAGATGTCACCATTTCCCAGCCCTGTCCGGGCGATCGTGGATGCGGGATCGAGGGTGTCGCCGGCCTCGTTGCGCACTGTCACAGATCCGGCCTGCTCGGGCGCCAGGCCCCAGGCCACCAGCTGGTCGGCCAGTTGCGCGACGGTGCGTCCGTCCGGGGTGACGATCACGCGCCCGACGAAGTCGTCGCTCGCGTAGCCGAAGAGGTAGACGACCATCGATGCACCCTCACGCCGTCGGGATGGGGTCGAGGCGCCACGGGTCGAGGCCGCGGCGCAGGTCCTTGCCGGTCTCGACGGGTGCTTCGAGGCCCATCCACCTGTGCAGATCGGTGAGCTTGCCGGGCGCCTCCCCGACGACGATCCGATCGACGACGCTCTTGTGATCCGCGAACCGCTCGGTCTCCTGCTGGAAGATCCAGCGGCAGGGCTCGGAGCAGAACAGGTAGCGGCGAGCACCCATCTCGAGGGTGCATGCGGTGTTCCGTCCGGGCCTCATGAACAACGTCGGGAGCTGGCAGAGGTTGCAGAGCGCGGGCAGCCCGTAGGACAGCGTGCCGCTCTCGCCACCGGCCGCCCAGCGTCGCTCGAGATCGTCCCAGAGCGGCCCGTAGGTCTCCTCCCACCGGGGGTACTTGGCGTTCAGCCACTCGCGCTCGGCGCGGTCGGGCATGGCGACGTCGAACCACAGGGTGGTCCGGTACGTGTACAGCCCGAGCTGGAAGCTGTGGTGCGCGTAGTCGAGCTCTTCGGTGAACAGGTCCCAGAACCAGGGCTGTTCGAGGTCGAACTCGGCGAGGTTCTTCATGAACTGTTCGTTCACCCACTCGTTCATGAACTCCTTGAACGAGCGCGCTCGCGCCTCCAGCGGGGTCAGGTACTCCATCGCGGTTCCGGTCAGCGCGAGGAACACCCGCCAGCACCGCCACCACATCTTGTCGACGAGGTACTGGGCGCGCTCGCGGGACCCGTTCTCGAGCAGTGTCCGCAGGACCGGGTGGCCGATCTGGGCGTGGCGGGCCTCATCGGTCTGGATGCTCGCCACGGTCTTCTCGAACAGGTGGTGGTGGGCGCGGTCCGCCATGGCCGCCATGGCCATGAACTGGAGGTTGGTGAAACCCGTCTCGAAGACGAAGTTGAGCTGGATCGCCATGTCGATCGCGTCGGCGGCGAGGAACATGTCGTCGAACAGATGGCGCGCGGCGAGGATCACCCACTGGTCGGTGTGGAACGCCTTGTGCGTCCAGTCGAAGTTGCCGTCGTGGGCCAGCAGATCGTGACCGGTCAGCAACGGGATCTGGGTGTGGCGGATCTCGTCGAGCGCCCCCAGTGTCGCCATCATCCGCCAGGCGCTGTCGCGCCCGAAGCGGGCCATGCGCAGCTCGGCGACCGCGCCCGCGTACTCCGCGAGGGCGATCGCGCCGTTGTGGAACTTGACCAGCTGCACCCACCCGGGGTCGAGCTCGTCGAAGAGGCGGGGCTTGCTGAGCGCGGCGCGCACGCCGAGCACGGCGGCGTCCTTCTCGCGCTGGTTCGCGACGTACTCACGATAAGTCGTGCGATAGACCTCGTTCCAGCCGCGCCACTCCTCGTGCGGCAGCCAGGGGTGGCCGCTGAGCTCCTCGGGGAAGAGCTCCCGCTCGTCGACGTAGCGGGGGCTCCAGTCGATCTTGCGGGCTACGTCGAGCCAGTCGTCACGTCGGAGAACCACTTCGCCGCCTCCTCGTTCTCGGTGTTCGCGCTGACGTCCTCGCGCTTCACCGCCATCGTCAGGAGCTCATCGGGTGTCAGGTAGTAGGGGTTCTCGAGGAGCGTCTCGCCCACCAGCACACGGGGGTGTGTCTTGAGCAGATCGATGATGATGCCGCCCCCGAAGCGGTCGGTGTCGTACAGGCACACGATGACCTGCGGGTAGAGCGGCAGGTACCGGTTCATCTCGGACTCGAGCATCAGGAGTTCGTGCATGTCGGGGACGACGTCGCGCCGCGACCAGGTCTCCACCGCGCGCACGGTGTCGAACCGCCCGTCGTACATCACGTCGGACATCGCGGCCTTCCACGAGCTGATCACCTCATCGGCGGAGAAGCGGCCGGATCGCAGGTACATGTCGGCGGCGCCGATGACCTCGAGCTGCTTGCTGGCGGCGAACGCCGAGGCGTCGAGGTAGGTCTCGAGGATCGCGACGATCTCCCGCGGAGGGGTCCCGTCGACGACGCAGATGCACTTGTCACCCGACTCCAGTCCGGCTTCGAGGAACGGGATCACGACCTGGTCCCGCTCGAACTCGCTGGAGTACACACCACAGATGTGATCGCCCAGCGTCGCTTCGATGCGCCCGACTCCCAAGGCAAGGCCGTTGGACACGACACACCCCACATGATCGACGGGTGCTTCCGGGGATGAGGGTATGCGGATTTCTCGCGGTCAAACATGCTGTCGCAAGGCCATCCGGCGCGGCTACGCCGCGGCCGTCGCGGGGCCGAGCGTCACGTCAGGGCGCGCCGGGCCGCCTCGGTGCTGGGGTAGACATCGAACAGGGCGTCCACGCCGGCGGTCGCGAGGGCCCGGATCACAGCGCCGTCAACGGTGACCAGACCCAGGCCGATGTCGGCCTCGCCGGCGCGGCGTGCGACGTAGTCGAGGGTCTCGACCCCGTCCGGCTCGACGACGGACACCGAAGTGAGATCGAGCACGATCGCCCGCGGTGCTGCGGCTAGCTGATCATCGAGCAGCTGTCGGAGGCGCAGTGCCGTCGCGCGGTCCAGTCGCCCGCTGGCGTGGACGATCACCGCGTCGCCCCGGAGGTGATCAAGTCGAAGTGTCAGGGTTGCCGGTGTGCCCGCACGCCGGTTGGCGTTCGTGCCCATATGCGATCGCCTTCTCCGGGATGGCGCTGGAGCCGGCCGTGACACACGGGTTCGGCCGGCCCGAGCCGATCTGTTTGTGGCCTCATGGTCGCAGGGTGCCGGCGGGCAGACCAGCCCTTCTCGGCCTGCCGAGCAGGTGGGTCTCCGACGTGGCCGGGGTCTTGCCCTCGGCTGGTGCGGCGAGGAGGGTAGGCCCACTCGGAGGCTCCTCGGGATTGCCGGTCGAGTGCGGTCCCGTCTCCGCTGACGACCTGGATGGAGAGCTGACGACCTGGATGGAGATGGGTGACGCCGAGATGGCGGTGTGAGAACTCCCCTGTCGCCGGTCGCCGGCCGGCGCACGGTCACGTTGGGCCGGGCGCATCTGTCGACCCATGACCACGTGTGTGCCTTCGTCCGGGGCGACGACGAGCGGGAGCGGGTGGCGCTGTCGTTCTTCGTCGAGGGTCTCCAGGCCGGGGAGGCCTGCCGCTATGTCGGGCGTCTCCGCGACGGCCGGCGGCTGGCCGCCGTGATGTCCGAGGACGGTGTGGATGTGCGGTTGTTCGAGGTGAGCCGGCCGTGGGACCCGGTGACGGGTGACCCGCTCGACGTCGACCGGTTGATCCACGCGGCCGACGTCTGGGCCGGCACGATCGCCGCGCTGGACGGACACCATTTCACCCGCACGATCACCGACATGACCGCTCTGCACCCGCGCATCGGGTCTGTCGGCTTGCGGCCCCGACTCGTGGACTACGAGGCCCGAGCGACGAAGCGCGCCAAGGCCTTCCCGCACGTCGACGTCTGCATGTTCGACTTCGGGGTGTTCGGCGGTGACGTCGTCATCGCCTCGACGAAGACGCACCCGGACGTCTGGATGGGTGGCTACGTGCTGGCCCGGCTACCCACCGAACCCCCTGAGTAGGTTGACCTCGGCGTTTCCTCGGCACTCCACCCTGGCCTCGCCACTTTCTCAGCAGGTCTGGCCGATCCGACGTCGGCCGAGGACCGTTGACCGTTGACCGCGTCACCGGAGCAGGGCGAGGCGCAGCATGGACGACGCCGTGGACGTGGTGATCCAGCCGCGAGGCAGGTACGTCGTGGCACGGCTGAGCGGCGCGTTGTCCTGGCAGACCGCGCCCGCGGTGCGCCGCGCGCTGGTCGAGTTACTACCGGAAGCAGGCTGTGTCGCGGTCGACCTGTCCGGCCTGCGGCTGCGAGATCCAGGGTGCGTGGCCGTCTTCGCCGCTGCGCTGGAGCAGGCGGGGGGCTGGCCGCACGCCAAGCTCGCCTTGTTCGGAGCCGATCCGGTGATGCTCGCGCAGCTGCGATGCCCGCTGGTTCGTGCCACAGTGCCCGTGGCCGACGGGCTGGACGCCGCTCTCGCCGCGGCCGACCGGCCGCCTGGTCCTGCCTGGCCGTCCGGCATCACCGCGCCCGACGAGGAGCGAATTTCTCGCGTTCTCGCGGCCGCGGAGGCCGGTGGCGGGTTGGCGCGGTTCGTCCGGGACTGGCTCGGCGTCCTTCTCGGGTACGACTCGCGCCAGCGATCCCAGCTTGTCAGGACCCTCTCGATGTACCTCGATCGTGGCTGCGACTACGACGGAGCCTCACGAGCCCTGGGTGTTCACCGCAGCACGGTGCGCTACCGCGTTCAGCGCATCCGTGAGCTCACCCGCCTCGACCTCGACGACCCCGACACCCGCGTGATGCTGCAGGCCGCGCTGCAGGCCCTGGTCCGGCTCGGGGGCGCCTCCTGATCACGCACCGCTCCCGGCCACACCGGCCCAGGAGCCCGGCCTGACAGGGGCGAGCGGCTGAGCCCGGCAGCCGGGGCGCCGCGGGAGACGCGGGCACCCGAGCGGCGAGCCGGTCGGGGCTTCCTCCGATCGGCCAGGGTGCTTGCACCGGTCTCCGGCACGCGGTAGTCAGAAGGGCTCGTGAACAGCAGATAGGCGTGCTGACGTGCCTGACCCACCTGTCTTCAGCATCGGTGCTGTCGCCCGCATGCTCGGCATCCGAGCGCCCACACTGCGGACCTGGGAGGACCGCTACGACGTCGTCGTTCCCGAGCGGAGCCCGGGCGGCCACCGGCTGTACACACGACCGCAGCTGGAACAGCTGCGGTTCCTGCGCGACAGCATCGGCGCCGGCCTCTCTCCCGCCGACGCCCACCGTGCTCTCCGCGAGCGCCTCCATGCCGGTGTCGCGCTGCACGACATCGATCGTCCTGTGAAGCTCACAACGCTGTTGATCCTGCTGGCGGAGCAGGACCGCTTCGCGGCGGACTTCGCCGAGTACTTCCTCCGAACCGAGGGCTACGACGTCGTGCTCGTCGCTGACGCGGACGACGCTCTCGTCCAGATGGAGGGGAAAGCGCCCGACCTTGCGGTGATCGACCTGCTGATCTCCGGTGGACGGGGGCTGCAGTTGTGCACGTATCTGCGCCGGTACTTCGATGCGCCGATCCTGGCCATCTCCACCCTGGAGCTGCGCGACGAGGCGCTCGCGGCAGGAGCATCTGCCTTCCTCCATAAGCCGCTCGAATCTCTGCAGCTCGTCGCGACGATCGAGGATCTGCTGGGGCGGAGCGGGCTCCTGCGCCGAAGAGTGGAGGAATGATGGCAGACCGGATGATGACGGGCGCCCAGCGCCTCGACGACGTGCTGGGCGGCGGCCTGCCTCGTGACGGGATCACTCTCATCGTCGGCCTACCCGGGTCGGGGAAGACGATCCTCGCTCAGCAATGTGCGTTCGCCAACGCCCGGGCCGATCGACCGGCGCTGTACCTCTCCACGGTCTCCGAGCCACTCGAGAAGCTTCTTCGCTTCGGCCAGACATTGACCTTCTTCAAGCCTACCGAGGTCGGCAAGAGTGTCTTCTACGAAGATCTCGGGGTAATCCTCCAGGAAGGAGGGCTCAGTCGGGTTCTGGACGGGGTGCGAGGGCTCATCAGGGAGCGCCGGCCCGCGATGATCGTCATCGACAGCTTCAAGGCGCTGCGTGTCTACGCGACCGACGACGCCGACTTCCGGCGATTCCTGCACGGTCTTGCCGGTCTTTTCAGTGCGTATCCGGTGACCACTCTGTGGGTCGGGGAGTACGGGGAGGAGGAGATCGTCCTGGCTCCTGAGTTCGCCGTCGCCGACGCGATCATCGCCTTGGGAGACGTGGGGGTCGCCGAGCGGACGGCCCGAGCTCTGCAGGTCCAGAAACTGCGTGGAGGTGACTTCCTCTCGGGCAAGCACGCTTATCGGCTCTCGAGCAGCGGGGTCACGGTCTTTCCGCGTCTCGCCGATCCTCGTGACGCCACCGACTACAGTCTCGGCGAGGTGCGCTGCCGATCCGGGATCGCGGCGCTCGACGACATGCTGAAAGACGGGTTCTGGCCGGGCTCGTCCATCCTGCTGGCCGGGCCCACGGGAGTCGGCAAGACGCTCATGGGACTGAGTTTCGTCTTCCACGGTGCCCGCGAAGGCGACCCCGGGCTGGTCGCGACCATGCAGGAGAACCCCGCGCAACTGGAGCGAGCCGCGCAGCAGTTCGGCTGGTCGATGATCGAGGACGGCATCACGTTGCTGTACCGCAGTCCCGTCGACCTCTATCTCGACGAGTGGGTGTACGAACTTCTCGACCTGGTGGAGGCCACCGGGGCGCGGCGGGTGCTGATCGACAGCCTGGGAGACCTGCAGGGCGCCGCATCGGATGTGACCCGATTTCGGGAATACCTCTACTCGCTCACGCAGAGATGCTCCCGCCGTGGTGTCAGTCTCCTCATGACCTATGAGGTCCCGGAGTTGTACGGGCTGACCCGCCTCAGTGAGCACAACGTCTCGCATCTGGCGGACAACGTCGTGCTCCTGCGGTTCCGAGAGTCTGGGCGGGCCGTGTCGCGTACCCTCACGGTCCTGAAAAGCCGTGCCGGCGGACACGATGTCCGGGTGCGGGAATTCGAGATCTCGACGGGGGGGATCACCCTCACGTCGTCACCGTCGTGACGGTCGGCCGTTCACGGGCTGTCGATGGACATCCGGACAGCCATCATGTTCGGGGTGCGGTATGCGTCGATGCGGTGGGTGGCGCTGTATGGCAGCCATGGGTGCGGGCCGGTCGTCGGTCCGGCGCTCGAGCCGGGCCGATGGCGTGGGCCGCTGGCCGGATCGGGAGCGCCCAGGACGACCTGGCAGATGAGCTCGCCGGGGTCCTGCCACAGATCCCAGGTGCCCCCGCCGCGATCGATCGCGTCCGCGACGATCTCGCCGGCGGCGCGGCTGAAGGCACGGGCCGCGGGCTCCGGCGCGCAGCTGCGGGCGATCACGTAGGTGATCCGGCCGAGGCTCTCCAGCGCCGCCCCGCCGAGACGGACCCGGGCCCACAGCGGCGGTGTGTCAGCGCCGCCGTCACTGCAGATGTGGGGCTGCCCGTTCACCGCGGTGGCCTGCTGCCCGTGCAGTCGGGTCCGTACGGCATTCTCCCGAGGTCGTCGACGCCGCTGTGCCTCGTGGGCGGCGAACTGCCCGTCCGCTGACATCCTGTGATCCCCCCACCTCGCCCCTTGCGTCTGCGTCCGCGGGTAGGCGCGGACAGCCGATGACGCCGGGGTCCAGGGCGAGAAGAAAAGTATATCCGAGGGGCGGGCCGGCGGAGCCCGCCGGGCTGCCCGGGGCCAGGCAGATGATCACATGTGCGGCGATCGGATGCTCCCGGGCCCGCAGGCCGAGCTATGCGTACGGGCGCCCTGGGTCGTCCATGTCCTCGTCGGCGGGCTCCAGCCCGAGCATCGACAACAGGCGCATGCAGTCCTGGGCATCCAACGCCTGGTTGGCGACGATCCGTGCCGCCTTCCGGTTCTCGACCGTGTGGCGGAGCTTCTCTGCGGCGCGTGCTCGGGCGAACTCACTCTGCTCGTGCGCGGTGCGTGTCGGTCTCTCCAGCATCATGTCGTTCCTCCTCCGAGCCCGACCGCGGCGAATCGGATCGGTCGGCGTGGAGTGGTGGCGCGGATCGTGAGGTCGTCGATCACATGATCGATACGATCCGTCGTACCACCGGCCCGGCGAGCAGGGCCGGCTTCGTGCTCGATCGGAGTGTCAGCCGAGGCCGCTCGATGACCTTCGCGGTCGTGGGTGGTGCTGCGATCGCGACATCCGCTCGAGTGCCGGCGCCGGATGCTCTCGACGGCCCGACGCTACACCCCCGGCGCCGTCGGTGCGGGCAGTCGACCGCGGCCCGGCGAGGACGATGTCGAGCCCCCGGTCGAGTTCCCGCGCGCCATCGCCCGGCCCGCCGTGCTGGTCAGCCGGTCGCCAGGGCCGGCTCATCGGTCAGCGGATGGCGAAGGAGGACCCGGGTGCCGCCGGCGTCGTGGTCGATGACGACCGATTCGACGAGTCGCAGCATGAGGGTGATCCCGTTGCCCCTTCCGCCGGGATGCGCCGGCCTGGGGCGCCAGCGTCCGTGATCGCTGATCGCGATGTGGACGACATCGTCGTCGACCCAGAACATGAGTTCGACGGTGCTCTGCTCGGTGAGCGGGCGATAGGCGTGTTCGATGGAGTTCGTCGCCGCTTCGTTCACGGCCAGGACGACGTCGCCCACGACGTCCTCGGTCATGGGAAGTGCCTGCAGCCAGCGGTGCACCTCGAAGCGGATCGCCGCCAGGTTGTACGGATCGGCGGACCAGATCCGGCGGGCGAACCCCGCGTACTCGACGGCGTCAGACATGATGGCACCGGTGTGAACGGCGCCCGCTGGTGAATGAGCCATGGAGACACCCCGTAGGCGCGCTGTGCTCCGAGTAGGCAACGGCGGCTACCGGGGTCTGGAGTAGCGAGCCAAATGTAGCAGCGGACCGGTACCGAGCGGAACGGAACCTTTCGTCGGTGAGCGGCCGATTCCGGGTCCAGGGGCCGCCCGACCCGCTGCGGTGAGGTACGAGGACCCTGGCCTGCATCGACGCGGCCGTGCAGCGTCCGCATGCACGTGATGGCGGAGAGGGGCGTGCGGCATGGGGTGCTGGCCCGTGTGCCGGATCCCGGCGGCCAGGACCGGGCGCGGTCCGGATGGCTGATCTCGGTGCGCTGGCGGATGACCTGGCCGCGATCGTGGCCGAGGGTGGTCCCGAGGCGCCGCGACGGATCTGCGAGGCCTGTATGGCGGCGCTGCCGGTGACCCGGGCCGCGATCACCATGATGGCCGGCGCGGATCGCCAGGAACCCATCTGGGTCAGTGACGAGGTGGCCCGCCAGCTCGACGAGCTGCAGTTCGCCGTCGGGGAGGGCCCGTGTGTGGAGGCGTTCACCGTGCGTCGCCCGGTCCTGGTCGCCGATCTGACCGATCCGACCGAACAGGTCGACGGTCGGTGGCCGGTCTTCGCCGCCGCCGCGCGCCGGACCCCGGTGCGGGCGTTGTTCGTACTGCCCCTGCAGGCCGGCGCGATCACCGTCGGCGTCCTCGACCTCTACCGGGACACCCCGGGGCTGCTGGAGCCCGACGAGTTGAACGGTGCGCTCCGGGCCGCCGACGCAGCCTTGTGGGCATTGCTCGGCATGCGCAGTGGGGGGAAAGTGGACGGTGCGGCCGACGGCGCGCGCCGAGCCGACCCGCACGGCTGGCTGATGGGGTCGCCACTGCGCCGCACCGAGATCTACCAAGCCACCGGGATGATCATCGAGCAGATGCAGGTAACGCCGGAGATGGCGCTCAGCGCGCTACGGGCCCACGCCTTCGCGCACGATCGGCCCATTCTCGAGGTGGCCCGTGATGTGGTCGCACGGCGGCTGAGATTCCACGAGGAGATGCAATGAGCTCCGAGCAGAGCAGCCGCGAGCGGGCGCTCGCGAGGGCCTTCGTCACCCTGGCCGACACCCTGGTCGCCGACTACGACGTGATCGACCTGCTCCATCAGCTCACCCTCAACTGCGTCGAGCTGCTCCCGGCCGACGCGGCCGCCCTGCTGCTCTCCGACCAGCGGGGCAGTCTGCAGGTGGTGTCGTCCTCGGACGAACAAGCCCAGCTGGTGGAGCTGTTCCAACTGCAGACCGATGAAGGACCCTGCCTGGACTGCTTCCGCGGCAGCCGGCAGGTCACCGCGCCCGACCTGCGCGACGTCACCGACTGGCCCCGATTCAGCGCACACACCGTCGAAACGGGCTACCGCTCGGTGTACGCGCTGCCGCTGCGGCTGCGCTCGGAGACCATCGGCGCGCTCAACCTGTTCGGCATCCAACCCGGTGCGCTCTCGGCGGACAACCTGCGCATCGCCCAGGCGCTGGCCGATGTGGCGACCATCGGCATCCTGCAGGAACGCGCCATCCGCCACCACGAGGTCCTTGCCGAGCAGCTGCAGAGCGCCCTGAACAGCCGGGTGATCATCGAACAGGCCAAGGGCGTCCTCGCCGAACGCGGCCGACTCGATCTGGCCCGCACCTTCGATCTGCTCCGCGACCATGCCCGCTCCACCAACCAGCGCCTCAGCGACGTCGCCCGCAGCGTCGTCGACGGCACGACGACCGCCGACGCCCTGCTCCGCCCCGTCCCTCGAGGCAACCCGGCGTAACCCGGCACCCCATCCGGCAGCGCCGGACCCACGCGTCACACAGCCATCCGGACGATCGCCTCGTCCCGGTCCTGGTACACCGTGATGTCGCAGACGGACGCGCTGCAACACGCCGGCTCGTGCTCGCAGAACCCACCGGCGGACGCGCTACCACGCCGGTGGGGGCCGCTGCCCGGGTCACCGGCGCCCCGGACGATCTGGCAGACGAGCCGGCCGGGTTCCTCCCACATGTCCAGCGTCGCTGCGCCCGCTTCCACCACCGTTGCGGCGGCCGCGTTCGTGGCGGAGCTGAACCGGCGGGCCGCCTGCTCCGGCACCCACCGCTGCGCGACCGCGTAGGCGAGGATGCTGATGGTGTTCAGGCCACGGTGGTCGATACGGGCGCGGGTCCAGAAGGGGCGCTCGTCCGATCCGGAATGGTGGTGACCACGGCGCAGTTCATCGGCCACGCATCCTCCCTACGCCTGCGTCGTCGGGTCGGCCAGGACCAGGGTGGGATCGTGAGCCCTGCGACCTCATTCCTCGGGCTTCTCGCCGGTCAGCGGCCCGATCTCGTCCGCGAGGAGGTACTCGCTGTCCAGGTAGTAGGGGTTCTCCAGCACGATGCCGTCCATCCACACCTTCGGATGCACCATGATCACCGGGACGACCACCTCACCCCCGAACTTGTCCAGGTCGTACATGCAGGCCGTGACCTGCGGGTAGTGGCTGGACCACAGATTGAACCGCGACTCGTAGCGGGCCAGGTCCTCGATGAAGTCGGGGGCGATGAGGGGCTTCGCCCAGCTCATGTCGGCTCCGATCCGGGCGAAGGTCCGGTGTTGCTGCTCGTAGGTCCTGACCCCCCAGTCGTCCCAGAATTTGAGCATCCGTTCCGAGGCGAACCCCCCGGTCTGCAGGTGGCTTCCACTGGGCTCGGTGAACTCGAGCTCGCCGATCTCCGCGGCGTCGTCGTCCGGCGCCGCATCCGCCCCGCCGCGCTCCGAGACGGCCGACGCGATCCACCCGTGCTCGGTGGGCGCGATCATGCAGTAGCACTTGTGTCCCGCCTCCACGCCCTCGGCCAGGAAGTCGACCATCAACTCGTCGCGCTGGGATTCGCCGCGGTAGAGCACGCACAAGTGATCGTGGGGGTTGAGCGGCAGCCCGGCGATCGTGGCGACCGGACCCGGCTCGGACCTGTTGACGGCAGGCGTCATCGCCACCACCCCTTTCCGATGAGGGGAGGACGTTAACCACCCCTTCCGCCTCCCACCTGAGCCCGGCGGGTCAGTCCGGGCCCGGGCGATTCCGCCCGGAAGGACCAGGGCCCTCAGTCCCGCCGGTCCCGGCCTCGAGGAGTTCGGCGAGCGCGGTGACGGTGTTCCAGTTGCGCCCGGTCACTGCGACCCGCCAGTTCTTCATGACGAACCCCGCGACGTCGGGTGCCTTCAGTACGCCGTCCGGGCACCACTGGTAGATCACCCGATCGCCGATCCGGGTCCGCTCCGGATCGAGTACGACGGGGTCGTGCGCAACCACCAGCGCCGGCTCCGGGGCGGCCGAGAGGAACAGCGCCATCATGCGGGAGCCGTTGCCGGCCACCTCGGCCAACGGGTGCCCGTCGACCACTGCGCGCATCTCGGCGGCCGTCCGCACCAGGCAGCGCACGTCGATGCCGAACGACCGGGAGACGGCCTGCTCGATGCGCCCGGCCAGCCGGTCCGGTGTCGTGGCCCGGGTGCCGAACACGGCGTTGCCGCTCTGCAGGTGGGTGCGCACGCCGGTGAAACCGAGGCCGGCCAGCAGCTCCCGCAGGTCGGCCATGGCGACCTTCTTGTTGCCGCCGACGTTGATCCCGCGCAGCAACGCCACATAGCCGGGCATCGAGGAAGGGTAGTACGTGATCGGTTGCTCCGGATGCCGGTGCGGTCACGGTTGCGGCTGGCCCGGTGGCCACTGAGGGTGTTCCTCGCGACCTCAGGCCCCGGGTCCGTCACCCTGTGTGCCGTCACGTCGACTGCGCATTCGTGTCCTGCGGGTCGCGCCGATCCTGCGTTCCCCACCCGGTGTCACGTGGGGCTTTCTCTGCGTTGGCGCCGCATAATCCCGGAATGCGCGATCAACACTGGGTGGCCGAGGTCGGCCCGGAGAACGCCAACTGGCTGGCCACCGAGAGCCGCACCGCCCGGCTGGCCCGCGAGTACCGGCCGCGGGATCTCGGGGAGGGACGTGTGGAGCTGAGCGCGCTGGCCCTCGGGGCTTCCCGGGAGTTGGGCGAGGAAGAGGACGGCTACATCACCGAGGACGCCGAGGGGCTGCGGGTCTGGATCGGCGACGACGCGTTCGAGCTGGTCCCCGTCGAGGACTGATGCGGCGGGCAGAACGGCCGTCAAAAACGAGAGCACTGCTCTTGACGTCCGTCGCAGGATGCTGTTCACTGCTCCTTATCGAGAACACTGCTCTCGCGAGCAGGGGAGGTCATCGTGAACACAGCGTCCCGCTACGTCGCCCCCGGCCGCAGCACCAACCTGTTCAACCAGGCCGTCGCCGGCCTGACCCGCCTCGGAATCGGCGTCTGGGGCAGCCGGATCCTCGCCGTCCGCGGCCGCGTCAGCGGCGAGTGGCGGACGGTCCCGGTCAACCTGCTCACCCACGACGGCGAGCGCTACCTCGTCGCCCCCCGCGGACACACCCAGTGGGTGCGCAACCTGCGGGCGGCCGGTGGCGGTGAGCTGCGGCTCGGCCGTCGTGCTGAGTCCTTCACGGCTACCGAGCTCGGAGACGACGAGAAGCCGGCCGTGCTGCGCGCCTACCTGCGGCGCTGGAAGTTCGAGGTCGGAGTGTTCTTCGCCGGCGTCGACGCCGACGCCTCCGACGCCGAGCTTCGCCGGATCGCGCCCGGTTATCCCGTGTTCAGGCTGTCGTCGAGGTAGGCGACCGCCTGGCGACGTCGGCCCGCACGTGCTCGGGGGTCACCTGGGCGACGTGGGGCTGCCATTCGAGGTCGTCGTCGCGGGCACCGGTGCCGGCCGTCCGCCCGGTGCGCGCCCGAAGATGGATCAACCGGTGCCGGCGGAGGCTCCCCGTTCCGCCGGCCCCGGTCAATCCGGACAACGCGCGGGCGGCCCGGGAGTTGCGGGTTGTGCGCGCTCACCGTCGAGTGGACCTTCCGCGTCTGTGACCGGTGATCGAGATCATGTCTGGTCCTACCGGGTGGTAGCTTCCGCCGGCCGAACTGCGTACACCGGTCACCGATCGTTCGGTGACGTTCGGTGATCGCATGCTCACTTCAGTGACGCCATGAAGTTCAGCAGGGCTGTGTTGATCTCTGCGGGGCGTTCCTGTTGGGTCCAGTGTCCGCAGCCGGGCAGGAACGTGGCGCCACGCAGGTCGGTCACGGCGCTCGTCAACGCCCCGACGATCGCGTCCGGCTCGGTGCCGGCCACCACGAGATCGTCCTCGCCGGCCAGGTACAGCGCCGGGGGCGTGACCGCGGCGCCCTGCCAGGGCGCGGTCAGCTCCCAGTTGCGGGCGATGTTGCGGTACCAGTTCAGTCCGCCGGTGAAACCGGCGCCGCGGTACTCGCGCTCGTAGACGTCGAGGTCGGCCTCGGTGAGCCAGCCGGGTAGCGAGCCGGGCTCCGGGCAGAGATCGAGGAACCCGCCACCGGCCGGCACCGACGCGTCCGGCGGTACCTGCCCGCCGGAGGCCCGGGACAGCAGCCGGCGCAGCGTCGCCCGCGGGTCGGCGCCCAGTTCGGCGTCGGCCACGCCGGGGATCTGGAAGTACAGCTGGTAGTACGTGCCGCCGAACCGCCGCGCCAGCGCCGGCAGCGGAGGCTGCCGGCTGCGCCCCACGAACGGCACGCTCAACCCGACGACACCACGCACCCGGTCCGGGCGCAACAGGGCGGTGTGCCAGGCCACCGGGGCGCCCCAGTCGTGCCCGACCACCACGGCCTGTTCGGCGCTCACCGCGTCGAGCACCCCGACGGCGTCGCCGGCCAGGTGCAGGATGGTGTACGCGTCGACGGCCACGGGGGCCTCGCTGCGGGCGTAGCCACGCTGGTCCGGGGCGACGACGTGGTAGCCGTCCGCGGCCAGCGCAGCGAGCTGATGGCGCCAGGAGTACCAGCACTCGGGGAAGCCGTGCAGCAGCAGCACGGTCGGCCCGTCGGCGGGGCCGGCCTCCGCGAGGTGCAGCCGGACCCCGTTCACCTCGACGGTGCGGTGGACGATCGCGTTCGGTGCCGTCTCGTTCATCGCGGCCGAACCTACGCGCCACAGGCCTAGGCTCGATACATGCCGGACGGCGATGACGACAAGCGCGGCGACACCGAGAGACAGGATGGTGAGAGCACCCTGACCGTGCTCGTCGCGCTGGGCGCGAATCTCGGGATCGGGTTGCTCAAACTGGTCGCCGGCATCCTCACCGGCTCGGCGGCGATGTTCGCCGAGGCCGCGCACTCGGCGGCCGACACCGCGACCGAGGGGTTGCTGCTCACTGCACTGCACCGGTCCGGGCGCAAGGCCGACCGGCGCCATCCCTTCGGCTACGGCAAGGAGAGGTTCTTCTGGTCGCTCATCGCCGCGGTCAGCATCTTCGTCTCCGGTGCCGTGTTCGCGATCATCGAGGGCGTCCGCGTGATGTTCGGCGGCGAGGCGGAGCAGACCCTGCCGGTGGTCGCCTACCTCGTGCTGGCCCTGTCGTTCGTGCTGGAGGCGGCCTCCCTGAGCCGGGCGGTCCGGCAGATCCGGGCGGAGGCGCGCGCCGAGGGGCAGTCGATGCGGGTGTGGCTGCGCACGACCGACGATCCGACCGTGACATCGGTGTTCTACGAGGACACCGCGGCCCTGATCGGCCTGCTGCTGGCCTTCGCGGGGGTCGGCCTGCATCAGTTCACCGGCTCGGCGTTCTGGGACGGCCTGGCATCGCTGCTGATCGGGGTGCTGCTCAGCGGCGTCGCCTACGTGCTGGGGCGGACCAATCTGGGATTGCTGGTCGGCCGGCAGGCCGATCGTAGGCTCGTGCTCGCCGTGCGGGACCGGCTGGCCGCCCGGCCCGAGGTGGAGCAGGTCGTCGACCTGCTGACGATGATGACCGGCACCGACCGGGTGCTTGTCTGCGCGCGGCTCGACTTCTGCGACGCGCTCACCGCGGCCGACCTCGAGCGCACGTGCGTGGACATCGACGAGCAGCTGCGCGCGGAGTTCTCCGACCTCGACGAGATCTTCCTGGAGCCGGTACCGCGCAACGACCCGCGGATGCGGGCCCGCGTGCTGGAGCGCTACGGCAGCGGCGCGGAGGGCTGGGGCCGCGCCGGCTGATCGGTACGCAGACGCAGCGGGCCCCCGACGACGTGTCGTCGGGGGCCCGCGGGACGCCGGCCGGCTACGCGATCTGCCGGTCGGTCGGGTTGATCGGGCGGGGGAGCACCGTCCGCCCGGTGAGGTGCTTGTCGACACCCGCCGCAGCGGCCCGGCCCTCGGCGATCGCCCACACGATCAGCGACTGGCCGCGGCCCATGTCACCGGCCGCGAAGACGCCCTCGACGCTGGTCATGTAGTTCTGGTCGCGAGCGACGTTGCCGCGCTCGTCGAGCTCCACGCCCAGGTCGGCGAGCAGCTTGCCCTTCTCCGGCCCGACGAAGCCCATCGCCAGCAGCACGAGGTCGGCCGGGATCTCCCGCCCGGTGCCCTCGACGGGGACGAACGTGCCGCCCGCATCGCGGGAGACCTCCACCAGCCGCAGCGCCGCGACCTTGCCGGTGCCGTCGTCGACGAACTCGGTGGTGTTGACCGAGTACAGCCGCTCGCCACCCTCCTCGTGCGCCGAGGACACCCGGTAGACCATCGGGTAGGTCGGCCAGGGCATGTTCTCGGTGCGGTGCTCCGGCGGCGTCGGCATGATCTCCAGCTGGGTCACCGACGCGGCGCCCTGCCGGTGCGAGGTGCCGAGGCAGTCGGCCCCGGTGTCACCGCCACCGATGATCACGACGTGCTTGCCCTCGGCCGTGACGGGCGGGGCGTCGATGTCGCCCTGCTGCACGTGGTTGGCCCACGGCAGGAACTCCATGGCCTGGTAGATGCCCTCGAGCTCGCGGCCCGGCACCGGGATGTCGCGCCAGGCGGTGGCCCCGCCGGCGAGCACCACGGCGTCGAAGTCCTCCCGCAGCTGCTCCACGGTCACGTCCACCCCGACGTCCACCGACGCCCGGAACAGCGTGCCCTCGTCGCGCATCTGCGCCAGGCGCCGGTCGAGGCGGGCCTTCTCCATCTTGAACTCGGGGATGCCGTAGCGCAGCAGCCCGCCGATCCGGTCGGCGCGCTCGAAGACCACGACGTCGTGCCCGACCCGGGTGAGCTGCTGGGCGGCGGCCAGACCGGCCGGGCCGGAGCCGACCACAGCGACCTTCTTGCCCGTCTTGGCCTCGGGCCGCTGCGGGGTGACCCAGCCCTCGTCCCAGGCCCGGTCGACGATCTCGACCTCGACCTGCTTGATCGTGACGGCGTCGCTGTTGATGGCGAGCACGCAGGCGGCCTCGCACGGTGCCGGGCACAGCGTCCCGGTGAACTCCGGGAAGTTGTTGGTCGCGTGCAACCGCTCGGTGGCCTCGCGCCAGTCCTGCCGCCAGACCAGGTCGTTCCACTCCGGGATCAGGTTGCCCAGCGGGCAGCCCTGATGACAGAACGGGATGCCGCAGTTCATGCAGCGCCCGGCCTGCTTCTCCAGGTCCTCACGGGAGAAGTCCTCGTAGACCTCGCGCCAGTCCATCAGGCGCAGGTCGACGGGGCGTCGATTCGGGGTCTCCCGGGGAGTGGTGAGGAAGCCCTTCGGATCAGCCATGCGCGGCCTCCATGATTGCCTCGTTCACGTCACGGCCGTCCTTCTCGGCCTGCTCGCGGGCCTGCAGCACCCGCTTGAAGTCCTTCGGCATGACCTTGCCGAACCGCTCCACCGCGACGTCCCAGTCGGTCAGCAGCGCGTGCGCCACCGCGGAGTCGGTCTCCGCGTGGTGCTTCTCGATCGCCGTGCGCAGGAACTCGCGGTCGGCGTCGTCCAGCGGGTCCAGGTCGACCATCTCCGGGTTGACCCGGTGTACGGGCAGGTCGAGCACATAGGCCGTGCCGCCGGACATGCCCGCGGCGAAGTTCCGGCCGATCTTGCCCAGCACCACGACCCGGCCGCCGGTCATGTACTCGCAGCCGTGGTCGCCCACGCCCTCGACGACGGCCAGCGCGCCGGAGTTGCGCACGCAGAACCGCTCGCCGACCACGCCGCGGATGAACACCTCACCGGACGTGGCCCCGTAGAGGATCACGTTGCCGGCGATGATGTTCTCCTCGGCGACGAACGGTGCCGACGGGTCGGGCCGCAGGGTGAGCCGCCCGCCGGACAGGCCCTTGCCGAAGAAGTCGTTCGCGTCGCCGACCAGCCGCAGGGTGATGCCCCTGGGCACGAACGCACCGAACGACTGGCCGGCTGAACCGGACAGCGTGATGTCGATGGTGTCGTCGGGCAGGCCCTCGCCGCCCCACCGCTTGGTCAGCTCGTAGCCCAGCATCGTGCCGACGGTGCGGTTGACGTTGCGCACCGGCAGGTCGAGCCGCACCTTGTCGCCGGAGGACAGGGCGCCCTCGGCGAGCTGGATCATGGTGTTGTCCAGCGCCTTCTCCAGGCCGTGGTCCTGGCTCCGGGTGCGGTGCCGGACCGCGCCGGCCGGCAGCTCGGGGGTATGGAAGATCGGCCGCAGGTCCAGGCCCTCGGTCTTCCAGTGCTGCACGGCCTTGCCGGTGTCGAGCATCTCGGCGTGCCCGACGGCCTCCTCCAGGGTCCGGAACCCGAGCTGGGCCAGGTACTCCCGGACCTCCTCGGCCACGAACCGCATGAAGTTGACGACGTACTCGGGCCGCCCGTCGAAGCGCTTGCGCAGCTCCGGGTTCTGGGTGGCGACGCCGACCGGGCAGGTGTCGAGATGGCAGACCCGCATCATGATGCAGCCCGAGACCACCAGCGGCGCGGTCGCGAAGCCGAACTCCTCGGCCCCGAGCAGAGCCGCGATGACGACGTCGCGGCCGGTCTTGAGCTGGCCGTCGGCCTGCACGACGATCCGGTCGCGCAGGTTGTTGGCCAGCAGCGTCTGCTGGGTCTCGGCCAGGCCGAGCTCCCACGGACCACCGGCGTGCTTGATCGAGCTCAACGGCGAGGCGCCGGTGCCGCCGTCGTGCCCGGAGATGAGCACGACGTCGGAGTGCGCCTTCGCCACGCCCGCCGCGACCGTGCCGACGCCGACCTGCGACACGAGCTTGACGTGCACGCGCGCGGCCGGGTTGGCGTTCTTCAGGTCGTGGATGAGCTGCTTGATGTCCTCGATCGAGTAGATGTCGTGGTGCGGCGGCGGGGAGATCAGCCCGACGCCCGGCGTGGAGTACCGGGTCTTGGCGATCCACGGGTAGACCTTGCCGCCCGGCAGCTGACCGCCCTCGCCCGGCTTGGCGCCCTGCGAGATCTTGATCTGCAGGTCGTCGGCGTTGACCAGGTACTCGCTGGTCACGCCGAAGCGGCCGGAGGCCACCTGCTTGATCGCGCTGCGCCGGGAGTCGCCGTTGGCGTCCGGGGTGAAGCGGTCGGCGTCCTCGCCGCCCTCACCGGTGTTCGACTTGCCGCCGAGCCGATTCATGGCGATGGCGAGCGTCTCGTGCATCTCCTGGGAGATCGAGCCGTAGGAGATGGCGCCGGTGGCGAACCGCTTGACGATCGACTCGACCGGCTCGACCTCGTCGATCGGCACCGGCGGGCGCACGCCCTCCTTGAAGCGGAACAGCCCGCGCAGCGTCATCAGCCGCTCGGCCTGGTCGTCGACCGCCCGGGTGTACTCCTTGAAGATCTCGTAGCGGCCCGAGCGGGTGGAGTGCTGCAGCTTGAAGACGGTCTGCGGGTTGAACAGGTGCAGCTCGCCCTCGCGGCGCCACTGGTACTCGCCGCCCACGGCCAGGGCGCGGTGGCTGGCGCGCACCTCGTCGGCCGGGAACGCCCGCCGGTGATGGCGCAGGACCTCCTCGGCGAGGACGTCGAAGCCGACGCCGCCCAGCCGGGACGTGGTGCCGGTGAAGCAGGTGTCGATGACCTCCTCGCCGAGCCCGATCGCCTCGAAGATCTGCGCGCCGGTGTAGGACGCGACGGTCGAGACGCCGATCTTCGACATGGTCTTGCGCACGCCCTTGCCCAGCGCCTTGACCAGGTTCTTCGCCGCGGTCTTGGCGTCCACGCCGGGGATGTCGCCGCGGTCGGCGAGGTCCTCGACGGTGGCCATGGCCAGGTACGGGTTGACCGCGGCCGCGCCGAAACCGATGAGCAGCGCGACGTGGTGCACCTCGCGGGCGTCGCCGGACTCGACGATCAGCCCGACCCGGGTGCGGGTGCGCTCGCGCACCAGGTGGTGGTGCACCGCGCCGGTGAGCAGCAGCGACGGGATCGGCGCGTGCTCGGCGTCGACCCCGCGCTGGGACAGCACGATCAGCCGGGCGCCGTCCTCGATGGCCCGGGTGACCTCGGCCTTGATCTCCTCGAGCCGGTTGACCAGGCCCGCGCCGCCCTCGGCCGCCGTGAACAGGCCCTTGACGGTGTACGAGGCGAAGCCGGGGAACTCGCCGTCGTCGTTGATGTGGATGATCTTGGCGAGGTCGTCGTTGCCGAGCACCGGGAACGGGACCACGATCGTGCGGCAGTTGTGCGGGCTCGCCGAGAGCAGGTTGCGCTCCGGGCCGAGCTGCGACTGCAGCGAGGTCACCAGCTCCTCGCGGATGGCGTCCAGCGGCGGGTTGGTGACCTGGGCGAACAGCTGGGTGAAGTAGTCGAACAGCTGCCGGGGCCGCTCGGAGATCGCCGCCAGCGGCGCGTCGTTGCCCATCGAGCCGATCGGCTCCGCACCGGAGACCGCCATCGGCCGGAGCAGGACGTTGAGCTCCTCCTCGGTGTAGCCGAAGGACTGCTGGCGGTGGGTGAGCGCGGAGTGCGCGATCTGCTCGCGGTCGCGCTCGGGCAGGTTCTCCAGCCGGATCAGGCCGGCGTGCAGCCAGTCCTCGTAGGGGTGCTCGGCGGCGAGCTGGCCCTTGATCTCGTCGTCGTCGACGATCTTGCCGGCGGCGGTGTCGACCAGGAACATCCGGCCGGGCTCGAGCCGGCCCTTGCGGACCACGGCCGAGGGGTCGACGTCGAGCACGCCGACCTCGGAGGCCAGCACGACCAGTCCGTCCTCGGTGACCCAGTACCGGGCCGGGCGCAGGCCGTTGCGGTCGAGCACGGCGCCGATCACGGTGCCGTCGGTGAACGCGACCAGCGCCGGTCCGTCCCACGGCTCCATCAGCGTGGAGTGGTACTCGTAGAACGCGCGGCGGGCCGGATCCATCTCGTCGTGGTTCTCCCACGCCTCCGGGATCATCATCAGCACCGCGTGCGGGAGGCTGCGGCCACCCAGGTGCAGCAGCTCGAGCACCTCGTCGAAGGTGGCCGAGTCGCTCGCGTCCGGGGTGACCACCGGGGTCAGCCGCTGCAGGTCGCCCGGCAGCACGTCGGACTCCAGCAGCGCCTCGCGGGCGGCCATCCAGTTCCGGTTGCCGCGCAGCGTGTTGATCTCACCGTTGTGCGCGACGTAGCGGTAGGGGTGGGCCAGCGGCCACGCCGGGAACGTGTTCGTGGAGAACCGGGAGTGCACCACGGCCAGCGCGCTCGTCACGCGCTCGTCGGACAGGTCCGGGTAGAACGCCTCGACCTGCGGCTCGGCGAGCATCCCCTTGTAGACGATGGTCCGCGGGGACAAGCTGGGGAAGTAGACGCCGGTCGTGTGCTCGACGCGCTTGCGCAGGCAGAACGTGCGCCGCTCGAGGTCGATGCCGGTCGGCGCGTCCTCGCCCTCCTCGATGCCCGCGACGAACAGCTGCCGGAAGCTCGGCATCGCCGCCAGCGCGGTGGGGCCGAGGTCGGCCTTCTCCGGGTCGGTGGGCAGCTCGCGCCAGCCGAGCACGCGGAGGTTCTCCTCGGCGGCGAGCGCGTTGATCCGCTCGACGGCCGCGTCCGCCTCGGCGCGGTCCCGCGGCAGGAACGCGGTGCCGACCGCGTAGGCACCGGTAACGGGGAGCTCGAAGTCGACGATGTCCCTGAAGAACGCGTCAGGTACCTGGATCAGGATGCCCGCACCGTCGCCGGTGTTGATCTCGCTGCCGCGGGCGCCGCGGTGCTCCAGGCGCAGCAGCGCGGTAAGAGCTTTCTGGACGATGCCGTGGTCGCGCCGACCGGCCAGGTCGGCGACCATGGCGACACCGCAGGCGTCATGCTCGTACTCAGGGGCGTACAGGCCCTGCGACGTGTCCGCCTGGTCGCTGATCGCAGCCAACAGCTCCTCCTGTCGTCTCGGTGCACCCCGACGATCGCATCGGGACGACGTGGACCTAATGGTTCCAAACAGAGTATCCGACGCTCCCGGCGGGACGCTGTGACTCGTCCGGTCGGATGCACCGGGCTGGACTTGTCGTCCGGCCCGGGTGTTGCCTCGGACTAATGCGTGACGGCCGAACGCCATGATGAGGCGCCGACCGGCCCAGTGCACGGTGCGACCGCACGCAGCGTCGGGTGCGGTTTTGCTCCCAAAGAGTCGCATGCAGGGCCGGTGATGCGCCAGTAAACGTAGCAGTGACCACCGTGACTACGCTCTGACCTGCGATTTCATCGCGCTTCTGGCCGTCTGGAATGCCACAGTGGTCTGCTCGACCGGTGGACGGCTACCCGGCGGTACGCCCGCGAGGCAATGCGCGCTGCTCCATTCGACCGGGCCGCGGGCCCGGGAGAGACTGTCCGGGTGGACGTGTGCGCGGCGCTGGCCGACGTCGGGGAGTTCGGGCCGTTCTTCGCGATCGGTACCAACCCGGCCGAACAGGTGGACCCGACCTGGCGCCCGATGACCGACCTGTACACCGATCCCGAGCCCCTGCGGGCCCGCATCGCGCACGTGCGCCGGGTACTCGACGGCGACGAGCGGGTGGCGGCCTCGATCGCCTTCCAGGGCATGGCGGCGCGGGTGCTGTCCGCCCCGCTGGCCGTCGTGGTGCTGCACGGGATGCTGCCCGCGGTCACGGCGGGCGCGCTGCACTGGCGGGTGTCGGTGACCGGGCCGTGGCCGCTGTGGCTGGCAGACCCGCGCGGCGAGGTGCTGCCCGACGACCTCGGCGAGGCCGCCGACCGGCTGACCGCGCTGCTGGTCACCGAGCACCTGGGCCCGCTGGTCGCCGCCGTCCGGGCCCAGGTACCGATCTCCGAGCGGCTGCTGTGGGGCAACGCGGCGTCGTCGGTCGCGGCGGCGAAGCGGCTGATCGGCAGCAGCCGCCCGGCGGCCGCCGAGCGGGCTGCGCAGGTCGCCGCCGGCGTGCTCGCGCGCGGCCCGTTCGCCGGTGCGGGGGAGCGCCGTCCGGCCGTCGGCGCGGACGTCGGATGGACCTTCCAGCGCCGGTCCTGCTGCCTGTACTACAAGGTTCCCGGCGGCGGGACCTGCGCCGACTGCGTGCTCAACCTGCGGGCGGCCCGGTCGCGCGGCTAGTCCAGCCGGACGTCGGCGATCGTCACCCGCACCTCGGCGTCGAGGCCCGTGTAGCTCGCCACCGCCTCGGCCACCTCCTGCTGCACCGCCCGGGCCAGGTCGCGGCAGTTGTGGCCGAGCCGGGTGACGATGGTCAACGCGACCTCCGCGCGGTCGCCCTGCACGGTGGCCGTCACCCCGTCGGTGGCCGGTCGGACCCGGTCCGGGCCCAGCACCGAGCCGGCCAGGCCGAGCAGCGCCTGTGCCAGGTCGGCCCGCAGGGCCACCACTCCCGGGACCTCGCGGGCCCGTTGTGCCGCGACCCGGGCGACCACGGCGTCCCCGACGTGGAACCGGACACCGTCCGGTCCTGCACCGGCCCCCTCGTTCACCACTGCCCCCGATCGTCGAACACGTCGACCACCTCGATGTCCACCCGCTGCACCGGCACGCCCAGCGCCTGCCCGGCCGCGGCGATCACCATCTGGCGCACCCGGGCCGCGACCGAGGCGAGGTCGACGCCGAAGCGTGCGGTCACGGTCATCGCCACCGTGACCGCGGCGGCCGGACCGCCCGAGATGTGTGGCACGTCGCCGGCCTGCTCCACCTGCTCGATCCGGCAACTGCGGGCGTGCACCCCGCCCATCCCGTCGACGACGTGCCGCAGCACCGCGGCCGCCGCCGGGCGGCTGAGTCGTGCCGGGCCGTGCGGGGACGCCAGCGAGATCACGTCGTAGGGCCGCAGTTCGGCCAGCACCGCGCCCATCACCCGCTCCATCACCGACGGCGGCGGGGTCAGCGGCTCGGCCGCCATCCGGTGCACGACGCCGTCGAGCCGACGGGCGTCCGCGATCGCCGCGGCGCAGTGCGGGCAGCCGCGCTCGTGCTCGTCGAGTGTGCCCGCCGTGGCGTGGTCCCACACCGCAGCCGCGTCGCGCCCGCAGGCCAGCGGTGCGATGGCGGTGTCCGGCTCGTCGCCGGGGCCGGGCAGCCGGCCCGCCGCCGCGTCCGGAGCCCGGTTCACCTCCCCGTTCATCGCCATGACCGCATCGCCTCCGCCAACCGTGTCCGTGCGCGGTGGATCCGGCCGCGCACCGTCGACTCGCCCGCGCCGGTGATCTCGGAGATCTCGGCGTACCCGAGGCCCTCGAGTTCCCGGAGCACCCAGCAGATCCGCTGGTCGTCGGGCAGATCCGCAAGCGCGGAGCCCAGTGCGGCCATTCCCGCGTCCACCTCCGCGGCGCGCTCCGGGGAGCCCCCGGGGCCGGTGGTGAGCTCGGCGAGATCGCCCACCTCGGCCACCGGCACGGCAGGACGGCGCCGGCGGAGCATGCTGATGCAGCGATTGGTGACCACGCGGTACATCCAGGTGGAGAACGCCGAGTCGCCGTGGAACCGGCCGATCCGGCGCCACGCGTCGAGCAGGGCCTCCTGCAGCGCGTCCTCGGCGTCGGGGGGGTTGCCCATCACGCGCACGGCGAGCCGGTAGAGCGCGGCCTGATGGCGCAGGGCGAGCACCTCGAACGCCCGCACGTCGCCCTCCTGGGCGCGCACGACCAGCGTCGTCTCGTCGAGTTCGACGGCGGCCGCCCGCGATGCGGCCGCGGACGGCGCGGGACCGGGCCCGGCCGGGCCGGATGGGGCCGGGACCGGCGCCGTCGGTCCCACCGTCGCGGGGACGTCGGGCGCGCCGGTGGCCGGTCCGTGCACATCCGCGCGTTGAGTGGCCCGCACCGGTCTCCGCTCACTTTCCGTCGATGTGATGCCGATCACGACAGGGTCAAGATCCGGCGACACCGGGTAGGGGCAGCGTAAGGGCGCAACGGCATCGCCCGCCGGACGGCGGCGCCGATGTCATCCGATCGACGAGGAGGCTGCGATGAGCTTGTCCGACAAGGTCGAGAACAAGGCCCAGGAAGTCTCGGGCACGGCCAAGGCGGTCGCCGGCGAGGCGACCGGCGACCGGGAGTTGCAGGCCGAGGGCAAGAAGGACCAGTTCGCCGGGCGCATCAAGCAGGCCGGCGAGAAGGTGAAGGACGCCTTCACGAAGAGCTGACGCGCCTCAGGGTCGCGTCTCGCGAGCGGCACCTCGGAGGAGTACTCCCGGGGTGCCGCTCTCTTCGCGCCGGTGTTCTCCGTGTCTCTTCGCGCCGGTCTGGTCGTGCCGGGCAGGGGCCCGTCGTGCTCAGTAGTCTTCGCGCGTGACCGACACGCCCGCCCGCCGTGGCGCCGCCCCCGGCCCCGACGCCGTCGCCGCCGCGGTCCTGGCGCACCCCGCGGTGGCCCGGTTGGACGGTGGTCCGTTCGGTTCCGTCGCCTCCTATCTGCCCGGCCGGCGGCGGCTGCTCGGGGTCCGGGTCGGCGCCGCCGGCGAGGCCGCCGAGATCGCGGTGGTGGTCCGGGCGGGCGCCCCGTTGCCGCGGCTGGCCGGCGAACTCGGCGCACTGGTCCGCGCCGTGCTCGGTCCGGTCCCGGTCGAGGTCACCTTCGCCGACGTCGTCGGAGAGGGGGCCGGGCGGCGCTGAGCGGCCGGTCCGCGGCGCCGCCCCCTGGGCGGCCGGACGCCGTCACACCCGTCTCGCCTAGACTCGCGCGTAAGAGCGGTGCCGTTCGAGGGCGCCGTGGTCGCCTCCCGCGACCGGTACGTGAGTCCGCATGCTTTCCGTCTGTCCGTCCAAGGAGTACCCACCGTGAAGAGCACCGTCGAGCACCTCAGCCCGACGCGCGTCCGCATCAACGTCGAGGTGCCGTTCGACGAGCTCAAGCCCGACTTCGACCGCGCGTACAAGAAGATCGCCAAGCAGGTCCGGATCCCGGGCTTCCGGCCCGGCAAGGCGCCGGCCCGGCTCCTGGAGGCCCGGCTGGGCCGCGGCGTGGTGCTCGACGAGGTCGTGAACGAGGCCATCCCGGCGAAGTACAGCGAGGCCGTCACCGCGTCGGAGGAGGTCCGGCCGATCGGTCGGCCCGACATCGAGGTCACCGAGATCGCCGACGGCGAGAAGCTCGCGTTCACCGCCGAGGTCGACGTCCGCCCGGAGATCACGCTGCCCGACATGGACGGCCTGTCCGTCTCCGTCGACGATGTCGAGGTCACGGATGAGCAGGTCGACGAGCAGCTCCAGTCGCTGCGCGCCCGCTTCGGCACGCTGACCGGTGTCGAGCGCCCCGCGGCCCAGGACGACTTCGTCCAGATCGACCTGTCCGCCACCGTCGACGGCACGCCCGTCGAGGAGGCCACCACCACCGGGTTCTCCTACCAGGTGGGCCAGGGCGGGCTGATCGACGGCATCGACGAGGCCATCACCGGGCTGTCGGCGGGCGAGTCGCGCACGTTCACCTCGAAGCTGGTCGCCGGCGAGTACGCCGACCGCGACGCCGAGGTCACTGTGAAGGTCACCGCGGTCAAGGAGCGTCAGCTCCCCGACGCCGACGACGAGTTCGCCCAGCTGGCCAGTGAGTTCGACACCCTCGACGAGCTCACCGCCGACCTGCGTGAGCGGCTCGGCCGGGTGCGCCGGATGGAGCAGGTGACCCAGGCTCGGGACAAGGTCCTCGAGGCGCTGGTCGACGCCACCGAGGTGCCGCTCCCGGAGAGCGTCGTCAGCGCCGAGGTCGACTCCCGCCTGCACGACGCGGTGCACAGCTTCGACCACGACGAGGAGAAGTTCGGCGAGTTCCTGGAGAGCCAGGGCCGGACCCGGGAGCAGTTCGACACCGAGACCCGCGACGAGGCCGAGCGCTCGGTGAAGACCCGCCTGGTGCTCGACGCGCTGGCCGACGCCGAGCAGGTCTCGGTCAACGACCAGGAGCTCACCGAGCGGATCGTCTTCCAGGCCCAGCAGTACGGGATGGCGCCGGAGGAGTTCGTCCAGCGCATCCAGCAGGCCGGTCAGCTCGGCGCGATCTACTCCGACGTGCGGCGCAGCAAGGCGCTGATCACGGCGGTGCGCGCGGCGACGGTAACCGACCAGCAGGGCAACGCCGTCGACCTGTCCGACCTGCTCGGCCCGGAGGACGACGGGGTCGAGGTGGTCGAGGTCCCGGGCGCCGAGGACGAGGCCGCGGAGACCGCCGGGACCACCGAGACCACCGGGACCACCGAGACCACCGAGACCACCGAGGCGGCCGCCGACGCCCCGGCCGGGGACGACGCGGACACGTCCGGTACGGCCTCCTCGACCAAGGCCTGACGTCCGCGCCGGGCGTCGTCTGCGCCCACAGCGAACAACCTCCCGGTTCGCGGACGCCGGGCACGGCGTCCGCGTAGGGTCGGTCCTCACAGATCCACTTGGGTCTGGCCGGACCGGACAACGCGAGCTAGCCAGCAGAAGGCAGGGTGAAGTGAGCCAGCAGGACACCGGCCCGCGTAGCGCGGACCGCCTTACGCAGATGCGCTCCGCGGCGGCGTCGATGACGCTGTCCGACTCGGTGTACGAACGGCTGCTGCAGCAGCGGATCATCGTGCTCGGGCAGCAGGTCGACGACGACATCGCCAACCGGATCGCAGCGCAGATGCTGCTGCTGTCGGCGGAGGACCCGACAGCCGACATCTCGCTCTACATCAACTCTCCGGGTGGCTCGGTCACCGCGGGGATGGCCATCTACGACACGATGGAATTCATCGAGTGCGACGTGGCCACGTACGGGATGGGGCTGGCGGCCTCGATGGGGCAGTTCCTGCTGTCGGCGGGGGCCCGGGGCAAGCGCTACGCGCTCCCGCACTGCCAGATCCTCATGCACCAGCCCTCGGCCGGTGTCGGTGGCACCGAGTCCGACATCGCCATCCAGGCCGAGCTGTTCCGCCGGCACAAGCAGGAGATGGCGGAGCTGATCTCCGAGCACACCGGGCAGCCGGTGGAGCGGATCATGGCCGACTTCGACCGTGACCGGTGGTTCACCGCGCAGGAGGCGCTGGAGTACGGCTTCGTCGACCACGTGATCTCCCGCGCCGGCCAGCTGCCGAACAGCGCCACCAGCGAGAACGGGAGTGCCCGATGAGCAAGTTCGAGATGCCGCAGTCCCGTTACGTGCTGCCCTCGTTCGTCGAGCGGACGAGCTACGGGGTCAAGGAGTCGAACCCGTACAACAAGCTCTTCGAGGAGCGCATCATCTTCCTCGGGGTGCAGATCGACGACGCGTCGGCCAACGACGTCATGGCGCAGCTGCTGTGCCTGGAGTCCGCGGATCCGGACCGTGAGATCAGCATGTACATCAACTCGCCGGGTGGCTCGTTCACCTCGCTGATGGCGATCTACGACACGATGCAGTTCATCCGGCCGGACATCCAGACGGTCTGCCTCGGGCAGGCCGCGTCCGCCGCCGCGGTGCTGCTGGCCGCCGGTACCCCGGGCCGCCGTCTCGCGGTGCAGAACGCGCGCATCCTGATCCACCAGCCGGCCACCGAGGGCTTCTACGGTCAGGTGTCCGACCTGGAGATCCAGGCGCGGGAGATCACCCGGATGCGCCGGCTGCTCGAGACGACGCTGGCCAAGCACACCGGGCGTACTTCCGAGCAGGTCCACGAGGACATCGAGCGTGACCGGATCCTGACGGCCGAGGAGGCCAAGGACTACGGGATCGTCGACGAGATCATCCAGAGCCGGAAGCTGTCTGCGGTCGGCTGACACCTGCGCTACCGCCGGGTCCGGGGTCGGAACGGCCCTGGACCGGCCGTCGCGGCCGTAAAATCGGCCCGACGTCGACCGTCTGCCGACACGTTGCCGAATAGGAGTACTCCGACGCTCCCCGGTAGCCGTGATCGGCAGGTACCGTCACGAACGGGCGCGCCGCCGGGCGCGCCGGATGGGACTGGGGTCTGCACTCATGGCACGCATCGGTGACGGCGGTGACCTGCTCAAGTGCTCGTTCTGCGGGAAGAGCCAGAAACAGGTCAAGAAGCTCATCGCTGGACCGGGTGTCTACATCTGCGACGAGTGCATCGATCTCTGCAACGAGATCATCGAAGAGGAACTCGCCGAAGCCGGTGAGGTGAAGCTCGACGAGCTGCCCAAGCCGGCCGAGATCCACGACTTCCTCGATCAGTACGTGGTTGGCCAGAGCCAGACGAAGCGGACGCTGTCCGTTGCTGTCTACAACCACTACAAGCGGATCCAGGCGGGGGACAAGGGCCGCGGCGACGGTGACGGCGTCGAGCTCGCGAAGTCCAACATCCTGATGCTCGGCCCGACCGGGTGCGGGAAGACCTACCTGGCACAGACACTCGCCAAGCTGCTCAACGTTCCCTTCGCGATCGCCGACGCCACCGCCCTGACCGAGGCCGGCTACGTCGGTGAGGACGTCGAGAACATCCTGCTCAAGCTCATCCAGGCCGCCGACTACGACGTGAAGCGGGCCGAGACCGGGATCATCTACATCGACGAGGTCGACAAGATCGCCCGGAAGTCGGAGAACCCGTCGATCACCCGTGACGTCTCCGGCGAGGGTGTGCAACAGGCGCTGTTGAAGATCCTGGAGGGGACGACCGCGTCGGTGCCCCCGCAGGGCGGGCGCAAGCACCCGCACCAGGAGTTCATCCAGATCGACACCACGAACGTGCTGTTCATCGTGGCCGGTGCGTTCGCCGGGCTAGAGAAGATCATCGGCGACCGGGTCGGCCGGCGCGGCCTCGGCTTCGGTGCCGAGATCCGCTCGAAGAACGACCTGGAGTCGGCCGAGAGCTTCGCCGACACCATGCCCGAGGACCTGATCAAGTTCGGCCTGATCCCGGAGTTCATCGGGCGGCTGCCCGTGGTGGCCTCGGTGACCTCGCTGGACAAGGAGGCCCTGGTCAAGATCCTGACCGAGCCGCGGAACGCGCTGGTGAAGCAGTACCACAAGCTGTTCGAGATGGACGGCGTGGAACTGGAGTTCACCGACGACGCGCTCGAGGCGGTGGCCGACCAGGCCATCCTGCGCGGCACCGGCGCCCGTGGCCTGCGGGCCATCATGGAAGAGGTGCTGCTGCCGGTCATGTACGACATCCCGAGCCGCGACGACGTGGCGAAGGTGGTCGTGACCGAGCAGACCGTGCGGGAGAACGTCAACCCGACGATCGTCCCCCGCACGCCGGCGCGCCGGGAGCGGCGGGAGCGCTCCGCCTGAGTCCGGCACTCCGCTCGAACGCCGGTCCGCACAGTGCGGGCCGCCGTTCGGCGTCCGACGGGCCCGCTGCGACCGCACGACCCGCCCCGGCGGGCGGAACCGGTGCCACGGCTCCCGGCCTGCCAGGCCGGGGGCGCAGCCGGCATCCGGGTGCCACCGTGGGGTCGACCCCGGATCGGAGGTGGCGATGGCGGAAACCACGACGGGCCACGACGAACGCCATGCCCTGCTCGACGAACTCGCGCTGCTCCGCACCCGGCGCCGTGAGCTCGAGGAGGACTTCGAGGTCGACGACGAGCCGAAGGACTTCGGTGAGCAGGGCGAGATGACCGAGCGCCGCGACGATCTCGACTGGATCGACCGGCGGATCAACGACATCCTCCACCTGCTCTACACCGCGCCCGGGTCCCGCGACGAGACCCGCCCGGACCGCGTCGGCATCGGCAGCGTGGTGACGTTGCGGTACGAGGACGGGACGACGGAGACGGTGCAGGTCATCGCCGTCCCCGACGAGGACGTCCCCGAGGTGACCCCGGACAGCCCGCTGGGCCGCGCGTTGCTCGGCGCGGAGCAGGGGGAGGAGATCAGCTGGCAGGCGCCGGAGGGCAGGCTGCGGGCGCGCATCGCCACGATCCGCCGCCCGGCGTAGGGGCGGTTGCGGCGGACCGCCGGCCCGGCGCGTGGCGCCGCGTCGCTACCCGGCGAGCTTGTCGATCTCGGCCTCGCTGTAGCCGAGCTCGGCGAGCACGTCCCGGGTGTCGGCCCCCAGCGCCGGGACGATGTGCCCGGACGGGGCCGGCCAGGCCGAGGAGTCGACCGGCGGCGCGAGCATGGGCACGTCGTCCCCGCCGGGCACCGGCACCGCATGCCATCGGTCGCGGGCCACGAGTTGCGGATGCGCCGTCAGGTCGGCGACCAGCCCCACCCGGGACCAGGCGACGTCCGCGGTGTCGAGCAGCGCGCCCAGCTCGTCGGCGGTGAGCTCGTCGAACCGCCGGTGCAGCTCGGCGTGCAGGGCGTCGCGGTGGCGCACCCGCTCGCGGACCGTGGCGAACCGCGGGTCGGTCGCCAGCTCCGGGCGAGCCAGCACCACGGTGCACAACCGCACCCACTCGCGCTCGTTCTGCACCGCCAGGTGCACGGCGACGCCGTCGCCGCAGGTGAACGGTCCGTACGGGGCGATCGACGCGTGGTGGCCGCCGGTCCGCGGCGGCGGCGTCCCGGTGCCCAGCGCGTAGAGCATGGGCTGGTGCATCCACTCGGCGAGCGCCTCGAGCAGGGTGATGCGCAGCGTGGCGCCCTCGCCGGTCCGCGCCCGGTGCAGCAGCGCCGCCAGCACGGCCGACTGCACCTGGACCCCGGCCGCGATGTCGGCCACCGAGATGCCGGTGCGCGCGGTCACCGGTCCGTCGCCGGTCAGCTCCAGGAGCCCGGCCTCGGACTGGATGAGCGCGTCGTAGGCCTTGCGGCCCGAGGAGGGCCCGCCGTCGCCGTACCCGGTCAGCTCGCAGGTGATCAGTTCGGGGCGCCGCGCGCGCAGCGTGTCACCGTCGAGGCCGAGCCGCGCGGTCGCGCCCGGCCCGAGGTTGGCCAGCACCACGTCGGCGCGCTCGACCAGCCGGTGCGCGGCGGCCAGGCCGTCCGGGTCCTTGAGGTCGAGCATCACCGACCGCTTGCCGCGGTTGATCCACGCGAAGTACGAGGAGACCTCGCCGCACGCGCTGTCGTAGTGCCGCGCGAAATCACCACCGCCGGGACGTTCGATCTTGACGACGTCGGCGCCGAGATCGGCGAGCAGCCGGCTGGCGTAGGGCACGGACACCGCGTGCTCGAGGGACACGACGGTGACTCCGGCGAGAGGGCCGGTCGACGCAGCGGGCACGCCCCATCCTAGGCACACCGATGGTGGCCGTCGGAGATCACGATTCCCCCACTCGCCAGAGCTTGCACCGCCGGATGGCGGAGTCCTAGGTTTCACCGCGTAACGACGAGTCCATCACTGCGCAAGGAGATCCCCGGATGGCCGCTGGCTTCCTGGAAAGATCCCGGATCGTGGCGCCACCGGGGTGGAGCCGCTGGCTCGTTCCGCCCGCGGCGCTGTCCATCCACCTGGCGATCGGCCAGGTCTACGCCTGGAGCGTGTTCAAGGCCCCCCTGGAGAAGGGCCTCGGCATCTCGGGCGTCGCGAGCGCGCTGCCGTTCACCCTCGGCATCGTGATGCTCGGGCTCTCGGCGGCGCTGTTCGGCACGAGGGTGGACACGAACGGCCCGCGCTGGGCCATGGTCATCGCCACCGTGTGCTTCTGCGGCGGCTTCCTGATCGGCTCGCTCGGGATCTACACCCGGCAGTACTGGCTGGTCGTGCTCGGCTACGGCTTCGTCGGCGGCATCGGCCTCGGGATCGGTTACATCTCGCCGGTCTCGACGCTGATCAAGTGGTTCCCGGACCGGCCCGGGATGGCGACCGGCATCGCGATCATGGGCTTCGGCGGCGGCGCGCTCATCGCGTCCCCGTGGTCGCAGTCGATGCTGCAGGCCTTCGGCGCGACCGGGAACAACCCCAACCCGAACGGTATCGCCGAGGCCTTCCTGATCCACGGCATCGTCTACGCGGTCTTCATGTCGGTGGGCTGGTTGCTGATCCGGGTCCCGGCCGACGACTGGAAGCCCGCGGGCTGGACGCCGACGGAGCAGAAGGCCGGCTCGATGATCAGTTCGGCCAGCGTCTCCGCGCGGAACGCGATCAAGACGCCGCAGTTCTGGCTGCTCTGGGTCGTCCTGTGCTTCAACGTGACGGCCGGCATCGGCATCCTGGAGCGGGCCGCGCCGATCTACACCGACTTCTTCGGCGGCGTCTCGCCGACCGCAGCCGTGGCCGCCGCCGCGGCGGGCTTCGTCGCCATGCTGTCGCTGGCCAACATGCTCGGCCGGTTCCTGTGGTCGTCGGCGTCGGACCTCATCGGGCGCAAGAACATCTACCGGCTCTACCTGGGCGTCGGGGCCCTGCTCTACCTGACGATCACGTTGACGACCAACACCGACAAGGTCCTCTTCCTGATCTGTGCGCTGTTGATCCTGTCGTTCTACGGCGCCGGGTTCGCGACGGCCCCGGCCTACTTGCGGGACCTGTTCGGCACCTACCAGGTCGGCGCGATCCACGGCCGGCTGCTCACCGCGTGGTCCACCGCCGGTGTGCTCGGCCCGGTGATCGTCAACGCGATCGCCGACGCGGAGATCCATGCAGGCGTCGCGGGGCCCGGCCGGTACACACCGGCGTTCACGGTCATGATCGTTCTCCTTGTCGCCGGCTTCATCGCCAACGAGCTGGTGCGGCCGGTCAACGAGAAGTGGCACGAGCCGTCCTCGACGACGGCCGCGACGGGGAAGGCAGGGGTGCAGGCATGAGCACCGCGGAGGGCAGCGGCGAGGGCCGCCCGCCCATGATCGTGATGGTCCTGGCCTGGCTGTGGGTGGTGGTACCGTTCGCCTACGGGCTCTGGCAGCTCCTGCTCAAGATCCCCTCCCTTTTCGGGCACTGACGGGTGGGACGGCGCCGCCGCGGGTATGAGGCCACAGATGAGTGACGAATCACGAGCAATGTCCGAATGGGTCACTGCCGTCTGCCGTGAACTCGGCCTGGAGGGCGCGGTGGACACCGATGCCAGTGTCGACATGGTGCTGGACATGACCTCCGACGTGGCCCACGGCGTGAGCCGGCCGGCCGCCCCGGTCACCGCGTTCCTGGTCGGGCTGGCGGCCGGGCGGGCCGACGACCCGGTGGTGGCGGCCCGCGACTACGCCGAGAAGGTCACGGGCCTGGCCGAGGGCTGGGACAGCGACTCCGAGCGTGGGGTCCCGGCCGGTGATCAGGAGCAGCGCGGCTGATTCTCCGGCGGGCGACAGTCCTGCCATGCGCACCCCAGGCACGCCCCGCTCCTGCGTTTGTGACAACGGCGGGGTGACCGAGGAGGAGCCATGCGCACGGTGTGCGGGCTCGCGCGCCGGGTGCAGCGCGTCGTGATGCGGCGACGGTCTCCGCGTCCGGGCGCCGGGGGGTGCCGGATCACGGGCCGGGCGTTGCTCACCGGGGTGGTGGGGGAGCAGCGCCACGGCGGGGTCCGGCTCGACCAGGCCGATCCGACCACGTGCGGCAGCGCGGTACTGGTCGTGCTGGCGGCGTGGGCCGACGCGGCGCAGGCGCAGCGGCTGGACGGCGCCGGCGCGGATTTCGGTGCCCGGTTCGACGCTCGCCAGCACCAGGTCCACCGGCAGACCAACCGGTTCTGGCCCCGCGCGCTCGGCACCACGCCGTGGGGGATGCTCCGCTGGCTGCGCGACAACCTCCCCGGCGCGGGCCGGTACCGGCTGCGGCTCGTGGACGACGTGTCGGCGCCCGACCTGGACGACGCGATCGCTGCCGTGGGGACGGCGCTGGCCTCCGGGCGCCCGGTGCCGTTGCTGGTCGGCCGCGCCGCGCCCCGGCACTACGTGCTCGCGCTCGGCCCGGTGGCCGGGGCCGGCAGCGCCTGGCGGGTGTACGAGCCGACCAGCGGGTCGGTGCGGGCGCTGGACCCGGATGCCGTCCGGCAGCGGCGGCTGGCCCCGGTGCTGGGCTTCGACCGGCTGCACGCGGTGCTGCTGCCGGGCTGACGTGGCCGGACCGGGCGGCCGTGCCGGGCGCTCGCCGGCCACCGGCGGGCGCGGCGATCCGATGGCGCGATGGCGGCAGACCCTGCCGCTCTCCGGACCGGTCGACCCGGCCCGGGACGGCCGCCGGTGGACGGGCCGATTCGGCCTAGCAGACCCTCTGACCAGTGTCAACGGGTGCATCGCGGGGCCCGGGGAGCCGGGCTCGCCCGGGCCCCCGGCGCCGCCCCGGTTTTCCGCTGCTCAGGGCCGCGAGCCGGCGATCACGGGGTCGCGGAACCGGTTCGCGTGGAACTCGTAGAATCGGTGGGGTGACCGACACCCTCCCACCCCGCACCGCCGACCTCCCCGCCAAGTGGAACCCGGGCGAGGTAGAGGGCGGCATGTACCAGCGGTGGGTGGACCGGGGCTACTTCCAGGGCGACCCCACCAGCGGCAAGCCGCCGTTCTCCATCGTCATCCCGCCGCCCAACGTCACCGGCAGCCTGCACCTCGGGCACGCCATGGACCACACGTTGATCGACATCCTGACCCGGCGCCGCCGGATGCAGGGCTACGACGCGCTGTGGCTGCCCGGCATGGACCACGCCGGCATCGCGACCCAGAACGTCGTCGAGCGCCAGCTCGCCGCCGGCGGCACGACCCGGCACGACCTCGGCCGGGAGGTGTTCGTCGACAAGGTCTGGCAGTGGAAGGCCGAGTCCGGCGGCTCGATCCTCGGCCAGATGCGCCGCCTCGGCGACGGCGTCGACTGGTCGCGTGAGCGGTTCACCCTCGACGAGGGGCTGTCCCGTGCCGTCCAGACGATGTTCAAGCGGCTGTTCGACGAGGGCCTCATCTACCGCGCCGAGCGGATCATCAACTGGTGCCCGCGGTGCCACACGGCGCTGAGCGACATCGAGGTCGACCACCACGACGACTCCGGCGAGCTCGTCTCGATCCGCTACGGCGACGGCGAGGACTCGATCGTCGTCGCCACCACGCGGGTGGAGACGATGCTGGGTGACACCGGCGTCGCGGTGCACCCCGACGACGAGCGCTATCAGCACCTGATCGGCAAGGAGATCGAGCTGCCGATCGTCGGCCGCCGGATCCCGGTCGTCGCCGACGACCACGTCGACCCGTCCTTCGGCACCGGCGCGGTGAAGGTGACCCCGGCACACGACCCGAACGACTTCGAGATCGGCCAGCGGCACAACCTGCCGATGCCTTCGATCCTCGACGAGAGCGGCGTCGTCACGAACTCCGGTACCCGCTTCGACGGGATGGACCGCTTCGCCGCGCGCGAGGCGATCCGCGAGGAACTGCGCGCGCAGGGCCGGATCGTCGCCGAGAAGCGGCCCTACGTCCACGCCGTCGGACACTGCAGCCGGTGCGACACGATCGTCGAGCCGCGGCTGTCCAAGCAGTGGTTCGTGCGCGTCGAGCCGCTGGCCAAGGCCGCGGGCGACGCGGTCCGCGACGGGCGCGTCACGATCCACCCGAAGGAGCTGGAGAAGCGCTTCTTCGACTGGGTCGACAACATGCACGACTGGACGATCAGCCGGCAGCTGTGGTGGGGCCACCGCATCCCGGTCTGGTACGGGCCGGACGGCGAGGTCGTGGCCGTGGGCCCGGACGAGGAGCCGCCGTCGGGTGCGGGCTGGCGCCAGGACGAGGACGTCCTCGACACCTGGTTCTCCTCGGGCCTGTGGCCGATCTCCACGTTCGGCTGGCCCGAGCAGACGGCCGATCTCGAGCACTACTACCCGACGTCGGTGCTGGTCACCGGCTACGACATTCTGTTCTTCTGGGTCGTCCGGATGATGATGTTCGGGCTGCACGCGATGGACGGGGTGCCGCCGTTCGAGCACGTCTACCTGCACGGGCTCATCCGCGATGAGCACGGCAAGAAGATGTCGAAGTCCAGGGGCAACACGATCGACCCGCTCGCGCTGATCGACGAGTTCGGTGCCGACGCGCTGCGGTTCACCATCGCGCGCGGCTCCAACCCGGGCACGGACATGTCGCTGTCCACCGAGTGGGTCGCCGGGTCGCGCAACTTCACCACGAAGCTGTGGAACGCGACCCGGTTCGCGCTGGCCAACGGCGCCGACCCGGCCGCTGCGCTGCCCCCGGCCGAGCGCCGCACCGACGCGGACGCGTGGATCCTGGGCCGGCTGGCCGAGGTCCGCGAGCAGACCGACGCGCTCCTGGAGGACTTCCAGTTCTCCAAGGCCACCGAGGGGCTCTACCACTTCACCTGGGACGAGCTCTGCGACTGGTACCTGGAGCTGGCCAAACCGCAGCTGGCCGACCCGGAGCTGGCCGAGGGCACCCGGGCGGTGCTCGGTCACGTGTTCGACGCGCTGCTGCGGCTGCTGCACCCGATCATCCCGTTCGTCACCGAGGCGCTGTGGACCGCGCTGACCGGCGGCGAGTCCGTCGTCATCGCGCCCTGGCCCACCGCCGGGGACACTGGTGGTGCGGTCGACCAGGGAGCCTTCGACCGGGTCGCCGCGGTGCAGAAGCTGATCACCGAGGTGCGCCGGTTCCGCACCGAGCAGGGCTTGCCGGACAAGCGGTCGGTGGCGGCCAAGCTCGTCGGGCTGGACGAGGCCGGCCTGGGCGGGCACCGCAAGGCGGTGGCGTTCCTGACCCGCCTCGACACCCCGGGTGCGGAGTTCGCGCCGACCGCGACCGTCGAGGTCGGGCTGCCGGGCGGCGGTGTGCACGTCGAGCTGGACACCTCCGGCGCGATCGACGTGGCGGCCGAGCGTGCCCGGCTGGCCCGCGACCTGGTGGCGGCGCAGAAGGAACTCGAGCAGGCCGACAGGAAGCTGGGTAACCCGAAGTTCACCGAGAAGGCCCCCGCCACGGTCGTCGACGGTATCCGGGCCCGGCGCGAGACGGCGCTGGCCGACATCGAGCGGGTGACCGCACGGCTCGCGGCGCTGCCGGCATCGTGAGGACGCCGCGAGTCCCAGGCGCCGGGAAGGTGCAGGCATGACGGATCGCTGGGACGACACCGAGCCCGAGCACGGCGAGCTCCCCGAGGGTGAGGGGGAGGTCCGCTCGCCCGAGGAGACCGCGCAGGACGCGGTCATCGCCCACGTGCTCGACGCCATCCGGGGCGGTGACACCCCGGACGTCGTCCCGGCCTCCTCGACCGTCGCCGGCTTCGCCGAGTTCCTGGCCGTCGAGGCCGAGCTGGACAAGCGCTGGCCCGAGACGGTCATGGAGCCGTCGCTGGACCGGATCGCCGCGCTGGTCGACGCGCTCGGCGAGCCACACCGCGGCTACCCGGTGGTGCACCTGACCGGCACCAACGGCAAGACGTCGACCGCGCGGATGGTCGACGCGCTGCTCACCGAGGTGGGGCTGCGCACGGGGCGCTACACCAGCCCGCACCTGCAGCGCGCCACGGAGCGGATCAACCTGGACAACCGCCCGCTGAGCCCGGAGCGGTACGTGCAGATCTACCGCGACGTCATCCCGTTCGTCGAGCTGATCGACGCCAAGCGCGGCGACGGGCCCGCGATGAGCAAGTTCGAGGTGCTCACCGCGATGGCCTTCGCCGCGTTCGCCGACGCCCCGGTGGAGGCCGGGGTCGTCGAGGTCGGCCTGGGCGGGCGCTGGGACGCGACCAACGTCGTCGACGGCGCGGTCGCGGTGATCACCCCGATCGGGCTGGACCACGCGGAGTACCTCGGCACCGACATCCTCGGCATCGCCCGGGAGAAGGCCGGGATCATCAAGCCCGGTTCGGTCGCGGTGCTCGCGGCGCAGGACCGCGCCGTGGCCCAGGTGCTCATCGAGCGGGCCGCCGAGGTCGGCGCCCAGGTGGCCCGCGAGGGCGCCGAGTTCGGGGTGCGGGAGCGCGAGCTCGCCGTCGGCGGACAGCGCCTCGAGCTGCAGGGCCTCAGCGGGCGCTACGACGACATCTTCCTGCCGCTGCACGGCGAGCACCAGGCGTCCAACGCGGCGATCGCGCTGGCCGCGGCCGAGGCGCTGCTCGGGGCCGGGCCGGCGCAGCCGCTGGACCCCGACGCCGTGCGCGCGGCGTTCGCGAAAGTGATCTCGCCGGGGCGCCTGGAGCGGCTGCGCAACGCGCCCACCGTGCTCACCGACGCCGCGCACAACCCGCACGGCGCCCGGGCGCTGGCCGCGGCGCTGGTGTCGGAGTTCCGGTTCACCCGGCTCGTCGCGGTGATCGGCGTGATGCGCGACAAGGACGCCCGCGGCCTGCTCACCGAGCTCGAACCCGCCGTCCACGAGGTCGTGATCACCGCGAACTCCTCGCCGCGCGCGATGGGTCCCGACGAGCTGGCCGCGATCGCCGTCGAGGTCTTCGGCGCCGACCGGGTCAGCGTCGAGCCGATGCTGGGCCAAGCCGTCGAGCAGGCCGTGGAACTGGCCGAGGAGGGTGGGGACTCCGGCGTGGGTGTGATCATCACGGGCTCGGTGGTGACCGCGGGGGAGGCCCGCACGCTGTTCGGCAGGGAGCCGGCATGACCCCGCCCGAGCAGCCGGCCGCGCCCCGCCCGGATCCGATGAAGGGCATCCGCGGCGTCTTCGCCGCGACGCTGATCCTCGAGTCGATCGTGGTGCTGCTCGCGTTGCTGGTGCTGCCCAAGTTCGGCGACGGTGCGACCGCGGCCGGGGTGACCGCGATGCTCGGGCTGGCGATCGCGATGATCGTCGCGGCTGGCCTGCAGCGGCGGCCGTGGGGCCTCGGCCTGGCTCTCGTGCTGCAGGCCGTCATGATCGCCTGCGGGGTGTTCGTACTTGCACTGGGCATCATGGGCCTGGTCTTCGCACTGGTCTGGGGCGGCCTGCTGCTCATGCGCCGCGACGTCGCCCAGAAGATGGCCCGGGGAGAGCTGCCCAGCCAGCGGCAGTGACCGGCGGCGATGCCCGGCGGGTCCGTGCGGGCGTAACCGGTTGCTGCTCGCAGCCGTAACCGCCCGGGCGAACGGGGTGCACTATGAAGCATGGAGCGCACCGCCCGTCATCCGCTGCTGCGGCGCCCGGCCGTCCACCTCGGGTTCGTCGTCGGCGTGGTGCTGGTCGTGGTCGCGGTGTGGTGGTTCCAGCCGTGGAAGCTCTTCGTCGACCAGGTCGTCGAGGAGCCCGTTCCCGTCGCTGCGATCCCCGGGGACGGGCCGCAGGTGATGCCCGCCGTCCTGGCCGGCGGTGAGCTGATCAGCCACGAGCACGCCACCAGCGGCACCGTGCAGATCCTCCGGCTCACCGACGGCTCCCGCGTGCTGCGCCTGGAGAACCTCGTCACCAGCAACGGCCCGCAGCTCGAGGTGTGGCTGACCGATGCCCCGGTGCTGCCCGGCCGCGACGGCTGGTACCTGTTCGAGGATGCCCGCCACGTCGACCTGGGTGATCTCAAGGGCAACGTCGGCAGCTCCAACTACCCGATCCCGGCCGACGCCGACCTGCCCACGCTGACCAGTGTGAGCATCTGGTGCGGCCGCTTCGACGTCTCCTTCGGGGCCGCGGCCCTGCGGCCGACCGCGATCTGATCCGGCTATACGCTGGAGAGCGTGACAGAACGCACCCTTGTCCTGGTCAAGCCCGACGGTGTCTCGCGCAAGCTGATCGGCGAGGTCCTCGCCCGGATCGAGCGCAAGGGGCTCGACCTGGTGGCGATCGAGCTGCGCACCGTCGACCGGGAGCTGGCGGCCCAGCACTACGCCGAGCACGACGGCAAGCCCTTCTTCGAATCCCTGCTCGAGTTCATCACCTCCGGCCCGGTGCTCGCCGCCGTCGCCGAGGGCCCTCGCGCGATCGCGGCCTGGCGGCAGGTCGCCGGCGGCACCGACCCGGTGGAGAAGGCGGCCCCGGGCAGCATCCGCGGCGACTTCGGCCTGGAGACCCAATACAACCTGGTGCACGGTTCGGACTCGGTGGAGTCGGCCGCCCGCGAGATCAAGCTCTGGTTCCCGAACCTGTGAGTGCGGAGCCTGCCGGGGTAGCCGGGGCCGGTCAGCCCCGGCGCCGGGTCACCAGCCCCACGGCGGCGACCGCCCCGAGCAGGCAGATCAGCGCGGTGATCCCGAAGATCTCCCGGTACTGGGTGAGCAGCGCGGCGCGCAGCGCCTCGGTGTAGCGCGCGAGCTGCTCCCGGTAGACGCCGGGCGCCACCCCGAACGGCAGTGGCGTCACGAGCCCGGCGGTCAGCTGCCGGAAACGGTGCAGGCCCCAGGTGGTCAGCACCGCCACGCCGACCAGCATCCCGGTGCTGCGCGCGACCACGGTCGCCGCCGAGGCGACCCCGCGCCGGTCGGCCGGCACCGCGCGCAGCACCGCGGCCGCCACCGGCGCGACGACCAGGCCCAGGCCGAGACCGGCCAGCACCAGGTCGGTGTCCAGCACCGGTAGCGACACCGGCCCGGCGGAATGCCGGGCGCTCACCGGATCGGCAGGCCAGCGCGACATCAGCAGGAATCCGGTCGCCGCGGTGAGCATGCCGAGCACGGCCACCGCCGCGTCACCGGCCCGCGGCGCAAGCAGCCCACCGAGCAGCGCCCCGGCCGGCAGCGCGACGAGGAACCGGGTGAGCAACAGCGCCGCGTCGACGGCGTCACGACCGAGCAGCGTCTGCCCGAGCAGTTGCACGTCGACCAGCGTCACCATCAGCGCCGTGCCGACGACGAAGCCGACCACCAGGCCCGCCGCCACCGGCCGGCTGTGCACCCCGGCCGGGTCGAACAGCCGGGTCCGGGCCCGCGTCTCCCAGCCGGCGAAGGCCAGCAGCGCGACCCCGGCGCCTGCCAGCCACCACGGCGCGTCCGCCGCGAGCACCGACCGGGCCGGATCGCCGTTGTAGAGCCCGACCACGAGCAGACCGAGACCGGTGGCGAGCAGCAGCCCGCCGACCACGTCCACCCGGGTGCGGGGCGCACCGGCCGGCTCACCACGCGGCACCGCGACCTGCACGGCCGCGACCGCGGCCAGCGCGAGCGGCAGGTTGACCCAGAACAGCCCGCGCCAGCCGATCAGCACGGCCAGCCCCACCCCGTACAGCGGGCCGAGCACGCTGCCCAGCTGCTCGGCCGCGCTCACCGCGCCCAGCGCCGCGGCCCGGTGGCGTCCGGCCACCAGGTCACCGACCAGCGCCATGCTCACCGGCAGCAGCGCACCGCCGGCCACGCCCTGCAGCGCCCGCCCGCCGATCACCGTCGCCAGGTCCGGACCGGCCGCGGTGATCGCGGAGCCGGCGGCGAACGCGAGCAGGCAGACCTGCAGCACCCGGCGGCGGCCGTAGCGGTCGGACAGCTGGCCGAGCAGCGGCATCGCCGCGACGTAGCCGAGCAGGTAGCCGGTGACGAGCGGGGTGGCCCGTTCGAGCCGGTTCACCGGCACACCGAGGTCGACCACGATGGTCACCAGCACGGTGACCACCACGTAGCCGTCGAGCGCGGCCAGCAGCACCGCGAGCCCCGCGATGCCGATCGCCAGCCGGGGCCGCCGGACGGGGGCGGGGGTGCTGGTGGCCGCCGGGGCGGCGGTCTGGTCCACCGGGGCTACGCGGGGGCGGTGACGCTGACCGGCGCGTCGTAGTCGTGCAGCTGCACCGTCGCCGGGCCGGTCGCGCTGCCGGGACCGGCCGGCACCTGCAGCTCGGCCTTGACCAGCCGCGAGGTCGCGGCGTCGATCCACAGCAGGCCCTTGACCGGGCCGCTCACCCCGGGCACCAGCGCGGCCACCGCGTCGGGGGCGAGCGTGGCCGGCACCCGGTAGCTGTCGACCCCGTCCACGGTCTCCTTCGCCTCGGTCGCGCCCGGGGTCGCGGTCGCCAGCAGCCGGGCCACGCCGCGCTGCGGGTCCAGGACGACCGTCGGGTCGTAGAAGCCGGCGGCCAGGCTGACCGGGATCGGCGGGCCGAACCCGCCGGTGGGGCCCTTCAGGTAGATCTTGCCGCCGACCACCACGAACTCGAACTCGACGGGTGTGCCGCCCTGGGCCAGCGTGACCGAGCCGACGGCGTCGCCCGCCGCGGTGAGCGAGCCGGTCGCGGCGCGCACCGGGACCGTGCTCAACGCCGGATCGACCTGGATGTCCACCCCGACCGTCCTCACCTGCTTCATCGCCGCCGCCGAGCGGGACAGCAGGTCGGCGGCGGCCGGCAGCGCGGCGGTGGTGGGGCCCGGCGCGCCGGTACAGCCGGCGAGCAGCAGCACGAGGCCGGCCGCGACGGCGGCGAGCAGATGACGGGGTCGCACGGCGGCAGGGTAGCGGGCGGTCCCGCCGGCCCCGGGCCGGCCGGAATGGGCGCGCAGACTGTCGGGGAAGCGGGCTAGCGTGCTGGATGTGTCCGATGCTCTGGTGCAGGCGCGCGGGCTCCGCAAGCGCTTCGGTTCCTTCGAGGCCGTCCGCGGCATCGACGTCGACGTGGCGCGCGGCGAGGTGTTCGGTTTCCTCGGCCCCAACGGGGCCGGGAAGTCCTCGACCATGCGGATGATCGCCTGCGTGTCGCCGCGCACTGCGGGGTCGTTGCAGGTGCTGGGCATGGACCCGGGACCCGACGGCCCGCGGATCCGGGCCCGGATCGGTGTGGTGCCGCAGCTGGACAACCTCGACGCCGAGTTGTCGGTGCGGGAGAACCTGGAGATCTACGGCCGCTACTTCGGGCTGTCCCGGCGGCACGTGCGGGCGAGGGCCGCGGAGCTGCTGGAGTTCGCCCAGCTCACCGAGCGGGCGGGTGATCCGGTGGAACCGCTGTCCGGCGGCATGAAGCGGCGGCTGACGATCGCCCGGTCGCTGGTCAACGACCCGGAGCTGCTGCTGCTCGACGAGCCCACCACCGGCCTCGACCCGCAGGCCCGGCACCTGCTGTGGGACCGGCTCTACCGGCTCAAGCGCGAGGGGGTCACCCAGATCATCACCACGCACTACATGGACGAGGCCGAGCAGCTGTGCGACCGGCTCGTGGTGATGGACGGCGGGCTGATCGCTGCCGAGGGCACGCCGGCGGAGCTGATCGAGCGGTACTCCACCCGGGAGGTGCTGGAGCTGCGGTTCGCCCCGGAGAACCGGCCCGCGGTGGGCACCCTGGAACCACTCGTCGACCGGGTCGAGGAGCTGCCCGACCGGTTCCTGCTCTACACCGCCGACGGCGAGCGCGCGCAGGCCGAGGTGGCCCGGGCGGGGCTACGGCCGCTGTCGGAGCTGATCCGCCGCTCCTCGCTGGAGGACGTGTTCCTGCGGCTCACCGGCCGGACGCTGGTCGACTGATGGCGCCGGCCGAGACCACCTCGCGCGCGGCGGCCGCGGCCCCGGGCCGGCTGCGCGGCGGGCTCATCGTCGTCGAGCACTACTGGTCCTGGTACCGGCGCAACTGGCGGGCCACCGTGGTGTCCTCGGTGCTGCAGCCGCTGCTGTTCCTGCTGGCCTTCGGGGTCGGTTTCGGGGCCCTGGTCAACGGCACCGGCCGCGCCGCGGCGGCCACCGGCGGCATCGCCTACCTGGTGTGGCTCGCGCCGGGGCTGCTCGCCATGTCGGCGGTGCAGAGCGGGGCGTTCGAATCGACGTACCCGGTGCTGTCCGGGTTCAAGTGGCAGCGGGTCTACCACGCGATGGCGGCCACCCCGCTCACCGGCGGGCAGATCGCCGGCGGACACCTGGTCTGGATCGCGTGCAAGATGTTCGCCTCCGGCGCGATCTACGTGGCGGTGATCGCGCTGTTCGGAGGCGTGGCCGGCCCGGGGATCGTGGTGTCGCTGCTGGTCGCGGTGCTGGCCGGGATGTCGGTGGCGGCGCTGGTGATGGCGTACGCCGCGACGATCGAGAACGAGGGCTCGGCGTTCAACGCGCTGTTCCGGTTCGTGATCATCCCGATGACGCTGTTCTCCGGGACGTTCTTCCCGATCGAGAGGCTCCCCGCGTTCGTGCGACCGATCGCATGGATCTCGCCGCTGTGGCACGGCACCGAGCTGGCGCGATCCGCCGCCCTCGACGCCTGGCGTCCGGCGGCCGCCGCCGGGCATCTGGCCTATCTGGTCGCGCTGCTCGCGGTCGGCACCGGGCTGGCCACCCGCCGGTTCAGCAGGAGGCTCGCGCCGTGACCCCGCCGATCGCGCCGCCCGCCGCTGCGGTCCCGCTCGCGCTGCGGCTGCTGCCCGCCGGCAGCTACGCCGGCCGCTCCCGGGTGCTGCTGCTGCGTTCGGCCACCGCGTCCCGGCGCACCTGGCTGGCCTTCGTCTCCGGGTTCTTCGAACCGGTGTTCTACCTGATCGCGATGGGCCGGGGTCTCGGCTCGCTGGTGGGGCAGCTGCCCGGACCGGGTGGGGCGATGATCAGTTACGCGGCGTTCATCGCACCCGGGCTGCTCGCGGCGTCGGCGATGAACGGCGCGGTGTTCGACTCGACCTACAACGTGTTCTTCAAGCTCAAGTACGCCCGGCTCTACGACGCGATGCTGGCCACCCCGCTGGGGCCGGTGGACATCGCGCTCGGCGAGATCGGGTGGGCGTTGCTGCGCGGCGGTCTCTACGCCACCGGATTCCTGTCGGTGATGGCGGTGTTCGGGCTGCTCACCTCGCCGTGGGCGGTGCTCGCGCTGCCCGCGGCGCTGGTCGTGGCGTTCGCGTTCGCCGCGATCGGGATGGCCGCGACGTCGTTCATGCGCTCGTGGCAGGACTTCGACCTGGTGACGCTGGCGATCCTGCCGATGTTCCTGTTCGCCACCACGTTCTACCCGCTGTCGGTGTACCCGCGGTGGCTGCAGCTGGTGGTGGAGTGCCTGCCGCTGTTCCACGCCGTCGAGCTGATGCGGGGGCTCACCACCGGCGCGGTGCACCTCGGCCTGCTCGGGCACCTGGCCTACTTCGCGGTGATGATCGCGGCGGGGGTGACGGTCGCGGCCCGCCGGCTCGACGTGCTGCTGCTGAAATAGGTCATCGGCTGGCCGCGACGGGCGTGCAGCGCGAGGATGGGCGCATGACCGTCGTGGCGCCGCGCTCCACCGCCTTCGACCTCCTGCGCGCGGTTCTGGTCGCGGTGCTCGCGGTGGTGCAGATCGTCGTGTCCGGGCTGGCCGGGAGCGGCGCGGTGGGTGAGCCGATCGCAGTGGTGGCGAACTCTCACCGGACGCCGCTGCTGGCCGCGGGCTGGACATTCTCCGTCTGGACTCTGATCTACCTCGGCTTCGGAGCCTATGCGGTGTTCCAGCTGTTGCCCGCCCAGCGCGGCCGGGCCGTGCACCGGCGCACCGGCTGGTGGCTCGCGGCGACGGCCGTGTTCAACCCGCTGTGGATCCTCGCGTTCGGTTCCCGGCACCTCCTGCTGGCCGAACTGCTCATCGTGGCGCTACTGGTGAGCCTCGCGTGCGTGTTCGGCCGGCTCAGCCACGAGCCCGTTGCGAGCGTCGTCGAGCGCGCCGTGTTCCGGGTGCCGATCGCGATCTACACCGGGTGGGTATCGCTGGCCGTCGTCATCGGCACCGCCGCCACCGGGGCGTGGATCGGCCTGCCCGGCGGTGGCGCGCTGGCCGCCGCGGCGGCGGTGGCCGTGCTGCTCGCGGCGGCCGCGATCGTCAGCTCGGTGGTGGGTACCGGGACGAGCGTCGTCGGCTACGCGGCCGCGGCGGTGTGGGCGCTGGTGGGCATCGCGCTGAACGGGCCGCCGGCCGCCGTCGCGGTGGCCGCGTGGCTGGCCGTCGTGGTGGTCGTCGCGACGACCACCCGCCGTGTCGCCCGTTCGGTGCAGCCCGCCCGGCTCGCCTGGGGCTGAGTCGTCCCGCCCTGCCGTTGCCGGTCCGCCCGGCCGGGCGGGTACCGTGCCGGATCGGCGGACCCGCCTGCGGCGTGGAGGACGAACATCATGATCACCGGCAGTATCGTCGCCCTGGTCACCCCGATGCGGGTCGACGGCGCCGTCGACCACGAAGCGCTCGCGAAACTGGTCGACCGCACGATCGAGGCCGGGACGTCGGCCATCGTGTCGGTGGGCACGACGGGCGAGTCGGCGACGCTCACCGTCCCCGAGCACACCGAGGTCATCCGGCACACCATCGACGTGGCGGCCGGACGGGTGCCCGTGATCGCCGGCACCGGCGCGAACAGCACCACCGAGGCCATCCACCTCACGGAGTCGGCGAAGGCGGCCGGGGCGGACGCCGCCCTGCTCGTCACGCCGTACTACAACAAGCCCCCGCAGGAGGGCCTGTACCGGCACTTCCGTGCCGTCGCCGAGGCCGTGGACATCCCGCAGATCCTCTACAACGTCCCGGGCCGCACTGCCTGCGACATGCTGCCCTCGACCGTGGAGCGGCTGGCCGCGGTGCCGAACATCATCGGGCTCAAGGAGGCGAAGGGCGACCTCGACCGGGTCCGTGACCTGGTCGCGCTGGAGTTGGCGGACTTCGCGCTCTACTCCGGCGACGACGCCACCGCCCGGGCCAGCATGCTCGCCGGGTTCCACGGCGACATCTCCGTCACGGCCAACGTCGCGCCGGAGGCCATGGCCCGGATGTGCGCCGCGGCCATCGCGGGCGACGCCGAGACCGCCGCGACGATCGACGCCGACCTCGCCGGGCTGCACCGTGCGCTGTTCGCCGAACCGAACCCGATCCCGGTGAAGTGGGCGCTCGCGGAGATGGGCCTGATGGAACCCGGCATCCGGCTGCCCCTGGTGCCGCTGGACGAGATGCACCACGAGGACGTCCGCGCCGCACTCCGGATGGCCGGCCTGCTGCCCTGACGCCGGACCTCGCGTTGTGCAGCCATAACGCCGCCAGGTGCGTTCGCATCGCTGCGCTGTGTCTCCCCGACACGGGTGGAAGGCCGGGCGGGGGGTGCGGCTGCGGAGCGCGCGTCTACCCTGGGGCAGCGTGAGCGTCCAGTCCGTCTTCCCTGCCCTCGAATCGCTGCTGCCGCGGGTCTCGAAGCCGGTGCAGTACGTCGGCGGCGAGCTGAACGCGCAGCTCAAGGACTGGGAGTCCGCCGCCGTGCGGTGGGCCCTGATGTACCCCGACGCGTACGAGGTCGGGCTGCCCAACCAGGGCGTCATGATCCTCTACGAGGTGCTCAACGAGCGCGACGACGCCCTCGCCGAGCGCTGCTACGCCGTCTGGCCGGACCTCGAGAAGCTGATGCGCGAGAACGGCGTGCCGGCCTTCACCGTCGACGGGCACCGTCCGCTCGGCGCGTTCGACCTGATCGGCGTCAGCTTCTCCACCGAGCTGGGCTACACGAACCTGCTCACCGCGCTCGACCTGGCCGGGATCCCGTTGCACGCGTCCGGCCGCGACGAGACGCACCCGGTCGTCGTCGCCGGTGGGCACGCGGCGTTCAACCCCGAGCCCATCGCCGACTTCATCGACGTCGCCGCCATCGGCGACGGCGAAGAGGTCGTCGGCGAGATCACCGAGGTGGTGAAGGCGTGGAAGGCCGAGGGACGCCCGGGCGGACGCCGCGAGCTGCTGCTGCGCCTCGCCGAGACCGATGGTTGCTACGTCCCGTCCCTCTACGCCGTGGAGTACGGCGCCGACGGTGCGATCATCAGGGTCGCCCCGACCGTCGAGCGCGTCCCCGGCACCGTGCAGAAGCGCACCACCGGTGACCTGGACTCCTGGCCGTACCCGCGCAAGCCGCTGGTCCCGCTGGCCGAGACGGTGCACGAGCGGGCCAGCGTCGAGATCTTCCGCGGTTGCACCCGCGGCTGCCGGTTCTGTCAGGCCGGGATGATCACCCGCCCGGTGCGGGAGCGCTCGCTGGCCGGCATCGGGGAGATGGTCGACCGCGCGGTGCGCGCGAGCGGGTTCGACGAGGTCGGGCTGCTGTCGCTGAGCTCGGCCGACCACTCCGAGATCGCCGAGATCACCAAGGGCCTGGCCGACCGCTACGAGGGCACCAACACCTCACTCAGCCTGCCGTCCACCCGGGTCGACGCGTTCAACATCGACCTGGCGAACGAGATCTCCCGCAACGGCCGCCGCTCCGGGCTGACGTTCGCCCCCGAGGGCGGTTCCGAGCGGATCCGGCGCGTGATCAACAAGATGGTCTCCGAGGAGGACCTGATCCGCACGGTCTCGGAGGCGTTCGCCCAGGGCTGGCGGCAGGTCAAGCTCTACTTCATGTGCGGCCTGCCCACCGAGGAGGACGCCGACGTCCTGGAGATCGCCGGGATGGCGCACCGCGTCATCAAGGCGGGTCGCGAGGCGTCCGGGCGCAACGACATCCGCTGCACCATCTCCATCGGCGGATTCGTACCCAAGCCGCACACCCCGTTCCAGTGGGCCGCGCAGGCGCACCCCGACGTCGTCGACGAGCGGCTGCGCAAGCTGCGCGCCGCGATCAACAGCGACCGCCGGCTGGGGCGCAACATCGGCATGCGCTACCACGACGGGCAGCCCTCGCTGATCGAGGGCCTGCTGGCCCGCGGCGACCGGCGGGTCGGGCGGGTCATCGAGCGGGTGTGGCGTGAGGGCGGACGGTTCGACGGCTGGAGCGAGCACTTCTCCTACGAGCGCTGGACCGCCGCGGCCGCGGCCGAGCTGGAGCCGCTGGGTGTCTCGCTGGCCTGGTTCACCACCCGTGACCGTGGCCGGGAGGAGATCCTGCCCTGGGACCACCTCGACTCCGGTCTCGAGCGCGACTGGCTGTGGGACGACTGGCAGGACGCCCTCGACGGCCGTGAGCAGGACGACTGCCGGTGGACGCCGTGCTTCGACTGCGGTGTCTGCGCGTCCACCGGCACCGACATCGAGGTGGGTCCGAGCGGCACCACGCTGATTCCCCTGACGGTGGTGAACCCCGTCAGCGGGAACCGGTTCGCGGGTGGCTGAACCGGGCACCGGGGCGACCCCGGAGTTCACCATCCGGGTCGCCGACGAGCGCGACCTGGACACCCTGGCCGGGTTGCGCCGGGCCTGGCTCGAGGAGCGGTCCGGGCACCCGGTGGGCGACGAGGGGTTCGAGGCCGCGTTCGCGCAGTGGTGGCGGACCGAACTACCCCGCCGGACGTTCTGGCTGGCCGAGGTCGGCTCCGAGCGGGCCGGCTGGACGGCGATCGGCTCGATCAACGTCGTGGAGATCGTGCACATGCCCCGGCCCGGGGCCCGGGGCGGCCGGATCGGGCAGGTCGGCAACGCGTTCGTGCTGAGCGCGTTCGCCGACCGGGGTGTGCCGCGCGCGCTGCTGGCCGAGGCGGTGGAGCACGCCCGGCGGCGGCGCTACCGGCGGCTGGTGCTCGCGCCGACGCCGGGCAGCGCCGCGTTCTACCGCCGGGCGGGTTTCAGCCCCGCCGGCGATTCGATGCTCGTCCTCGACCCGGCCGCGCTCGGCGAGTAGGGCGCCCCGGCGGTCTTCCGGTACTCGGGAAGGTTCGCCAGAGGTGGATCGTTACAGTATGCGTGGGCGCCGAGCCAGGCGGGCTGCCCACTGCCGGCGGGCCCGTGTCGTCGATCGCACGGAGGTGTTGATGTCCGACGCGTCGGACAACCCCGCAAGCAGAACCCCCGGCCCCGTGGCGGACCCCGCCGCGGGGCGCCCGAGCTTCCACCACGAGCAAGAGGGCTACCAGAAGGGGCTCAACACCCGGCACCTGCGCATGATCGCGATCGGCGGGGCGATCGGCACCGGCCTGTTCATGGGTGCCGGTGGCCGGCTCAACACGGCCGGTCCGGCGCTCGCGCTGGTCTACGCGGTGTGCGGGTTCTTCGCGTTCCTCATTCTGCGGGCGCTCGGCGAGCTGGTGCTGCACCGTCCCTCGTCGGGGTCGTTCGTGTCCTACGCGCGGGAGTTCTTCGGGGAGAAGGCCGCGTTCGTCGCCGGCTGGATGTACTTCCTGAACTGGGCGATGACCGCGATCGTCGACGTCACGGCCATCGCGCTGTACGTGCACTACTGGGGCAGCTTCAGCGCGATCCCGCAATGGCTGATCGCGCTGGTCGCGTTGGTCGTGGTGCTCGCCGTCAACCTGGTCTCGGTCAAGGTGTTCGGCGAGCTGGAGTTCTGGTTCGCGCTGGTCAAGGTCGTCGCGCTGGTCACGTTCCTGGTGGTCGGCACGGTCTTCCTCGCCGGCCGGTTCCCGATCGAGGGCCGGCCGACGGGCCCGAGCGTCATCCTGGACAACGGCGGCCTGCTGCCCAACGGGCTGCTCCCGGCGATCGTCATCGCCCAGGGCGTCGTCTTCGCCTACGCGGCCATGGAGCTCGTCGGCACCGCGGCGGGGGAGACCGAGGACCCCGTCAGGGTCATGCCGCGGGCCATCAACTCGGTGGTGCTGCGGATCGCGGTCTTCTACGTCGGCTCGGTCCTCCTGCTCGCGCTCCTGCTGCCCTACACCGCCTACCACGCGGGTACGAGCCCGTTCGTGACGTTCTTCGGCGCGATCGGCGTTCCGGGTGCCGGATCGCTGATGAACCTCGTCGTGCTGACCGCGGCGTTGTCGAGCCTCAACGCCGGCCTGTACTCCACCGGCCGGATCCTGCGGTCGATGGCGCTGAACGGCTCGGCGCCACGGTTCACCGCGCGGATGTCCGAGGGCGGGGTTCCCTACGGCGGCATCGGGCTCACCGCGGTGATCGCGCTGGCCGGCATCGGGCTCAACGCCGTCGTGCCGCAGCAGGCCTTCGAGATCGTGCTGAACGTCGCCGCGCTGGGCATCCTGTCCAGCTGGGGGATGATCGTGGCCTGCCAGATCCGGTTCGTCCGCTGGTCGCGGGCGGGTCTGGTCCGGCGGCCGTCGTTCCGGCTGTTCGCCTCGCCCTACAGCGGCTACCTGACGCTGGTGTTCCTACTCGGGGTGCTGGTGCTGATGGCCTTCGACTACCCGGTGGGGACGTTCACCGTCGGCTCGCTGGTGGTCGTCGTCCCGGCGCTGGTCGCGGGCTGGTTCGCCGTCCGGGGCAGGGTCCGCTCCATTGCGGCGGAGCGGTTCGGCGGCACCGCGGGACCCGAGGCCGGCGGCGGCTCGTAGACTCGCGGCATGGCTCGAGTCCGGCCCGGAGAGGCGGCGAACCCCGCTCCGCCCACGGTGCAGCGGATCCGGCTGCGGTTCGCCAGGCGCGGCCGGCTGCGTTTCCTCTCCCACCGTGACGTCGCCCGCAGCTTCGAACGGGCGGTGCGCCGTGCGGGCGTGCCGGTGTCGCACTCGCACGGGTTCAGCCCGCACCCGCGGTTGTCCTGGATCGGCGCCGCGCCGACCGGGGCGGCGAGCGAGGCCGAGTACCTGGAGATCGGCCTGACCCGCCCGGTCGATCCCGCGCAGCTCGTCGCCGAGCTCGACGCCGCGCTGCCCGACGGGCTGGACGTGCTCGAGGCGGTGGTCGCGGAGGGAACCCCGCTGGCCGAGCGGATCGACGCCAGCCGGTGGTGCGTGGAGCTGCCCGGCGTCGAGCCGGAGACGCTGCGGGCGGCGCTGTCAGCGCTGCTCGCGGCCGATTCCGTGGTCGTCGAACGGGTGACGCCGTCGGGCCGCCGGGAGATCGACGTGCGGGCCGCGCTCGTGACGGCGGAGGTCTCCGAACCGGCTCGTCCGGTGGGTGTCACACCATCGACCATGACCGGTTCGGGCGCGGTCTGTGCGATAATGACAGCGGTCGTACGGCAGACGACACCCGCCGTTCGACCCGACGACGTGTTGGGCGCACTCGACGTTGTCGCAGGCCTCAGGCCGCCGGTGCCCGCGAAGGCGACCCGGATGGCCCAGGGCCGGCTCGACAACCGAGGCCGCCTCGCCGATCCGCTCGGCGCCGACCGGGTCACCACCCAGGTCTGATCGGGCGAGTTCGGTGCGTGGCCGGCGCCCGCCGGCCTCCGGTGCGCGCCGTCGTGCACCGCAGCTGAGGATTGCTCTCCGCGCACCGCGCGGGGAGAGAACGCAAGGCCCCTGCGCGGCCGCCTTCTCCGAAAGGCGCCCGGGGGCGAAGGAGCTGAATGTCGAAGAACGATGCGCCTGCCGGTAACACCGGCGGGCCGGTCACCGTACCCACACTGGCTGATCTGCCCGAGAAATTGCGGGTTCACGCGCTGGCCAAGCTGATCGGGCGCACCAGCCGGGAGGTACTCGCCACGCTGGGGGATCTCGGCGTGGAGGTGCGCAGTGCGCAGTCCAGCGTCGCGCGCTCGGTGGCCGAGCGGGTCGTCTCCGCGCTGCTGCCCGAATCCGGGCCGGACGGGGAGACGGCGGTCGCGGACGAGGCGGTCGACGCCCCTGCGGAGACGGTCGCGGAGCCGGCCCCCGCGCCCGGTGCGGACACCACCGCCGAGGCCGGCGACACCATGAGCGGGACCACCCCCGACACCACCGACACCACCGCAGCGGCCGCCGAGGACGCCTCCGAGGCCAACGGCAAGCCGCTGACCCCGGTGTTCGCCCCGCCGACGCCGCTGTTCCAGCCGCCGGAGAAGCCGGCCCGCACCCGTCGCCGGGCCGCCTCCGCCGCCCCGGCCGAGGCCCCGGGCGAGACCGCGAGCACGACCGGTCCGGCCGCACCGGCCACCGACACCGCAGCTGCGGCCGAGGCCACCGAGGACACCACCGGCGCCGACGACACGACCGATGACGGCGGCGACGACGAGGGCGGCACCCGTCGCCGGCGCCGCCGTGGCCGCCGCGGCCGTGGCCGCGGCCGGGGCTCCGACGGCGACGACGGCGACGACGAGAGCACCGACAGCGCCGAGCACGACGACGACTCCGAGAGCGACTCCGCCGACGCGACCGGGCACACCGACGACTCCGACGACGAGTCCGACGACTCCGACGACTCCGAGGCCGACGGCGAGGCCGGCGGCACCAGGCGCCGCCGGCGGCGCCGCCGCCGCCGCGGATCCGGTGACGAGGCCGAGGACAGCGTCGAGGGCACCGACCCGCCCAACACCGTCACCAAGATCCGCCAGCCACGTGAGCGCACCGAGGACTCCGACTCCGACGGCGTGCAGAGCGTCCGCGGGTCCACCCGGCTCGAGGCCAAGCGCCAGCGCCGCCGCGACGGCCGCGACGCCGGCCGGCGCCGCCAGCCGATCCTGTCCGAGGCCGAGTTCCTGGCCCGCCGCGAGTCCGTCGACCGGTCGATGGTGGTCCGCCAGCGGGGCGACCGCACCGAGATCGGCGTGCTCGAGGACGACGTCCTCGTCGAGCACTTCGTCACCGGAGGCCCCGGCAACGGCACCGGGCCGTCCATGGTCGGCAACATCTACCTGGGCCGTGTGCAGAACGTGCTGCCCAGCATGGAGGCCGCGTTCGTCGACATCGGCCGGGGCCGCAACGCGGTGCTCTACGCCGGCGAGGTCGACTGGGACGCGGCCGGCCTCAACGGCAAGGCCCGCCGCATCGAGCAGGCCCTGTCCAGTGGCGACAGCGTGCTCGTCCAGGTCACCAAGGACCCGATCGGGCACAAGGGCGCGCGGCTGACCACGCAGATCAGCCTGGCCGGCCGGTTCCTGGTCTACGTGCCCTCGGGCGGCGCCGCCGGGATCAGCCGCAAGCTGCCCGACACCGAGCGCAAGCGGCTCAAGGACATGCTCAAGGAGATCGTCCCGAACGAGGCCGGGGTGATCATCCGGACGGCCTCGGAGGGCGTGAGCCACGAGGCGCTGGAGCGCGACGTCCGCCGGCTGCAGGCGCAGTGGGAGGTCATCAAGACCAAGTCGGAGCAGACCGGGCCGAACAAGCCCAAGGCGCCGGCGCTGCTCTACGAAGAGCCCGACATGCTGATCAAGGTCGTGCGTGATCAGTTCAACGAGGACTTCTCCCGGTTGATCGTCTCCGGGGACGATGCATGGGACACCGTGTCGAACTACGTCGGTCACGTCGCGCCCGAGCTGTCCGACCGGCTGCACCGCCATGTCGGGCCGAACGACGTCTTCGCCGACTACCGGATCGACGAGCAACTGCTCAAGGCGCTGGACCGCAAGGTCTGGTTGCCCTCGGGCGGCACGCTGGTGATCGACCGGACCGAGGCGATGACCGTCATCGACGTCAACACCGGCAAGTTCACCGGCTCCGGCGGCAACCTCGAGGAGACGGTCACCCGCAACAACCTGGAGGCGGCCGAGGAGATCGTCCGTCAGCTCCGGCTGCGCGACATCGGCGGCATCATCGTCATCGACTTCATCGACATGGTCCTCGAGGCCAACCGTGACCTGGTGCTGCGCCGGCTCACCGAGTGCCTGGCCCGGGACCGCACCCGCCACCAGGTGGCCGAGGTGACGTCGCTGGGCCTGGTGCAGATGACCCGCAAGCGGGTCGGCGGCGGGCTGCTCGAGCACTTCTCCACGCAGTGCGAGCACTGCCGCGGCCGCGGCGTGATCGTCTCGACCGAGCCGGTCGCGGAGAAGTCCGGCGGCAACGGGGACAGCGGTGGGCGGCGCTCCCGCGGCGGTCGGGGCCGGCGCGGCGAGGACGGCGACCACCGCCACGACGGTGGGCGCCACAACGGCCACAACGGGCACGACGACAAGCCCGAGGCCCGCGATGAGCACCGTGGGGACGACCGGCCCGCGCCGGCTCTGCCCGCGCCCGCTCCGGTGGCGGAGCGCGCCCCGGTGGACGCGACCCCGGCCCACGTCCCGGCGGCCGCCGCGGCGCAGAGCGCTCCGTCCCTGGCGGACATCGCGGCGGGTATCGCGGCCGCCGAGGCCGTCGCCGCCGACGCAGTGCCAGCGCCGCCAGCGGTGGCTCCGGAGGCCCCGGCCGGGACCGCCCCGGCCCCGGTCGGCAAGCCGTCGGACGCCGCCGAGGCCACCCCGGCAGCGAGCCTGCCGACGACCGAGGCCCCGGCGACCGAGGCCCCGGCGACCGAGGCCGTCGACGGGCACGTGGCCGAGCACGCCACGGCCAACGGACAGGCGCCGGCCCGGCCGCGCCGCCGCGGCCGTGTCACGCGCACCGCGGGCGCCCCGGCGACCGCGGCCGAGCCGGCGGTGATCACGACGCCGCTGCCTGCGGCGAACACCGAGCCGGAGCCCGTCCCGGTGTCCGCTGTGGTGCCGGCCCAGCCCGAGCCGTCCACGGCCTCCCGGCCGCGGCGTGCGCGCCGCGCGGCGTCGCGCCCGGCCGGCCCGCCGACCGGCGGCGACGGCGATCAGGCGACCGGCCAGACGGCCGATCACGCGGCTGGTCATGAGGCCGGGGGAGACCCGGTTTGACCCTGCCAGAACCCGTTCCGTACCCTGGGACCTCGGAGCCGCGCCGGCGAGTATGTGCGGGCGTCGGCACGCGCGCTGTGACACGCGCGCATCTGTCCCCCGATTTTCAGGAGTCGTGCGTCAACGATGTACGCGATCGTCAAGACCGGCGGTAAGCAGTACAAGGTGGCCGTCGACGACGTGCTCACCGTCGAGAAGATCGACGGCGAGCCCGGCGCCGAGATCAGCCTGCCCGCCGTCCTGCTCGTTGACGGCGACGAGCTGACCACCGACGCGGAGGCGCTGGCCAGTGCCTCGGTGACCGCCACGGTCGTCGAGCACACCAAGGGCCCGAAGATCCGCATCCACAAGTTCAAGAACAAGACCGGGTACCACAAGCGGCAGGGGCACCGTCAGCCCCTGACCAAGGTCCAGGTCACCGGCATCGCGAAGTAGGGAGACGCAGCCATGGCACACAAGAAGGGTGCGTCCAGCTCGCGCAACGGACGCGACTCCAACGCTCAGCGGCTCGGCGTCAAGCGCTTCGGCGGCCAGACCGTCAGCGCGGGCGAGATCCTGATCCGCCAGCGTGGCACCAAGTTCCACCCGGGCACGGGCGTCGGCCGCGGCGGCGACGACACGCTGTTCGCGCTGGTCGAGGGCGCCGTGGAGTTCGGCACCAAGCGCGGTCGCAAGACCGTGAACGTGGTTCCGGCGCAGGTCTGAGGCCTGCCGGCACCACTCCAGCACCGAAACGGCGGGCCGCCCTACCGGGTGGTCCGCCGTTTTCTGTTTGAGTACCACCGCCGCCCACGCCGATGATCGATGTTCGGGAGCGGGCAGCACGCGATCACGGCCGGAACCCGGCTGTGATCGAGAACAAGAGGAGATGTCGTCCGATGTCGCGGTTCGTCGATCGGGTCGTGCTGCACGCCACCGCGGGTGCGGGCGGTAACGGCTGCGCCTCGGTGCACCGGGAGAAGTTCAAGCCGCTCGGCGGGCCGGACGGCGGCAACGGGGGCCGGGGTGGCTCCATCGTGCTGGTCGTCGACCCGGGGGTGCACACGCTGCTCGACTTCCACCACCGACCGCACGCCACCGCGCGCAACGGCAAGCAGGGCCAGGGCGGGTTCCGGGCCGGCGCCAACGCCGACGACCTGGAGCTCGCCGTCCCGGACGGCACCGTCGTGTTCGACCAGCGCGGCAACATCGTCGCCGACCTGGTCGGGGCGGGCACCCGCTTCGTCGCCGCCGAGGGGGGGCGCGGCGGGCTGGGCAACGCCGCACTCGCATCGGCCAGCCGCAAGGCCCCCGGGTTCGCGCTGCTCGGCGAGCCGGGGGAGAGTCGCGACCTGGTGCTCGAGCTGCGCTCGATGGCCGACGTCGGCCTGGTCGGCTTCCCGTCGGCGGGCAAGTCCTCGCTCGTCGCGGCGCTGTCCGCGGCCCGGCCCAAGATCGCCGACTACCCGTTCACCACGCTCGTCCCGCAGCTCGGCGTGGTCACCGCCGGCGAGGACGTGTTCACCGTCGCCGACGTCCCCGGTCTGATCCCCGGCGCGTCGGAGGGCCGCGGGCTCGGTCTGGACTTCCTGCGCCACATCGAGCGCTGCTCGGTGCTCGTGCACGTCGTCGACTGCGCGACGTTCGAGGCCGGCCGCGACCCGGTGGCCGACGTGCAGGCCCTGGAGGACGAACTGGCCCGCTACACCCCGGCGCTGGGCGGCGAGCTGGCCGACCGGCCGCGGCTGATCGCGCTGAACAAGATCGACGTGCCCGACGCGGCCGACATGGTCGACCTGGTCTCCGCGGAGCTCAGCGAGCGTTTCGGCTGGCCGATCCTCCCGATCTCGACGGCGAGCCGGGCCGGGCTGCGGGAGCTGACCTTCGCGATGGCCGAGCAGGTCCGCGCCTACCGGGCCACGCTGCCCGTCGCCGAGCCGACCCGGATCGTGCTGCGGCCGCAGGCCGTGGACGACGCCGGATTCACCATCGAGGCCGACAAGGAGCTGCCGGGCGGCTTCATCGTCCGCGGCGCCCGCCCGGAGCGCTGGATCCGGCAGACCTCCTTCGACAACGACGAGGCCGTCGGGTACCTGGCCGACCGGCTCGCCCGGCTCGGGGTCGAAGAGGCGCTGGCGGAGGCCGGTGCCGTCCCGGGCTGCCCGGTGACCATCGGCGAGGTCACCTTCGACTGGGAGCCGAGCACCCCGGCCGGCGTCGCGGTGATGATGACCGGCCGCGGCACCGACGCCCGGCTGGAACGCTCGACGCGGGTCGGCGCCGCAGCCCGCAAGGCGGCCAAGATCGAGCGTCGGCGGCACCTCACCGACGAGGAACTGGCTCAGGGCGCCGACGTGGACGCGGGTGCCACCGAATGGTCCGATGAGGACACCGACGCCTGGGACGAGGACGTCTGGGCGGCCGAGGACGCGGAGCCGGGCCCGGCGGACGGCGGGGAGCGCCCCGGCGCGGCCCGATGAGCGCCCGCGCCCAGCTCGCGGGCGCCCGGCGGCTGGTCGTCAAGGTCGGCTCGTCGTCGCTGACCAGTTTGGACGGCGGGCTCTGCTCCGACCGGCTCGACGCGGTCGTCGACGCGCTGGCCGCGCGGTGCGCGGGCGGGACCCAGGTCGTACTCGTGTCCTCGGGCGCCATCGCGGCCGGGCTCGCCCCGCTGGGGCTGACCCGCCGTCCCCGGGACCTGGCCACCCAGCAGGCCGCCGCGAGCGTCGGGCAGTTGCTGCTGGCGCACGCCTACTCGGCGTCGTTCGCCCGGTACGGCCAGCCGGTCGGTCAGGTGCTGCTCACCGCCGACGACATGATCCGCCGTGCGCACTACCGCAACGCCCAGCGCACGCTGGAGCGCCTGCTCGGGCTCGGCGTGCTGCCCGTGGTCAACGAGAACGACACCGTGGCCACCGACGAGATCCGGGTCGGTGACAACGACCGGCTCGCGGCGCTGGTCGCGCACCTGATCGGCGCCGAGGGGCTGGTGCTGCTCTCCGACGTCGACGGGCTCTACGACGGCGACCCCCGCAAGCCGGGATCGACGATGATCGCCGAGGTGGACGCGCCGGCCGATCTGGCCGCAGTCGAGATCGCCCGGCCCGGCGTCGGCTCGCTGGGCCGCGGCGGGATGGCCACCAAGATCACCGCAGCCGGGATGGCGTCCGCGTCCGGGATTGCGGTGCTGCTCGCGGCGGCCGAGGACGTCGCCGCGGCGCTAGAGGCGGGGGAGGCCGGGCCCAAGGTCGGCACCGCGTTCCGGCCGTCCGGGCGGCGGATGTCGGCCCGGCGGTTCTGGCTGCGCCACGCGGCCCACGTCCGCGGCCGGCTGGATCTCGACGACGGCGCGGTGGCCGCAGTGTTGCGGCGCCGCCGGTCGCTGCTCGCCGCCGGGATCCACGGCCTCTCCGGTGACTTCGTGGCCGGCGACGTGGTGGACCTGGTCGGCCCGTCCGGTGTGGTGGTGGCCCGCGGCGTGGTCGGCTACGACGCCACCGAGCTGCCCGCACTGATCGGCCGGCGCAGCGACGAACTGCCGCCCGAGCAGCGCCGCGAGGTCGTGCACGCCGACGACCTGGTGCCACTGATCGACTCCTGACCCGCGCCCGCTGATTGCGCGGGCGGGGTGTTCGTCGGAGACTCGAGTGGATGGTCTCCCCCGAGCGGGCCCGGTCACAGCTGGTCGCCGAACTGCGCCGAGGATCGCGGGTGCGCAGCCCAGCAGTGGCCGAGGCGTTCGCGGCGGTGCCCCGGCACCTCTTCCTGCCCGGCACCCCGATCGCCGAGGCCTACGCCGACGAGGCGGTGGCCACCAAGTTCGACGACGGTGTCGCGATCAGCTCGGCGTCCCAGCCGTCGATGATGGCGATCATGCTCGAGCAGCTGGACCTGCGGCCCGGCCACCAGGTGCTCGAGATCGGCGCCGGCACCGGCTACAACGCGGCGCTGATGGCGCGGCTGGTCGGCCCGACCGGTTCGGTCACCGCGATCGACATCGACCCGGAGTTGATCGCACAGGCCGAGCAGAACCTGCGTGCCGCAGGGGTGCGCGGGGTCGAGCTGCTGGTCGGTGACGGCGCTCTCGGTCATCCGGCCGGCGCCCCCTACGACCGGATCATCCTCACCGTCGGCAGCTGGGACGTGCGCCCGGAGTGGGTCGCGCAGCTCGTCCCGGGCGGGCGGCTGCTGCTCCCACTGGCCGTGCGTGGCAGCCAGCTGTCGGTCGGCCTCGACCTGGGCGCGGACGGCGTGCTGCGCAGCGACTCGGTGCGCAGCTGCGCCTTCATCCGGCTGCGCGGCCTCGGCGCCGGCCCCGACGCGACCACCCCGCTGACCGCCGACGGCCTGGCCGTTCAGGTCGCGGAGAACGCCCAGGCCGATCCGGATGCGCTGTGCGCCCTGCTGGACGATCCCGGGCCGACCCTTCCCGTGGACCTGTGGGTGGGGGCCGCCGACCTGTGGGACGGGCTCGGACTGTGGCTCGCGGTGTCCGAGCCCCGGGTGTGCCGGCTGCTCGCCACCGGTGACGCGGCCCGGAGCGACTTCGCCCGCCGACTGGTCGAGGTGGGTCCGGACCGCGGCACCGTCGCGCTGGGCGCCGGGTCCCGGCCGCTCGGCCGGTTCGGCCTCGCCGTGCTGGTCCGGGACCCGCCCGACGTCGAAACCGGTCCCGACGGGCTGCACCCGGCCGGGGTGCAGGCGTTCGGGCCTGCCGGCGCCGAGCTCGCCGCGCAACTGGCCGATCTGGTGGACGACTGGGCGGCGGTGGGCAGGCCGACCGCGGGCGAGCTGCGGCTCGTCGTGGTACCGACCGGCGTCGCCGCACCCGCCGCCGGGTGGCCGGGGCCGACCGTCGTCGACAAGCAGCACTGCCGGCTGCTGGTGAGCTGGTGGCCATCGGCCGCCTGACCCCCTGGTGGGCCGCTCCGCGAGGTCTGGCGGTCACCCCGCCTGCGCGAGCGCGAACGGCAGCACCGTGGGCGCCCCGGCGCGGCGCAGCGCGCGGGCGGCGACGGTCATGGTCCAGCCGCTGTCGATCAGGTCGTCGACGAGCAGCACCGGGCCGCCCACCTCGGACAGGTCGGGCAGCGCGGCGGTGTCGAAGCCGTTCCACACCGCGGCGAGGCGCTGCGCAGAGTTCTCGTGCGCCGCCGGGCGCTCCCCGGCCGGGGGCAGTGTGCCGAGCAGCGGCAGCCGGCCGATCTCGGCGATCCGCCGGGCCAGGTGGTCGAGCTGGTGCGGGCGGGTGCGCGAGCCGATCCCGACCACGCCGACCGGGCGCTGCGCCCAGCCCCACCCGGCCAGTACGCGCACGCACGCGTCGAGCAGGTCCTTCGGCACCGGCTGGTCGACTCCGGTGGAGTCGGTCAGCAGCTCGCGCAACCGGGTGCCCCAGCCGATGTCGGACAGCCGTCCCACCACCCGGCCCTCGGCGGCCAGCTCGCCCGCCGGGATCCGGCCCGCCGCGGACACGCCGAGCTCCTTCATCCCGGTGGGCCACTGCTTGCGCGGTGCGACCTCGACGCCCGGCCGGGTCAGCCGCTCCTGCGCGGCCGCCGCGGCACCGCCGTCGACGTCGGCCGACCACACCTGGCCGGTGCAGACGTCGCAGCGCCCGCACGGGGTCGCGGCGCCGTCCGCGCTGCCGACCCCGGGGTCGTCGAGCTGGCGACGCAGGAACACCAGCCGGCACTCGCCGGTGTCCAGGTAGTCGAGCATCGCCTGCTGCTCGGCCTTGCGGGCGGCCGCGATGCGGCGGTGCCGCTCGGCGTCGTAGACCCACGGCTCGCCGGTGCTGATCCAGCCGCCCTTGACCCGCTTCGCCGCGCCGTCGCTGTCGAGGACCTTGAGCAGCATCTCCAGCCGGGTGCGGGACAGGTCGATCCGGGTCTCCAGCGCCGCAGTCGACTGCGGGACGTCAGACAGGACATCGAGGGTCTGGCGGACCAGCGGCTCCGGTGGGAACGCCAGCGACGCGAAGTACGCCCAGATGTCGCGGTCCTCCCGGCCGGGCAGCAGCACCACCTCGGCCCGGTCGAGGGCGCGTCCGGCCCGGCCGATCTGCTGGTAGTAGGCCACCGGCGACGCGGGCGCCCCGAGGTGCACGACGAAGCCGAGATCGGGCTTGTCGAAGCCCATGCCCAGTGCACTCGTCGCGACCAGCGCCTTGACCCGGTTCGCGAGCAGGTCGGCCTCGGCGGCCAGTCGGGCCTCCGGGTCGGTCTTGCCGGTGTAGGACGCGACCGGGTGCCCGCGCTCGCGGAGGAACTCGGCGACCTCCTCGGCGGCGGCGATGGTGAGCGTGTAGACGATCCCGGCGCCCGGCAGCGCGTCGAGCGTCGAGGCCAGCCAGCCCAGCCGCTGCGCCGGCGTCGGCAGCCGCACGACCGACAGCCGCAGGCTGTCCCGGTCGAGCGAGCCGCGCAGCACGAGCGTCCCGGCGCCGTCCTCCGCGCCGAGCCCCAGCTGCTCGGTGACGTCGTGCACCACCCGGTCGTTCGCCGTGGCGGTGGTGGCCAGCACCGGGATCCCGGCCGGCAGCTCGGCGATCAGCGCGCGCAGCCGCCGGTAGTCGGGCCGGAAATCGTGCCCCCAGTCGGACACGCAGTGCGCCTCGTCGACCACGAGCATCCCGGCCGACACGGTGAGCCGGGGCAGCACCCGGTCGCGGAAGTCGGGGTTGTTCAGCCGCTCCGGGCTGACCAGCAGCACGTCGACCTCGCCCGCGTCGATGGCGGCGTAGGTGGCGTCCCAGTCGTCGATGTTGGCCGAGTTGACCGTGGCGGCGTGGATACCGGCCCGGTCGGCCGCCTCGATCTGGTTGCGCATCAGGGCCAGCAGCGGCGAGACGATGACCGTCGGACCGGCGCCGGCCGCCCGCAGCAGCGCGGTGGCCACGAAGTAGACCGCCGACTTGCCCCATCCGGTGCGCTGCACGACCAGCGCGCGCCGGCGCTGCGCGACGAGGGCGTGGATCGCGGTCCACTGGTCCTCGCGCAACCGGGCGCCCGGCCCGGCCAGCGTGGCCAGTACCTGCTCGGCGCGCTCGCGCAGCTCGGATTCGGTCTCGATCGGCCGGGTCGCTGTCACGCGCCCCATGGTGGCGGTCCACCCCGACAGTCCCGCGCCCGCCCCGGCCTGCCGGGGCGACCCGCGCGCCGTTTTCCGGCCCACCGGGCCCTGACCTCCCGGGCCGCCGCGCTGCGAGCGTGGGCGGCACCCCAGGTGAGATCCCCAGGAGGTGACCGATGCGCCCGAGCCCTGCGGGTGCCGCGCTGCGCACCGGCCTGGCCGCCGTCCTCGTCGCCGGCGTCGCCGGGGGCTGCGCGGGCGTGACGTCGTTCAGCAGCGGGCCGCACCCGCTACCGGCGGCGTCGCTGGGCGTCTCCGCCGTCACCGCGACCGACCCGGACGGCAAACCCATCGGCGCCCGCATCGTGTCGGTGGACCGGCTCGGCGCGGCGTACTCGGCGGGTGTCAAGCCGGGTGACGTCATCGTCCGCAATGAGCAGTTCCCGATCAGCACCGCCCAGGACCTGCAGGCGCGGGTGGCCGATCTCCATCCCGGCCAGGACATGCGGCTGACGCTGCTCTGGCGCCCGGGGGAGACCGTCACCGCGACGCTCGGCTGGGCCCACTGACGCCGGAGGAGGCACCGATGCTGGCTGTGGAGACCGTCCAGCGGATCACCGAGTTCACAGGCGACGGGCTGCCCGTGCTGACGCTCTACGTCCGGATCGACCCGGCGGACCGCGCGGCCTACATCTCCCAGGTCGACGCCATGCTGCACGAGGTGCGCGGAGTGGCCGGGAACAAGGACCTCCCCCACGAGGTCCGGAACTCGCTGCGCAAGGACATCGAGCGGATCAACGAGGTGCGCAGCGAACCCCAGCCGAGGACGCTGGCCGTCGCCTACTTCAGCTGCTCGGCGCGAGGCCTGTTCGAGCAGGTGGAGCTGCCGCGGCCGGTCCGGGACCGGGTCATGATCGACGAGACGCCGTGGGTCCGGCCCATGGTCGCGATCCTCGACGAGTACCACCGGCTCCGGATCGCGATCGTCGACCGCGGGTCCGCGCACTTCTGGGAGCTGTACCAGGACGAGCTGGCGGATCTGGGTACGCTGCGCGACCGGACCCTGCGCAAGCCCGACTTCGCCTACGGCGACCGGGAGTACGAGACCCACAACAAGGTCGAACTGCTGGCCCGCAAGCACTACCGCAAGGTCGTCGACCAGCTTGCCCCCGACGCCCGCAACGGGCTGTTCGACCTGCTCGCGGTGGGCGGCCACCCCGAGGAGCTGCCCGAGTTCACCGACTTCTTCCCCCGTGAGCTCGAGGAGCGCTTCGCCGGCACGTTCGCGGTCGACCCGCACACGGTGACCCGCGGGGTGATCAAGGAGGAGGCGGCGCCCATCCTCGAGAAATGGGAGCGCGACGAGGAGCGGCAACTCGTCTCCGACATCCTGGAACGGCGCGCCACGGGGCTGCCCACCGCGCTCGGGCTGACCGAGTGCCTGTGGGGCGGCACCACCGCCGCGATCGACCACCTGCTGGTGCAGGAGGCCGCCCAGGCCCCCGGGGTGGTGTGCGACGAGTCGCGCTACCTGGCCGAGGCCGGCGACACCTGCCCGATCTGCGGGCGTCCGACCCGCAAGACCCCGGACGTCATCGACGAGCTCGTGCAGACCGTGATGGACGAGGGCGGCCGGATCGAGCACGTCCTCGCCGAGACGCCACTGCAGGAACATCTGGTGATGGGCAGGTTGCGGTTCCCGCTGCCCCCGATGGAGTGAACGAACGGTGTGACGTGTGCCGCGTGCGGGGCCGGCGTTCCGCGGCACCCCTGGGCGGATCAGGGCGGCGCAAGGCAGGATGATCCAGGTGAGTGCCTCCCAGTCCCCGCTGTTCGGCTCGGTCGAGGACGTGGCCGAGCGGCTGGCCGGCGTCGGCTACCTGGCGTCCACGGCCGTCGCGACCACCGTCTACCTGGCCGACCGGCTGGGCAAGCCGCTGCTCGTCGAGGGCCCCGCCGGGGTCGGCAAGACCGAGCTGGCCAAGGCCGTGGCCGAGGCGACGAAGTCCGAGCTGGTCCGGCTCCAGTGCTACGAGGGCATCGACGAGGCCCGCGCGCTCTACGAGTGGAACCACGCCAAGCAGCTGCTGCGGATCACCGCGGGCCAGGGCACCGAGTCCTGGGACCAGACGCGCGACGACGTGTTCTCCGAGGAGTTCCTGCTGCCGCGCCCGCTGCTCACCGCGATCCGCCGGGCGGACCCGACCGTGCTGCTCGTCGACGAGATGGACAAGGCCGACGTCGAGGTCGAAGGCCTGCTGCTGGAGGTGCTGTCCGACTTCCAGGTCACGGTTCCGGAGATGGGCACGATCACCGCCACTCGCCGGCCGTTCGCGGTGCTGACCTCGAACTCCACCCGCGAGCTGTCCGAGGCGCTCAAGCGGCGCTGCCTGTTCCTGCACCTGGACTTCCCCGACGCCGACCTCGAGCGCCGGATCGTGCTCAGCCGGGTGCCCGAGCTCGCCGAGGCGCTGGTCGACGCGCTGGTCCGCACCGTCCGGGTGCTGCGCGGCCTGGAGCTGCGCAAGTCGCCGTCGGTGGCCGAGACCATCGACTGGGGCCGCACGCTGCTCGCCCTCGGCCTGGACACCCTGGACGACGAGGCCGTGCGCACCACCCTCGGCGTCGTCCTCAAACACCAGTCCGACCAGGTCAAGGCGGCCGCCGAGCTGCGGCTCAACTAGGGGGACCACGGATGTCGACCACTGCGCGCGGTTCGGAGCCGATCGCGGCCAGGCACGGCCTGCCCGGGCACCTGGTCGACTTCGTCGCCGCGCTGCGCCGCCACGGTGTCGCGGTCGGCCCCGGTGAGACCGTCGACGCCGCGCAGGTCCTGTCCGTGATCGAGCTTCTGCAGCGCGAGCAACTGCGTGAAGGACTGGCCGCGGCGCTGCTGCGCCGCTCCGGGCAGCGGCAGGCCTTCGACACCCTCTTCGACCTGTACTTCCCGGCCGCGATCGGGGCCGGGACCGGTGAGGTCGACGTGCCCCGGGAGGGCGACTCCGACGACGGCCCGGTCGACCTCGACGCGCTGCGCGACATCCTCGCCGACCTGCTCCGCGACGGGGACACCACGGCCCTGCAGGAGCTGGCCCGCGCCGTGGTCGACGCGCTGGGACGCTCCGGCGCCTCGGGCACCGGCGCGAGCTCGGCGGGAACCGCGCCCAGCTGGTCGGCCTACCAGGCGCTGCGGATGCTCTCCCCGGAGACTCTGCTGGCCCGGATCATGCGCGACCTGAAGGCCGGGACGGGCGGCGAGATCTCGGACTTCACCGACGAGATGCTGCGCCGTGAGATCCGCGACCGGATCGCCCGGTTCCGCAAGATGATCACCGACGAGGTGCGCAGGCGGACCGCGGAGACCCGGGGCAGGGAGCAGGTCGCGAAGACCGCGGTGCCCAAGCAGGCCGAGCAGGTCGAGTTCCTCTCCGCCTACGCCGACCAGCTCGCCCAGCTGCGCCGCACCGTGCACCCGCTGGCCCGGCGCCTGGCCAGCCGGCTCGCCGTGCGCCGCAAGCACGCCAAGCGCGGCAAGCTCGACATGCGCCGCACCCTGCGCCGCTCGATGTCCACCGGCGGGGTGCCGATGCGGCCTGCCTTCAGGACGCGCCGCCCCGGCCGTCCCGAGCTCGTCATCCTCTGCGACGTGTCCGGCTCGGTGGCCGGGTTCAGCCACTTCACGCTGCTGCTGGTGCAGGCCCTGCGCGAGCAGTTCAGCAAGGTGCGCGTGTTCGCGTTCGTCGAGCGCGCCGACGAGGTGACCCACCTGTTGGCCCCGAGAGCCGAGCTGTCCGGGGTGATGAGCCGGGTGCTGCGCGAGGCCGATCTGGTGGCCTTCGACGGGCACAGCGACTACGGCGGCTCGTTCGGCAGCTTCGCGGAGTACTGGGGCGACGCGGTCACCCCGCGCAGCTCGCTGCTGATCCTCGGCGACGGCCGTACCAACTACCGTGACCCGAACCTGGTCGTGCTGCGCCGGCTCGTCGGTCAGGCCCGGCACGCGCACTGGCTCAATCCCGAGCCGCGGCGGCAGTGGGGCAGCGGCGACTCCGCCGCGATGCGCTACGCCGACGTGCTGCCGATGCACGAGTGCCGCACCGCCGGTCAGCTCGCCGACGTCGTGGAAGCACTGCTTCCGGTATGAGCACGTCCGGTGCCGAGATCGTCGAGTTCTTCTTCGACCCCACCTGCCCGTTCGCCTGGGTCACCTCTCGCTGGGTCGTCGAGGTGGCCCGGCAGCGCCCCGTGACGGTGCGCTGGCGCCCGCTGTCGCTGAAGCTGCTCAACGAGCCGCTCGGCTACGACGGCCGCCCCGCCGACTATCCCGATGCCCACCAGCGCGGCTTGGAGATGCTGCGCGTGGTGCACGCGGCCCGCGAGCGCTACGGCGAGGGCGTCGTCGGGGACCTCTACACCGCCCTGGGCGAGGAGATCTGGCACGGCCCGGCCCCGGACGAGGCAACCTTCGAGGCGGTGCTGGCCGAGGAGGCACGGCCGCGGGACCTCGCCGCCGTGCTGCGCCACGCCGGGCTGGACCCCGACCTGGCCGCGGCCGCGCACGACACCGGCCGTGACGAGGCCCTGCGCGCGGAGACCCTCGAGGCGGTCAACCGGGCCGGCGGCGGGGTCGGCACCCCGGTCCTGACCTTCGACCCGCCCGACGGTCCGTCGTTCTTCGGTCCGGTGATCGAGGCGCCGCCGGCGGGGGAGGAGGCACTGCGGTTGTGGGACGCGGTGCGCACCCTGGCCGAGCACCGCGGGTTCGCCGAGCTCAAACGGGCCGTGCGCGCCTTCCCCCGCACCCCGATGAGCGCCCGGATCGCCGGCGAGGCGACCCGCGTCGGTTGATCGTCCGGGGTGCCCGCGGGCCCCCGTCGGCGACCTTTCCCCGGGTGTGATCTGCGAGTCACAGAGTTTGACCGGCTGGCCAGTCAAGAGGATGATCGAGTTGTCCGTCGGAGAGGGAAGGTGATCGCAATGACCCGTAGGTCATGGCGTCGGTGGCAGGACTGGGCAGCGCTGGTGATCGGCGTGCTGACGGCGTTGTCGCCGATCGTGGTGTCGACCGACGCCGGTGCGGCGTGGACACTCGTGGTGTTCGGTGTGCTGCTCGCCGCCACCGGGCTGTGGTCGCTGGCCACGCCGGACTCGGTGGCCAGTGAGTACGTGCACCTCGTGCTCGGGGTGCTGCTCTTCATCTCGCCGTGGGTGATGAGCTTCAGCACCTACGGGGGCGCGGCCTGGACGTCCTGGATCGCCGGGGTGCTCGCGGTTCTCGTCGGGCTCGCGGCGCTGCCGGCGGCCAACGCCGAGCACCGGGGGCTGGCCGGTCAGCACTGATCGAACAGCGGTGCCGGTTCCACGGCCGCGGCCCAGTTGGCCGCGGCCGTGCCGCGCGCCAGGATGGCCCCTGTGAGCGCGACATGAGTCAGCCGCCCGGACCCGCCCGCGACCGGATCCTCGGTGCCGCGGAGGAGTTGTTCGCCGAGGCCGGCTTCGACGCCACGCCGACCTCGAAGATCGCCGAACGGGCCGGGGTGCCCAAGGGCCTCGTGCACTACTACTTCAAGCGCAAGGCCGACCTGCTCGCCGCGCTGGTGGAGCGGCTCCCCGAGGAGCACGTCGACCCCGGCCGGATCGTCGTGCCCGGCGACGTCGCGGAGAGCCTGCACCGCCTCCTCGAGGCGCTGGACACGCTGCTGGACTCCTCGGCCGTCCTGTCCCACCTGCTGTGGCGCGAGTCCGACACCCACCCCGCCGTGCGCGACGCGCTGCACCAGCGGTTCGAACGGCTCGCGGGCCAGATCCGGGCCGTGATCGTCGCGGCCCTGCCGGCCGGCGGGCCGGACGCCGATGTCGACAGCGCGGCGCTGCTCCTCGCCTCGGCCGTCAGCTACCGCCACTCGATGGCGCGGCACGCGACGGACGGGCCTTCCGCGATGCGCCGCGAGTTGCGCTTCCTGGCCGACGCGCTGGCGGCCGGGGCCGGCGAACCGGCCCCGGCCGGGCGGGGCTGACCGCCCTCAGCCCTTCGGGAGCATCCCGTGCGGGTCGAGGACGAACTTCTTCGGCACGCCGCGGTCGAACTCCTCGTAACCTCGCGGCGCCTCGTCGAGCGGGATCACCGTCGCGTTCACGTTCTTCGCGATGGGCACCCGGCCGTTGAGGATCGCCTCCCGCAGCCCGCGGTTGTACTGCATCGTCGGGGTCTGGCCGGTGGCGAAGGTCAGCGACTTGGCCCAGCCGATCCCGAACCGCAGCGACACCGAACCGTGCCGGGCCGCCTCGTCCTTCGCGCCCGGGTCCTCGGTCACGTAGAGGCCGGGGATGCCGATCCCGCCGGCGGCGCGGGTGACCTCCATGGCCTGGTTGAGCACGGCCGCGGGCTGCTCGGTGCCGTCCTTGTGGCCCTTCGCCTCGAACCCGACGCAGTCCACCGCGGCGTCGACCTCGGGCACCCCGAGGATCTGCTCGATCTGCTCGGGCAGTGACCCTTCCAGGGGATCGACGGTCTCACAGCCGAAACTGCGGGCGTGCTCCCGCCGGGGCTCGTTCGGATCGCCGACGATCACGACCGAGGAGCCGAGGAAGAACGCCGCCGTCGCGGCGGCCAGTCCGACGGGGCCGCCACCGGCGATGTAGACGGTCGACCCCGTGCCGACCCGGGCCTCGACGCAGCCGTGGTAGCCGGTCGGGAAGATGTCGGTGATCATGGTCAGGTCGAGGATGTTCGCCATCGCCTGGTCTTTGTCGGTGTATTTCAGCGTGTTCCAGTCCGCGTAGGGCACCATCACGTACTCGGCCTGGCCGCCGCGCCAGCCGCCCATGTCGACGTAGCCGTAGGCCCCGCCGGGGTGGTCGTTGACGTTCAGGCACACGTCGGTGCGGCGCTCGATGCAGTTGCGGCACCGTCCGCACGCGACGTTGAACGGCACCGAGACCAGGTCGCCCATCTTGCGGTACTCGACGTCGCGGCCGACCTCCACGATCTCCCCGGTGATCTCGTGCCCGAGCACCAGGCCCGCCGGTGCGGTCGTGCGGCCACGGACCATGTGCTGGTCGCTGCCGCAGATGTTGGTCGCGACCACCTTGAGGATCACTCCGTGCGGGCACGGCCGGTTCTCGTTGATCGGCGGTACACCCGGTCCCGGTCTGAGGATCAGCTCCGGGAAATCGATCTCCTCCACCGCGACCTTGCCCGGACCCTTGTAGATCACACCCCTGTTGCCTGCCACGGTTCGCTCCTCCGGTTGTCTGACCCGGCCCGCCACGTTCGCAGTCGTCGCCGCGGTTCGCCTGCACCCGGCAGCGCAGGGTCCGCGCGGCCGATTGGGCTCCGCAGGCCGATACCCCGCACCCGCCGGAGCTCGAACATGCGTTCGAGAACCGCTACAGTCGGGCCGTGGCCCTCGATCTCGCCTGGCAGCCGTCGCTGCTCGACACCGCCGCGGCGGGTGCCGGCATCGAGCTGGCCGTGGACGGGCGCGGGCTGCGGCGCCACGAGCTGGCCGGCGGCGCCTGGGTCGACCACCAGCCGGGCTGGCTGCGCGGCGCCGACGAGCTGTTCACCCGGCTGCTCGAGCTCACCCCGTGGCGGCGGCGCGACATCCGGATGTACGAGCGCGTGCTGCCCGAACCCCGGCTGACCCACCGCTGGAGCCTCGACGACGGACCGGGCCCACCGGTTCCGGTGCTGCGTACGATGGCCGCGGCGCTGGGCGAGCGCTATCGCGTGGCGTTCACCCAGGTGGGAGTCAACCTCTACCGCCACGGCGCCGACAGCGTCGCCTGGCACGGCGACCGGGTCGCCCGCGAGCTGCCCTCGGCCGTGGTCGCGCTCGTCTCGCTCGGCGCGGTCCGGCCCTTCCGGCTGCGCCCCAGCGGCGGCGGCACGAGCGTGCGCTTCCTGCCCGGCCCCGGCGACCTGCTGGTGATGGGCGGCTCGTGCCAGCGGACCTGGCAGCACGCCGTGCCCAAGGTCAGGACGGCCGGACCGCGGATCAGCGTCCAGTTCCGGCACGCCTACCCGCGCTGAACCGGGTCGCCTCCCCCCGGAAGGACAGGTTCCCACCGACGGGCTGGCACCGGCGGGCCGAGGCGCCGCGCCCGGCGGGCCGGGCAGCATCGGCACTCCCGCCGGTGGAGAGGAGCCCGCCATGGAGGCCTTCGACGTCGTGATCATCGGGTCTGGCCCCGGGGCCCAGATGACCTGGAACTCGTTGCCCGGACGCAGCGTGGCCGTCGTGGAGCAGGGCCTGGTCGGTGGGAACTGCCCGTACCTGGCCTGCGTGCCGAGCAAGGCCATGCTGCAGACCGCGCACGTATGGGGGCTGGCGTCGAACCCGGAGTTCATGCCGGTCTTCCTCGGCCCGGAGCCGCCCGAGACCGCGTACACGATGACCGTGCGGCGGCGCGACAAGCTGGTGCACAACCGCGACGACTTCGAGGCCGCCGAGCAGCTGCGCCGGGCGGGCCACAAGCTGTTCCGCGGCCACGGCCGAATCGTGCGGCCGGGCGTGGTGGACGTCTCCGGGGTGCGCATCCGCTACCGCGACCTGGTGATCGACACCGGGTCGGTCCCCGAGATCCCGCCGGTGCCCGGCATCGAGAACATCGAACCGTGGACCAGCGAGGAGGCGATGAGCTCCGACGGGCTGCCCGAGTCGATCGTGGTGCTGGGCGGGGGCCCGGTCGGTTGCGAGCTGTCCCACCTGTTCGCGTTGTTCGGCTCCGTGACCACGGTGGTGGAGAAGGCCGACCGGCTGCTGCCGCGTGAGGAGCCGGAGGTCGCCGACACCCTGACCGAGGCGCTGCACACCGTGGACGGCCGGGTGCTGCCGGGCGCCACCGTGACCGAGATCTCCCCCCGCGGCACCGGGGTCCGGGTCGCGCTCGACACCGGGCGGCCGGTCGACGCCGACAAGCTGCTGCTGGCCGCGGGCCGGGTGCCGTACACGATCGACCTCGGACTCGAGGAGGTCGGCCTGCAGGTCCGGCCGGGTGCTCCGATGCCCGTCGACGATCACTGCCGCGTGGTCGGTGCCCCGCACGTGTGGGCGGTCGGCGACGTCACCGGCATCAGCCCGCACACCCACACCGCTGAGTACCAGGGCCGGATCGTCGCGGCCAATCTCATGGGACGCGAGGCCGTCGCGAACTACCGGGCGGTCCCGCGCGCGGTCTACACCGAGCCGGCCCTGGCCGCCGTCGGGCACACCGAATCCTCGGCCCGGGCCGCCGGCATCGAGCCGCTCGTCGCCAAGGCCGATCTCGGCGACACCGTCCGCGCGCAGATCGACGGCGTGTCGACGGGATGGGTCAAGCTGGTCGCCGACCCGTCCCGGCGCACCGTCATCGGGGCCACCGCGATGGGGGGGCATGCGGAGGAGTTCATCTCCGAGATGTCACTCGCGGTGCGCGGAGACATCCCGCTGTCGGTGCTCACCGACGTCGTGCACCCGTTCCCCACCTTCAGCGAGGTGCTGGAGGGTCCGCTCGTCGAGCTCGCGGAGCGCGTCGCCGTCCGGGAACCGGTGCCGGTCGGGCAGCACTGACCTGCCCCCGATGCCCGATCCCGCACGCGCCGGTGATCACGACACGGGTTGCGCCGTCTAGGCTGCGCCGGTGCGGCGGAGGATCGGTGTGATGGGTGGGACATTCGATCCCATCCACAACGGCCACCTGGTCGCGGCCAGCGAGGTCGCCGACCGGTTCAACCTCGACGAGGTCATCTTCGTGCCCACCGGGCAGCCGTGGCAGAAGACCGAACGCCAGGTCGGTCCCGCCGAGGACCGCTACCTGATGACGGTCATCGCCACCGCCTCGAACCCGCGGTTCTCGGTCAGTCGTGTCGACATCGACCGCGGCGGACCCACCTACACCGCCGACACCCTCGCCGACCTGCACGCCACGATGCCCGACGCCGAGCTGTTCTTCATCACCGGTGCCGACGCGCTGTCGCAGATCCTGTCCTGGCGCAAGCTCGACGAGCTGTTCACCTACGCGCACTTCGTCGGCGTCACCCGGCCCGGTTACGAGCTCGGCGACGAGCACCTGCCCGACGGCGCGGTCACCCTGATCGAGGTTCCGGCCATGGCGATCTCCTCGACCGACTGCCGCCGGCGCGTCGCCGAGGGCAGGCCCGTCTGGTACCTCGTGCCGGACGGGGTCGTGCAGTACATCTCCAAGCGCCACCTCTACCGCGACGCGGAGTCCTGACCAGCGAAAACGATCAGCCGGGGTGGTCCGGGTACAACCCGCGCCCAGGACCGCATGCAGGCCGAAGCCCGAAGGTGGCCCCGCGCGGCGGTCCGCCGTGAGCTCACCCAGGCAGGCGGGCTGCCCGGGATCACCGTGACCAGCGTCAACCCGGCCGGTGCAGCCCCGAACTCCAGCACCGCCACTCCGGCGGGTTGGGCGCCCACACGGCCGCCCGCTCTCCGGGCGCGAACCGCGCGGTCAACGCGCGGGCCACCCGCTCGGTCTCGTCGAGCACCTCACCGAAGGTCCAGCACCGTCGCGCCGCCGGGTCGGGCAAGCCCCCACCATCGCCGGCTCGTCCGCGGCCGATGCCGCGGCCTCCCGCAGAACACTACCGACAGTGGTCTCCAGCACCGGCCCCGGCGGATCCGCCGGCCGGTACGAGTTCGTCACCCCCATGGTCGCCCCCCTTCGTCCGGGTTGCGCACCCGCGATGCACGACGCGGTGAGCGCTCAGTGTGGGCCCCTGCCCCACCTTCGTCACGCCATCTCGGCTCGGCTGCACGTATCCGTCCACGGACTCGGTCGTTGCAGCTCACAACGGTATTCGCGAGGGGTGGGGCGAGTGGGACGTCGAGGTCCGCGCGCGTTGGCTGCGATCGTGGCGGCAGCGGCTGCCGCGCTGGTGGCGGTGTCGGTCGGGGTGTCGCCTGCCGTCGCGGACACGGGTCCGCGGCTGGACGTGGCACCGGCCGACCTGGCGGCGAGCCTGACCTGCAGCGCCGGCATCGACAACGCGACGCAGGACCCGGTGCTGCTCATCCCCGGCACCACGCTCACCGCGGACGTCAACTTCGACTGGAACTACGAGCGCGCGTTCGCCGCGGTGGGCAGGTCGTACTGCGCGGTGACCCTGCCGAACCACGGGATGTCCGACATCCAGGTCTCGGCCGAGTACGTCGTCTCCGCCCTGCGGACGATGGCTGACCGCGCCGGGCGCCACGTCGACGTCGTCGGTTTCAGCCAGGGCGGGATGATCACCCGGTGGGCGCTGAAGTTCTGGCCCGACACCCGCGGCGACGTCGACGACGTGATCGGCATCGATCCGTCGAACCACGGCACGCTCGACGCCTTCGCGATCTGTGCCACCGGGTGCGCGCCGTCGATCTGGCAGCAGCGCACCGGCTCGCGCTTCCTGGCCACGCTGAACGCGGGCCGGGAGACCTACTCCGGGATCAACTACACGCAGGTCTATTCGGTGCAGGACGAGGTCGTCGTGCCGAACCTGCCGCCCGACGCGAGCTCGTCGCTGTACACCGGGCCGGGGCGCATCAGCAACATCGCGGTGCAGCAGATCTGCCCAGCCCACGTGGCCGACCACCTCATGATGGGGACCATCGACCCGGTGGCCTACGCGGTGGTGATCGACGCGCTGGACCACGCGGGTCCCGCCGACGCCGCCCGGATCGACCGGGCCGTGTGCAGCGCCCCGCTGATGCCCGGCGTCGACCCGGTCGCGTTGCCCGCGAATGAGTTGCGCTTCAACAGCCAGGTCGCGACGAGCCTGGCGGGCGCGCCGCACGTCGCGGTGGAGCCGCCGCTGCAGCCCTACGCCCGTAGCTGAGTCCGGCCGATCATGACCGGCGCAGCCTCTTCTGCCACCGGCTGCCCGGTCGGGGTCGGTCGGATGACGTCCGGCCGGCTGCCGGGCCGAAGGGGCGCGCCGACGGGCATGGCGTCGCGGTGAACCCTCCTGAGTCAGGCGTCCCCAGGCATGCTGGGACAATCGAGTCGGGTGGCGGCCCGGACCGGGCCGCACGGGAAGGGGATCGACGGTAGTGACGGCAACCGATCAGGCGCTCGAGCTGGCCCGGGTGGCCGTGGCGGCCGCCGCGGACAAGAAGGCCCACGACATCGTCGTGCTGGACGTCTCGGAGCAGCTGGTCATCACCGACTGCTTCGTCATCGCCTCGGCGCCCAACGAGCGGCAGGTCCAGGCGATCGTCGACGAGGTCGAGGAGAAACTGCGCGAGCACGGCGTCAAGCCGACTCGGCGGGAGGGCACGCGCGAAGGACGGTGGGTGCTGCTGGACTTCACCGACGTCGTGGTGCACGTGCAGCACAGCGACGAGCGCGGCTTCTACGGCCTCGATCGGCTCTGGAAGGACTGCCCGCAGATCGAGTTCCCCGAGCTGGACACCGCGGAGCAGGCCAACGGCGCAGGCTCCACCCCGCCTCCTGGCGCGGCCGGGTGAGCCTGCGCAGGCTGATCCTGCTGCGGCACGGACAGACCGACTACAACGTCGCGGGCCGGATGCAGGGGCATATCGACTCGCAGCTGACCGACGAGGGCCGTACGCAGGTGGCCCGGGCGGCCCGGGAGCTGGCCCGGTTCGGAGCCGACCGGCTGATCAGTTCGGACCTGAGCCGGGCGGTCGACACCGCGGACCAGGTCGCCGCGGTCACCGGGCTGCCCGTGAAACTGGACTCGCGGCTGCGTGAGACACACCTGGGGGAGTGGCAGGGCCGCACGATCGACGAGATCGAAGCCGACTGGCCGGGCGCGATCGCGACCTGGCGCTCCGACCCGACCTGGGCCCCGCCCGGCGGTGAGTCCCGGGTGGAGGTCGTGGCCCGGTCGCTGCCGGTGGTACGTGAACTCGACGCCGAGCTGGCCGCCGGCGTCGACGGCGACGGCGACGTCGACGGCGACGGCCGGACGGGCTTGCTGGTGGCCCACGGCGGGCTGATCGCGGGCCTGGCGTCGGGGTTGCTGAGGCTGCCCGAGGAGACCTGGCCGTCGATCGGCGGGGTGGGCAACGCCCGCTGGGTGACACTGGCCCGCCGCCCGGGCCACCCGCGCTGGCGGCTGACCGGGTACAACGTTGGCGCGGGCGAGTGAGATGCGGGGACCGCTGCTGCTGGTCCTCGGCGACTCCCTCGCCTTCCACGGCCCGGAGCGCGGTGAGCCGGCCGACGAGCCGCGGCTGTGGCCCAACGTCGCCGCGGCCGGGCTCGGCGGGCGCGCCGTACTCGTCGCCGGCATCGGCTGGACCGCGCGACACGCCTGGCATGCCCTGACCCGCGACCCGCGGGTGTGGGCGGTCATGCCGAAGGTGGACGCGCTGGTCCTCGGCGTCGGCGGCATGGACACGCTACCGTCGCCGCTGCCCACCGCGCTGCGCGAGCTCATCCCGGTGCTGCGGCCCGACCGGCTCCGCCGGGCGGTTCGCGCCGGGTACCAGCGTGCCCAGCCGGGCCTGTCCCGCGCGTTCGCCGTGCTGCCCGGGGGTGGGCCGGTGGCGCTGCCGCCCCGGCTCACCGTCGGCTACCTGGAGCAGTGCCGGCAGGCGGTGCACGCGATCCGGCCGGGGGTCCCGGTGGTCGCGGCGCTGCCGTCGGTGCATCGGGCCTCGGTCTATGCGGGGGTGCACGCGGGCCGGGCGGCTGCAGAGCGGGCGACCCGGGAGTGGGCGGCGGGCGCGGGGGTCGCGTTGCTGGACCTGCCGGCGCTGGTGGGGGATCACGTGCTGTCCGGGCAGGGCAATCCCGACGGCATGCACTGGGGCTGGCCGGCGCACGCCGCGGTCGGCGCGGCGCTGGCGGAGTTGCTGGAGCCGGAGCTCGGGGAATGAGCATCGTCGACGGCCCGTCCAGGTCCGATTCGTCCGGGTCTTCTGTCCCGCGCCGCGACATGCCTTAAGGTGCGTCGACGTGCCCGTCGCCGTGGTGACCGACTCGACCACCTACCTACCCCCGGGCGTTGCCGAGCAGCGCGGTATCCGGATCGTCCCCCTCGAGGTGCGGCTGGGCGACCGCGTCGGGCGCGACGGGCAGGACATCGGCCCGACCCAACTCGTCGCGGCTCTCGCCGACCGGCATCTGGATGTGCAGACCTCCCGGCCCACGCCGGCCGCGTTCGCCGCCTGCTTCCGGGAGGCGCTGGCGCAGGGAGCGGACGGGGTCGTCTCGGTGCACCTGTCCCGTGAGCTGTCCGGGACGTGGGACGCCGCGCGATTGGCCGCGGAGGAGGTCGGCCCCGACCGGGTGCGGGTGGTCGACTCGCGGGCGATGGCGATGGGCCTGGGCTACGCGGTGCTGGCCGCGGCGGATGCCGCCGACGCGGGGGCCGGCGGCGCGGTGGTCGAGGACGCGGCGGCCGACGTCGCGGCCCGCTGCCGGGTGTTCTTCTCGGTCGACAACCTGGACCGGCTGCGCCGCGGCGGACGCATCGGGGCGGCCGCGGCGCTGCTCGGGACGGCGCTGGCGGTGAAGCCGTTGCTGCACCTGTCCGAGGGCCGGATCATGCCGCTGGAGAAGGTGCGGACCACCGAGCGGGCGTCGCAGCGGCTGGTCGATCTCGCGGTGCAGGCGGCGGGCTGCGGGCCGGTCGACCTGGCGGTGCATCACCTGGGCGCGGCCCGGCGGGCCGACGACCTGGCCGAACGGCTGCGGGCCCGGCTGCCGCACGCCGATCGGCTGCTGGTGTCCGAAGTGGGCGCGGTGATCGGTGCGCACGCCGGGACCGGCTTGCTCGGCGTGGTCGTGGTGCCGAAGGCCTGAGGCGGGCGCGCCGGGCCGGCGCGCGGCGCGCCGCGGGTCCCCGCCCAGGATGCCCGACCGCACCGACGAGACCGCCACTGTGGACCGCTGGCGTGGTCGGTTGTCCCCATCGGGGATCCGCCATCCACAGCGGGCGACGAGGTTGCGCGAACGGGTTCCTGCTCGTCCTAGCGTCGATGGCGTGGCCCGCCGAGACCCCCACCCCGACGCCGGGCGACGGCTGGCGACCGTGCTCGCCATCCCCGTCGGGCGGCCCTACGGCGCAGCCGCGGTGGTGCCGTCGCGGCGGTCCGGTGCCGCTGCACGGGGATCGGCGGGCGGGCAGCCGGCGTCCGCCCGGCCCGGCCCGGCCCGTGGTGCTGACGCCGACGACCCGCCCACGCTGCCATTGCCCCGGGTGGCCACCCGGTCTCCCCGGGGCGGTCCCGCAGCCGGCCCGGCAGCGGCGGCGAGTGATCCCGCGGAACCGCACGGGGCCGGGCCCGACGAGCAGGCGGGGACGCCGGATCGCCCCGGACGGCCGGCCCACGCCGCGATCACCGGGCGGGCCCGGGCCGCCGTGCGTCGCTGGGTCCCGGAGGGCTGGCGCGGTGCCCGGCTCGACCCGGGCCGGCCGGGGGCGACCGCGCTCGCGCTGGTGGCCGCCGTGGCCGCGGTGCTGGCGGCCGTCGGGGTCTGGTCCGGGCGGCCACAGGCGGAACCGGTCACCGCGTTGCCCAGGGTCGGCCTGAGCGCCGACCCCGCCGCCGGCGCTCAGGCCGACGCCGCGCCCGATCCGGCGGCCGGCACACCCGGGCCGATCGTCGTGAGCGTCGCGGGCAAGGTGGCGAGGCCGGGCCTGGTTCGGGTCCCCGACGGCTCGCGGGTGGCCGACGTGATCGAGGCCGCCGGGGGTCCGCTGGCCGGCACCGATCTGAGCGCCGTCAACCTCGCCCGCCGGGTCGGCGACGGTGAGCAGGTCGCGGTCGGTGTGCCGGCCGCCCCGGACGCCGCCGCGACGGCGCCGGGTCCCGGCGCCGATGCCGGTGGAACGGCCGGCCCGGCGGCCCCCGGCGGCAGGATCGACCTCAACCGGGCCACCGCGGAGCAACTCGACGGCCTGCCCGGGGTGGGACCGGTCACCGCCCAGCGCATCCTCGAGTGGCGGGCCCGCAACGGTCGGTTCACCCGCGTCGACCAGCTCCGCGAGATCGAGGGCATCGGCGAGCGGCGCTTCGGTCAGCTGCGCGAACTGGTGACGGTCTGATGGGTCGGCCGGCGGGGACGCGCGCCGCGATCGGGGCCCGGGCCGCTGTCGACGACGAGCGGCGGACCCGCCCCGACCTGCGGTTGGTCCCGGGCGCCCTGGCGGCCTGGACCGTCGTGCTGGCCGGGCTGCTCGCGGGCCCGCTCGCCGCGACACTGCTCACCGCGCTGGCCGCCGGCGGGCTCGTCGTGGCGGTGTTGCCGCGGCACCGCCGGCGCTCCTGGGCGAGCGGGGTGCTCGCGGCCGCCGGGTGCGCGGCCGCGGCCGGGGTCCTCGTCAGCACCCACGTACTGCAGGTGCGTGGGCATCCGCTGGCCGGCGCCGCCGAACGGGGAGCCGCGGCGACGCTGCGCGTGGAGCTCGCCGACGATCCCCGGCCGATCCGCGGCGCCGGCTACGGCGCCCGGCCCGGGGGAGCCACCCAGGTCCTGGTGCCCGCCGTGCTGCGCCACGCCGCGGTCGACGACGGTTCGTGGGCCACCGGTGGCCGGGTGCTCCTGCTCGCCGCGCCGGAGGGCTGGACGGGGCTGCTGCCCGGGCAGTCCGTCACCGTCGAGGGGCTGCTGGCGCCCGCCCAGCGCCGGGACCTGACGGTCGCGGTGCTGCGGGTGCGCGGCCCGCCCGGCCAGGTCGGGCCGCCGTCGTGGTGGCAGGCGGCCGCCGGGTCGCTGCGGGACGGTCTGCGGGAGGCCGCCGCGGTGCTGCCCACCGCCTCGGCCGGGTTGCTTCCCGGCCTGGCGGTGGGGGACACCCGCAACCAGACGGCGGAGGTCGAGGAGGACTTCCGGGCCGCGGGGCTGACTCACCTGACGGCCGTGTCCGGGGCGAATCTGGCGATCGTGGGTGGCGCGGTCCTGGGCCTGCTGCGGCTGTTCCGGGCCGATCCGCGGCTCGCCGCCGCGCTGAGCGGGGTGGCGCTGGCCGGGTTCGTGATCCTCGCCCGGCCGTCGCCGAGCGTGCTGCGAGCGGCGGTCATGGGCGGGGTGGTGCTGCTCGCGCTGGCCCTCGGACGGCGCCGGTCGGCGGTGCCCGCGCTGGCCGCCGCCGTGCTGATGCTGCTGCTGATCGACCCGCGGCTCGCCGTCGACCCAGGGTTCGCGCTGTCCGTGCTGGCCACGGCTGCGCTGGTGCTGGTCGCACCCGGCTGGGCCGCCGCGCTGCGTCGCCGCGGCGTGCCGCCCGGGCTCGCGGAGGCGCTGGTCGTCCCGGCGGCGGCGGGCGTCGCGACCGCACCGGTGATCGCCGGGCTCAGCGGGCAGGTCAGCCTGGTCTCGATCCTGGCGAACCTGCTGGTCGTCCCCGCGGTGGCGCCCGCGACGGTGCTCGGTGTGCTGGCCGCGGTCGTCTCCCCGCTGGGCGGACCCTGCGCCGCGGCCTGCGCGTGGCTGGCCGGCCCCGCGGTGGCCTGGCTGGTCGCGGTGGCCGACCACGCGGCGGCGGTCCCGGGCGGCGTCCTGGACTGGCCGGACGGGGTGCCGGGCGCGCTGCTGCTGACCGGAACGGTCGTGCTGCTGGCGGTGCTGGGGCGGTCGCCGCGGCTGCGGGCGCTGCTGCTGGCCGCGTTGCTCGGGCTGATGCTGGTCCTGGTGCCGACCCGGCTGGTGCCGCCGGGGTGGCCGCCGCCGGGCTGGGCGGTGGTGGCCTGCGACGTCGGCCAGGGCGACGCCCTGGTGCTGGCCACCGGCCGTCCGGGCCGGGTGGTGCTCGTCGACGCCGGCCCCGACGACGGCCTGGTGGACGCCTGCCTGGACCGCCTCGGGGTCACCGGGATCGCGCTGGTGGTGCTCAGCCACCTGCACGCCGATCACGCCGGTGGCCTGGCGGGGGCGCTGCGCGGGCGCGCGGTCGGCGGAGTCGCGGTCGGCCCGGTCCGGGAACCGCGGTGGTCGCTGGAGCAGGTCGCGCGGCAGGCGGCCGGTGCCGGCGCCCCGCTGGTGGCGCTGTCCGCCGGGCAGCGGCTGACGTGGCCGGCGCTGACCCTGGACGTGATCGGGCCGGTGCACCCCGCGTCGTGGATCGACCCGGAGGACGGCACCGCCGTCAACGACGGCTCACTCGTGGTGCGGGCGGCCACCCCGGCCGGGTCCGTGCTGCTGACCGGCGACGTGGAGCTCGCCGCCCAGGCCGATCTGGTGGCGTCCGGGGCCCCGTTGCGGGCCGACGTGCTCAAGATGCCGCATCACGGCTCGCGCTACAGCTCGGCGACCTTCCTCAACGCGGTCGCGCCGCGCGTCGCGCTGGTCAGCGTCGGAGCGGGCAACACCTACCGGCATCCCAACCCCGGTCTGATGGACGCGCTCACCCGGGCCGGTGTGACGGTGCGCCGCACCGACCTCGCCGGCGACGTCGCCGTCACCGCACCCGCGGGGGCCGGCGACCACGATCCCGGCGCCGCCCTGGAGCTGGTGAGTCGCGGTGATCCGCTGCCGGCCCGGCGCCGCCGTGGCCGACGGCTCAGCCCCGGCCGGCCAGCGCCTCGCGGACGGCCTTGCTGGTGGCCGGTACGGTCGCGGTCGGCCCGACCTGCCCCGACACGGCGTCGAGGGTCTTGAGCCCGTCGCCGGTGATCAGCAGCACGGTCTCCGCGTCGGGGTCGATCTGGCCGGCCTCGATCAGCTTCTTCGCGGTCGCGACGGTCACGCCGCCGGCGGTCTCGGCGAACACGCCCTCGGTGCGGGCGAGCAGCCGGATGCCCTCGACGACCTCGTCGTCGGTCACGTGCCCGATGGCGCCGCCGGTGCGGCGGACGGCGTCGAGCACGTAGGGCCCGTCGGCCGGGTTGCCGATGGCCAGCGAGCGGGCGATCGTGTCCGGCCGCACCGGCTGGACCACGTCGTGCCCGTCCTCGAAGGCCTTGGCGACCGGCGAGCAGCCGGTGGCCTGGGCACCGAACACCCGATACGGGGTCGGCTCGACCAGCCCGAGCGTGCCCAGCTCGGTGAAGCCCTTGTCCACCTTGGTCAGCTGCGAGCCGGAGGCCACCGGAACGACGATCTGCTCGGGCAGCCGCCAGCCGAGCTGCTCGGCGACCTCGTAGCCGAGGGTCTTGGAGCCCTCGGCGTAGTAGGGCCGGACGTTGACGTTCACGAACGCCCAGTCCTCGTGCTCTGCGGCGAGCTCGGTGGCCAGCCGGTTCACGTCGTCGTAGTTGCCGTCCACCGCGAGCAGCGTGCCGCCGTAGACGGCGGTGGTCAGCACCTTGGCCTGCTCCAGCGAGGACGGGATGAGCACGACCGAGTCCCAGCCGGCCCGGGCGGCCGCGGCGGCGACCGCGTTCGCGAGGTTGCCGGTGGACGGGCAGCACAGGACGGAGAAGCCGAGCTCGCGGGCGGCGGCCAGCGCGACGGCGACGACGCGGTCCTTGAACGAGTGCGTCGGGTTGCCGGTGTCGTCCTTGATCCACAGCTTGCGGACGCCGAGCTCGGCGGCGAGCCGGTCGGCCTGGATGAGCCGCGTCAGGCCCGGCTCGGTGTTGAGGTGGGACTGCACGTCCGACGGCACCGGGAGCAGGTGGCGGTAGCGCCAGATCGACTTCGGGCCCGCCTCGATCGACTCGCGGGTCACGCCGGAGAACTCGTAGGCCACCTCGAGCGGCCCGAAACACCGCGGGCAGGCGAACTCCGCGGCGAGGGGGATCTGGTGGCCGCACTCGCGACAGGACAGGGCGCGAGCGGGCCCGAGGTCGTAGGTGGTGGTCGCCGGGACGTCGGCAGTCATCGTCATCGTGAGATCTCCTCATCTGCCCCGCACTGCGCGGGTCGGAATTGGCACCGTGATCGTCGACGGATCTCTGCGCGTGCGCGCTGGTCGTCGGTTGACGCCGGTTGCCGGGGCTTCGCCGGGCCGTTCCCTCTGCCCCTCTGGATGAGCCATATTCGGTTGTCCCCCGGCGCGGTGCCGCGGAGTTGGGCCCCACGCTACGACATGGCGGTTCGTTCTGCCCAGCCGTGGCCCGCCATCTGGGAGCCGGGTCACGATCTGTCCGGGCCGTGCGCCACCATGGCGGCGTGACTCCGCCGGTGGCTCCGCCGTCCGCTCCCGCGCCGTTGCAGCTCATTATCGGCGAGGAGGAACTGCTGGTGGAGCGGGCCGTGCAGGGGGTGCTGGCTGCCGTCCGCGTCGTCGATCCGACCGCCGATGTGCGCCGGTTCCGCGGCTCCGAACTGACCCCGGGCCAATTGGCCGAGCACCTCAGCCCGTCGTTGTTCTCCGAGGGCCGGGTGGTCGTGGTGGCCGGAGGGCACGAGGTCGGCAAGGAGATGGCCGCGGCGATCACCGCCTATGCCGCCGCGCCGGCCGACGGGATCGTGCTGGTGGTGCTGCACGCCGGCGGGGCGCGCGGCAAGGCGCTGGCCGACGACCTGCGCAAGGCCGGGGCCGCGCTCACGAAGTGCGAGAAGGTCACCCGCTACGAGGAACGCGCCGACTTCGTCCGCAGCGAGGTGCGCCGGCTCGGCGGCAAGATCGCCGGCGACGCGGTCCCGGTGCTGCTCGAGGCCGTGGGCTCGGACCTGCGCGAGCTGGCCTCCGCGACCGGACAGCTGGTGGCCGACACCGGCGGCACGATCGATGAGCACGCCGTGCGTCGCTACCACCGCGGCAAGGCGGAGGTGTCGGGCTTCGCGGTCGCCGACAAGGCGGTGGCCGGGGACCGGGCGGGGGCGCTCGAGGCGCTGCGCTGGGCGCTGGTCCTGGGGGTGGCGCCGGTGCTCGTCGCCGACGCGCTGGCCGACGCGGTCCGCACCCTGGCCAAGGTTGGAGCGGCCGGGCGGGGCGATCCCAACCGGCTGGCCGGCAGCCTCGGCATGCCGCCGTGGAAGATCCGCAAGGCGCAATCGCAGGTTCGGGCCTGGCGGCCGGAAGCGCTGGCCGCGGCGTTCGCGGCGACAGCCCAGGTGAACGCCGACGTCAAGGGCGCCGCCGCGGATCCGGCCTACGCGCTGGAGCGGGCGGTGCAGCGGATCATCGACGCCCGCGAATCACGCTGACCGGGTCATCCCCAGCCGGGCGTGGCCGGAAGGCCCGGCAAGCCCCCGGACAGCCCGACGGCGCTGCCCCGCGGGAGTGGGCAGCGCCGTCAGTGGTGCGGGCTCGGTCGAACCGGCCCCGCGAAGGAGTCGGTATCGGACCGGCGATTCGTTACAGGCTGTTGATCCGGTGGGCCATCGCCGACTTGCGGTTGGCGGCCTGGTTCTTGTGGATGACGCCCTTGCTGGCGGCCTTGTCGAGGGCCTTCGCGGCGGTGCGCTGCAGCTCGGTGGCCTTCTCGGCGTCGCCGAGCTCCACAGCCTCACGGAAGTGGCGGATCGCCGTACGAACGGACGACTTGACCGACTTGTTGCGCATGCGGCGCTTCTCGTTGGTCTTGACCCGCTTGATCTGGGACTTGATGTTGGCCACGCGTTTGCCTCGAGTTCTTCCTGCCTGGACTGCACGCCTACTGATCTGGGGCTCCGGCGCCCGGATCATGGGGTCGACCCAGATCAGGCAAGCACGCCGAGCATTCGGCTGACCATGCTAACAGCGCTACCGGGACCGGTGAAATTCGCCCCGGTTCAGAGGGAGCAGGGCCAGGAACGCCCCGACCCCGCACAGCATCGCCCCGGCGACGGACCACCGGTAGCCCCCGGTGGTGTCGATCACCAGTCCGGCCAGGGGCGGGCCGAGCAGCGCCCCGATCCCGCCCGCGGTGTAGATCAGGCCGACCAGCCCGCCGAGCCCCCGCAGCCCGAACAACTCCGCGACGACGGTCGGCTGCAGCGCGATCCATCCGCCGTAGCCGATCCCGAGCACGATCGCGAACACCAGGAGCAACGGCAGCGTCCACGCCCTTCCCACCGACGCTGCGGCCAGCCACGCCAGGAAGCTGACGGCCAGGGTCGCGTAGCTGACCTGGTAGGTGCGGATCCGGCCGATCCGGTCGGCCAGGGCGCCGATCGCGAGCCTGCCGACCACGCTGGCCACTCCGATCACGCCGACGATGGTCGCGGCCGGCACCGGGTCCACTCCGGCCTCGACCGCGAACGCCGGCAGGAACACGAACGGCACGAACAGCGCCAGCGAGGCCAGCAGCGTCGAGGCGTAGAGCGAGCGGAACGCCGGGGTCCGCACCAGCGCGCGCACGGGCAACGGCGAGTCGCCCTGCGGCTCCGGCGGCCGGCGCGCCACCACGGCGCACGCGACGAGCAGCAGCGTCCCGCCGATCGCGAAGATCACATTGGTGCGCCGCCAGCCGTAGGCGTCGATCAGGGCCGCGGCCACCGGGGCGCCGGCCAGCGTGCCGACCCCGATCCCGGCGACCGCGACGGCGAGCGCGACGCCGCGGCGCCGGTCGAACCAGCCGCCGACCACGGCGACCATCGGCACGTATCCGCAGGCCACCGCGATCCCGACGCCCAGCCCGTAGGTCAGGTAGCCCACCCACAGGTGCGCGACCCACGAGGTCGTCACCAGCCCGGCGGCGAGCGCCGCCGCACCGACCAGCAGCACCGGGCGCGGGCCGAACCGGTCCACCGCGCGTCCGCTCACCGAGCCCAGCGCGAACCAGCAGAACGCGGTGAACGAGAAGACGATCGAGGTGGCGCCGCTGCCGGTGCCGAACTCCGCGGCCATCGGGGCGAAGAAGGCGCCGAAGCTGTAGGCCACGCCGAAGACGACGGCCATCGACACGAACGCGGCCGCGACGGTGAGCCAGCCGCGGGCAGAGTCAACCTCGGTCGCCAGCGGCCGCGTCGCCATGCTCTGGAGAGTAGGTCGGGGACGGCGCCGCTGGAGAGTGTGAGGTGGGACACGCCGTGCCGGCCGTCCTGATCGGCGGGCTCGCCGCGGTCGCGTCCGATCAGCGATGGCCCATCCCTCCCGGCTGGGTGAAGATGACCGGTGTGAGCCGAGCAGCCGAGCGGAACAGTCCGCCCCGGCGATCGGCGAGGGCCGGGCAGACAGGGTCCCTGCTGTTCGACGGCTATCTCGAGCCGGACCGGCCGCATCCCGGGGTGTTCGACGAGATGTTCTCCCCCGACGGCGCCGTCCGCGCGCCGTACCGGGCGGTGCGGGACGTCCTCGCGCCCGCGGTGGCCGAGCCGGACGCCCGGCCGGAGGCGCTGGACCGCGCGTCCATCGGCCAGGACACCCTCGCGGTACGGGGCCGGCGTCCGATCCCGCTGGACGTCGTGCCCCGGGTGATCTCGGCGGGGGAGTGGTCGCAGCTGCAACGCGGCATCGTGCAGCGGGTGCGCGCGCTCGAGGCGTTCCTCGCCGACGTCCACGGCGACGCGCAGATCGTCCGCGACGGCGTGCTCCCCCGCCGGCTGATCACCCGCTGCGCGCGGTTCCACCGCGTGGCGGCGAACCTCGACCCGCCGGGCGGCGTGCGCATCCACGTCGCCGGCCTCGACCTGGTCCGCGACCAGGCGGGCGCCTTCCGGCTTCTGGGGCACAACCTGCGCAACCCGTCGGGGGTCGGTTCCGTGCTGGAGAACCGGCGCACGATGGCGCGGGTCGTCCCCGACCTGCTCAGCGAACAGCGGGTGCGCCACGTCGGTGACTACTGCGCCCACCTGCTCCGGGCGCTGCTGGCCACCGCGCCGAACGTGGCCGACCCGGTGGTCGTCGTGCTCACCCCCGGCGCCGACGACCACGCGTACCCCGAGCACACGCTGCTGGCCCGGCGGATGGGCGTCGAGCTCGTCGAGGGCCGGGACCTGTTCTGCCGCGACCACTCCGCCTACCTGCGCACCGCCCGAGGCGAGCGGCAGGTCGACGTGATCTACCGCCGGATCGAGGACGAATTCCTGGACCCGCTGCAGTTCGATCCGGACTCGGTGCTCGGCGTCGCCGGGGTGCTCAACGCCGCGCGGGCCGGCAACGTCGCCATCGCGAACGCTCCCGGCAACGGTGTCGGCGACGACCGGCTCGTCTCCACCTACGTGCCCGAGATGATCTCCTACTACCTGGGGGAGAAGCAGCTGCTCCCCGACGTCGCGACCCATCGCTGCTGGCTCGACGACGAGCGGGCCCACGTCCTGGCGCACCTCGACGAACTGGTGCTGACGCCGGCCCGGGGCTCCGGCGGCTACGGGATCCTCTTCGGGCCGAGCGCCACCGCCAGGCAGCTCGCCGCAGCGCGCAAGCAGATCAGGAAGGACCCCTGGGGCTGGATCGCCCGACCCGTGGTCCAGCTGTCCACAGTGCCCACGAACGCGGGCGGCCGGCTGGTCCCGCGGCACGTCGGCCTGCGTCTGTTCGCGGTCAACGGCGGCGGCGACGGCGTGTTCGTGCTGCCCGGCGGATGGACCCGGGTCGCGCTGCCCGAGGGCAGCCTCGTCATCGACTCGGACGGAGGCAGCAAGGACACCTGGGTGCTCGCCGAGGGGCGTGCGCTGGAGGCCGGGTGACGGGTCGGCGGATCCGCGTCGTGCACGAGACCGTCTACCGGTACTGCGCGCCGATCACCGAGTCCTACAACGAGGCCCGGCTGACCCCGAGCAGCGACACCCGGCAGAACGTGATCGTCAGCCGGATCCGGACGGCACCGGCGACCCGGCCCTACCGCTACCGCGACTACTGGGGCACCATCGTCACCGCGTTCGACCTGCACGTCCCGCACACCGAGCTGCGGGTCACCGGCACGTCGGTGGTGGAGACCGCCGACGCCGTCGCGCCCGCCCGATCGGTGACCTGGAAGAAGCTCGGCTCCGAGCCGATCCGGGACCGGTTCACCGAGATGCTGGAGTTCACCGACTTCGTCTGCGCCGACCGGGAGCTGGCCAGGGTCGCGATGTCGTTGCGGCGCGGCCGCAAGCCCGCGGACGCGGTGGTGGCCGCGGGCCGCTGGGTGCGCGAGCACCTGACCTACCAGGCGGGCACGACGGGTGCGCACACCTCGGCGATCGAGGCATGGCAGGCGCGGAAGGGGGTCTGCCAGGACTTCGCGCACGTGACGTTGCTGCTGCTGCGCGCGATGGGCGTTCCGGGGCGTTACGTGTCCGGCTACCTGCTTCCCCGCGCCGACGCCGGGACCGACGAGATCGTGAGCGGGGAGAGTCACGCCTGGATCGAGGCGTGGACCGGCGGCTGGTGGGGCTACGACCCGACCAACGACATCGAGATCGCGCACCGGCACGTCCGGGTCGCCGGCGGCCGGGACTACTCCGACGTCCCGCCGCTCAAGGGCATCTACTCCGGGGGTCCGGCGAAGGCTCCCGACGTGACGGTGGAGATGACGCGGCTCGCCTGCCCTACCAGACCCGGTAGGGCAGGAACTTCCCGTTCATCGTCATCTTGACGCGATCGCCCTTGGGGTCGGTGACGCGTTCGAGCTTCAGCTCGAAATCGATCGCGCTGACGATGCCGTCGCCGAACTCCTCGCGGACCAACTCGCGGATCGCCCCGCCGTAGACCTGAACCATCTCGGTGAGCCGGTAGACCAGCGGGTCGGTGGTGTCGACGGCGTCTGCACCGCGCAGCGGCGGCAGCGTCAGCGCGTCGACGACGCTCTGGTCCAGGTCGAGCGCGGAGCCGACGGCGGCCGCCTGCTCATCGGTCAGCTGCTGCTGGCCGAGCAGGGCCGAGGTGGACCACTCGGTCGAGCGGCCGAGGATCTCGGCCAGGTTCTCCCAGCGCAGCCCGAGCCGCTTCTTGGCGGCGAGAACGGCTGCGGCGGCCTGCTTCCGGTCCAGCGGGGGGATCGGCGTGACGCTCATCGGGTGACCTTTCGGGTCTCGTGCACCCCGGCACGTTGCATCGGGGTGGCTTTGCTGATGTCCAATGCCAGCAGAGCCACCCTCATGGCGCTACGGGGGGGTGGTTGGGTTGTGATTGCCGCGTGGATGGCGATGACGCCGCGCGCGGGCTCGGCCGGGCCTTCGAGCCCGACGCCCGGCCGGCGAACTGGCGCCGGCACCGTGCGCCGCTCGCGGAATGGGACGGCCGGCCTCCGGACTTCCCCGCCGGGTAGCCGCTGCTGGTCGACGACCGCCGCCCGATCGACCTTGCGGTGGTGACCGTCGCCCAGCGCGCCGCCGTGACGAGGCCGGCCGGGCCGATCTCGGCGCCGTCACGGTCGTGCGCGGCACCCGCCGGCCCCTTTTTCCGTATCGTTGCTGGCAGTGGTCTCGGCGCAGTTCCTGCAGGCCCCGTGCCCGCCGGGGGCAGGCGTCACACCTGCAACTCCACTCCGTCACCCACGCGCCACCCGGGCGAGTGGTGCGGCCGCGGAACGACGCAGGCGCGGGGCCACCTCGCGCACATGGGACGATGGAAGCAACCCGCATCTGAATGGATCTGTGAGTGACGACGTACGCCGACCGCACGTTCACCCCGCCGGAGCGCATCCGGAACTTCTGCATCATCGCTCACATCGACCACGGCAAGTCGACGTTGGCGGACCGCATGCTGCAGCTCACCGGGGTCGTCGAGGAGCGCGCCATGCGCGCGCAGTACCTCGACCGGATGGACATCGAACGTGAGCGCGGCATCACCATCAAGGCGCAGAACGTCCGGCTGCCGTGGAAGGTCGACGGTGAGGACCACGTCCTGCACCTCATCGACACCCCCGGCCACGTGGACTTCACCTACGAGGTGTCCCGCGCGCTCGAGGCCTGTGAGGGCGCGATCCTGCTGGTCGACGCCGCGCAGGGCATCGAAGCGCAGACGCTGGCCAACCTGTACCTGGCGCTGGAGAAGGATCTGACGATCATCCCGGTGCTCAACAAGATCGACCTGCCCGCCGCGGACCCGGACCGCTACGCCGCCGAGATCGCGCACATCATCGGCTGCGAGCCCGAGGACGTGCTGCGGGTCAGTGCCAAGACCGGGGCCGGGGTGAAGGAACTCCTCGACGAGGTCGTCCGCCAGGTCCCGGCGCCGGTCGGCGACTCCGACGCGCCTGCCCGGGCGATGATCTTCGACTCGGTCTACGACACCTATCGCGGCGTGGTCACCTACATCCGTGTCGTCGACGGCCGGATCACCCCGCGCGAGCGGATCAGGATGATGTCCACCGGGGCCACCCACGAGCTGCTCGAGGTCGGCATCGTCTCCCCGGAGCCGAAGCCGACCGAGGGCCTCGGCGTCGGCGAGGTGGGCTACCTGATCACCGGGGTGAAGGACGTCCGGCAGTCCAAGGTCGGCGACACCGTCACGAGTCAGCGCAAGGGCGCGACCGAGCCGCTGACCGGGTACCGCGAGCCGCGGCCGATGGTCTACTCCGGGCTCTACCCGGTCGACGGGTCGCAGTACCCGGAGCTGCGCGAGGCGCTGGACAAGCTGCAGCTCAACGACGCCGCGCTGACCTACGAGCCGGAGACCTCGGCGGCGCTGGGCTTCGGTTTCCGCTGCGGGTTCCTCGGCCTGCTGCACCTGGAGATCACCCGCGACCGCCTCGAGCGGGAGGCCGGGCTGGACCTGATCTCCACCGCGCCGAACGTCGTCTACCGGGTCGTGCGCGACGACGACACCGAGATGACCGTGACCAACCCGTCGGACTGGCCGACGGGCAAGGTCGCGAAGGTCTTCGAGCCGATCGTCAAGGTGACGATCCTGGCGCCGTCGGAGTTCATCGGCGCGATCATGGAGCTGTGCCAGAGCCGGCGCGGCCAGCTCGGCGGTATGGACTACCTGTCCGAGACCCGCGTCGAGCTGCGCTACACGATGCCGCTCGCGGAGATCATCTTCGATTTCTTCGACGCCCTGAAGTCGCGCACCCGCGGTTACGCGAGCCTCGACTACGAGGAGGCCGGCGAGCAGGAGGCCGACCTGGTGAAGGTCGACATCATGCTGCAGGGCGAGGCGGTCGACGCGTTCTCGGCGATCCGGCACAAGGACGACGCCTACGCCTACGGCACGTCGATGGCCACCAAGCTGCGCGAGCTGATCCCGCGCCAGCAGTTCGAGGTGCCGATCCAGGCCGCGATCGGGTCGCGCATCATCGCCCGGGAGAACATCCGCGCGATCCGCAAGGACGTGCTCGCCAAGTGCTACGGCGGTGACATCACCCGTAAGCGCAAGCTGCTGGAGAAGCAGAAGGAGGGCAAGAAGCGGATGAAGACCATCGGGCGGGTCGAGGTCCCGCAGGAGGCCTTCGTCGCTGCACTGTCCACCGAGTCCACCGCGGACAAGGCGAAGAAGTAACCGCAGGGATCAGCGCCGCCGGGGCGTCGCAATCACGTCGCGCCGGACGGGTGCAGGGGAGCAGCATGTCCGCCATGAGCACCTTGCTGGCCGACCTGACCACGCCCGTCGTCGCGGCGCCGATGGCGGGTGGCGGCACCACGCCGGAACTGGTGGCCGCAGTGGGTGCGGCCGGCGGGTTCGGCTTCCTCGCCGGTGGTTACCTCGACGCCGATGCGCTGGCCGCGCGGATCGCTGCGCTGCGGGCGTTGTCGGACCGGCCGTTCGGGGTGAACCTGTTCCTGCCCGGCCCGCGCCGCGACTCCGGTGCCGCGGAGTACGGGGAGCGGCTCGTCGCGGCAGGCCTGGAGCCCGGGGAGCCGCGCTACGACGACGACGGCTACCCCGGCAAGCTCGCGTTGCTGCTGGCCGAGCCGGTCCCGCTGGTGTCGTTCACGTTCGGCTGCCCGGATGCGGCGACCGTGCGCGACCTGCACGCGGTGGGCAGCGAGGTCGTGGTGACGGTGACCGGTCCGGCCGAGGCCCGGCAGGCCGCCGCGGCCGGCGCCGACGCGCTGGTCGTGCAGGGCATGGAGGCCGGCGCGCACCGCGGGTTGTTCAGCGACGACCCGGCGGACCCGGCCGGCGGTGACGCGCTCGGGCTGCTCGCGGCGCTGCGCCTGGTCGCTGCGGCCGTGGAGCTGCCGCTGGTCGCGGCCGGCGGCATCGCCGACGGCGCCGGGGTGGCGGCGGTGCTCGCCGCCGGGGCCGTCGCCGCGCAGCTCGGCACCGCGTTTCTCGTCTGTCCCGAGGCCGGGACGAAGCCTGCACACCGGGCCGCGCTCTCCACTCCGGACGGGCCGCGCACCGGGTTCACCCGGGCGTTCACCGGTCGCACCGCGCGGGGCATCCGCAACGCGTTCCTGGACGCGCACGGTGCCGCAGCACCGGCGGCCTACCCGCAGGTGCACCACATCACCGCCCCGATCCGGGCTCACGGCGAGCCCGACCGGATGGCGCTGTGGGCCGGGCAGGCCTATCCACTGGTACGGCCGCTGCCGGCCGCCGAGCTGGTGGCGCTGCTGCGTGACGAGGCGGCCGCGGCGGCCCGGCGGCTCACCGACCGGCTCGGGGCCGGGGTGTGAGCGGCGCGGGTGCACCGGGCGGGCGGGTGACCTCGGTCAACCTGGCCGCGACCGGCCCGGGAGGCCTGCTGAGCCGGCATGGCCGCAGCGGCATCGACAAGCGACCGGTGACGGGCCCGGTGTTCCTCGACGTCGGCGGTGTCGCCGGTGACAGGATCGGCGACCTGCGTCATCACGGTGGCGCGGAGCAGGCGGTGTACGCCTACGCGGCCGAGGATCTCGCGTTCTGGGCCGCCGAGCTCGACCGTCCGATGGGGCCGGGACGGGTGGGTGAGAACCTCACGTTGTCCGGGGTCGACTGCTCCGGCTCCGTGATCGGCGAGCGGTGGCAGGTGGGCGCGGCGGTACTGCGGGTGACGGCCCCGCGCATCCCCTGCTCGACGTTCGCGGGCTTCGTCCAGGTGCCGGACCTCGTCGGGCGGTTCCTGGCGGCCGGACGGCCGGGGTGTTACCTGGCCGTCGAGCGTCCGGCGGACGTTCAGGGCGGCGATCCGGTCCACGTGGTGGACCGACCGGCGCACGGGGTCACCGTGGCCGAGGTGATGGCCGCTGTGGGCGGGCGCCGCGAGCTGCTGCAACGGGTGGCGTCGGCACGCGGCGACTTCGGCCCGCGGGGGCGGAAATGGCTCGATCGGACACTGGCTGCGATCGAGAGGACGCCGGCGCGGGAGTGACGACAGTCCGGCGGGGATTCGGGGAGGTCAGCCGAGATCGGGGCGGCGCGCCGCCAGGATCTCGAGCAGCTCGGCGAGCTGGGCACGCTCCGGTGTGTGTGCAGACCCGAGCGCGGCACCGACCTTCCGCTCGACCCGGCCGCAGACCCGCTCCACGACCGCCCGCCCGTCCTGGGCGAGGTGCACCAGTACTCTCCGGCGATCGACCGGATCATTCCTGCGGTAAGCCAACTGGCTCGCGACCAACCGGTCGACCACACGCGTCGCGGTGGGCGCGGGCAGAGCGGTATGAGTGGCGATCTCACCCATGCTCCGCCCGCCACCCCGTGCGAGCATCAGAAGTACTCGCCAGCCGTCGCGGCTGACGCCTTCCGCCGAGGTGACCGGAGACAGTGCGGCGGCGACCGCACGGTCCACCCGGTCGAGCAACTCGACCAGACCTGGTACACGCGGCGCCGGGACGGTGACCACGACCCCCGGCGCCGTTCGACTGGATGGCTCAGACACGGTGACTGACTGTACTTGCTGAAGCGACTAATTGCCCGCGTCCGCTGGGAAAACAGTGCAGCCTTGAAAGATCCGGTGTCAGCGAGTAAAGACGATCTTGCCCGCGGTGTCGCCCTCGAGCATCGCGCGGAAGCCTTCCTCGGCCCGCTCCATCGGCAGCTCCAGTCCGATCTCCGGGGAGATGCCGGCGTTCGCGACGAACGTCAGAAGGTCCGCAAGCTCCTGGCGCGTCCCCATGGTCGACCCCTCGACCCGCAGCTGCAGGAAGAAGAGTCGCTGCAGGTCGGCGCCGGGGTTCGGGCCGCTGGTGGAGCCGGAGACGACGATCGTCCCGCCCGGACGCAGCGCCCGCATGGAGTGCGACCAGGTGGCCTCACCGACGGTCTCGAACACCGCGTCCACCTTGCCCGGGAGCCGCTCGCCGGACGGGAACGTCGCGTGCGCCCCGAGCTTCTCGGCCAGTGCGCGCTTCTCCTCGGTGCGCCCGGTCACCCAGACCCGCATGCCGGCGGCCCGGCCCAGCTGAACGAGCGCAGTGGACACCCCGCCCGACGCGCCCTGCACGAGCATGGTCTGCCCCGGCTTGAGCCCGGACTTGGTGAAGAGCATCCGGTAGGCGGTCAGCCACGCGGTACCCATGACCGAGGCCTGGACCGCGGTCAGCCCCTCGGGCTTCGGGACGGCGTTGCGGGCCGGCACCACGACGGTGTCGGCGAAGGTGCCCTGGTACTTCTCGGTGAGCAGCGTGCGCTTCGGGTCCAGGGTCTCGTCGCCGCTCCAGTTCGGGTCGCCGATGATCGAGTGCAGCACCACCTCGGTGCCGTCCTCCAGCATCCCGGCCCCGTCGCAGCCGAGGATCATGGGGAACTGGTCGGGTTTGATGCCGACCCCACGCAGGGTCCAGATGTCGTGCATGTTCAGGCTGGCGGCGGTGACCTTCACCGCCACCCAGCCGTCGGGGACCTCGGGGTCGGGGCGCTCGCCCACGGTCAGGGAGTCGAGCGGAGCGTCGGCGTTGGGCTCTGCGGCGTAGACGGCGAACATGTCAGGGAATCTAGTCATGTCGCGGCCCGGCTACTGTGTGAGGCGTGCGCGCGCTGGCTGATTGGTGGGACGCGATAGAGCTGTGGGTCACCCAGCTCGCGTTCCCGTTCCAGGTCGTGCTCGCGATCCTTGTGCTGCTGCCGCTGTGCTGGGCGGCTGCGGGGCTGCTCGATCGTGGTGTCGACGCCGCCGTGGCCCGCTGGCCGTGGCGCTCCCGCTCCCCTCGAGACCGTTCCTGAATCGGTGCGCCGAAAGGCGAGGTTCGCCGCGGCCGCGGGTCTTGCCGTGGTGGTGCCGCTCGGGTCCTCGTGGCTACTACCACGAATACACCGTGCCGACCCGGGCGAACGCGACCGCGGCGCCCGCCGCCTCATCACGGGGAGCAAGCGCGAGCTGTACTACACCGCCGATCACTACGCGAGCTTCGTCGTCGTCGACGCGGCCGCCACCGGCTGATGACCGGCGGCGTGGAGCGGACCGGCCGTCGGGCAGGCGTTGCGTTTCCCGGAGTACTTCGGGCACAACCTCGACGCGCTGCACGACAGCCTGACCGACCTGTCCTGGCTGCGACCGGTGAGGTGGTGCTGGTGGGACGGGTCGAACGTGCTGCGCCGGACGGACCCGTCGGGATACCGGCGGTACTCGAGGTGCTCGGGTCGGCGATCGAGTCCGTGAGGGGAGGGCCGAGGCCGTTGTGAGTGGTGTCTGCGGAGCCGGAGATGACGAACGGGGAGCAGCCGGCGCGGCGAGAAGACCGGGCGGGCCTCCTCGTCGCTCGACCGGACCTCAGACCGCGGCCGACCCCGCCGCCGCAGCGGCCAGGACCGGCAGCACCTCGGAGCAACCGCCGTCGACCCGCACGGTGGTGAACTCGTCGCCGCGTGTCCGGCCGCGGTTGACGATCACCACCGGGATGCCGTGCTTGAACGCGTGCCGGACGAAACGCAGCCCGGACATCACCGCAAGCGAAGAGCCCGCGACCAGCAGCACCCCGCCCGGATCTCCGGACGGGTCCGGCGCCAGTGCGTCGACCAGCGCGTACGCCTGTGCAACCCGGTCCCGTGGCACGTTCTCACCGAAGAACACGACGTCCGGCTTGAGCACACCGCCGCACGCCGTGCAGGGGGCGATCCGGAATCCCTCGACCGACTCGAGCACCGCGTCCCCGTCCGGGGCCGTCTCCACCGCCGGCCCGGCCGTCGCGGCGAAACCCGGGTTGAGCTCGGCCAGCCGCGCCTGCAGGTGGTCGCGCGGGGTGACCTGGTGGCAGTCCAGGCAGATGACGTCGGCGATGCGGCCGTGCAGGTCGATGACCGAGCGACTGCCTGCGGCGCGGTGCAGCCCGTCGACGTTCTGCGTGATCAGCCCGCGCAGCACGCCGGTGCGCTCCAGGTCCGCGAACGCCCGGTGGCCGTCGTTCGGCTCGGCGCGCCGCATCCGTGCCCAGCCGACGTGGCTGCGCGCCCAGTAGCGGCGCTGCGCCGGCTCGCCGGATCGGAACTCGTCGAAGGTCATCGGGGTGCGGGCGGGCGAGCCGGGGCCGCGGTAGTCGGGGATCCCGGAGTCGGTGCTCAGTCCCGCACCGGTCAGCGCGACCACCCGCCGACCGGCCAGCACGTCCAGGGCGCGCTCGACGGACGACGCGACGGTTGAGCTCTGCACGGCCCCCAGGGTAGGTGGATACCGAACGCCGGGCGCGGGGCCGCGTTCCTACAAGACCCCGGTGGCGGCCCGCGGGAGGGTCGGGGCATGGATCACGCAGACCATTTCGCGCAGAGCGTCGACATCGCCACGACGGCGATCCGGGGCGCGCGCCCCGACCGGTTCGCCGATCCCAGCCCGTGCAGCGACGACACCGTGGCCAAGGCGACCAACCATCGCGCGTTCGGCTTCCTGCTCGCCGAGCGGTCGGGCACCCGGATGGGATGGGACCCCGCGTGGGCGGGATTCGATCTCGTGCCGTTCCTCGTCCTCGTGCCGTTCCTCGTCGACGTCCCGGAGGAGCGGTGGGCCGAGGCAGCCGGCCGGCAGGCGGAGGCGGCCGCCCGGGTCTGGGCCGACCCGCAGGCCCGGGAGGGTGACACCGACCTCGGCGGCTCGACGATGCCCGCCGCGATGGTCGGCTCCATCATGACCAGCGAGTTCGTGAGCCACGCCTGGGACGTCGCCGCGGCCACCGGTCAGAGCCTCGTCTGCCCGCCCGGGCTGGGCGAGGCGGTGGTGGAGGCCGCCTCCGGCATGGCGCAGACGGGACGCGACGGTGGCTGGTTCGGCCCGGAGGTGCCGGTCGCCCCGTCCGCGCCCGCCTTCGAACGCGCTCTGGGCGTCACCGGCCGCAACCCCCACCGGCGCCCCTGAGCCTGCTCGGCGAATCAGGCGTCCACCCATGACGGGGGGCGCTTCTCGGCGAAGGCGCGGATGCCTTCCTGGCCCTCGTCGCCGGCGAAGTAGCGGGCGGAGAGGTCCTGCATCTGCGCGAAGTCCTCACGCATCGACGACGGCCGCTCGCGGCGCAGCATCTCCTTGGTCCCGGCGAGCGCGCCGGGCGCCCCGAGACGCAGCGCCTGGACGTAGCGGTCGACCTCGGCGTCGAGTTCGTCCGCTGGCACCGCGCTGTTGATCAGCCCGATCGCGGCGGCGCGGCGGGCGTCGAACGTCTCGCCGGTGAGGAACAGCTCGTGCGCGGCGCGGCGCAGCAACCGGGGGAGCACGGTCACCGAGATGACCGCGGGGACGACCCCGATCCGGACCTCGCTGAACGCGAACGTCGCCTCCTCCGCGGCGACGGCCAGGTCGCACGCCGCGACCAGGCCGACCCCGCCCGCACGGGCCGGGCCGGCCAGCCGCGCGACCACCGGCTTCGGCGAGCTCCAGATGCGCTCCAGGATCGCCGGGACCTCGTTGACCCCCTGGCCCTGCGCGCCTGCGCCGCGTGACTCCTTGAGGTCCATGCCGGCGCAGAACACCCGCCCGGTGTGGGTCAGCACGACGACCCGGACCGCGTCGTCGGCGATCGCCGCGTCGAGGTGCGCGAGCAGTTCGCGGCGCAGCTGGGCGGACAGCGCGTTGCGGTTGGCGGGGGAGTCCAGCGTGATCGTCGCGACGCCGCTGTCGACGTCGAGGTGGACGAGTTCCGGGGCGGCGTTGTCACCGGTGGCGGGGGCGGTCATGAGACGCGACCGTAGTCGGTGCCGGCGGTAGGACCCCGCAGCGTTCGGTGCACGGCCGGCGGCCTGCTGCACGGCGGCGCGCTGATGGGGCTCGCCGGCGCGGCGGGCGGTTGGAGCGCGTTCCTCGACCTGCCCGACGGGTCGACGGGCACCGCGACCGTCGACTCCACGACGCACTTCCTGCGCGGCGTGAGCGCGGGTCACGTCGAGGCGGCGGCCCGCCCGCTGCACGCCGGGCGGAGCGTGATCGTCATCGGCACGGAGGTGCGCGACGCGGACGGCAGGCCGGTCGGGCGGGTGACCCGGACCCGGGCGGTGCTGCGGTAGCGGGCGGCGAGGATCGGGTCACAGCCGCCGGTAACCCGGCGCCGCACCGTGGCACCGTGGAGAGGTCCGCTCCCCGGCACGAAGGCAGTGTGTGTTGATCGAGACTCCGATGGCGACGTTCGAGGACTGGCTGCTCACCCAGATCGGTGCCGACCGGCCGCGCAGCACGATCGCGCAATTGATGCTCGACCGCAGGTTCCACGAGGTGGACCTCGGCTCCAGCACGGTCCGCGCGGAGTTCCGCCGGATGCTGGTGGACTTCGAGTCCGACACCCGGGGTGTCCCGGTGCGCAGCAGGCCGCTGCCGACCCGGTCCCGGCGCCCCGGACGGCGTCCCGCGCTCGACCTGCCCGACGGTGGGCTCCGCTCGGCCTAGGAGCCGACCGAGGCGAAGCCCGCCATTGCGCCCGTGGGCCGGGTGGCGTGCTGCTCCCGCTCGCCGGGGCGCATCATCCGGACCGCGGCGTGGGGTCCCGATACCGAAGCTGATCCGGTGGCCCGCCAGCCGGGTTCTGCGGCGCTCGCCGCGGCCCGTGCCGGTCGCCCCGCAGCCCGATCATCGGGGGCACCGGCAGCAGCCCCGGGTGGGGAACCGGCCGCGGACCCGGTGTGGGCGGGCCGACGTGGCGGGGACCGGGTCCGCCCGGGGCCGCCGGGACTCTCGGTGCCCGGGGCTGCGGCCGGGGCGGCCAGGGCCGCCCGTCGCGGCCGGGGGGAACGGCCCGCGGGTGGTGGACGGGTGCCTGCGGTCCGGCGGACGGGTGGTGCAGCCGGTACAGCCGGGCGTAACCGGGCACGGTACGCAGCAGCTCGTCGTGCGTGCCGGCACCCTCGATCCGGCCGCCGTCGAGGAACAGGATGAGGTCGGCGTCGGCGATCGTCAGCAGGTTGTGCGAGATGATGATCGTCGTCCGGCCGGCCATCAGCCGGCGTAACGGCGCGATGACCCGCTGGGTCGACTCGGCGTCCAGGCCGGTCGTGGGTTCGTCGAGCAGCAGGACCGGCGAGTCGCGGATCACGGCGCGGGCGATGGCGAGACGCTGGCGCTGCCCGCCGGAGAGCAGCCGTCCGCGCTGCCCGATGCGGGTGTCGTAGCCGTCGGCCAAGCGGGTGATGAAGTCGTGCGCGTCGGCGGCGACGGCGGCGCGGGTGATCTCCTCGCCGGTCGCGTCCGGTTTCCCCCAGCGGATGTTGTCGGCCACGGTGCCGTCGAAGACGAGCGTCTCCTGCAGGACGGCGGTGATGTTGCGCCGCAGGTCGCTCAGCGACAGCTCGCGCAGGTCGTGCCCGTCCAGGGTGATCCGGCCGGTGTCGGGGTCGGCGAAGCGCAGCAGCAGCTTGGTCAGGGTGGTCTTGCCCGCGCCGCTGGCACCGACGATGGCGACCTTCTGCCCGGGGGCGGCCCGGAACCCGATCCCGGACAGGGCGGCCCGGTCGGTGCCTGGATAGCGGAAGCTCAGCTGCTCGACCGCGAGCATCCCCGTCGCGCGCCGCAGCGGGCGGGGGGCGTCGGGCTCGCGGACCCCCGGCTCCTCGGCGAGCAGCTCGATGATCCGCTCGGCTCCGGCACCCGCGGCGAAGACGGAGTTCCACAGGCTCCCGGTGCCGGTGATGGGGCCGTAGAGCTGGGTGAGGTAGGCGATGAACACCAGCAGGCCGCCGAGGGTGATCCGGGCCTGGGTCAGCTCCCACACCGCGAGGCCCATGACCATCAGCACCCCGATGGTCTCGAGCAGGCTGCTGAGCGGGCCGAACAGCGCCTCCAGCCGGACCGCGAGCATCTGGGCGGCGAAGCCGCCGAGGTTCTCCTCGTGGAAACGGGCCACCTCGTCGGCCTGCCGGTCGTAGGCCTGGACGAGCGCCACGTTGCCGAGGCTCTCCTCGGCGACGGCGCTGATCGAGCCGGAGCGCCGCCGCTGTTCCCGGGAGGCGTCCCGGATCCGCCGCGACAGCACGCGGGCCACCAGCAGGAAGCCGGGGGCGGCGATGAGCGAGGCCAGGGCCAGCTGCCAGTTCAGGTAGAACAGCGCCCCGGTGAACAGGGCGATCTGGGCCAGGTAGGTCAGGCCTTGGTTCACCCCGGTGAGCACGAGTTGCTCGACGGCGCCGACGTCGCCGGTGAGGCGGGACATGATGTCGCCGAGCTGGCGGTTCTCGAAGTAGCCCGGCGAGAGCCGGTGCAGGTGCGCGAACAGCCGGGTGCGCAGGTCGAGGACGAATCGCTCGCCGACCCAGGCCGAGAGGTACTCGTCGGCGAAGGTGGCGAGGCCCTCGAGCAGGGTGATGGTCAGGTAGCCGGCGGCGACCTCCGGGAAGAGGCGGAAGTCGTGGGGCGTCAGGACGTCGTCGACGAGGATCTTGAATAGCCAGATCGAGGCGGTGCTCAGTGCGGGGCCGATCCCGGCGAGCAGCAGGCTCAGCGCCAGCCGGCCGCGGAACGGCCGGGTGTACGGCCAGAACCGGTCGAACACGGCCCGCAGCCGAACCCGGGGCGCCTGGTCCACCAGCGCGGTGGCAGCGGTTGTGGTCACGACGACTCCAGACGGACGGCGGCCCCGCCCGTGCGGACACGGGCGGGGCCGCTCGGGATGGTCCTGCTCAGCAGCCCGGCTTGTGAGCCTTGTGGTGGTGCTTCTTGTGCTTCAGCTCACGGCGGTGCTCGTCACAGGCCGGCTTCGGGGGAGCGGGGTGGTTGCACTCCTTCTTGTGGACGACCGGGACACACTTGGACCAAGACATTCCGTTACCCTTTCTTTTGATTCCACGACCCCCGGCGGGGTTCGCATCGGGAGTATCTCCGCCGGGCATCGCTCCGTTTCACTATTCATCGTGGATCACTCGAATAGTCGAACGACGCGACCGTATTTCGAAATCCGTGTCCGTCTGGGGCTCCCATCCGGCTCGTTTCCGGCAACTGCTTTGTCGTGTGTGTGGAAGCTCTGTCTGTAGACTATGGAAGGAGTAAGAGTGCAGGTCAAGGTGAGCACAAAAGCGTAATGAGAGATGTGCGGGACCGGTTCGCGCAACCGCGTCGAGGGTTGCTAGGATGAATCCTGAGAATCAGATGTGAATGGCCAACCGGATGCGGATCCGCGCGCCGGGGCTCTTTCGTGGTGCGTGCCGGCGCGGCGTCCGCGGTTCTGTTCGGGCGCCGATTGCAGATCGGTGGCGGTGTCACCGGGCGATTCTCCCCGGACCGGACTATCGTCGTGCAGGAAGCCGATCACCGACCCTGGGGACGAGCGAATGAAGATCGGACTGCACATCGCGGACTTCACCTACCCGAGCGGCCCGCCCGGGCTCGCGGGTGACCTGACGCGGATCGTGACGGCCGCGGAGGACGCGGGTTTCGCGCGGGTGAGCGTGATGGACCATCTGTGGCAGATCAGCGTGGTCGGCCCGCCGGAGCACGAGATGCTCGAGGCGTACACGACGCTGGGGTACCTGGCCGCGCACACCTCCCGCGTCGAGATCCTCGCCTGGGTGACCGCCGCGACCTACCGGGTGCCCGGGATGCTCGCGAAGATCGTCAGCACCCTCGATGTCCTCTCCGGCGGCCGCGCCTGGCTGGGCATCGGGGCGGGCTGGTACGAGGAGGAGGCCCGTGGGCTGGGGCTGCCGTTCCCGCCGACCGCGGAGCGCTTCGAGCGGCTGGAGGAGGCGCTGCAGATCTGCCTGCAGATGTGGAGCGACGACGACGGTCCGTACAACGGCAAGCACTACCAGCTCGAGCGGACCCTGAACGCGCCGCAGCCGCTGCGCAAGCCGCACCCGCCGATCCTGATCGGGGGCAGCGGCGAGAAGAAGACCTTGCGCTTCGTCGCCCGCTACGCCCAGGCCTGCAACCTCTTCCCCGGCCCCGAACTGGAACACAAGCTCGACGTGCTGCGCCGGCACTGTGACGCCGAGGGCCGCGACTACGACGAGATCGAGAAGACCGTCATGCTGCCGCTCGACCCCGGGGCGAACGGCGACAAGACGGGCCCGTTGCTCGCCCAGCTGCAGAAGCTGTCCGAGCTGGGCATCCAGGAGGCGCACGGCATCGTGCCGCAGGTGTACCGGATCGAACCGCTGGAGATCCTCGGGCGCGACGTCATCCCGGCCGCGGCCCGGTTCTGAGCGCTGACGCGCCCGGCGACCTCGGCGCGCACCAGCGGGACGACCTCGCGGTCGAACCCGCGGGCGTCCACGAGCCGCCGTCACCGTCCACAGTGCCCGGTCGTGGCGCTCGCCCCGCTTCGCCACCTCGAGCAGCCGCCGCAGGGCAGGCGCGACCCGCGTCACCGGGCCGTGAGGTTCGACCGATCCGCTGGCCGCAGACCTGTCGGGCCCTTACAGTCGAGGGGGTGTACGCCGCGACGCACACCCGGAGGGCCCCGGTCGCGCTGCGCACGATCTGGTCCACCCGTCGCCGGCACGTGGATTTCTGCCGCACCAGCGCAGCACTGTGAGGGGTTCGCGGTCGCCCGGCGCGACCGCGAACCGCCGTCCGTGACAGCGTTTCGGTGAGGGGAGATCGATGACCACCAGCCGTGCCGGCATCGCCATCGTCGGTGCCGGGCCGCGCGGTACCGGGATCCTGGAGCGACTGGGTGCGAGCCTGCCCGAGCTCTACCCGGACGGTGAGCTCGACGTGCACATGATCGACCCGTTTCCGGCGGGTGGCGGGCGGATCTGGCGGCACGAGCAGTCTCCGCTGCTGGCCATGAACTCGATGGCCGCCGACGTCACCATGTTCACCGACGCCACGGTGGTCTGCGCCGGCCCGATCCGTCCCGGCCCCACGTTCGCCCGGTGGGCCGAGCTGCTGCGCGACGGCGAGCTGCCCGGCGAGGACATCGGCGATCTCGGCCCGGTGCTGGCCGCCGAGCTGCGCGCCGTCACCCCGACCACCTTCCCCAGCCGCCGGCTGCAGAGCGAGTACCTCGGCTGGGTGTTCCGGCGCGTGGTCGCCGGGCTGCCCGACCGGGTGCACGTGCACGTCCACCGGGGCCGGGCCACCGCGCTCGCCGAGGACGGCGAGGACCAGCTGGTCAGCGTCGAAGGCCTGGCCGAGCCGCTGCGGGTGGACACCGTCGTGCTCGCCTCCGGGCACCTGGACGCCCGTCCGACCGACGACGAGGCCGGCCTCGTGCGCCGGGCCGGGGAGCACGGGCTGCGCTACCTGCCGCCCGAGCAGACCACCGACTCCGACCTGTCGGTGATCGAACCCGGCGAACCGGTGATCGTCCGCGGGATGGGGCTCGCGTTCGTCGACCTGGTCGTGCTGCTGTTCGAGGGACGGGGCGGCCGCTTCGAGGACCGGGGCGACGGCGAGCTGCGCTACGTCCCGTCCGGGGCCGAGCCGCGGCTGTTCGCCGGGTCGCCCCGCGGCGCGCCCTACCACTCCAAGACGCACTACCAGCTGCAGGCCGGCCGCCCGTCGTTGCCGCGGTTCTTCTCGCCCGACGTGCTCGACCGGCTGGCCGGCACCGGCCGGCCGCTGGAGCTGCGCGCCGAGCTGTGGCCGCTGATGGCCAAGGAGATCGGCTGGGGTTGGTACCACGAGCTGGTCATGGGCCACCCCGAACGCGTCCGGCTCGGGTGGGGGGAGTTCGCCGAGCGGTACGCCGCCGCCGACTGGGACAGCCCCGAGATGGCGCGGCTGCTCACCGAGGCGGTCCCGGACCCGATCGACCGGATCGACTTCGCCACGCTCGACCGGCCTCTCGACGGCCTGCGCGCCGACACCCTCGCCGGGCTGCAGCCGCTGGTCCGGGCACGGATCGCCGAGGACCTGCGCCAGCACGTCGATCCGGCGTACACCCCGCACCTCGGCGCGTTCGTCGCGATGCTGTCGGTGTACGGCGAGATCACCCGGTTGCAGGGGGAGGGCGCGCTGTCCGACCGGTCTCGCGCCCACGACGTCGGGTGGTGGCAGAGCTTCTTCAACGCGGTCACGAGCGGGCCGCCCGGATTCCGGGTCCGGGAGCTGCTCGCGCTGTCCCGGGCGGGCTACGTCGACTTCCTCGGCCCGGGCATGTGGCTCGACGTCGACGACACGGCCGGGGTCTTCCGCGCGGGCAGCGCCGCGCTGGCCGGGGCGCCGCCGGTCACCGCGCGCGTCGTCGTCGACGCGCGGCTGCCCGGCCCGAGCGCGGGCCGCACCGTCGACCCGCTGCTGGCCGGTCTGCTCCGCGACGGCGCGGCGGCCGAGGACATCCTGCTCGACGACGACGGCAGCGTGCTGCTCAACACCGGGCTGATCCGGGTCCGGCCCGCCGACGGGGCCCTGCTCGACGCCGACGGCGTGGCCCATCCGCGGCGGTTCGCGGTCGGGCCGCACACCGTCGTCAAGGTCGCCGGGGCGTTCACCCGGCCCGGCACGAACGCGCAGAGCCTGCGCTACAACGATGCCGTCGCCCGCGCGGTGCTGAGCAGCGTGGCGGAGGCGCTGCCCGAACGGATCGACCGGGCAGCCTGACGGTGATCCGCGGCCTCGTCGGCGCCCCGGGAAGCCCGGGGGCGACGAGGCCGCTGGATGGGGGTCAGCTCACCCGGCGCAGCTGCGGCTGCCGGTGCAGCGCGCTACGGGCCATCGCGAGCTCGTGCGCCACCTCGGCGGCGATCAGCTCGGTGTGCAGCTCGATGTGCTCGCCGTGCAGTGCCAGCGCGCGGTGCCGCTGCACGAGGTCGTCGAGCGAGGTCAGCAGGCGGTCGGCGACGGTCTGCTGAGCGTTGTCGTGGTCGGTGGAAACGGACATTACAACTTCTCTCCTGTGAACAGGTCGGGAAACGGCCGGGGGTGTGGTCGTCTCCTGACACAGCGCGCTCGCCGTCCGGCGATGGTCGAGGTCGCGGCGATGGGTCAACCGCGCCCCCTCCTCAGCGGCCGCCGCGCCCCGGGCGGCCGTCGGTGGCCACGCCACCGACCCGGGCCTCGGCGGCCCGGTTGTCTTCATGGGTCGGCCGGGGTCGTGCGCGGTGAGCGGTGCTCCGGCATCACTTACCGTGCACGGGCCGTCGGCGACGTTCAGCGTGCGCATGCGGGCGGCCAGGAACGTTCCAGGAGGGGTTCGCGCACATGGCCCGGTACCCGGGGCTCAGCCGACGGCATCGGCACACTCCTCGGTCTCCGCGCCGGCGGCGCGGTAGCACCCGAGCAGCACCTGGGCGACCACCGGGTGGTCGCCCAGCGGCTCGGCCGCGACGACGCCGGGCGCCGCCGCCTGCGCGGTGGTGCGGACCCGGTCGAGCAGCCGGCCGGGGGCGAGGAACCACGGGGCGACCGCGAACCGGGTGGCGCCGCGGTCCCGCAGGCTCGCCAGCGCCGCGTCGACCTTCGGGCCCGCCCCGGCGGCGAAGGCGGCCACCGTGCGCGGCCGGGAGGCCGCCAGCCCGGCGACCACCGCGTTGGCGGTGGGATCGGACGAGCCGGCCCCGGCCAGCACGATTCCCAGCCCCGGGTCGTCGGGATCGGCGCCGGCCTCACGCAGCCGGGCGAACGCGACGTCGAGGAGCGGCTGCGCCGCTCGTGCGCGGTAAGCGGCGCTGGAGCACCACGGGCCGCGCACGGGGGCGGAGCCCAGCACCTGGGAGGTCACGATGCGCAGCCTCGGGTGCCGGTGCACCGCCGCGTCCACGGCCGCGGGGACGTCGACCTTCGCGTGGTACGCCGCGCCGAGCAGCAGCGGCACCACGACGGCCTGCGAATGACCGTCGGCCGCGACGGCGGCCAGCACGTCGGGCAGCCGCGGGGCGTTGAAGTCGAGAAAGGACAGCCGCACGTCCAGCCCGGGGGCGTGCTCGCGCACAGCCCTGGTCAGCGCCGCCATGGTGGCCGCCGAGCGGCCGTCGCGGCTGCCGTGCGCGACCGCGACCAGAGCGGGGCGTGACCTGTCCACCGGGTGCCGACCCGCGTCCGGGCCCACGGCACCGGCTGCGTGATCGACCCTGATGGACACTCCGGAAACGCTACCCGGATGATCGTCACGCCGCCCGCTCATGTGGCCGATCTCCCGCCCTAGCGCCCCAGCGAGAGGCCGCGCGCCCGCAGGACCCGCCGTTCGATCGGGCGGAAGATGAGCAGCTCGATACCGATGCCCACCACGAGGATCAGGAAGATCGCGGCGATCACCTTGGGCATGTCGTTGAAGTCGCTGCCCTCCTTGAGGAAGGCGCCGAGCCCGAAGCCCAGTAGCGGGCCCGCCGCGATGATCTCGGCGGCCATCAGCGAGCGCCACGAGAACGCCCAGCCCTGCTTGCACCCGGCGATGAACCCCGGCAGTGCCGCCGGCAGCAGGATGTGCCGCGCGCTGGTCAGGCCGCGGGCGCCCAGCACCTGGCCGACCCGGGGCAGGATCGGCGGAATCTGGTCGATGCCGGCCACCAGGCCGTTGGCGATCGACGGGATCGAGCCGAGCAGCACGACGAAGTAGATCGTCGCGTCGGTCAGCCCGAACCACAGCACCGCGGCCGGTACCCACGCGACCGAGGGCAGGCTCTGCAGGCCCGACAGCAGCGGGCCGATCGCCGACCGCACCACCTTCACCTTGGCCACGAGCAGGCCCAGCGGGGTGGCGATGAGCAGGGCGATGAAGAAGCCGAGGAACGCGCGGCTGATCGAGGTCCACAGGATCGACCACACCCGGCCGTCCGTGAAGACCTCGGTGACCTGGGCCCAGACCGCGGCCGGGGCCGGGATCTTGTACTCGCTGGTGATGGCCGAGGCCCAGACGATCTGCCAGACGACGATGAACAGCACCAGCGCGACGGTGGGCGGCAGCCACACCGACAGCGCGCGCCGCCACCACGGCACTTTCTGGGCGCTCGGGGTGTCGAGCGCGTCGAGGCCGGCCACGGCCGCGGCGGCGTCCTCCAGCGCGCGGCCGTCGTCCTCGCTCACCGGGGATCCCGGCCGCGATCGGTCGTCGTCCTCGCGTCCCCCGACCGGTGTCAGCTCATGCGGCATGGCTGGTGATGACCTGGCGCAGCCGGGCCGTGATCTCGTCGTGCAGCGTGTCGCCGTCGTGCTCGACGTCCCATTCGCCGACCACGGTGCCCGGCCGGGAGGACAGCAGCACGACGCGCTGGGCCAGCCGGACGGCCTCCCTAACGTCGTGGGTCACGAAGATGACCGTGGTGCCGGTCGCCTTCCAGACCCGCAGCAGCTCGCCCTGCAGCACGTCACGGGTGATCGCGTCCAGCGCGGCGAACGGCTCGTCCATCAGCAGCAGACCCGAGGTCCCGTTCCCGTCGGCGCTGCCGTTCGCGCTGGTGGCTGCGGCGAGGGCGCGGGCCAGCGCGACGCGCTGCCGCATCCCGCCGGACAGCTCGTGCGGACGCTTGCGGCCCAGCCCGTCGAGCCGGACCAACTCCAGCAGCTCCGAGGCCCGGGTGCGGCGCGCGCCCCGGGAGACCCCGTTGAGCTGCAGCGGCAGCTCCACGTTCCTGCCGGCGTCGAGCCACGGCAGCAGCGCCGGCTCCTGGAACATGAACGACGGCCGAGTGGTGTTCAGCTCGACCCGCCCGGTCGTCGGGTCGTCGAGCCCGGCGATGAGGTTGAGCAGTGTCGACTTGCCGCACCCGGAGGCGCCGAGCAGGCAGACGAACTCGCCGGGCAGCACCTGCAGGTCGATGCTGCGCAGCGCGGTGACGGCGCCTGAGCCGGTGCCGAAGGTCTTGCCGACACCGTCGAGGTGCACGGCGGGCCGCCCGGTGCGGGCCTCGGTGCCCTTCATGATGGTCACGGTCATGCCCCGATCACCTCTGAGTCTTGTCGAGGCCGGCGGCGTCCACCGTCGGCTTTCCGGCGGCCTGCAGGACCTTGTCGAGCGCCGTGACGTCGACGAAGCCCTGCAGGTTGGTCTCCGTCGGCATGACGCCGGCGGTCACGCTGTCCTCGGACAGCCGGGGGAACGTCGCCGCCAGCGGGTCCAGGGTGAACGTCAGCTCGGTGAAGGCCCGGTCCAGCACCGCGGGGGGCAGGCTCGTGTTCGTCAGCTGCGCGATCGCGTCGTTGGTGACGGTCTTGGCCTCGGCCGGGTTGCCGGTGGCGAACTCGACCGCCTTCTGCTCGCCGCGCAGCAGCGCCTCGACGGTCTGCGGGTGCTCGGCCAGGTACTGGGTGCGCACGACCAGCACCGTCGTCGGGAACCGGCCGTTCGGCCACAGCGACCGCTCGTCCACCAGGACCTTCGCCCCGGCGTCGACCAGCCGCGAGCTCCACGGCTCCGGCAGCCAGCCGCCGGCGATCTGCCCGCTGCGGAACAGGTCCAGGGCGCGCGGGTTGTCGATGTTCTGCACCGTCACGCCGTCGGCGCCCTGCGGCAGGTTGTTCTGCTTGAGCCACGTCTTCAGCGCGACGTCCTGGGTGTTGCCGGCCTGCGGGGTGGCGATGGTCTTGCCCTTGAGCTGCGCGGGAGAGGTGATGTCCGGGCTGACGACGAGCTGCGCCCCGCCCGACGTCGAGCCCGCGACCAGCCGGACGGCCTCGCCGCCTGACTTCGCGAACGCGTTGATCGCCGGCCCGGAGCCGATGAAGGCGGCGTCCAGCGAGCCGCCGAGGAGCGCACCGACCTCGTCCGGGCCCGCGTTGAACGACTGCGGGATGATCTTCGTGCTGCCCAGCTCGCTCGCGAAGAACCCCTTGTTCAGCCCGATCAGCGCCGGCGCGTGCGTGATGTTCGGGAGGTAGCCGAGGCGCAGCTCGCCGGCCGGGGACGTGGCCACCGGCGCGGTCGAGCTGCTTGGCTCCTCCGCTCGAGAACAGGAGGCCAGCACCCCCACCGTGACGAGAACGGCCAGGACGGCGACGGGGACTCGGGAGCGGAGGGGCATGTCGTCGGGATTCCTTTCGATGGCCGCAGCGGGGGACTACGGGCCGGGAGTGGAGGGCTCGCCGGAGCCGAGCCTGCGCGGCGAACCGTCGGCCGAGCCGGGGAGATCGACCAGGACGAGCGGGCTGCCGACGAGCCCGGCCGCGAGCGTGTTGCCGGTCGGCGGGTCGATCAGCAGGAAGCTGCCGGTGGCCCGCACGTCGGCGTAGTCGTCGACGGGCAGCGGGTCTGCCGTGCGCAGGCTGACCCGCCCGATGTCGTTGATCTCCAACTGCTCGGGCGTGGAGAGCGTGAACGTGTCGGTGTCGAGCCGGTCGGACACCGCGCCCACGATCACCTGGGTGGTGCGGGTGCCGTGCTTGAGCAGCAGGCGGGCCGCGGGGCGCAGCGGCTTCTCGGCCAGCCAGCACAGGGTGGCCTCGAGCTCGTCGGTCACCCGCGGCTGGTCGGTGACGGCGGCGAGGACGTCCCCGCGGGAGATGTCGATGTCGTCGTCGAGCAGCACGGTCACGCTACGCCCGGCGCTCGCGGCGGCCAGCGGGCCGTCCGCGGTCTCGACGGCCGCGACCGTGGTGCGCCGGCCCGCCGGGAGCACCACGACCTCGTCACCGGGGCGGACGGTGCCGGCGGCGACCTGACCGGCGTAGCCGCGGTAGTCGTGCAGTTCGTCGGTGCGCGGGCGGATCACGTACTGCACCGGCATCCGGAACGGGGCGTCGACCTCGGGGCCGGTGACCGGCACCGACTCCAGGTGGCCGAGCAGCGTCGGGCCGTCGTACCAGGGCGTGCGCTCGGAGCGCTCGACGACGTTGTCGCCGACCAGCGCCGAGACCGGAATGGTGAGCACCGCGTCGTCGGCGAAACCGAGCGCGCGGGCCAGCCCGGCGAAGTCCTTGGCGATGGCCTCCAGGACGGCCTGGTCGTAGTCGACCAGGTCGATCTTGTTGATGGCCAGCACCAGCCGCGGGACGCGCAGCAGGGCGAGCACCGCGGCGTGCCGGCGGGTCTGCTCGACCACGCCGTGCCGGGCGTCGACCAGCAGCACGGCGAGCTCGGCGGTGGACGCCCCGGTCACCGTGTTGCGGGTGTACTGCACGTGGCCGGGGGTGTCGGCGAGGACGAACTCGCGGACCGGTGTGGAGAAGTACCGGTACGCGACGTCGATCGTGATGCCCTGCTCACGCTCTGCGCGCAGGCCGTCGACCAGCAGTGACAGGTCCGGGGTGGACAGTCCCTTGTCGACCGACGCGCGCCGGACGGCCTCGATCTGGTCGGCCAGCACCGACTTGGTGTCGTAGAGCAGCCGGCCCACCAGGGTGGACTTGCCGTCGTCGACGCTGCCGGCGGTGGCGAAGCGGAGGAGGTCCCGCGTCTGGCTCGTCACTTAGAAGTACCCCTCACGCTTGCGGTCCTCCATGGCGGCCTCCGAGAGCCGGTCGTCGGCCCGGGTGGCCCCACGCTCGGTCAGCCGGGACGCCATCACCTCGGCGATCACCTCGTCCAGCGTCGTCGCCGTCGACTCGACGGCGCCGGTGCACGAGCCGTCCCCGACGGTGCGGTAGCGGACGGTCTTGAGTTCGAGGGTCTCCGCGCCGCGCGGGCCGCCCCACGGGCCCTCGGCCAGCCACATGCCGTCGCGGCGGAACACCTCGCGCCGGTGCGCGTAGTAGATCGACGGCAGCTCGATGTCCTCCCGCTGGATGTAGCGCCAGACGTCGAGCTCGGTCCAGTTCGAGATCGGGAACACCCGGACGTGCTCGCCCGGGGCGTGCCGGCCGTTGTAGAGGTTCCACAGCTCGGGACGCTGCTTGCGCGGGTCCCAGCGGCCGAACGCGTCGCGCAGCGAGATGATCCGCTCCTTGGCCCGCGCCCGCTCCTCGTCGCGGCGCCCGCCGCCGAAGACCGCGTCGAAGCGGTGCTCGACGATCGAGTCCAGCAGCGGCTGGGTCTGCAGCGGGTTGCGGGTGCCGTCGGCCCGCTCGACCAGGCGGCCGTCGTCGATCCAGTCCTGCACGTGCGCGACCTCGAGGCGCAGCTTCATCCGGGCCGCGAGCCGGTCCCGGAAGTCGATGACCTCCGGGTAGTTGTGCCCGGTGTCCACGTGCAGCAGCGGGAACGGCACCGGCGCGGGCGCGAACGCCTTCGCCGCGAGGTGCACCAGCAGCGTGGAGTCCTTGCCGCCGGAGAAGAGGATCACCGGGCGGTCGAACTCGCCGGCGACCTCACGGAAGATGTGGATGGCCTCGGACTCCAGGGAGTCCAGGGCGTCGAGGGTCGCGGCGCTCATGAGACGTGCAGCCCGCACTCGATCTTGCCCGTGCCCGCCCAGCGGCCGGAGCGCTTGTCGGCGCCCGGCAGTGGCTTGGCGGTGCACGGCTTGCAGCCGATCGAGGGGTAGCCCTCGGCGACCAGCGGGTTCACCAGGATCCCGTGCTCGGCGATGTAGGTGTCCATGTCCTCGTCGCTCCAGGCGGCGATCGGGTTGATCTTCACCAGCCCGAACTTCTCGTCGTAGGTGATCAGCGGGGTGTTCGCGCGGGTCGGGGCCTCGACGCGGCGCACGCCGGTGACCCACGCGTCGTAGCCGGCCAGCGTGCGCTGCAGCGGCACGACCTTGCGCAGCCCGCAGCACCGGTTCGGGTCCCGGGCGAACAGGTCCTTGCCCAGCAGCGAGTCCTGCTCGGCGACGGAGTGCTCCGGCTCGGCGTTGACGATCCGCACGTCGTGGACGGCGCCGACGGCGTCCCGGGTGCCGATCGTCTCGGCGAAGTGGTAACCGGTGTCCAGGAACAGGACGTCCACGCCCGGCTTCGCCTTCGCCGCGAGGTCGACGAGCACCGCGTCCTGCATGTTGGACGCGACGATCAGCCGCTGGCCGAACGTCTCGGCGGCCCAGCTCAGCAGCTGCTCGGCGGTCGCGTCCGGGCCGAGCCCGGCCGCGCCGCGCTCGGCGACGGCGCGCAGGTCCGTCTCGGTGGCAACGCTCATCGGGACACCTCCGGGATTCCGATCCCCACCAGCTTCAGCGAGAACGTCCGCAGGCAGTCCGCGCAGTACCAGGCGCCGTGGGGGACGCGCTCGGTCTGCTCGGCGGGCCGCAGGTCCTCCTCGCCGCAGTACGGGCAGTAGAAGGGGACGGCGCGCTCGCTCACTTCAGGTCGTCCTCGGCGGCGCGGACGACCCACTGCGCGAAGCGCTCGCCGGGCTCGCGCTGCTCGGCGAAGCGGCGCACGACGCGGTCCACGTAGTCGCCCAGCTCCGCGGAGGTGACCTTGAGCCCGCGCAGCTTGCGTCCGAAGCCGGCGTCGAGGCCGAGGCCGCCGCCCAGGTGCACCTGGAAGCCCTCGACCTGGTTGCCCTCGGCGTCGGTGACGATCTGGCCCTTGAGCCCGATGTCGGCCACCTGGGTGCGGGCGCACGCGTTGGGACAGCCGTTGAGGTGGATCGAGATCGGGACCTCGAGGCTGTCCTGCACGTCGGCGAGGCGCTTCTCCAGCTCCTCGACCAGGCGGATCGCCCGCTCCTTGGTCTCGACGATCGCCAGCTTGCAGAACTCGATGCCGGTGCAGGCCATCGTCGCCCGCCGCCACGGTGAGGGCTCGGCCTGCAGCCCCAGCCCGGCCAGCTCGGCCTTCAGCGTCTCGACGTTCTCCTCCGGCACGTCGAGCACGACGATCTTCTGCTGCGGGGTCAGCCGGACCCGCCGCGACCCGGCCGACTCGGCGGCCTTGGCCAGCGCGATCAGCGTCGAACCGGACACCCGGCCGGACGCCGGGGCGACGCCGATGTAGGTGCGGCCGTCGGTCTGCTTGTGCACGCCGATGTGGTCGATCGGGCGCTCGGGGGTGACCGGGGCGGGGCCGTCGATCAGTGTGCGGCCGAGGTACTCGTCCTCCAGCACCCGACGGAACTTCTCGGTACCCCAGTCGGCGACCAGGAACTTGATCCGGGCGCGGTGGCGCAACCGGCGGTAGCCGTAGTCGCGGAACACCGAGATGACCCCGGCCCACACCTCGGGCACCTCGTCCAGCGGGACCCAGGCCCCGAGCCGCTGCGCGATCTTCGGGTTGGTGGACAGGCCGCCGCCGACCCAGAGGTCGAAGCCCGGCCCGTGTTCGGGGTGCTCGACGCCGATGAACGAGACGTCGTTGACCTCGTGCGCGACGTCCTGCTGCCAGGAGATCGCGGTCTTGAACTTGCGCGGCAGGTTCGAGAACTCGGGGCTGCCGATGTAGCGGTCCAGGATCGTCCGGATCGCCGGCTCCGGGTCGAGCTTGTCGTCGGCGGAGATCCCGGCGACCGGCGACCCGAGGATGACGCGCGGGGTGTCACCGCAGGCCTCGGTGGTCAGCAGGCCCAGGCCTTCGAGCTTGTCCCAGATCGCGGGCATGTCCTCGATCTGGATCCAGTGGTACTGGATGTTCTGCCGGTCGGTGACGTCCGCGGTGTCGCGGGCGTAGGTCTGCGAGACCTCGCCGACCGCGCGCAGCTGCTCGGTGGTCAGCGCGCCGCCGTCGATGCGCACCCGGAGCATGAAGTAGCGGTCGTCGAGCTCCTCGGGCTCCAGCGCCGCGGTGCGGCCGCCGTCGATCCCGGGCTTGCGCTGGGTGTACAGGCCCCACCACCGCATCCGGCCGCGCAGGTCGGACGGGTCGATCGAGTCGAAGCCCTGCTTCGAGTAGATGTTCTCGATGCGGGCGCGGACGTTGAGGCCGTCGTCGTCCTTCTTGAACCGCTCGTTCGGGTTGAGCGGCTCACGATGGCCGAGCTTCCACTGGCCTTCGCCGCGCTTGCGCGTGGGCTGCGTGGTGGTGGGGGGCAATTCGGGGCCTCCGGATCGCGGCCGAGCACACCGCGACTCCGGGACGGCCCGGAGCCCGGTGCGTCCGGCGCCGGGACGGTCAGTCCATGGAAGGGATTCGGCGCGGACCTAACGGGTCGGCCGACAAATGGCGCTGTTGACACGCTGCAGATCGACGTGACGTCGAGCCACGAGCCGCAGGGTCAGCGCTATCACCCGCTCAGCGTGCCATCTGGATCGCCGGATGGCTACCGGGCGACCGATGCTGGGAGCCGACTCACAGACCGAACTCTGCGGTATGGCGCTCGGCGCGAGCAGCCGGGTGCCGCGGCGCGGCGTTCGGCGGGTGTGCGCTGTGGGCCGCCCGGCGTCGTAGCTGGCACACTGGGATGTCGTGTCACCTGCCGTTCCCGCATCCCGGCCGCCGTTCGGGATCTACGTTCACGTGCCGTTCTGCGCGGCGCGCTGCGGCTACTGCGATTTCAACACCTACACCCCCTCCGAGCTGGACGGATCCGGTGCGTCCCCGGACGGCTGGCTGACGGCCCTGCGCCGCGAGCTCGCGCTGGCCGCCCGCACGGTCGGGCCGCGGGCGGTGGACACGGTGTTCGTCGGGGGCGGGACGCCGTCGCTGCTCGGGGCGCAGCGGCTGGGTGAGGTGCTGTCGGTGATCCGGTCGGAGTTCGGCCTCGCGCCGGGGGCCGAGGTGACCACCGAGTCCAACCCCGAGTCGACGTCGCCGGAGTTCTTCGCCGGGCTCGCCGAGGCCGGGTTCACCCGGGTCTCGCTGGGCATGCAGTCCGCCGCGCCGCACGTGCTGCGGGTGCTGGACCGGCGGCACACGCCGGGCCGGGCGGTCGCCGCGGCCCGGGAGGCCCGCGCGGCCGGGATCGGCCACGTCAACCTCGACCTGATCTACGCGACGCCGGGGGAGACGAACGATGACCTGCGGTCCTCCCTGGACGCGGTGCTCTCGGCCGGGGTCGACCACGTCTCCGCGTACTCGCTCATCGTCGAGGACGGCACCGCGCTGGCCCGGCGGGTGTCGCGCGGCGAGCTCCCCGCGCCCGACGACGACGTGGCCGCCGAGCGCTACGAGCTGATCGACGACGTGCTGAGCGGCGCCGGTTTCTCCTGGTACGAGGTGTCGAACTGGGCGTCGTCGCCGGACGCCGCCTGCCGGCACAACCTGGGCTACTGGCTCGACGGGGACTGGTGGGGCGCCGGGCCCGGCGCGCACAGCCACCTCGACGGGGCACGCTGGTGGAATGTCAAGCACCCGGCGCGGTACGCGGCGCTGCTCGGCGCCGGGGAGCCCCCCGAGGCCGGCCGCGAGGAGCTGACCACGGCCGAGCGGGCCACCGAACGGGTGATGCTGGGGCTGCGGCTGGCCACCGGACTGCCGCTCGTGCTGCTGGACGACGCCGGCCGGGCCGCCGCGGCCCGCGCCGCCGACGAGGGCCTGCTCGACCCCGGCGCGCTGGCCGCCGGGCGGGCGGTGCTCACCCGGCGCGGCCGGCTGCTGGCCGACGGAGTCGTGCAGGACCTCCTCGCCGCAGCCCCGGTGTAACCCCACCATGACCCCGCGAGTCGGCACTTTCTGGCGTGCGAGTCGGCACTTTCGGGTGGCCGAATCGGCGTTCCCGGTCGACGGGTCGCCGAGGTGAGCCCGCGCCGGCGGCTGCTGGTCGGGCTGCTCGCCCTGATGGTGCTGGCGGCCGCGGTCGGCGTCGGAGTACAGGTGCTCGGCCGCGGGAGCGTCTCCGTCGACCCACTGGCGCGCCCGGCGCAGGACCGGCCCGGCACCGTGCTGCTCGTGCCCGGCTACGGCGGTGGCCGCAGCTCGCTGCTCAGCCTGGCGAGGCGGATCGAGGCCACCGGCCGGACCGCGCAGGTCCTGACCCTGGCCGGTGACGGCACCGGCGATCTGCTCGCGCAGGTCCGGGTGCTCGACGACGGCGTCGACGCCGCACTGGCCGCGGGCGCCCCCTCGGTGGACGTGGTCGGCTACTCGGCCGGGGGCGTGGTGGCCGGGCTCTGGGTCGCGCGGGACGAGGGCGCCTCCAAGGCCCGCCGGGTCGTCACCCTGGGCGCGCCGCTGCACGGCACCACCGTGGCCGGCGCCGGCGCGCTGCTGGCCCCCGACGCGTGCCCGGTCGCGTGCCGGCAGCTCGTCCCCGGCAGTGCCGAGCTCGCGGAGCTGGAGCGGGCCCGGGTGGGATCGGCGCTGCCGTGGCTGTCGGTGTGGACCGCCGACGACGAGACCGTGACCCCGCCGGACTCCGCGCGGCTCGACGGCGCCGTGAACGTCCCCGTGCAGTCGGTGTGTGCGGGCGCCCGGGTCGGCCACTCCGCGCTGCCGACCGATCCCGTCGTCACCGGGCTGGTGCTGCGGGCGCTGTCGGCGGCGCCACTGTCCGCGGCGGGCCCGCAGGAGTGCGCGGCGGTGCGGGCGGCCGGGGCGGGCTGACCGGCACGCCGCGGGCGGCCGCCCTCAGCTGGTGACGTCCTTGGTCGCGAAGTTCGCCCACGCCGCCCCGAACGCCACCAGCACGTAGCCCAGTTGCACCTCGACCCCGGTGCGCACGCTCTCCCAGAGGATCGGGTCGCGATACAGGTCGACCCAGGCCAGCCAGTGCGAGGTCGGCAGGAACGGCTCGATCGCCGCCGCGGCGTCCAGCGGTTGCAGCGCCGCGCTGGCCACCACCAGGGCGAGCACGCCGAGTGCCGCGGCGAGCGGGGAGTCGGTCAGCGTGGAGAAGAACAGCCCCACGGCGCCCAGCGCGAGCATGCACAGCGCCAGGTATCCGACCGTCGCCGCGGTCCGCAGCACCAGGTCGAACGGGGTGAGCACCGCCCCGGACAGCGATGGGATCCCGGCGACCCCGCCCTGCGGCGTCTGCGCACCGAAACCGAACGCGGCGACCCCGACGAGGTACGAGGTCACGGTCACGAACAGCACCGCGAGCAGCACGAACGCCGCCACCGAGATCAGTTTCGCGGTGAGCAGCCGCAGTCGCCCGACCGGCCGGGCCAGCAGGTAGCGCAGCGTGCCCGCAGACGCCTCGCCGGCCACCGCGTCGCCGGCCACGATGGCCACCGTGATCGGCAGGAACACCGGAAGCACCAGCGCCAGCGCCGCGGCCGGGAACAGCTGTCCGTTCGCCACCACCGCCGACAGGAACGCCCCGCCGCGGCCCGGTGGCGGGGCCAGCCGGGTGGTCGCCAGCAACAGCGCGACCAGCGCCGGCAGCCCGCACAGCAGGATCCAGCACAGCCACACCCGGCGCCGGTGCAGCATCAGCCGAAGCTCGACCCCGATCATCGCGGCACCCCCCACCCCGCAGCGCCGGCCCGCTCGATCCGGTCCGAGCCCGCCCCGGTCACCTCCAGCACCACCTGCTCCAGCGACCGCCGCTGGGTGCTCAACCCGGTCACCGGCACGCCGTGGGCCACCAGCTCACGGTTCAGCGCGCCCGGGTCGTCGTGCCGCACGGTCAGCAGCGCGCCGTCGCGCCCATCCGCCCGGGCCTCCACGCGGCCGTCCAGCAGCGCGACCGCGGCCGCCGGGTCCGGGGTGCGCAGCAGCACCCGCCCGGTCGGCGCCCGCAGCGCGGCGAGGTCCTGGGCGAGCACCAGCCGCCCGGCGTCCATCACCCCGATCCGGGTGCACAGCGCCTCCACCTCGCCCAGCAGGTGGCTGGACAGCACGACCGTGGTGCCGGCCGCGTTCAGCTGCGTGAACAGCGCCCGCATCTCGGTGATCCCGCGTGGATCGAGCCCGTTCGTCGGCTCGTCGAGCAGCAGCAGTCGCGGTGCCCGCAGGAGGGCGGCGGCGATCCCGAGCCGCTGGCGCATGCCCAGCGAGTAGGTGCGCACCGGGCGGCGGTCCACCCCGCCGAGGCCCACCTGCTCCAGCGCGTGCTCCACCCGGGCGCGCCGGTCGCGCCGCCGCCCGCCAGGCCCGGCCGCGTCGAGCAGCCGCAGGTTCGCCCGGCCGGAGAGGTTGGCCCAGGCCGCCGGGCTCTCCACCAGGGCCCCGATCTGCGGAAGCACCCGGCCGGCGTGCCGTGGCATGGCGCGGCCGAGGACCTCCATCGACCCGGATGTCGGGTGCACCAGTCCGAGGAGCATCCGGACCAGCGTGGTCTTGCCCGACCCGTTCGGGCCGAGCAACCCGAACCGGACGCCCGCGGGGACGCGCAGGTCGACGCCGTCGACCGCGGTCACCCGCCCGAAGCGCTTGGTGAGCCCGGACGTCACGATGACCTCGTCCGCCGAGGACGCCGATGACGCCGGCGCCGCCGCCACCGTGCTCACACCCGCCCCCCGACCGGCAGCTCACGCGCCGCCTGCTCCAGCAGTTCCGGGACCACGGCGCCGGCGAGGAACGCCCCGCCGCGCCGGCCGACGGTCCGCGCGACCAGCGACAGCAGCGGGGTGCCGACGCGGACCGCCCGCGCGCCGGGGATGTCCAGCGATGTCCCACCCGCGCCGCCGGCGTCGTCGATCACCTGCGCGGCGATCCGCCGGCTCACCGGAACCAGCACGAACGCGGCCAGGCCGGTGCCGTAGAGCCCCACCCCCGGCAGTGCGTCCCCGCTGTCGCCGGGCAGCCGCACGCGGGCCCGGCCGGCCAGCTGCAACGGCGGCTCCGGGGCGCCCTGCGCCCGCAGCACGCCGGCGACGTCGGCGGCCCGGGCGGTCACCGACCCCGCACCCGGCGGCACCGTCGGGACCAGGACGTCGTCGGCGGGCGCGCGCAGGTCGACGTCGCGGAGCTCGGTGATCAGGACCGGTGCCGCGTCGCCGCGGCCGGCGACCTCGACCCGCAGCGGCAGCGCGCTCACCGGGTCGGCCCACACGTCGACCCGGCCGACCGTGGTGCCGGGGTCGGCCGGGACGACCCGCAGCCCGGCGGCGTCGCGGCCCGCGATCCGCCGGGCGGCCAGTCCCGTGACGGGGTCGGCCCGGGTCGCGCCGACGAGGCGGCGGGCCAGATCGGGCGGCACCAGATCGGCGGCGCGGGGCAGCCGGACCGGGGTGGTGCCCACGACGCGGGTGAGCTGGTTCGCGCCGAAGTCCCAGACGGCCTCGGCGTCGCCGCAGTGGTAGGTGCCGCGCTCGCCGGCCGGGGTCAGCTCGTCGACCCGCCATCGGTCGGGTCCGGCGACGAACGCCCGAATCCGGGTGGTGCCGGTGAGCAACCCGGTGACCTGCTCGAGCTGGGGGAGCTGAGGCAGCCCGAGCCGGCCGTTGCTCTCGGCGTACCCGACGTAGGGCTGCGCGGCGGACGCCCGCAGCCGGTCCCGCAGCTGCTCCGGGGCGGTACCGGCGGTGGAGACGGCGGGCAGTACCCCGGGGGCCACCCCGAGCCCGACCAGACCGGCGGCGCCGGCGGCGACCAGCAGCCATCGCCGGCTGAATCGAGGCGCGGCAACCACGCCACCCGACGATGCCACAGGAGCCGGTGAACGGGTCGGGTCCCGCGGGCCGCTACCCCTTCGGTAGCTCGACAAACGTCCGTCGGCCGCCGCCCGGCGGATCGGCGGCGGCCCGTTGTGGCGGCACTCCACCGAGGTCACACCTGCGGTGGCGATCGTGAATCGGCCCCAACGTCCGCCCAGCGCCTAGACTGGTCCGGTACATCCGGTGATCGTTGATCGACGAGGAGGTGGGCGGTGAACGCCGACGAGCGCCGATTCGCGGTGCTGCAGGCGATCGTCGCCGACTACGTGTCCACCCACGAGCCGGTCGGTTCCAAGGCGATTGTGGAGCGGCACAACCTCGGGGTCTCCAGCGCGACGGTCCGCAACGACATGGCCGTGCTCGAGGAGGACGGCCTGATCGCTCAGCCGCACACGAGCGCGGGCCGGATCCCGACGGACAAGGGCTACCGGGCGTTCGTCGACCGGCTGTCCCAGGTCAAGCCGCTGTCGGGCGCCGAGCGCAAGGCGGTGCAGACGTTCCTGGAAGGCGCCGTCGATCTCGACGACGTCCTGCGCCGCAGTGTCCGGCTGCTGGCCCAGCTGACCCGGCAGGTCGCGGTGGTGCAGTACCCCACGCTGACCCGGTCGACCGTCCGGCACCTCGAGGTGGTCTCGCTGACCCCGGCCCGGCTGATGCTGGTGCTGATCACCGACAGCGGGCGGGTTGATCAGCGGGTCGTCGACCTCGGGGAGGTGCTGCACGACGACGACGTGGCCGATCTGCGCGCCCAGATCAACGCCGCGCTCGCCGGCCGGGCGCTGACCGCCGCCTCGGCGGCGGTCGCCGAGCTGCCGGAGAAGGTCCCCGCCGAGCTGCGCGATGTCGCGACGATACTGTCCACGGTGCTCATCGAGACCCTCGTCGAGCACCCGGAGGAACGTCTGGTCCTGGGCGGCACCGCCAACCTGACGCGTAACGTGGCCGATTTCCCGGGGTCGCTGCGCCAGGTGCTGGAAGCGCTCGAGGAGCAGGTCGTGGTGCTGAAGCTGCTGGCCGCGGCGCAGGACCCGGGCCTGGTCACGGTGCGGATCGGTGAGGAGAACGAGGTCGAGGAGATGCGGGCCACCTCGGTGGTCTCCATCGGCTACGGCGCAGGCACGGTGCTGGGTGGGATGGGCGTCGTCGGACCGACGCGGATGGACTATCCGGGCACGATCGCGGCGGTGCATGCGGTCGCCCGATATGTGGGTGAGATTCTGTCCGGGCGCTGATCGCGCGCCGGCACGACTTCTAGCTGAAGGATCATGGGGAACGCAAGGGTGGCACGGGACTACTACGGGATCCTGGGCGTCGACAGCGATGCCGGCCCCGACGAGATCAAGCGGGCGTACCGCCGGCTGGCCCGGGAACTGCATCCCGACGTCAATCCCGACCCGGGTGCGCAGGAACGCTTCCGTGAGGTCAGCACCGCCTACGAGGTGCTCACGGACCCGGAGAAGCGGCGCATCGTCGATCTCGGCGGCGACCCGCTGGACAACGGTCGTGGCGGCGGCGGAGCGGGCGCGGCCGACCCGTTCAGCGCGTTCGGCTTCGGCGACATCATGGACGCCTTCTTCGGCACCGCCACCGGCGGCGGCCGGGGACGCGGACCGCGCAGCCGGGTGCAGCCCGGCGCCGACGCGCTGATCCGGATCCGGTTGACGCTCGAGGAGTGCGCCTCCGGGGTGCAGCGTGACCTCGCCGTCGACACCGCGGTGATCTGCTCGGAATGCACCGGTTCCGGCTGCGCGACGGGTACCTCGCCCACCGTGTGCGACATCTGCGGCGGCCGTGGCGAGGTGCAGAGCGTGCAGCGCTCGCTCCTCGGCCAGGTCGTCACCTCCCGGCCGTGCCCGAACTGCCGTGGCTTCGGCGAGGTCATCCCCGAGCCGTGCCGGCAGTGCGGCGGCGACGGGCGGGTCCGCGCCCGGCGCAACGTCGGGGTCCGGATCCCGGCCGGTGTCGCCGACGGCATGCGCGTCCGGCTGGCCGGACAGGGCGAGGTCGGCGCCGGCGGTGGGCCCGCCGGTGACCTGTACGTCGAGGTCGAGGAGGTGCCGCACGAGGTCTTCACCCGGGACGGCGCCGACCTGCACTGCACCGTGCAGCTGCCGATGACCGCGGCCGCACTGGGCACCACGCTGCCGCTGCCGACGCTCGACGGCGTCGAGGAGTTGCACGTCGAGGCGGGCACCCAGGCCGGGACGGTCCGCACACTGCGTGGCAAGGGCATGCCCCGGCTGCGCTCGACCGGCCGGGTCGACGGCCAGGGCGACCTGATGGTGCACATCGACGTCGCGGTGCCGACCAAGCTCGACAAGGAGCAGACCGAGTTGCTGCGGCAGCTCGCCGCGCTGCGCGGTGAGGAGCAGCCCGACCTGGCGGTGGGCGCCCGCAACGGGCACGGGCTGTTCTCCCGGCTGCGCGACTCCTTCGGCGGCCGCTGAGGCCCTCCGGGATGATCTCCCGGTGAGCACCGCACCGCTGTTCCTCGTCGACGGCACCGACGGGCTGCCCCCGGCCGGGGGCAGCACCGAGCTGACCGGCCCGGAGGGGCGGCACGCCGCGACCGTGAAGCGGCTGCGGGTCGGCGAGGAGATCCAGCTCGCCGACGGCCGCGGCGGGTTGGCCCGCGCCGTGGTCGAGGCGGTCGGCCGCGATTCGCTCGCCGTGCACGTCGTCGAGCGGGTCACCCTCGACCCGCCCGCGCCGCGCGTGGTGCTGGCCCAGGCCCTGGTCAAGGGCGACCGCGGCGAGCTCGCCGTGGAGATGGCCACCGAGGCCGGGGTGGACGAGGTGCTCCCGTGGCGGGCCGCGCGCTGCGTCGCGAAGTGGGAGGCCGGCACCCGCGGGGACAAGGCGCTGGCCCGTTGGCGCAGCACGGTGCGCGAGGCCGCCAAGCAGGCCCGCCGCCCGTGGGTGCCGCAGGTCGGCGAGCCGGTGACGACGGGCGCGCTGGCCGGCCGGGTCGGCGAGGCCGCATGCGCCCTGGTGCTGCACGAGGGCGCGACCGTCGGACTGCGCGAGCTGGCCGCCGCCGGGGAGCTGCCCGGCGGCGGGGACCTGCTGCTGGTCGTCGGCCCGGAGGGTGGCATCACCGCCGCCGAGATCGACGAGCTCGTGGCCGCCGGCGCACGGCCGGTCCGGCTCGGGCCCGAAGTGCTGCGAGCGTCCACCGCGGCGGCCGTGGCGCTCGGCGCGCTGGGCGTGCTGACCGGCCGTTGGTCCATCTGAACGACCGGTGGCGGCCGCTGCCGTCATCCGGGTGACTCGTCAACCACCCAGCAGGGGCACGGTCTATCCTCGACCGGACCGGTCGCCTCGTGCGACCAGGGCTGGGACCGCGGGTGTTCGCACCCGCCGGGCCGCCGGAGAGTCCCCCTCGTCCGGCGGCGCCACGTCGCGGTGGGTGTCCCCCCACGTCCGCCGCGGCGTGGCAACCAGAACGGCCCCACCGCCCCGGACGCCGTGTCATGATCGATGCCGTGAGCCGTCCGCGCGTCGTCTCCCTGGGCCTGGCCGCCGGCCGGCTGCTGGCACTGCCCGCGGTCCTCGCGGCGTGCGCCGTCGGGCCGGGAGCGCCGCCGGCCGGCCCTGCGCCGCTGCGAGTGCCCTACGGCCCGCATCCCAGCCAGTTCGGCGAGCTCACGTTGCCGGCCGGGCCCGTCCGGGGCGTCGTGGTGATCCTGCACGGCGGGTTCTGGCGGAACCGGTTCGGGCTCGAACTCGGCCGCCCGCTCGCCGCCGCGCTGGTCGGGACGGGCCTCGCGACCTGGAACGTCGAGTACCGCCGGGTCGGCGGCGACGGCGGCTGGACGGCCACGTTCGACGACGTCGCCGCGGCCCTGGACCTGCTGGCCGTGCTCGACACCGTGGGGCACCGGCAGGCGGCCGCGCACCTCGACCTCGACCGGGTCGTCGCGCTCGGGCACTCCGCCGGCGGGCACCTGGCCGTCTGGCTGGCCGCGCGGCCCGGGCTGCCGGCGGGTGCTCCGGGCGCGGATCCCCGGGTCCGGCTGCGCGGTGTCGTCAGTCAGGCCGGGGTGCTCGACCTCGTCGGCGCCGCCGAGCGCGGCGTCGGGGCCGGCGCCGTGCAGGACCTGCTGGGCGGCGCACCCGGCGTGGTCCCGCAGCGCTACGCGCTCGCCTCGCCTGTGGCCCGGCTCCCCATCGGGGTGCCGACGATCTGCGTGCACGGCACCGACGACACCCGGGTCCCGATCCGGCAGAGCGAGCGGTTCACGACGGCGGCCCGGGCCGCGGGCGACCGCGCGGAGCTCATCACGTTGCCCGGTGTCGACCACTTCGCCGTGATCGACCCGTCGACCGCTGCCTGGGCGCAGTGCCGGCACGCGGTGGAGCGGCTGCTCGGCTGATCGGCGTATGGCCGGGAGTGCATCGGTTCGGCGATGCTGTGCCGGTCACCCCCGCCTACTTCCGAGGAGCTGCGATGTCCGTGCTGCAGGACCTGCTCGAGGCGCTCCGTACCCGCTGCGTCGAGGTCATCGACCTCACCGCGCCGCTGCACTCCGGGACGCCGGTCCTGCGGCTGCCCGAGCCGTTCGCCAACACCATCCCGTTCGGCCTCGAGGAGATCAGCCGCTACGACGAGCGCGGCCCGGCCTGGTACTGGAACGACATCCACACCGGCGAGCACACCGGCACCCACTTCGACGCCCCGGTGCACTGGGTGACCGGCAAGGACGGCCAGGACATCTCCCAGGTGCCGCCGGACCGGCTCGTCGCCCCCGCGGTCGTGCTCGACTTCTCCGCCGAGTCGGCGAAGAACCCCGACTTCCTGCTGGAGATCTCCCACGTCCGGGCCTGGGAGGCCGAGCACGGCTCGCTGCCCGACGGCGGCTGGCTGCTCTACCGCACCGGCTGGGACGCGCGCAGCGAAGACGCCGCGCAGTTCGTGAACGCCGACGAGAGCGGCCCGCACACCCCGGGGATCTCGGTGGAGTGCGCGCGGTGGCTGGCCGAGGAGACCTCGCTGCTCGGCGTCGGCGTGGAGACGGTCGGCACCGACGCGGGCGGCGCCCACTCGTTCGACCCGCCGTTCCCCTGCCACTCGTTCCTGCTCGGCGCGGGCAAGTACGGGCTGACCCAGCTGCAGAACCTCGCCCGGCTGCCCGCCACCGGCGCGGTGGTGATCGCCGGGCCGTTGCCGATCGTCGGTGGGTCGGGCAGCCCGGCCCGGGTGCTGGCTCTGGTGGAGAACGCGTGAACGTCGCAGAACTGGTCGGTCGCACGCTCGGCGAGCTGGGCGTCGGACAGGCGTTCGGGGTCGTCGGCAGCGGGAACTTCCACGTCACGAACGCGCTGCGCGCCGCGGGCGTCCCGTTCGTCGCGGCCCGGCACGAGGGCGGCGCCGCGACGATGGCCGACGCCTACGCCCGGATGAGCGGGCGACCGGCGGTGCTGTCGGTGCACCAGGGCTGCGGGCTGACCAACGCGATGACCGGGATCACCGAGGCGGCCAAGAGCCGCACCCCGCTGATCGTGCTGGCCGCCGACACCGCCGGAGCCGCGGTGCGGTCCAACTTCCGGATCGACCAGGACGCGCTGGTGAGCGCGGTCGGAGCGGTCGCGGAGCGGGTGCACTCGCCGGCGGGCGCGATCGCCGACACGGTGCGGGCCTACCGGACCGCCGTGCAGCAGCGCCGGACCGTGGTGCTGAACCTGCCGCTCGACGTGCAGGCGATGGCGGCGCCCGGCAACGACACGGCCGGCTCCACCGCGGTCCCCGCGGTGCCGCAGCTGGCCGCGGGCCGGCCCGCCGCCGGCGCGGCGGCCGCGCTCGCCGAGCTGATCGCCGCGGCCCAGCGCCCGGTGTTCGTCGCCGGGCGCGGCGCCCGCGGTGCGCGGGAGGAGCTGCGCGCGCTGGCCGGGGCGTCGGGGGCGCTGCTGGCCACCTCGGCCGTCGCGGCCGGGCTGTTCCACGGCGACCCGTGGTCGCTGGGCATCTCCGGCGGGTTCGCCTCCCCGCCGGCCGCCGAGCTGATCAGCGGCGCCGACCTCGTCGTGGGCTGGGGCTGCGCGCTGAACATGTGGACGATGCGGCACGGCCGGTTGGTCGGCGCCGGCGCCCGCGTGGCGCAGGTCGACCTGGACCCGGACGCGATCGGCGGGAACCGCCCGGTCGATCTCGGGGTGCTCGGCGACGTCGCGGCGACCGCGACCGACGTGCTCGCCGCGCTGGGCTCACGCACCGCGACCGGCTACCGCACCGACGACGTCCGCTCGGTGATCGAGACCCGGGTGCGCTGGCGCGACGTTCCGTTCGACGACCTGACCGGCCCGGACGGGATCGACCCGCGCACGCTGTCGATCGGGCTCGACGACGTGTTGCCCGCCGAGCGGGTCGTCGCCGTCGACTCCGGCAACTTCATGGGTTACCCGAGCGCCTACCTGGCGGTGCCCGACGAGTTCGGGTTCTGCTTCACCCAGGGGTTCCAGTCGATCGGGTTGGGGCTGGCCACGGCGATCGGCGCCGCGCTGGCCCGGCCGGACCGGCTGGCGGTGGCCGCGCTGGGCGACGGCGGCGCGCTGATGGGGGTCGCCGAGCTGGAGACCGTGGTCCGGCTGGGCATCCCGATGGTCGTGGTGGTCTATGACGACCGCGGTTACGGCGCCGAAGTGCACCACTTCGGCCCGGACGGCGCCGACCTCGATGCCGTGCGCTTCCCGGAGACCGACATCGCGGCGATCGGCCGCGGCTTCGGCTTCGAGGCGGTGACGGTGCGTGCGCTCGGCGACCTGAAGGGCGTCGCCGACTGGGTCGCCGGTCCGCGCACCGCCCCCCTCCTGGTCGACGCGAAGATCGCCTCCGACGGCGGCTCGTGGTGGCTGGCGGAGGCGTTCCTGGGGCACTGACCGCCCACTACGGTGAGCACCATGCTGATCTCCGCGGCCGATTCCGTGCTGTTGCTGGTGGATCTGCAGCAGCGGTTGATGCCGGCCATCGCCGGCGGCGAGGCCGTCGTCGCCAACGCCGTGCGGCTGGCCGAGGGGGCCGGGTTGCTCGGCGTCCCGGTGGCCGCGACCGAGCAGAACCCGGACGGGCTGGGGCCGACCGTGCCCGAGGTCGCCGGCTACCCGCAGCTCGTGCTGGCCAAGACGGCCTTCGGGGCGACCGCCGAGCCGGGCTTCGACAGCTTGCTGCCGCCCGGCCGCGGCGAGATCGTGGTGGCCGGCTGCGAGGCGCACGTCTGCGTGCTGCAGACCGTGCTCGGGCTGCGTGCCGCCGGGCGGCGCGTCATGCTGGTCGCCGACGCGATCGGGTCCCGCGACCCGGCCAACCGGGCGGCGGCGATCGAGCGGGCCCGTGGCCACGGTGCGGAGATCGTCACCACCGAGATGGTGCTGTTCGAGTGGCTGGCCGACAGTACCCATCCGCGGTTCCGCGAGGTGCAGAAGCTCATCCGCTGACTCCCCGCCCGCCGCGGCGGCGGTGCGCTCGGGGGGTCGGTCGCCGTGCTGGGGATGGCCTGGTCCGGGGCGGTCGTGGGCGGCGGGGCGGCGCGGGTCACCCGGCGCGGGCGAAACGGGCAGCGGACTGTCGGGACCAGCCGGTAACATCGGGCCGGACCGACAGGTCGCCGTGGGGACCGGCGGCGACCGCGAGCAGAGCAGCAGAAGGCAGGCGTCAGACGCATTGACAGGAACCGAGCCGGAAGCCGTCCAGTCTCGGATGGCTGTCCCGGACACCGCCCTGCTCGCGCTGCTCGGCTCTCGTGACGAGAGCCTGCGCACCGCCGAAGAGCTGCTCGACGCAGACGTGCACGTTCGCGGCAACGAGCTGACCCTCTCCGGGGACCCGGCCGATGTGGCCTTCGCCGAGCGCGTCTTCACTGAGTTGATCACGCTGGCCGAACGCGGTCAGCAGGTCGGCAAGGACACGGTGCGGCGCACCGTGGAGATGCTCACCGGCGACGACCCGGCCGCGGCGGCGCTGCGCGGGGAGTCGCCCGCCGAGGTGCTGAGCCTGGACATCCTGTCCCGGCGGGGCAAGACGATCCGGCCCAAGACGCTCAACCAGAAGCGCTACGTCGACTCGATCGACGCCAACACGATCGTCTTCGGCATCGGGCCCGCCGGTACCGGCAAGACCTATCTCGCGATGGCCAAGGCGGTACAGGCGCTGCAGGCCAAGATGGTCAACCGGATCATCCTGACCCGGCCGGCGGTGGAGGCGGGGGAGCGGCTCGGGTACCTGCCCGGCACGCTCTACGAGAAGATCGACCCGTACCTGCGCCCGTTGTACGACGCGCTGCACGACATGATCGACCCGGAGTCCATCCCGAAGCTGATGGCGGCCGGGACGATCGAGGTCGCGCCGCTGGCCTACATGCGCGGGCGCACGCTCAACGACGCGTTCATCATCCTCGACGAGGCGCAGAACACCACGCCCGAGCAGATGAAGATGTTCCTCACCCGGCTCGGCTTCGGCTCGAAGATCGTGGTGACCGGTGACATCACGCAGATCGACCTGCCGGGTGGGGTGCGGTCCGGGCTGAACGTGGTGCGCGACATCCTCGACGGCGTCGACGACGTGCACTTCGCCCAGCTGACCAGCACCGACGTGGTCCGGCACCGGCTGGTGAGCGACATCGTCGACGCCTACGCGCGCTGGGACGCCAGCAACGAGCGGCGGGGTCTCGCGTCCGCCCCGCGCACCGGCCCGGAGCAGGCCCGGCGCTCGCGCCGCCGCTGATCCGCCCGCGTGCCCGCGGGTTGGCCGTGAGCCGGCCGGGGAACTCCCCGGCCGGTGCCCGGAACGGGCGCGGCGCGGGCGTCCCACCAGCACCGACTACGCTCGTCACGGTCACCGCGGCGGCCCGGCACCCGGGTCAGGCAGCAGTTCAGGGGTTCTCAGCGTGAGCATCGAGGTCTGCAACGAGTCCGGCATCGCCCTGGACGAGTCGCTGATCGTGTCCGTGGCGCGGTACGCGCTGGATGCGATGGGGGTGAGCCCGGCCGTGGAGCTGGCGATCACCGCGGTCACCACGGAGGTGATGACCGAACTGCACGAGCGGTGGATGGACGAGCCGGGGCCGACCGACGTGATGTCGTTCCCGATGGACGAGCTGGCCGACGACACCCGGCGCCCGGACGCGCCGGACATCGGCCCGGCGCTGCTCGGCGACATCGTGCTGTGCCCGGCGTTCGCCAGGGACCAGGCCCGCAAGGCCGGCCACGGGCTCGCCGACGAACTGCACCTGCTCACCGTGCACGGCGTGCTGCACCTGCTCGGCTACGACCACGCCGAGCCCGAGCAGGAACGCGAGATGTTCGGCCTGCAGAACAAGCTGCTCACCGACTGGCGCACCAGCCGCGCCCAGACCGCAGCGCGCGAGGCCCAGCGGCGCCACGACTCCCGGGTGCTCGGCACCGTCGGCCTCGAGGACGACTGAGCACCACATGAGCACCACCGTCACGCTGATCGTGATCGCCGTGCTGCTCATCCCGCTCGCCGGGGTGTTCGCGGCCGCCGACGCCGCGCTCAACTCCGTCTCCCGGGCCCGTGTCGAGGCGCTGGTACGGGCCGGGCGGCCGGGGGCGCGGGCGCTGGCCGCGGTGGCCGCCGACCGGCCCCGGCACGTCAACCTGCTGCTGCTGCTGCGGTTGATGGCCGAGACCGCGGCGACCGTCCTGCTCGCGTTCGCGCTGGCCCGCATCGTCGACCCGCCCTGGCTGGGAATCCTGCTCGCCGCGGTGATCATGGTCGTGGTCAGCTACGTGCTGATCGGCGTCGGGCCGCGCACCATGGGCCGCCAGCATCCCTACCGGGTCGGGATGCTCGTCGCCGCCCCGGTCCGGGCGCTGGCCACCCTGCTCTCGCCGCTGACCACGCTGCTGATCCTGGTCGGCAACGCGATCACCCCCGGCCCCGGTTTCCGCGAGGGGCCGTTCTCCTCCGAGGTCGAGCTGCGCGAACTGGTGGACATGGCCAGCACCCGCGGCGTCGTCGACGAGGATGAGCGGCAGATGATCCACTCGGTCTTCGAGCTGGGCGACACCCTGGTCCGCGAGGTCATGGTGCCCCGCCCCGACGTGGTGTGGGCGGACCGCGACACCCCGGTGGAGAAGGTGCTGCGGCTGGCGTTGAAGAGCGGCTATTCCCGGCTGCCGGTGCTCGGTGAGGGCATCGACGACATCGTCGGCGTCGCCTACCTCAAGGACCTCGTCGGTGCCCAGCACGGCGACCGGGAGGGTGCGACGCTCACCGAGGTGATGCGTCCCGCGGTGTTCGTCCCGGACAGCAAGCGGATCGACGAACTGCTCAAGGAGATGCAGCGGACCCGCAACCACATGGCGATCGTCGTCGACGAGTACGGCGGCACCGCCGGCGTCGTCACGATCGAGGACATCCTCGAGGAGATCGTCGGCGAGATCACCGACGAGTACGACTCCGAGGAGGTGCCGGCGGTCCAGGAGCTCGACGGACGTAGGCTGCGGGTCGCCGCGCGGCTGCCGGTGGAGGACTTCGGTGAGCTGTTCGGCGCCGGAACCGGGACCGACGCCGAGCTGGAGGCCGAGCTCGCCGAGGCGCTCGCCGCGGCCGACGTCGACACCGTCGGTGGGCTGCTGGCCCAGCGGCTGGGCCGGGTGCCGCTGCCCGGCGCCGAGGTCGAGATCGCCGGGCTGCACCTGCTCGCCGAGGGCGGCAAGGACGCCCGGGGACGGATCCGCATCACGTCGGTGCTGGTCAGTCGGGTGCGCGACGGCGAAGCCGGCACCGAGGCAGCCGGCGGCTCCGGTCCGGACAGCGGCACCAGGGACGACACCGAGCCCGCGGCACCGACCGCGGAGACGACAGAGGGGGACGGGGCGAGCGCCGCCGAGGACGCCACCCGTCGGGAAGGAACAGATGTCCGGCACGCCCAGTGGTGACCTCGACCCCGAGGACGCGAAGATCGTGACGCTGGCCCGCTCGTCGCGGGCCCGGACCGGGGCCGCCGAGGGCGCCGCCGTCCGTGACACCGACGGTCGGACCTACGCCGCCGCCACCGTCGCCCTGCCCTCGCTGCAGCTCACCGCGCTGCAGGCCGCGGTGGCCGCCGCGGTGTCCAGCGGTGCGTCCGGCCTGGAGGCCGTGGCCGTCGTGACCGATGACGGCGCCGTCGACGTCGCGTCGCTGGCCGCCGTCCGCGACCTCGCCCCCGGCGCCACCGTCCTGCTCGCCGACGCGCGCGGCACCGTTCTGCAGGCCTATCGCGCCGGAGCCTCGGCATGACCCCGCCTGCCGCCGCGCTGCCGCCCACCCCGCGGTTCGACGTCGTCGTGGTCGGCGGCGGCATCGTCGGGCTCGCCACCGCGCACGCCGTGGCCCGCACCGGGCGGTCGGTGGCCGTGGTCGAGCGGGAGCAGCGCCTCGCCGCCCACCAGACCGGCAACAACTCCAACGTCATCCACTCCGGGCTGTACTACGCCCCGGGTGGGCTCAAGGCGCGGCTCGCGGTGGCCGGTTGCGCGGAGACCGTCGCGTTCTGCCGCGAGCACGACCTGCCGCACGAGGTGACCGGCAAGCTCGTCGTGGCCACCGAGCCCGAGGAACTGCCCCGGATGGCCGAGCTGGCCCGCCGCGGCAAGGCCAACGGAGTCGAGGCCCACCAGCTCGACCAGGCCGGGATGCGCGAGCACGAGCCGCACGTTCGCGGCATCGCCGCGCTGTACGTGCCGTCCACCGGCATCTGCGACTACCGGCTGATCGCCGAGAAGATCGGCGAGCTGGTGGCCAAGGAGGGCGGCGAGATCCACACCGGGCGCGCGGTGCTACGCCTGGTCCGCCGGATCGACGACGTCGTGGTGCGCACCGACGGCGGGGACCTGCTGGCCTCTCGGGTGGTGGTCTGCGCCGGGCTGCGCTGCGACGAGCTCGCGAAGGCCTCCGGCGCCGACCCCGGCATCCGGATCGTTCCCTTCCGCGGGGAGTACTCCGGGCTCAAGGCACCCGCCGACCAGCTGGTGAGGGGCCTGATCTACCCGGTGCCCGACCCGGCGTTCCCGTTCCTCGGGGTGCACGCCACCCGCGGCGTCGACGGGCACGTGCACGCCGGCCCGAACGCGGTGCTCGCCCTGGCCCGCGAGGGCTACTCGTGGGGCACGGTCAAGCCCAAGGAGCTGGCGGCGTCGCTGGCCCACCCGGGCATGCTGCGGCTCGCACGCAAGCATTGGCGCTACGGGCTGGGCGAGGTGCACCGCTCGCTGTCCCGGGAGGCGATGGCCAAGCAGATCCAGCGGATGCTGCCCGACGTGCGTGCCGAGGATCTGGAACCCGCCGGTGCCGGGGTGCGCGCGCAGGCCGTGCGCCCTGACGGCTCGCTGGTCGACGACTTCCTGTTCGTCGACCAGCCCGGGGTCAACGGAGGCGGCGGCCCGGGTTCGGTGCTGCACGTGCTCAACGCGCCGTCGCCGGCCGCCACCGCCGCCCTGCCGATCGGCCGGGAGATCCTCGAGCGCCTGACCGGCGAGCGACTCGCGCCTGCGGCGCCCGTGCGCGGAAACAGTCGCCCTGGCAGCTATTTCCGCGCACGAGCCGAGCGGAGCGAGGCGCGATGAACGGCTTCGCGCAGGTCCCCGAGGGCTTCCGGTCGGGCTTCGCCTGCTTCGTCGGGCGGCCCAACGCGGGCAAGTCCACGCTGACCAACGCGCTGATCGGGTCCAAGATCGCGATCACGTCGAGCCGTCCGCAGACCACCCGGCACGCGATCCGGGGCATCCTGCACCGCCCGGACGCGCAGCTCGTCGTCGTCGACACGCCGGGCCTGCACAAGCCGCGCACGCTGCTCGGCAGCCGGCTCAACGACCTGGTCCGCGAGACCTGGGCCGAGGTCGACGTGATCGGGTTCTGCGTGCCGGCGGACGTGCCGGTGGGTCGCGGTGACGAGTTCATCGCGGGCGAGCTGCGGTCCGTCGCCGGCCGCACGCCGGTGATCGGGATCGTCACCAAGACCGACCTGGCCCCGCCCGAGCAGGTCGCGCAGCGGCTCACCGAGCTGAGCGGGCTGATGGACTTCGCCGAGATCGTGCCGGTCTCGGCCGTCGACGGGTTCCAGGTCGGGCTGCTGTCCGACCTGCTGGTCGCCCGGCTCCCGGAGGGCCCGCCGCTCTATCCGGACGGCGAGCTGACCGACGAGCCGGAGGAGACGCTGGTCGCCGAGTTGGTCCGCGAGGCGGCGCTCGAGGGGGTGCGCGACGAGCTGCCGCACTCCATCGCCGTCGTGGTACAGGAGATGCTCCCGCGCGAGGGCCGCGACGACATGCTCGACGTGCACGCCACCGTCTACGTGGAGCGGCAGAGCCAGAAGGGCATCGTGATCGGCAAGGGCGGCGAGCGGCTGCGCGCCGTCGGCACCGCCGCGCGCCGCCAGATCGAGGCGTTGCTGGGGACGAAGGTCTACCTGGACCTGCACGTCACCGTGGCCAAGGACTGGCAGCGCGACCCGCGCCAGCTGCGCAAGCTGGGCTTCTGAGGCGCAGCCGGCTACCGGACGGGGAAGTTCGACAGGTCCGGCACCGAGTTCACGGCCGTGGTCAGGGCCACGACGATGAACACGACGTAGACGATGATCAGCACGGTGAAGATCGCGCCGATGATGATGCCGGCCAGCGCCAGTCCGTCGCCGCCCTCGCCGGTCCGCTTGATCTGACTGCGCCCGATCAGGCCGAACACCACGCCGAGCGGGGCGAACACGAACGCGAAGACCAGCGCCAGGATCGCCATCGTGTTCGTCTGCGGGACGGCCGGGTAGGTCGGCGGGTAGTAGCCGCTCGGCTGCCCGTAGCCGGGCGGCGGGGCGTAGCCGGGCGGCGGGGCGTAGCCGTAACCCGGCTGCTGCCCGTAGCCGGGCTGGCCGTAGGCCTGCTGGGGATACGCCGGCTGCTGGCCGGCGTCGAAGCCGGGGTAGGCGGCCGGGCCGCCGTTCGGTTGGCCGTAGCCCGGCTGGGCGGCGTCCGGGCCCGGGTGGCCCCAGTACGGCGCACCCTGCTGCGGCTCGGACGGCTCCGGCGCCGGCGCGGGCTGCTGCCCCCACCCCTGGGGCTGAGACTCGTGGGGGGCCGAGGCCGAAGCGGTGGCGTCCGACGCAGGCCGGGGGGACGACGGGTCGGCGGGCTGGCGCACGACCGCCGTCGGGTCGTCGTCCGGGCCGTGCTCGGACGGCCTGTCCTGGCTCATGGTGCGGATCCCCCTCGGGTCGTGGACCGGGTGATCGTAGGGCCGTGCGACCCCCGGCGGAATGACTCAGGACGTCGCGTACCCGTCCGAGGCGAGACGTACCCTGTTCGGCGTGGCTCTGTACCGCGACACCGGCATGGTGCTGCGCGTGCAGAAGCTGGGCGAAGCCGACCGCATCGTCACGCTGCTGACCCGCCGGCACGGCAAGATCCGCGCCGTGGCCAAGGGCGTGCGCCGCACCCGTTCCCGGTGGGGTGCCCGGCTGGAGCCGTTCAACCACGTCGACGTGCAGTGCTACACCGGCCGCACCCTCGACGTGATCACCCAGGCGCAGACCGTCGACGCGTTCGGCGCCGGCGTGATCGGCGACTACCCGCGCTACACCGCCGGATGCGCGGTGCTCGAGACCGCCGACCGGCTGGTGTCCGAGGAGGGCGAGCCCGCGCTGCGGGTGTATCTGCTCCTGGTCGGCGCGATCCGGGCGCTGGCCGGGCGCGAGCGCGACCCGTCGCTGGTGCTCGACGCGTTCCTGCTGCGGGCGATGAGCTACGCCGGGTGGGCGCCCGCGATCACCGAGTGCGCGCGCTGTGCCGAGCCCGGCCCGCACCGCGCGTTCAGCGTCGCGGGTGGGGGAGCGGTGTGCCCGCGCTGCCGCCCGCCCGGCTCGGTCACCCCGTCGGCCGAGACGTTCACGCTGCTCGACGCGCTGCTGCACGGCGACTGGGACGTCGCCGACGCGGCGGGCGCGGCGACCCGGCGCGACACCAGCGGCCTCGTCGCCGCGCACCTGCAGTGGCACCTGGAACGGCAACTGCGCTCACTCCCGCTGGTGGAACGCCGTCCACCCCCCGTCCCGGCCGACCGCGCCCCCTGACGTCCCCGCCGGGGCCGGGGGTGTCGCCGCCGGGCTCGCGATCGACCGTAGGGTGGGATGCGATGTCTCGCTTCCAGCCCCCTGCGCCGCACCCGTCGGGCGCCCGGCCCCCGGCCATCCCGCCCGAGCTGGTGCCGAACCACGTCGCCCTGGTGATGGACGGCAACGGGCGCTGGGCCAACGCCCGCGGCCTGCCCCGGATCGAGGGCCACCGCCGCGGTGAGGCGTCGCTGATGGACGTCGCACGCGGCTGCATCGACATCGGTGTCACGTGGCTCTCGGCGTACGCGTTCTCCACCGAGAACTGGAAGCGCAGCCCGGACGAGGTCCGCTTCCTCATGGGCTTCAACCGCGACGTCATCCGCCGCCGGGTCGACGAGATGCACGCGATGGGTGTGCGGGTGCGCTGGGCCGGGCGCCGGCCGCGACTGTGGCGCAGCGTGATCCGCGAGCTGGAGATCGCCGAGGAGAAGACGAAGCACAACGACGTGCTCAACCTGACCATGTGCGTGAACTACGGCGGCCGGGCCGAGATCGCCGACGCGGCCCGGGAGATCGGCCGGCTCGTCGCCGCCGGCAAGGTCAAGCCGGACAAGATCGACGAGAAGTTGATCGCGAAGTACCTCGACGAGCCGGACATGCCCGACGTCGACCTGTTCGTGCGCTCCTCCGGTGAGCAGCGCACGTCGAACTTCATGCTCTGGCAGTCGGCCTACGCGGAGATGGTCTTCCTGGACACGCTGTTCCCCGATTTCGACCGCCGCCACATCTGGAAGGCCATCGAGATCTACGCCCGGCGGGACCGCCGGTTCGGCGGGGCGCAGGACGCTCCGGGAGCGGGGGAGGCGTCGTGAGCGTGCCTGCGGAGTCGCAGCCGGCGCCGGAGTCCGGGCCGGGCCCGATCCCGGAGATGCTCGACACCGCCCGGCGCGCGCTGGAGCGTTACGTCGAGGTGAACGTCGACGACGACGGTGCGCTGACCTTCCGGCACGGCGACGTGCTCTGCGTGGTGCAGGGCCTCGAGCTGGCCGAGGGCCTGCCGGTGCTCAACCTGACCTGCGTGGTGGCCTGGGACCTGCCGCCGGAGATGGATGTGGCGTCGCGGGTCGGTCTGCGCGCGGGCGAGGGCCTGTTCGGCACCCTCGGCGCGGTGCGGGGCACGCACGGTTGGGACATCACGCTGCGCTATGCGTTTCCCGCCGTGGGGCTCGGCGAACAGGCGATGGGCACACTGCTGATGCTCGTGGTGAGCAATGCGTCGGCGGTGCGCGCGGAACTCACCGTATGACGCTCTCTCCGGCCCGCACGCCGATTCGGCCGGTCCTCCATCGCCCGGTCGAGCATCGCCTACGTTCCCACGAACGAGGCCCCGATTCCGGCGATGGCGAACGCACTGCTGGTCACGAGCCTGAAGAACGGCACGGTCTACGTCGCGACCGACAGCGACGGCCTGGCGGGGCCCCAGTCCGGATCACACACCGGCCTGCTCGCGAACCCCGGCGCGATCCTCGCGTTCACTCCGGCAGTTGCAGCTGGTCCATGAACCGCTGGAACTCGTCGTACTGCGCGGAGTCGAGCTCCACCGCGACGGCGGCCTCGGGCCCGCGGCGGCCCGCCAGCCCGATCTGCACCCGGTAGGTCCCGCCGGGCTGCGGCCAGACCCGCATGCCGACCTGGTCGCGGTGGAAGCGGCGGCTGCCGCCGACCGCGCCGCCGAACACCTCCAGCACGTGGCCGTCCAGCACCATGATCACGCCGTCGACCCGGAACTCCACGGCTGCATCCAACCGGGTGAACCGATCTTTCGGCAAGCGGCAGGAGGGCTCAGCTCGCCGGGTCGCCGCTGAGTTGGACCAGCGGCAACCCGCTCAGTGCCGCCGGGGCCATCTCGCCCGCCGCGGCCAGCACCCTCTGCTGCGCCTCCTGCATCCGCGCATCGATCAGTCCGCTGAGTCCGTACGCGATGCGGCCGAGCTGGCGGACCGTGGTGTCGTCGACGCTCGGCTGCGGCGCGGAGACCACGGCGACGCCGGTCGGGAGGCCGGCGTTGGACTGGGCGACCCCGATGGTGAACGTCTCGCGCGGGTTCACGTGCCGCGACGCGTAGTGGTCACGCAGCTTCTTGAGCAGGTTGTGGAAGCCGACGACGTCGCCCTCGAGGTCGAGCGCGGTCAGGTCGGTCTCGGAGAGGAGGTCGGTCCGCCCGGAGAAGCAGCGGGCATAGCCGATCAGCGCGCCCGTCCACAGTGCCTCGACCAGCGCGGTGTCGGTGTCCACCCGGACCGGCCCGGCGTCGGGGGAGCCGAGCGCGGTGACCAGGTGCTCGCAGCAGCGCAGCACGTACTGCAGGTCCTCGAACACCGCCGCGAGCTGGGCCAGCTCCCGGGACTCAGGCGTGTCGAGCCTGCGGACCGCGTTGGGTGCCGGGGCGGCGGCCTCGGCCGTGCCGTTGCCCGGCACGGCGCCGTTGCCGCCGTGCCCGCCCGTTGCGCTCGTGTCACTCACGACAACCCGCCTTCCTGCGTGCGTGCGCCGGACGGTAGCGGGGTGGGGCAGCTGCGGAGATCTCGAAATGAGACGGCTCGGTGAGCGGTCTGCGGGGTTGTTCAGCCGCGCTCGGCCGCGCACTCCCGGCACAGACCGAAGATCTCGACGGTGTGGCTGAGCTCGGTGTAGCCGTGCTCGTCGGCGACCCGCTGGGCCCAGCTCTCCACCGCGGGGCCCTCGATCTCCACCGCGCGCCCGCAGCGGCGGCAGACCAGGTGGTGGTGGTGCTCGGCGGAGTCGCAGCGCCGGTAGACGGCCTCGCCGGTGCCGGTGCGCAGCACGTCGACCTCGCCGCTGTCGGCGAGGGCCTGCAGGGTGCGGTAGACGGTGGTCAGCCCGATCCCCTCACCGGACCGGCGCAGCTGTTCGTGGATCTCCTGCGCCGACCGGAAGTCGTCGAGCCGGTCGAGCAGCGCGGACACCGCGGCACGCTGGCGGGTGGCCCGCACGATGCGGTTGGCCGGTTGGGTCTCGGTCATGTCGCTGTCATCCAGGTCATCCCGTTTCTTCCGCGTGGGCCACCGCATCGACGACGATGTGAGCGAGGTGGTCGTCGACGAGTGAGTACACCACCTCACGGCCCTGCCGCTCGCCCTGGACCACCCCGGCCGACTTGAGCACCCGTAGATGCTGGCTGATCAACGGCTGGGTGACGCCGAGCGCGTCGACCAGGTCGTGCACGCAACGCGAGGACTCCAGCAGTTGCAGCACGATGGCGATGCGCACCGGCGCGGCGAGCGCCCGCAGCAGGTCGCCGGCCGCGGCGAGGGTACGCGGCGTGCGGACCGGCGCCGGGACGGCGGCGGGACGCTCCTCGGAGTGGACGTGCTCCTCGGCGTGCCCGGCGTCCGTGATCGACATCGTCGTCCTCATCCCTCGAGGGGCGGCGGCCACGCCCCTGGCGGTGGCTGCTCATCACCGGGCCGCGCCTCCATCGTAGGCGCGTCTAGATTGACTGTTCGTGCTGCTCGTCTGCCGCTTCGTCGTGGTGCCCGCGGAGGAGCCCGCGTTCACCGCCCGCGCCCGCCGCGCCCTGGAGTTGCTGACGGCGGCCCCGGGCTGCCTGGGCGGGGAGTTCGGCCGGGCCGTCGACGACCCGCAGCGCTGGGTGCTGACCGTCCGTTTCGTCTCGGTGGACGCCTACCGCCGCGCGCTGTCGCCGTTCCCGGTGCGTGAGCACGTCGTCCCGTTGCTGTCCGAGGCGCTCGCCGACGAGCCCGCCGGTTACGAGACGTTGCTGCGCGGCGAGGCCGGCGCGGTGCGCGCGCACGAGAGCATGCTCACCGGTGACCGGCCCGCGACGGCCCGACCCGTTCGCGACGGTAACCTGGATGTGGGCGGCGTGTCGCTTCCATCTCTCCGCCCTCCCGAGTAACCCGCTTCCAGGAGTACCTCCGTGGCCAGCAAGCCGAGTTCCGCCAAGATCGAGACCATCGTCGCGCTCGCCAAGCGCCGCGGCTTCGTCTTCGCCTCGGGCGAGATCTACGGCGGAACCCGGTCGGCCTGGGACTACGGGCCCCTGGGCGTCGAGCTCAAGGAGAACATCAAGCGGCAGTGGTGGCGCTCGATGGTCACCGGCCGTGAGGACGTCGTCGGTCTGGACTCGTCGGTGATCCTGCCTCGCCAGGTGTGGGTGGCCTCCGGGCACGTCAACGCGTTCCACGACCCGCTCGTCGAGTGCGTGTCCTGCCACAAGCGCTTCCGCGCCGACCAGCTCGTCGAGGAGTACAACGAGCGCACCGGCAAGGACGTCGCCGAGGACGACCTGTCCGACGTGCCCTGCCCGAACTGCGGCACCCGCGGCCAGTACACCGAACCGCGTGAGTTCAACATGATGCTCAAGACCCACCTCGGCCCGGTCGAGTCCGAGGACGGCCTGCACTACCTGCGCCCGGAGACCGCGCAGGGCATCTTCGTGAACTTCCTGAACGTGCAGACCACGTCGCGGCGCAAGCCCCCGTTCGGCATCGGCCAGATGGGCAAGAGCTTCCGCAACGAGATCACCCCGGGCAACTTCATCTTCCGCACCCGCGAGTTCGAGCAGATGGAGATGGAGTACTTCGTCGAGCCCGGCACCGACGAGGAGCTGCACCAGTACTGGATCGACGAGCGCACGAAGTGGTACGTGGACCTGGGGATCGCGCCGGAGAACCTCCGGCAGTACGAGCACCCCAAGGAGAAGCTCTCGCACTACTCGAAGCGCACCGTCGACATCGAGTACCGGTTCGGTTTCACCGGGCAGGAGTGGGGCGAGCTCGAGGGCATCGCGAACCGCACCGACTTCGACCTGACGACGCATTCGAACCACTCCGGCGTCGACCTGTCGTTCTACGACCAGGCCACCGGCACCCGGTACCGGCCGTACGTGATCGAGCCGGCCGCGGGTGTCGGCCGCTCGATGATGGCGTTCCTCATCGAGGCCTACACCGAGGACGAAGCGCCCAACGCCAAGGGCGGGGTCGACAAGCGCGTCGTGCTGCGGCTGGACCGGCGGCTCGCCCCGGTCAAGGCCGCGGTGCTGCCGCTGTCGCGCAACGCCGACCTGTCACCGAAGGCGCGTGACCTCGCCCAGCAGCTGCGCAGGAACTGGAACGTCGACTTCGACGACGCCGGCGCGATCGGCCGCCGGTACCGCCGCCAGGACGAGATCGGCACACCGTTCGCCATCACGGTCGACTTCGACACCCTCACCGACCAGGCCGTGACGATCCGCGAGCGCGACACCATGGCCCAGGAGCGCGTCGCTCTCGACCAGGTCGAGGGCTACCTGGGCGCCCGCCTCCTGGGCGCCTGACCCCGGGCCACCCCGCCCGATGCCCGCCCCCCGTTTCCCCACGAACGGCACTTTCGTTCAAACCTATTGAACGAAAGTGCCGTTCGTGACATATAGGGGCGGGCGTCGGAACCTCCGGGGTACGTGGTCCGCTGCGGTGCGGAGGGCGCAGTCCACCGGCTCCGGGTCCCGGGCGGCAACGGGCCTTCCAGTGGCTGAAAGGAACCGCGCCGCCCGGGCCGGGTCTCAGGCCCCAGCCGGCTCCGGCTCGGCCGGCAGCAGCCGGTCCAGCAGGTCCTGCATCGTCACCAGGCCGAGCAGCCGGTCCTCGGACCGCACCAGCGCCAGGTGGCTGCGCTGCTGGCGCATGATCCCGAGCGCGGCGTAGGCGGTCTCCTCGCCGGTCAGGGTGAGCACCGGACGCATCAGATCGCGGGCGGTGGTCTCCGGAGCCCGGGTGAGGGTGTCGCGGACGTGCACCACGCCGACCGGTATCGCACCGTCGCGCACCACCAGCCGCAGGTGGCCGCTCGTCCGGGACACCTCGCGGATCTGTTGCACGCGGTCGTCGATCGCGACCGCGGCGAGCTCGTCGCGGACCAGCTCGCGCAGCGGCGCGCTGTCCAGCTCCATCGCCGTGAGCAGCTGGTCGTGGCGCCCCTGGTCGAGCGCGCCGGCGCGGGCGGAGTGGTCCACCAGCTCGCGCAGGTCGTCGGGATTGCGCCCGGCGCCGACCTCGTCCACCGGTTCCACGCCGACCCGGTGCAGGCACCAGTTCGCGATCCCGTTCAGCGCGACGAGCAGCGGCCGGGTGAGGAACATGAACCCCCGCATCGGCAGCGCGAGCAGGGTGGCCGAGCGTTCCGGGTGCGAGATCGCCCAGGACTTCGGGGCCATCTCGCCCACGACCAGGTGCAGGAACGTCACCACGACCATGGACAGCACGAACGCGAGCACGCCCGCGGTCGCGGTGGGCAGCCCCCAGCTCACCAGCAGCGGCTCCAGCGCCTCGTCGACGGCGGGCTTGGCCACGGCGCCGAGGCCCAGGGTGCACAGCGTGATACCCAGCTGCGACCCGGCCAGCAGCAGCGACAGGTCGCGGGCGCTGCGCAGCGCCGCGCGGGCCGAGGCGCTGGTCTCCGCGGCCTCCTCGAGCCGGTAGCGCCGGGCCGCGACGAGGGCGAACTCGATCGCCACGAAGAACGCGCTCAGCGCGATCAGGCCGATCGACACGATGACGGCGGTGAGGTTCATGCCCGCACCTCCGCGGCGCTCGGGGAGTCCTGATCGGATGCGTCGGCCCAGGCCAGCCGCACCGTCTCGGGCACCCGGCGGTCCACGGTCAGCACCGTCACCGAAAGCCGGGGGTCCGGTTCGTCGTCGTCGGCACCCGACGGGCGGGGCAGCGTGACGATCACGGCGTCGCCCGGCTCGGGCAGCCGCTGCAGCTCGGCGATCACCAGGCCACTGATGGTCTGGTAGTCGCCCTCGGGCATGTCGTGGTCGAGCAGCCGCTCGACCTCGTCGATGTGCAGGGTGCCGGGCACGGTCCAGTCACCGTCACCGATCGTGGCCTCGTCCTCGCCCTCCGGGTCGTGCTCGTCGGTGATCTCACCGACGAGCTCCTCGGCGATGTCCTCCATCGTCACCACGCCGGCCAGGCCGCCGTACTCGTCGACCACACAGGCGAACTCGTCGTCGGCCTCGCGCAGCTGGTGCAGCACGGCGGGCAGCGGCAGCGATGCGGGCACCAGCACGGCCTTGCGCATCACAGCGGCCACCCGGATGGCGTCGAGGTCGCGGCCCTCGAGCGCGAGCACGTCGCGCAGGCAGATCACGCCGACGACGTCGTCGGCGCCGTTGCCGAGTACCGGCAGCCGGGAGTGCCCGGACGCCATGATCTCCACCAGGTGGCCCACGGTCTCGTCGGCCGACACCGACGCCACGTGCGGGCGGGGGATCATCGCGGCCCGCGCGGTGCGGTCGGTGAAGTCCAGCACCCGGTCGAGCAGGGTGGACAGCTCCTCGGGCAGGTCGCCGCTGTCGCGGGACTCGTCGATGATCGCCTCGAGGTCGCGCGGGGTGGCCGCGTGCTCGACGTCGTGCACCGGCTCGATGCGCAGTGCCTTGAGCAGCAGCACCGAGGCCTGGTCGAACAGCCAGATCAGCCAGCCGAACAGCTTCAGGTAGATCGCGGTGGACAGGGCCAGCGCGCGGGCCACCGGCTCCGGCTCGGCGATCGCGAGGTTCTTCGGGAACAGCTCGCCGAAGACCATCTGCACGACGGTCGCGAACAGCAGTGCCAGCACGGTGCCGATCGCCACGCCGACGGCGCTCGGCACGCCGACGCCGCCGAGCAGCACCCCGATGCCGTTGCCGATCATCGGCTCGGCGACGTAACCGACGAGCAGACCGGTGACGGTGATGCCGAGCTGGGCGCCGGACAACATGAAGGAGGTGCGCCGGGTGATGGCCAGGGCCCGTTCGGCGCCGGCGTCACCGGCGGTGGCACGGGCCTTGAGCCGGGACCGGTCGACGGCCATGTAGCCGAATTCCTGGGCGACGAAATAGCCGGTCAGCGCGGTGATGGCGACGACCACCAGAACGCCGAGCATGATGCTCAGGACGGTGGTCATCGGGGGGCCGCCAGGGCGGCGGCGGGATCAAGCAGGGGAATGCAGCGTCGGTCGGCGACGCTGCCGGTACTTCGGGACGGGTCCATGGTCCTGTCTGGTCGAGGGGCCGGATCGTGCGGGCCCGCGGTGCGCGGTCACCTGGTACGACGTCGCGGATCCCGCCGGAAGTTCCCCAGCGGAATCGGACTCCTGTCACAGTACTGGCGGCCGGCCCGGTTTTCCGGGGAGGCGGCGTGGGTGCGCGCCGACCGGCGGCCCAGGACCGCCCGAACGGTTCTCCCCGGCGCGCCCGTCATGCGCACGGTGTGGTGGGAGCGGGCGGCCGGGTGTTGAACCCGCGCAGCACCGCCAGCAGGTCGGGATGGTCGACGAGCCGGCCGCCCTGGTAGGACCAGGAGAACGTCAGCGCGCCGCACCAGTCCGACGCCCGCCACTGCTCGATCATCCGCTGCAGCTCCGCGGCGGTGGGCCAGCGCCACTCCTCGCCCGAGAAGGCCTGCAGCATCCCCATGTAGTGCACGACCCCGGCGGCGTGCAGCCGGGCGATGTAGGACGGGATCAGCGACCAGTCGCAGCCGCCGCCCGCGACACACGGGTACGGGTCGGTGGCCAGCACGTCGACGGCGTCGCGGAACGCGGCGAACTGCGTGGGGTCGTCGATGTTGGCCAGCGTGATGTGCCGTGGGTTCGGGTCGAGCGAGCGGACCAGCGCCGCCCGGTTGCGCACCTGTGTGCTCGCCCCGGGGCAGTGGCCGTCGGTGTTCGGCTCGTCGGCGAGGAAGTAGCCGAGCACGCGCGCGTCGGTGGCCAGCGCGTACCGGGCGAACTCGTACCGAACCTGGTCGTCGTTCTCGCCCCACGTGCAGGTGCCGTTGTCGTACCCGCCCAGCCAGATCAGGGCCCGCTGCCCGGGCGGCACCCGGACCAGCTGGGACGGGGTGGCGTCCACGGCGGTGAAGCCGTCACCGGCGGCGGCCGGGTCCTGGGTGTCGAGCACGATCGAGGGGAACGGGTTCGCGGCCGTCCGCGCCGGCGGTGCGGCGGGGGAGCAGGCCTGCGCCGCGAGCAGGCCCGCGACCACCGCGGCGATCCGCCACACGGTGCGGCGGGCGGTGCGCGGGGATCGCGAGAAGGGCCGGGCAAGCGGACCCACTCGGGCACCTCCCTTCTTCCGTGCCGACTCTCCCCGGTACAGGCCGTCCGCGGCTCGTACAACTGCATGAGGTGTCTCGTGCAGGCGGCCGAAGACGAAATCCGTTCGGGAGGCAACGGTGTGAGCGTGTCCAGGCTGCGCGTGCTGCTCATCGACGACCACCAGATGCTCGCCGAAGCGATCGCGGCCGGGCTGGCCGCGACGTCGGATCTCTGGGTTCTCGGCCGCTGCACCACCGACGAGCCCCGGCTCGTCGAGATCGTGACGAGCTGGCGACCGGACGTCGTCACCATCGACGTGGAGTCGCTCGGGGTCGAGGCGCCCGGGCTGATCGAGCGGATCCGCGCCACTCGGCCCGAGGTGCGGATCGTGGTGCTGACCGCCACCCACGACCCGGCGGTGGCGGTCGCGGTGGCCCAGGCCGGGGCGAACGCCTGGCTGGGTATGGACGTCTCGCTCGAACGGCTCGTCACCGTCCTGCACATCGTGCACGAGGGCGGTGCCTGCTACCCCGAGGACCTGCTCGGCACGATCCTGCGCGAGTTGCGGGAGGACGCGCGCCGGGCCCGCGCCGGGGACGGTCCGCTCGAGGTGCTGAGTGCGCGGGAGCGTGAGGTCCTGCTCGGCATGATGGAGGGCAAGACGGGCACCGAGATCGCCCGTGAGCTGTTCCTGTCGGCGAACACCGTCCGCACGCACAGCCGCAGCATCCTGTCGAAGCTCGACGTGCACAGCCGGCTGGAGGCCGTCGCGCTGGCGCGCGCGGCCGGTATGCGCCCACCCGGAAACGATGCCTCGACCGTGGTGCGGTCCGTTCGAACGACGTAGGAAGTCTCATCCATCGGTGTGAGCCTTCGGTCAGATGGCGTCCCTAGCGTCGACGCAACGTCACGGCACAACTCTCGGTCTCACACGGATGGACTAATGGACGTCAACGAGATTCTCCTGCGCGTGTTCCGCGGACACTGGCGACTCCTGCTCGTCTGCCTGCTGCTGCCCCCTCTCGTGCTGGGGCTGCTGGCCGCTGTCACGCCCCGGACGTACGCCTCGTGGTCGCGCATCCAGGGGGGCACCGTGCTGGCGGGTTCGGACACCGAGGCCGACGCGCTGCTGAACCTGGTCAAGGGGGTGGCCACCAGCAACGCCATGGTGCAGCGGGCGCTGGGCGAGGCCGGCGTCACCGGGCGGGACCCGACGACCACGGCCACTCGGATCGACGTCGTCCGGCTGGGCAGCTCCGCGGTGTTCGACGTGTCGGTGACCGACCGTGATCCGGCCGTGGCCACCAAGCTGGATCAGGCACTGGCGACGGATGTGGTCAGCTACCTCAACAACGCCGGCGATGCCCGCACGGCCAATCTTCTCAGCGGTCTCAGCGACCGCCAGAAGCAACTGCAGGACCAGCGGCAGAAGACGGCCACGGCGCTGGCCCTCACCAAGGACCCGGTGGCCAGCGCCGACACCGCGGCGCAGCTCGCCGGTATCGACCAGCAGCTCAACGACCTGAGCTCGACGATGCGCCAGTTGCAGCTGAGCGGGACGTCCGCAGGCTCGGCAGGCTCGGCCGCCGTCATCTCCCCGGCGGTCAGCACCGGCGCCACTCCGACGAACCTCGCCACCGACCTCGGACTGGCCCTGGTGATCGGGCTCGTCGCCGGGCTGCTGGCCGCAACCGTGGTCGAGGTGCTGCGGCCGCGGGTGCCCGACGCCCGGGCGTTCGCGCGGGGTATCGGTGTCCCGCTGATCGGGCAGCTGCCGCGGACCGATCAGGGCCGTGCCGCCGACCCCGAACTGCTGTTCGCCCTGCGCCGGGCGGCCCAGCGGCACGAGGTCCGGCGCGCGCTGCTCGTCGGGCCGGGCGACCCGCAGCGGCTGGCGGCGATCGCGGCCGCGCTGCGGGCGGCGCTGAACGAGGCGGACCCGCCGGCCGGCGGGCCGGGCATGACACCCCCGCCGTCGCCGGCGCCCCGGCCTGCCGGGACCAACGGTCTGCACGAGGCGGGCCCGGCCCGGACGGACGTCCGAACCGCCGTGCTCGAGGCGCCCTGGGAGGTCACCCGCGGCCGCACCTTCGACCGGCTCGACGTGCAGGCCCTGACGACGTGCGACACCCTCCGCTCGACCGACCACTGTGGACTGCTGCCGGTGGTGCCGGTGCTCGCCCGGCACACCGCGCTGCAGCGCCTCGACGACCTGGCCGCGGCGACCGGCTTGCCGGTCATCGGCGTCCTCGGTGATCCCGGGGCCGCCCGGCGGCCCCGGTCGTGGCGGCGTCTTCTCAGGAGGAGCTCATGACCGCGATCCACCCGGCCGGCCCGCCGGCGGTGGTCTCGCCGGTGCCGGACACGGTGCCCAGCCTGCGGCTGCAGGCCGCACCCGGTGCCGGGCCGCTGGCCGCGGCGCTGCGCGAGGCGGTCGAGCTGCTGCTGGGTGCGGGCCGGCTGCGGCTGGCCCGGCCGGGCGAGCGGGCGGATCTGCTGCACACCGTCGGCGAGGTCGACGGCGACGCCGGGCTCGCCGCGTACCGGGTGCACACCGTCGACCGGATCCCGTTGCGCGGCCACGAGCTGGTCGCGACGCGCCGCTGGGCGCGCCGCGAGCGCCGGCGCGCCGCCCGCTGCGCCGTCTGGCTCACCCACGGGCGCACCGCGGGCCGGATCGTCGTGGAGGCGGCGCTGGCCCCGGGGGAGCGGGTGCGGTGCCTGCCGGTGCTGTCCCCCTGGCACGCGCCCGGAGCCGGGAGCCGGGACGGCGGGGCCGCGGAGCGTGGCGCGGTACGCCGCGAGCTCGGGATCCGCCCCGGGGTCCGGCTGGTCGTCGGCGTGGTCCCGGCGCGTCGCACCGCGATGCTCGGAGACTGGGCCGCGGCCGTCGAGCGGCTGGGTCGTAGCGACGTGCACGTGCTGCGACTCAGCGGTGAGGCCGGCCGGGCGCCGGCGCATCCCGCGGGCCGGCTGCCGCTGCCCGCGCTGCTCGAGGCCGCCGACCTGTTCGTCGCCGCCGGGCAGGACCTGTCCGCGGTCAGCCCCGGCGTCTCCGCGCTGGCCATGGGGCTGCCGGTGGTGGCGGTGACGACCGACAGCGCGGCCGAGCTGGTGACCTCCGGGCTCAACGGCAACGTCGTCGCCCCGCGCGACGACGCGATCGCCGACGCGGTCGCGGCGCACCTGGACGAGGCACGCCCGCCACGCCGGGTCGTGCCCACCGCCGACGACCGGCCGGCCGCGCACGCGCTGGCCCGCGGGCTGCTGGAGATCTACCGGCAGGCCCTCTCCGGGCCCGGGACGAGCCGGCGGTGGACACGATGACCACCGCCGACATCGGCCGTGCGGTCCCGTTCGCCACCTGTGAGATCATCCCCGAGGCCCGGGCCGCGGCGCTGGCCGTCCTGGAGAGCGGCTGGGTCACCACCGGCCCGCGTACCGCGCAGTTCGAACACCAGCTGGCCCGCTGGGTCGGCGCCGAACACGCCGTCGCCGTGAGCTCGTGCACCGCGGCCATCGAGCTGTCGCTGCGCGCGCTGCGGCTGCCGGCCGGCTCGCCGGTGCTCAGCCCGACGCTGACGTTCTGCGGTGCGGTGCACGCGATCGTGCACGCCGGCCTGCGGCCGGTCCTGGTCGACGTGGACGAGGCGACGCTGACCCTGCGCCCCCGCGACGTCGCGAGCGCCGCCGAGCGGTCCGGTGCCCGGGCCATGGTGGTGCAGCACATGGCCGGCTACCCGGCGCCGGTCGCCGAGCTGGCCGCGGCCGCCGGGCTGGATCCCGCGCACGTCGTGGAGGACGCCGCGCACGGGCTGGGCGCGGCGGCCGGACCGGATCCGGTGGGCAGCGCACCCGGCGCGACCTGCTTCAGCTTCTACGCCACCAAGAACCTGCCGATCGGCGAGGGCGGCGCGGTGACCACCGCCGACCCCGAACTGGCCGACCTGCTGCGGCAGAGCCGTCAGCACGGGATGAGCCGTGACGCCTGGCGGCGCTACCACCCCGGTAGCGGCTGGCGGTACTCCGTCGAGGTCGACGGGATGAAGGCCAACTTCACCGACCTGCAGGCCGCGATCGGCAGCGCGCAGCTGACCCGGCTGGAGGGCTGGCAGGCCCGGCGGGCCGAGCTCGCCGACCGCTACGACGCCGCGCTGCGCGACGTCCCGGGTCTGACGCCGCCACCGCGGCCGGTGACCGGGCGGCACGCCTGGCACCTCTACGTGCTCCGCGTCGGCCCCGGCTATCGGCTCACCCGCGACGCGCTCGCCGCGGCGCTCGCCGAACGCGGTGTCGGGACCTCCGTGCACTTCATCCCGGTGCACCACTTCCCGTACTTCCGAGCCCTGCTCGGCGCCCCGCACCTGCCGGTGGCGGACCAGGTCTTCGACGGCCTGCTGTCGCTGCCGTTGCACCCCGCCCTGGCCGACGCCGATGTCGACCACGTCTGTGCCCTGATCACCGATCTGGGCCGCCGAGGAGGGTCCCCCTGATGCAGCGTCTGCGCCTGCGCCTCCGCCGCACCCCACCGCCGCCGACCGGAACCCGCACGCTCATCGTCGGCGCGGGCGCGGCCGGTCGCACCCTGGCCCGCGACCTGATGCGCAACCCCGAGTACGGCCTCACCCTCCTCGGGCACCTGGACGACGACGCGCGCAAGCGGCGGGTCAACCGGCTGCCGGTGCTCGGTCCGCTCTCCGCGCTGGCCGACACCGTGCGTGCCGAGCGGATCGACGTCGTCGTGGTGGCGATCCCGTCGATGCCGCCGGTGGAACTGGCGGCCCTGGTCCGCGAGGCCGTCCGGTCCGGGGCCCGGGTGCGCTACCTGCCGTCGTTCCACGCCGCCGTGCAGCGGGACAGCCGCGGCGGTGACCTGATGGCGGTGGCGCCGGCGGCGCTGCTGGGCCGCGACGAGGTGCACGTCGTACGGCCGACGACCCGGGCCACGGTCCGCGATCGGCGGGTGCTGGTGACCGGGGCGGGCGGGTCGATCGGCAGCGAGCTGTGCCGGCAGATCCGCTCCTACGGGCCCAGCGCGCTCTACATGCTCGACCACGACGAGTCGAACCTGCACAGCCTGCAGTTGGAGATCAGCGGCGCGGCGCTGCTCGACACCGACGAACTGCTCGTCGCCGATATCCGGGACCGCTCCCGGATGCGGCAGATCTTCGCCGAGCTGCGCCCGCAGGTCGTGTTCCACGCCGCGGCGCACAAGCACCTGCCGCTGCTGGAGCGCCATCCCTGCGAGGGCGTCAAGTCCAACGTGCTGGGCACCCAGCACCTGGTGGACGCGGCGGTGGAGCACGGCACCGAGCGTTTCATCCTCATCTCCACCGACAAGGCCGCCGCCCCGACCTCGGTGCTCGGCGCCACGAAGCGGCTGGCCGAGCTGATCGTGGCCAGCCGGGCCGGTGGCCGCACCGCGGTCGGGTCGGTGCGGTTCGGCAACGTGCTGGGCAGCCGTGGCTCGTTCCTGCACGTACTCGCCCACCAGATCGCCGCGCACGAACCCGTCACGATCACCGACCCGGACGTGGACCGGTTCTTCATGACCGTCGAAGAGGCGGTCGGGCTGGTGCTCGAGGCCGGGGCGATGGCCGAGGACGGCGAGACCTTCGTGCTCGACATGGGCCAGCCGGTACGGATCGTCTCCCTCGTCGAGTCCTACGCCGCGCAGGTCGGCGCCACCGACGTCGACATCCGGTTCACCGGGCTGCGGCCGGGCGAGAAGCTCAACGAGGCGCTGTTCAGCGACTCCGAGGACCGGACCCCGACCGCGCACCCGCGGATCTCGGCGACGCTGGGGCCGGCGCTGCCCGACGACTTCGAGGACGGTCTGCACGCGCTGTACGCCGCGGCCGAGGCCAACGCCGCGCAGGAGGTGCGCGCCCGGCTGACCCGGGTGGTGCCGGAGTACACCCCGCCCGCGCTGGCGGTCCCGGCCGCGAGCGGCCTGTTCGACGCGCCCTACCCGGACGGCTTCTGATGGACGGCGAGCTGATCCAGGCCGGGGAACGGCTGGTCGTGCACGCGCAGCCGCGCTGGCTCGACGAGGTGCTCGCCGAGGCAGCCGGCGACGCATGGCGGGCGCCGTCGGGCCGCCCGGCCGACGTCGAGGTGCTGGTCGAGCCGCATTCCGCGGGCTTCGACGTGCGGGGCTGGGAGCCGCTGACCCGGGGTGCGTACCGCCGGGGCAACCGGTGCGTCGTGCAGAACGCCTGCGGCGCCGGGTTCGACCTGCACGTGGACGCCCTGCACTCCGGGGCTCTGCAGGTGGTGGCCCGGTGGCGACCGCCGCGCCGCGAACGGCTCGCCGCGCTGCTGCTGCGCGCGCGGTTCCACCTGCTGGCCCGGGCGGTGCTCGTGCAGTACCCGGCGCTGTGGCAGGCGGGCCGGCGCGGCCGGGTGCCGTTGCACGCCGCCGCTGTGGCCATCGACGGGGGTGTGCCGCTGCTGGCCGGGCCGGGCGGGGTGGGCCGGTCGACCGTGCTGCTGGCCGCTGCGCAAGCGGGTGGCCGGGCCTGCTCGGACAACCTCGTCGCCGGCGACGTGGAGCGGGTGCACGGCCTGGTGGAGCCGATGCGCGTCGAGGGCGGTGCCGGGCGCCGGATGGCCCACGGGCGCCGGGAGCGCCCGCTGCCCGGGCGGGTCGACGAGCTCGCCCCGGACCGGATCGTCGTGCTCCGCCGCGGCGGCGGCCCCCGGCCGACCGTGGCGGGGCTCGACCCCGGCCGCGCCGCCGCGGTGCTCACCGGGGGCACCTACATGGCCGGTGAGCTGCGCCGCTACTGGGCGCTGGCCGCGACGCTGGCGATGGGCACCGGGATGGGCCCCGTGCACCCGCCGGTCGCGGACGTGGCCCGGGCGCTGGCCGCGCGGCTGCCGGCCACCGAGATCACCCTGGCCGGCCGGCCGACGCCGGACCTGGCCGGCCTGCTCACCGGGCGGCCCACCGCCACCGGGGCGCGGTCGTGAGCCCGCGGGTGCGGGTGGCGACCGTCGTCACCCGGTTCGAAGCGGGCGCCGGGGAGGTGGCGCTGCGCGGCGCGCTCGCGCTCGACCCCGACCGCTACCCGGTCACCGTGATCGCCGGCAGCGGGAACCGGCTGCTCGACGAGGCCGCGGCCGCCGGGCTCGAGGTCGTGCTGGAACCGTCGCTGCGCTCGCCGATCGCCCCGCGCGACGACATCCGGGCGCTGCGCCGATTGACCCGGCTGCTCGGCGCCCGGCGCTACGACGTGGTGCACACCCACAGCGCCAAGGCCGGCACGCTCGGCCGGCTCGCCGCCCACCGCGCCGGGGCCGGCCGGATCGTGCACACCTTCCACGGGCTGCCCTATCACGAGTTCCAGTCCGCGTCCCGGCGCGGGACCTACATCGGGATCGAACGCCGGCTCGGCCGGATCACCGACGTCGCGCTCTGTGTCGGCACCGGCGTGGCGGTCGAGGTCGTGCGCCGCCGGCTGGTCGCGCCGGAACGGGTCCGCACGATCGGCGTCGCGACGGGCGGCGCGGCGACCCCGCGCACGCCGCGCACCCGGGCCGCGGCCCGGCACGCCCTGGGGCTGCCGGTCGACGCGACCGTCGTCGGCGCCGTCGGCAGGCTCGCCTACCAGAAGGCCCCGGAGGACTTCGTCGCCGCGATGGTCGCGCTGCACCGCCCTGGCACGGTCGGGGTGTGGATCGGCGGCGGCCCGCTCGCCGAACAGGTGCGGGCGGCGGCCGCCCGGGCGCTGCCGCAGGCCCGTGTCGTGCTCCTCGGTGAGCGTCCCGACGTGCGCGAGGTGCTGCCCGCGTTCGACGTCTTCGCGCTGCCCAGCCGCTACGAGGGCCTTCCCGTGGCGATCGTCGAGGCGATGACCTGCGGCGTCCCCGTGGTGGCGACCGCGGTGAACGCGGTGCCCGACGTGGTCGTCCCCGGCCGCACCGGGCTGCTCGTGCCGCCGCAGCGGCCGGACCTGATGGCCACCGCGGTGGGTCATCTGCTCGACCACCCCGACGAGGCCGACCGGATGGCGGCGGCGGCCCGCGACTGGCTGGGCGACCGCTTCGGCGACCAGAGGCTCGGCGATGCGCTCGTCGCCGCCTACGCCCCACCCCGCTGTGCCCCTTCCCGAACCGACCAGGAGACCCCGTGCGCGTAGACATGATCAGCAGCGAGCAGACCGAGCGGGAGGACGGCCCGACCGTCTTCGACAGCGTGCTCTCGCCCGCCGACCCCACGCTGCTCGCCCGGCTGCACGACGGCACCGCCACCGCGGACCTGGCGGCGCCGCCCGTCGTGCTACCCGACTTCTGCCACAAGGCCAAGTCCGAGATGCCCTCGAGCATCGCGGTCGCCACCCGTGGTGCCATCCGGCCCACGCTCACCGACGCCGCCCTCAACTGCGGGATGGCGCTGGCCACCCTGGACGTGCCGAAGCCGAGCGAGCGGGCCGTCGGCGACTTCTACCGGCGGGTGCGTGAGCGGTTTCCCAGCCCGCCGGGCTGGAAGTTCGAGCTCACCCGCGACGAGGTGCTGCGCGCCGCCGTCGAGGGCGCGGACTTCGCCGCCGACCGCTACGGCATCGAACGCGGCGAGCTCGACCGCGTCGAGGAGTTCGGCCGGATCCCGGTCGAGGAGTTCGGCGGGGCCGAGCGCGCCCGCAAGGAACTGCCGTGGCTGTGCGTGCAGCTGGCCCGGCTGCGCTTCGGCACGATCGGCCCGAGCACGCACTTCCTCGAACTGCAGCAGGTCGAGGAGATCCTCGACCCGGCGGCCGCCGAGCGGCTCGGGGTGCACCAGGGCCAGGTCACCGTGCAATTCCACAACGGGGGCGGCGTACTGACCGGGCAGATCGGCGAGATGTACGCCCGCCGCAAGTCCGCGTCCCGGATGCTGCGCGCGGAGATGGCCGCGCAGAAGCCGCTGACCCACCTGCTCGGGGCGCGCAGCCTCGCCCGCGCCCGGCGGCGCTTCGAGCTGTACTTCACCGCGGGCTGCCCGTCGCTGCCGGTCGACGGCGACGACGGCCGCCGCGTGCTGCTGGCCCAGCGGCTGTCGATGAACTACGGGTTCGCCTACCGGCTGGCCACCTACGCGGCGCTGCGCTCCTTCGCGCGGGAGGCGTTCGGTGCGCGGATGGACCTCGTCGTCGACTCCCCGCACAACTCGATCTACGAGGAGGACATCGACGGCGCGCCGGCGTACGTGCACCGGCACAACGCCGCGCGCGCCTGGACCCCGGAGATGATGGCCGGACACCCGGCGTTCGCGGAGACGGGCCAGCCGCTGCTGCTGCCTGGCACGAACCGGACGTCGTCGTTCCTGTGCGTGCCCGCCGCCGACGCCCGGCGCAGCCTCTACACGGCCTGCCACGGGACCGGAAGCATCATCAGCGCGTTCGTCCGCGACGGCCGGTCCGGGCCGGACCCGCTGGGCCGGCACACGGCTTGCTACTCCTACAGCGACGCCGCGCCGCGCGAGGTCGCGCACCTCGACGACCTCGGCGTGGGCGAGGGCCTCGACATCCTGGTCCGCAACGGGCTGGTGCGGCCGGTGGCCCGGATGCGTCCCTTCGCGGTGCTGTCGTGAGCGCGGCGGCGGACGAGGCGGTGCGGGCGCCGTGGCAGGAACTGCTGCCGCCCGGGCGCCGCTTCGTCGCGCTGCCGTCGCGGCACCGTCCGGTGGTCGTGGCCGAGTTCGAGCGCCCGGTGCTGAGTTACGTGCGCACCTCGCTGCTCGCGGCGCCGCCGCGGTCGGGGCTGCCGAGCTGGGTCTACGCCGCGGCCAGGCAGGCCCTGCGGATCCGGCCGCTGTGGCGGCTGCTGCCGCGCCCGGCGTCGCGCGGCCCCGGGGGCGCGGAACCGGCGGGTGCGTTGGCCGGTTTCGTCGCGGACGGCGACAAGCGGCTCGTGGTGCTCCAGCACAGCCGCGACCCCGACGCCCGGTGCGTGCTGCTGCTGTTCACCCCGAACGAACCGTCGCCCAGCCACGCCGTCAAGATCGCCGGTGACGTGCGGGCGGCGGCGCGCATCGACCGCGAGGCACAGCGGCTGCTGGCCCTGCAGCGGGTGCACAGCCGCCACCTCGCCGGCAGCGTGCCCCAGGTGCTCGACGTGCTCGACCACGGCGGCCGCCCCGCGCTCGTCACGACGGCGCAGCGGGGCGTGCCGATGCTGGTCCGCTACCACCGCCGGGGCCACACGGCGGACCCGGAGGCGGTGCGCGCCGACCTGGCCGCGGCCAGCCGCTGGCTGCTGCTGGCCCAGTCGGCGACCCTGGGCCCGGCGGCGCCGCTGGACCTCGCCCCCGGGACGGCCGAGCGGCTGCGCGCCCGGCTCACCGCTGCGCCGGCCGCCGACCGCGTGCTCGACCGGCTGGGCGCGCTGCGCGCCCGGCTGGGCCGGTACGCGGCGCCGACCACCCTGGTGCACGGCGACTTCTGGCCCGGCAACCTGCTGACCGACCGTGGCGAGATCACCGGGGTGGTCGACTGGGAGCACAGCGAGCTCGCCGGCAACCCGGTGCGCGACATCGCCCGGTTCGCCCTGGCCTACTCCATCTATCTCGACCGGCACACCCGCCCGGGCCGTCCGGTGCCCGGCCATCCCCGCCTGGTCGCGGGCCGGCCCGGTGCCGGCGCCGGCTACGGGATCGACGGCACCGGCTGGTACCCCGACCTGGTCCGCGGCTTCCTCACCGCAGGCCTCACCCGGCTCGGGCTGCCTGCCGCGTGCGGGCGCGACGCCGTGCTGGCCGAGATCGCCGCGCTCGCCGCCGAGGCCACCGACCCGGACTTCGCCCGCGACCAGCTGACGCTGTTCATGACCCTGAGCGAGACGACGCCATGACCGAGCTCGACGATCGGCGCCCGGTGATCCCGGCGACCGCCGGATCCCCGGACCTCCGCACCGGCCCGGAGCCGGCCGATCCACTCCGGTTGCCACCGCGGCGCACCGCCGAGCGCGCCGCGGTGGTGCTCGGCGTGCTGTCGGTGGCACTGCAACCGTTCCTGCACCCGACCGGGCCGGGCAACAGCTCTCCGGTCGACGTGGCCATCCTGCTGACCATCCTGGCGACCGGGATCTGGGCGGCGGGCGCCTCGATCCGGCTGCGAGCGCCCTATGCGTGCGCGATGGCGCTGATGGTGCTGGGTGGGGCCATCGCCGGGTTGGCCGGCCCACTTCCGGCCAACTCGCTGCTGTCCGTCTTCCAGGACCTCGTGATCTTCTCCTGGGCCACCGCGATGACGAACCTGGCTCGCAGGCCCGGCGTCCTGCGGCTGCTCTCCTCGACCTGGGCGGTGCTGTCGGTCTGCTGGGGGACGGTACTGGTCACCGCGTCGCTGTTCGGGCTCACCGCCGTCGAGGGCATCGTGGCCCGGGAGGGCAACCGGGCGCTGTTCACCTTCGGCGACCCGAACTACGCCGCCACGTTCTGGGTGTCGTCGATCTTCATCGTCTACGCGACCCAGCGGCCACGGCGGGTGTGGCTGCGGTGGCTGGGCTACCTGGTGCTGGTCTGGTCGCTGGTGCTCAGCGAATCCAACGGTGGTGTGCTGGAGCTGCTCGCCGGCTGCGCGGTGGTGGTGCTGGTCGCCACCCACCGCCGCTTCGGCGCGATGACCACCCTGGCGGTGCTGCTGATCCTGGGCTCCGTGGTGGGCGCCGGGCTCACGGTCGTGCCGTTCACCCAGATCCAGACCTGGGCGCGTGACTCCGGGCAGCCGATCCTGGTGAACTCGCTCGGCCGCAGCGACAGCAGCAGCGCCCAGCGCAGCGAGCTGATCCACGAGTCGCTGCAGCTCTATGCGAGCGACGGGGTGCTCGGTTCCGGACCGGGGACCACCAAGGAACTGCTGTCGGACCGGCAGTACGCCTACGCCAAGGAGGCGCACGACGACTACCTGGCCGCTCTCGTCGAGCGGGGCCCCCTCGGCGTGGTCGGGATCGTCGTGCTCGTCGCCACGGCGGTGCTCCGGTCCGCCCGGGTGCTGCGCGGGCCGCCGCGCGGCTGGGCGGAGCTGCCCCGGCCCTCAGGTCTGATCGCGGCGCTGGCCGCGATGGCCCTGGCCGGCACCTACTACGAGGTGCTGCACTTCCGGTACGTCTGGCTGTTGCTGGCGTTCGTCGCCGCGGTCGCGGCCCGCTGGCCGATGCCGGTGCGACCGTTGGGCACCCCGTCGGTGCCGTCGCGGGAGACGTCGTGAGCCGCCCGCAGGCCACCGCCACCGGGTCCCGCCCGGCGCCCGGGCTGGGCCGGCGCAGCGCGACCGCCAACCTCGTCGCCCAGGGTGGGGCGCTGGCCGCCCTGTCGGTCGCGAGCCTGCTCGTGGCCCGCTGGGGCGGGGCCGCCGTGCTGGGGGAGTACGCGCTGCTGCGCGTGCTGCCCTGGCTGACCGGGGTGGTGATCAGTGCCGGGCTGCCGGTGGCGTCGACCTACTACGTCGCCGGCGAGCGCGGCGCCGACCCGCGGCTGCGGCCCACGCTGACCGCGCTCGCGATGGGCGGCTCGGTGCTGGGCGTGCTGGCCTGGACGCTCGCCGCGCCCGCCCTGGACTTCTTCTTTCCCGCGACGTCGCGCGGGCAGCTGCTGCTCGCCGGCGTCACGGTGGCCACCCAGCTGGTCACGGTGTGGGGCAAGGCGTGCTGTCAGGGCACCGCGGACATGCGCGGCTCCAATCTGATCATCGTCACCGAGGAGCTGATGTTCCTGCCGGCCTACGGCGTCGCGCTGGCCGTCGGGCTGGACGGCATCGCGGCGGTCCTGGGCGGCCTCGTCGGCGGCGGGGTGGCGGCGGCCACGGTGTCGGTGGGCCGCCTCGCGGTGACCGGCTTCTTCCGCGGCTGGGGCGCACCCTCGGCCGGCGTCGCCCGGCGGGTGATCGTCTTCGGGGCCCGGGGCCAGCTGGGAAACCTGCTGTGGCTGGTGAACCTGCGGCTGGACTTCCTCGTCCTGGGCGCGCTCGCCGGGCCGGCCGTGCTCGGCGTCTACGCGGTGGCGTCCAAGTTCGCGGAGCTGATGCGGCTGCCCGCCACTGCCTGCAACTACGTGCTCTACCCGCGCTTCGCCCGTTCGGACCGGGCGGTGGCCGACGCGGAGGTGCGCCGGCTGATGCCGCGGGCGGTCGCCCTGACCGCGGCGGCGACGCCGCTGCTGGCGCTGGCCGCGGCGTTCACGCTGCCGTTGCTCTACGGCGAGACCTTCCGCGGTGCGGTCGTACCGGCCTGCGTCCTGCTCGTCGGGCTGGCCGTCGAAGGGGCCGCCGCGGTCGCCTCGGCCTACCTGTGGGGCGTCGGACGGCCCGGTGCGAACTCGGCCGGGATGGCCGCCGGAGTGGTCGTGACCGTCGCCCTGGACGTCGTGCTCATCCCGCGGCACGGCGCTCTGGGTGCGGCGATCGCCTCCAGTGTCGCCTACCTCGTGACGGCGGCCGTGCTCGTCGGGCTGACCCGCCGCCTGGCCCGGCCGTTGCGGGCCGGGGCCACGCCGCGGGGCGCCGGAGGGACGGGGTGAGACCGCGTCCGCTCCCGGCGCTGGCCGGCCTGCTGCTGCTGGTGGTTGTCGTCGTCGTCGACGTCACCACCCGGCGGCCACCGAGCGCGCCGACCTGCACCACCGCCACGGCCCCGGCCGGATACACGGTGCAGCTGTGCATCACCGGGCCCGCGGCGGGCGCCGATGTCGCCGGCCCGGTGCCGGTGACGGCCACCACCCAGCTCACCGGCCGCGCGCCGGCGGTCAACGGGATCACCTACACCCTCGACGGCGGCTACCTGCTCTTCGACCCCCAGTCGCCGTACGCGTTCAACCTGCACACCTACCGTTACCCACCCGGCCTGCACACGCTGTCGGCCTCGGTGGCCTTCAGCGGTGGGTACGCCTCGCCGCCGCTCACCCTGCCGCTGGACTTCACCGCCACCCCGGCCCCGCCGCCGACGGCGCCGTTCCGGCCCACGCCGGGCACCGACCCGGCCCCCGGCAGTCCGCTGCTCGTCGCCGCGGCCGGCGACGGAGTCTCGGGCTTGACGGCGGAGCGCCGGGTGACGGACCTGATCGCGTCGTGGAAACCCAACCTCGTGCTCTATCTCGGCGACGTCTACGCGCACGGCGCCCCCGAGGAGTACGCCAACTGGTACGGCGAGAACGGCAGCTTCTACAGCCGGTTCCGGTCGATCACCAACCCGACGCCGGGCAACCACGAGTTCGAGAGCGACCGGACCGGCCGACCGTACTACGACTACTGGGGCGACCCACCGCCGTACTACAGCTACGACACCCACGGCTGGCACATCATCACCCTCGACAACGTCAGCCCGGCGACGGTCCTGAGCACGAGCTCGGCGCAGTATCAGTGGCTGGCCGCCGACCTGGCGCGGCACCCCGACCCGTGCACGCTGGTGACCTACCACCGGCCGCGGTTCACCGAGGGGCGCAGTGAGACCGAGGGGCCGAGCGAGGCGGCCACCGACTTCGACGCGTTCTGGCGGCTGATCGCGTCGCACCACGTGCCGCTGGTGCTCAACGGGCACTCGCACAACTACCAGCGGTGGAAGCCGATGGACGCCGACGGCGCGGTGGTCGGCGGCGGGACCACCGAGTTCGTGGTCGGCACCGGCGGACAGTGGCTCAGCCCGCTGCTCGTCCCGGACCCGCGGATGGCCGTCGGCTTCGACAACGCCACCTCGGCGTGGGGGGCGCTGCAACTGCAGCTGTCGGCCACCGGCGCGACCTACCGCTTCATCACCGAGGACGGCGTCACCGAGGACTCCGGCGTGGTGCCCTGCGCCGGGACCGTCGCCCCCGCACCCGGGCCATGACCTCCCCGACCTCCCCGACCTCCCCGACCT
>NZ_JAAXLA010000069.1 GCF_012911935.1 Pseudonocardia acidicola | reverse complement strand
CCGCAATCCGGGCTACCTCGAAGGCCACGCCCAGCGTGTCCTGCGCCATCGCGCCATCCTCCGACTCCCGGCCCCCTCCGACCACCGATCGGCGGCACCGAACGACAAGGGTTCACGCAGGCACAGCAGGCCGGGGCCTGCAGGCCTACCTGTTGCCGGCGCGACGCCGACGCCCGCCAGTCGGACGTCCTCTCGATGCAGCACCGAGCTGGACCATCACCCCTTAGTCCGGACATCGACGGACCGCACGACGACCCTGACGTGCGGCGTTGGACAGGCCGGGCCCCTTGGGTGATTGCTTCACGCCGAAAGGGGCAGGGCGTCGAGGCGGCAGGTAACCGTGACCAACTTTGTGACCACGACACTGCAGTACACGCCGCCGCTGGACGACACGGATGAGACGGATAGACAGCTCCGACCTGGTGAGTGGGCATGGCCGGGAGAGCGGTGGGACGTCATGAGACGGCCGCATCCCAGCTCATGACTCAGAGGTCGCAGATTCGAATCCTGTTCCCGCTACCAGGTAAAACGGTCCTCGTAGGGCTCCTCCGAGGATCGTTTCATGTCTCGCCTCGGGCGCGAGACGACCTCACCGCCATGACGATCAGCAGGTTGGTGAACTGCACGTCCGGCCTCCCCCCGGGAGGGCGGCTCCGGCGTCACCGAATGCCGCCTCCCCGGTTTCAGAGATCGGACCGCCCGCGGGTGTTATGCGGCTCGGGTGCCGCGCCGGACCGGGTCCTGGGCGTCGCGGCGGCCTACGGCGAACCAGGCCAGGCTGCCCAGGAAGGGGGCGACGACGACGAACACGATCCACACGAGCTTCATCCCGGCCCCGAGCTCGGAGCGGATGATGCTGATGACGGCCGCGACGACCAGGACGACGAACGCCACGCCGGCGATCGCCGTCACCGCGATCAAAGCCCCTCCCAGGATCCCTTGGTCTTGGGCGGGCGTGGAGGTGGCCGTCGTGATCACGGAGAGCATGTCCATGTCGATGATCATCGGCCGCTGCGCCGGGGGTGTACATCACCCGACAGGCCTGATGTGGATCATCGCAAAGTGGTACCCGACCTGCCGGGAATCGGGACGACACCGGCCGGCGCCGCGATGACGCTGAACGGGTGGACGTCCGGGGAACCGCCGCGACGGGGCGCTGGCACCCCCTCGTCGCCCGCGGCCGCGCGGCACTGAGCACCGGGCCGATCGGCGCGGCTCGCGGAGCACCCGGATGAGCAGCTTTGATCAGCGCGATCGGATCAGGCACGACTGGTCTGCCGACCGTGGCCGTGGCAAATGCGTGGCAGTCCGCGATGGTTGGTGCGTGCGACGAGCCGCGTTCCTCCAGGTCAGAAGCCCAATGCCGATCTGGGCGGCACTCCGCTGTAAATCCGTCGGCCTAGCCTACGAAGGTTCGAATCCTTCACCTGCCACCCCCACGGGAAACGGCCCCTGACCAGCGGAGACGCGGTCAGGGGCCGTTCTCGTCGGTGTCCGGCTGTGTCCGGCTCCATCCCGCTCGTCACGAGGGTTCACGGACCATTCACGGACCGATCTTGGACTCGCCCGCCGTCCGGCCGGCCCGGAGCGCTTCCTCGACCCGGCGGCGCACGGCGTCCTCCTGACCGACGATGCACTTCGCGTAGACCCGGAGCAGGACGTCGACGCTGTGCCCGGCCCACGCGGCTACCTGCAGGGCCGGCACACCGCCGTTGAGCCACGTAGACACCCGCGGCATGGCGAAGGTCATACGAACGACGAGCGAGCGGAGACGCGGCCTCCTCGGCGCTCGGGCGGCTTCACGAGCCTTGCCCCAGATCCGCCCGTACAGGCTCTCGGAGAGCGGGCCGAGCCGCACGCCGCGAAACAGCCGGCCATCCGGGGTGGTGCCGTGCTCGTCCAGATGTTGACGCAGGAGCGCGGTGAGCTCCGGCGGGCACGGGACGACACGAACCTCCTCGGCGCCGCGATTGTGTGTCTATGTGTTGCTGCCGAATCTGCCTCTATGGGATCAAGGCGCCCTACCTTCGGTAGGGCGCGCTCGGGGCCTGGTTCGATGCCTGGGCGTGCAGGTGGGGCGGGGATGGCTCCTCAAGGCAACTGCTGCGTCCATGGCACAGGCGGCAGGTCCCCCCGCCCCGCCGCTCGTTCCTGACCGCTGATTGGGCTTGGCGACTGATCGCTGTGCAGGGCGTGGCCGGGAGGAACGGGCTGCCGATCCAGTGACTGGCGAGAGAAGCGGGTACGCCTGGCTCCACACAGTGAACCGCGCTTCGTAGCGCACGCGGTCGTCCTCAAAGCAGCGGGTGAGGAACGGAACGGCCCAGCTCATGTCCGCCACGATCCGGGCGAACGTGCACCGCTCGTAGGTGCGCGCCGCCCAATCGGGCCAGAGCTGGTGCATGCGCCGCGACGAGAACCGGCCGCCCTGAAGATAGCGCTGGTCGGGGGAAACGAACGTCAGCCAGTCACCAGCGGGTTCGTCCCCGACCTGTCCGACCAGGCCGCAGCGCTCCGCTACCCGGGCGGCGATGGTAGGTTGCCCCCCGCAGGGGCCAAACAGAAGCACTGGTGTCCGGCGCGCAGCCCGTCGGCGAGGAGCTCGACCTGCGCCCGGTCGCGTTGGCGATCAGAGTCGTACTCAAGGCAGAGATGATCGGGGGCGGCCAGCGCCACCCCGCCACTCGTAGACGCCGTGGGAGCAGGAGTGCCCTCTGGCATCGACCCCACCACCTCTGATCGAGGAACTGGTTAGAACCCCTCGCCAGGGTGTCCAGAGATTGAGGAACTATGCGATCTCTCAGAGGTCTGGCAGCACCAGGTGTGCCGAAGGATCGTTTCGACCGTCGGCCTGTGTGCGCTGGCGTCGCACCGCGATTGCTTCGGGACGAAGCGGTCGCCATCCCGGCGAGGTGGTTGCATCCGTGGTGGCAGTCGCCGCCGTTCGCGTGCTCGCGCTCAACGCAGGAGCGGGGGAGTGGCGCATGGCCACACCGCATCTGGGCGCCCTCGATCGCCGCCTCCCGGTCCTCGAAAGCGTGTGAGCATCGCGCCGCGAGGCGCTCAACCCTGTGGACGGTCGCTCGTGCCGAAGTTCGGACGGCAGGACGGTCGGTCGCAATTCCCGCCCTGGTCAGCGGTGGTGCTGGAGCAGCACGGCGGTTCCCCTTGACATGATGACGGTGGGCTCGAATCCCATCGGAGTGATCTTCTGGTGGGGCTGTGGCATGCCGTGAGAGGTGGGAGCCATGAAGCTCGTAGTCATCGGCGGTACCGGGCTGATCGGCTCGCAGGTGGTCCAGAAGCTGACCGCAGCCGGACACGAGGCCGTCCCCGCGGCGCTGTCCACCGGCGTCGACGTGATCACGGGGACGGGCCTGGACCAGGCGCTGGAGGGCGCCGGGGTCGTGGTCAACCTGGCGAACTCGCCGACATTCGACGAGGCCTCCGTGGACTTCTTCCGCACCTCCATGAACAACCTGCTGGCCGCGGGGGAGAGCGCCGGTGTCAGGCACCAGGTGATCCTCTCGATCGTCGGCGTGGACCAGGTGCCCCAGCTGGACTACTACCGGGCCAAGACCCTGCAGGAGGACCTGCTCCGCCAGGGGCCCACGCCGTACTCCATCGTGCGCGCCACCCAGTTCTTCGAGTTCATGGACGCGGTCTTGTCCGAGACCTCCGACGACACCACCGTTCGCCTGCCCCCTACCCGCCTTCAGCCGATCGCGGCCGCGGACGTCGTCGACGCGGTCGTCGATGTCTCCACCGGCGCCCCACTGCAGGGCATCCGCAACGTTGCCGGCCCGGACGTCTTCCCCCTCGACGAACTCGGCAGGGTCACCCTGGCGGCACAGCAGGACAACCGGACGGTCATCACCGACGACAATGCAGGCATGTTCGCGGCCGTCACCGGTGACGTGCTCACCGCAGGCCCGGACGCACACCTGGCACCCACGCACTACCAGGACTGGATCCAGACGGCCCGGTAACCGGGCACGACAGATCCTCTCGCTGGTGGTTGTGGCACATGCGTGGCAATCCGACAGGGACTGTCTGATCGTTGGTGTATCTGGTCCTGATACGCCGAGTGTGCTCGGCGGGAAGGACCCGTAGCTCAGACCCCCTGTCTGCGGGTGTCCGCGGACGCATTACGGACGCGATCATGAACGGCCCTGCCGCGGTGCTTCCTCGGCCTCCGACGGACGACGTCATCCTGGTCGGCGATGCACCTCGCGTAGACACGAAGCAGAACGTCGACGCTGTGCCCGGTCCGCGCGGCTACCCGCGGGGCGGGGAGACCGCTGGTGAGCTACGTCAAGCACGCCGCCTCCGGCGGCGTGGGCCTGCCGCGCCGACTCAGGTCGACGCGTCTGCGGTCAGCCGGATCCGTCGCGGCGTCTCCACGGATCGGTGGCGGTCACCAGGACCGGACGGTTGGAAGGGTCACGCAGGTCCAACCTGGTGAGCTCCCGGATGAGGCTCAGCCGGTACCGGGCTACGCAGATTCGCCGAGAGACTGCACCAGGTGGGAACGATGCGCGACGCTGTGAGCGATCGACGGACCGAGCCGGCGACGCTCGTAGAAGCCCGATGTGGACACCTGTACGTCCTTCGCGCAGAACCGGCCACTCACTTCGCAGGCGCTGGGTGGGCCCGCTGAGCCGAGAGGGCCGACCTCACTTCAGCCCGTGGACCGCAGGGTGCTCATGGCGCGCACGGCGCTCTCGATCGTGGGGTAGATGTCGAACAGGTCGAGTCTCCCGGCCGCCTTCAGGGCCTGCGCGACAGCGTCATCGCCGACGATGAGATACAAGCCGACGTTCGCGCCGCCCGCTCGTTCGGCGGCCTCGACCAGCACGGCCACGGCTGCAGGCGACAGGGCGGTTGCGGTCAGGTCGAGCAGGACGGCCCACGGATCCGTGTCGAGTTGGTCGTCGACGACGCGTCGCAACTCCTGGTCCGTTCCGCTGGCCAGGGGGCGGCACGGACGCACGAGTGCTACGTCAGGCCGCAGTCGACTGAACTCGATGGCGGACGCCCGGTACGGCCGTCGACCGGCATACGCGCTGCTCTCGTCTTCAGCGCACATCGGGGCTCCTCGAATGGATGCGGGCACGGTCAAACCGTAGGTCCGTCAGGGGGCTCACTGCAGAGCAGAAGGACACGGTCGCTGTGAGGCCAACGACGCGACCGCGGCACGGGAGAACGGCAGAGGGCGGCAGGGGCGACGGCACCGGCGGACCGGGCCGAACGGCAGAGCGGGGGACGCGACGGCGGGCGGATGCAGGTGGGGCGTCTGGTTCCACCAAGATCAAGCCCACCGACGCCGGCGGGACGGGAACCGATGATTCAGGGGTCGTCACCGAGTGGCTCGGCAGGCGGCAATCTCTTTACCATTTCTTTGCTGAGAAGAAGAAGAACCGAGCTCATTGGGTCGTCAGTGCTGAAAACGGACACAGGTGCCGTTGCGTTCCCTCCTTTTCGGGGTCCGTTGCCCCCTACAACATGTCTCCTGGCCGAATCGTTCGGTGGCGAAAGTTGCTCTATCGCGGGCGGACTGCCCTGGGAGAGCAACGAGGTGTCGTCGTGAGCGCTGCGCGTCTGTCCCGAAGGGACATGGTGAAGTTCTCCGCCCTGGGGGCCGCTGCCGTGGCGTTGCCTCTCGGGCGGGTGGTGAACGCGAAGGCCGTGTCGCGGCTGCCCGCCAGCCGACTGCCGAAGCCCTACACCCTTCCGTTCGTGGTGCCGCCCGTGCTCGCCCCGGTCGGCGCGACCGACCGGGGCGAGCCGATCTACGAGATCCGCGAGAGGCTCGCGACAGCGGAGATCCTGCCCGGATTCCAGACCCCGGTCTTCGGCTACAACGGCATGACCCCGGGGCCGACGATCAAGGCGCAGCGCGGACAGCCGATCGTCGTCCGGATGATCAACGAGCTTCCCGCCACCCATCCCCAGTGGGGGTACACGCCGTGGACGTCGTGTCACCTGCACGGCTCGGCGTCGAAGCCGCAGTACGACGGGTACGCCAGCGACATCACGCAGCCCGGCGAGGTGAAGGAGTACCACTACCCGAACATCCAGGACGCGCGGACGCTCTGGTACCACGACCACGGCGTGCACCACACCGCGGAGAACGCGTACATGGGCCTGGCGGCGCAGTACCACCTGACGGACGGCGTCGAGGCCGGCCTGCCGATCCCGAAGGGCGCCTACGACGTCCCGCTGATCCTGGCCGACAAGATGTTCGGCGTCGACGGGAGCTTCATGTACGACGACGCCGGGCACTCGGGCCTGTGGGGAGACGTCATCCTGGTCAACGGGCGGCCCTGGCCGTCGATGACGGTCGCGAAGCGCAAGTACCGCTTCCGCGTGCTCAACGCGTCGCTGTCCCGCGGCTTCCGGCTGCAGCTGGGCAACGGCGCTCCGATGACCGTCATCGCCACCGACGGCGGGCTCATGCCCGCGCCCCAGCAGACCACTCAGCTGCGCATCGGCATGGCCGAGCGGTACGAGGTGGTGATCGACTTCGCCGCGTACAAGAAGGGCGACAAGGTCGAGCTGCGCAACCTGGGCGTGCCCAACTCGGTCGACTACGACAACACCGGCAAGGTCATGCAGTTCGAGGTCACCGACGACCCGTTCGATCCGGCCGGCAACGAGGTCCCCGCCGCGCTGAACCCCAACATGGACGTGATGGGTCTGCTGCCGGCCCAGGCGAAGACCACCACGAAGATCGAGGTCATCCGCAAGAACGGCTTCTGGACCGTCAACGGGCAGACCTGGGACGACGTCATCAAGTCCGAGTACAAGAAGGTCGTCGCCAACCCGAAGTACGACGAGATCCAGATCTGGGAGATCAAGAACAGCTCGGGCGGCTGGTTCCATCCGGTGCACATCCACCTGGTCGACTTCCAGATCCTCGACCGCAACGGCAAGCCGCCGTTCGCCTTCGAGAAGGGACCCAAGGACGTGGCCTACGTCGGCGAGAACGAGGTCGTCCGGGCGATCATGAAGTTCACCAACCAGACCGGCCGGTACATGATCCACTGCCACAACCTGCCGCACGAGGACCACGACATGATGGTCCAGTTCCGGGTCGGCGACGACACCGCGGACAACGACCCCATCGAATCCGATCGCCCACGAAAGGCCTGACCCGGGCGGGAGCGGGCGGCGGCGACCGGACGCGCCGATCGCCCCGACGGGTGGAGCGGCGGCCCCGAATCCCCACCTGCCAGGGGCAGGTCGTGGGCCGGCGGATCGGTCACCGTGGAAGGACGACGCCGACCTGCGCCACAGCCTTGAACGACCACGTCCGGAGAAGGTGTACGCACGTGAGCTTCACGGGATACAAGACATTCGACACCACGGTGGAGAAGACGAACGGGGTCCTCAAGCACATCGAGGAGGCGTACGGCTGGCCGAAGACCCGCCGCAACCAGTCCTACGGCGGGCTGCGAGCCGTCCTGCACGCCCTGCGCGACCGCCTGACCGTCGAGGAGAGCGCGCAACTCTCCGCTCAGCTGCCGATGCTGATCCGCGGCATCTACTTCGAGGGCTGGGACCCGTCGAAGGTCCCGGTGAAGATGCACCGCAACGACTTCCTCGAGCGGATCCGGCAGGAGTTTCCCTACGAGGTCCCCGGGGGTGTGGAGCGCCTGTTCGACATCGTCATCGAGGCTCTGCGAAAGCACATCACCGAGGGTGAATGGCAGGACGTGCGAGCCAGCCTGCCGAAGGACCTCGTGACCGTCCTGCCGTAGGGGAGCCCGGGACGCCCGGCACACGACGCAGCGCCGATGGCCGGCCTCGGCGGTGAAGGCGTCGGCAACCCCGGGCGCCGCCCGTCCGGCGCACGACGCCTCGGCGGCCGTGGGCCGTCATCCGATCCCGACGAGGCGGCACCGCGCGCCCGGCTCCGGGTGGTAGACGCTCGCTCCGCACAGCTCGCCGTCGGCCGTGTCCACCTGGCACGTCCACGTGTGATGCCCCCGGCAGCGGCACGGCGCCCAGCCGATGAGCACCCGGCGCGGGCCCAACGGGTGGCCGTGCGGGCAGCGGGCCGGGCCGACCATCGCCCATGTGCCGTCGGTGCGTTCGACGAGCGTCCCGACTCGGGCCGCCCGCTCCTGGTCCACCCGCTGCCACCACACCGCGAGGTAGGCCGAGACGCGCTCGGGGGGCTCGTCGCCCTCGCCGCCCCACGGGTGGCGCTCGTCCACCCACGCCGCCGCCTCGTCATGGATCTCGTCGACCAGGTCCTGGGCGCCGAAGGCCAGCGCGTCGCGTTTCAGCTCGTCTTCGAGGGTCGCGTCCACGCCGGGGAGCGTCACCTCACGCGGCGGCCGCCGTCAACGCCCGGTCACGCGGGGCACACGCCCGGGTCGGCTCGTCCAGCGGCGGCTCCGGCACCGTCGCGCAGCGCCCACCCCGGCACCGCCTACGGCCGCTGCGCCGATGCGGCTCCGCCCACGGCCTCCCGCTCTGGCCCCGTCCAGCGCCGCGACCGCATCCGCACGACCCGCCCTTGTGCGAACCGCGCCGTCCACAGCAGCGGGGGCGGCCCCCGGTCTCAGTGCTGCGTGCCCCCGTTGACGGCCCGCAGTGCCGCGACCGCCGCCTCGTGGCCCAGCTGTGACGCCGCCTCGACCCGCTCGACGTCGACGGTCAGCCCGCGTACCCCGGACGTCCGGGCCGGGGTGATCGCCAGCAGGTGGGCTCCGCCGCGGTCGGGATGAGCGGCGTCGGAGAGCAGGGCCAGGCTGTCGGCGTGCCGGCGAACGTCCTGGGTCATCGCGCCGAGGCCGGGGATGACGACGTCGAGCGAACGGGCCCACAGCGGCGCGCGCTCGCCCGGGTCGGAACGGCGCAGCTCGGGCACGGTCCGGGTGAGCAGCGCGAGCACGTGGGTGGCGCCGTCGCGCAGCGCGCGCAGCACCGGCAGCGGGTCGCCGACCGAGCCGTCGACCCACCGCCGGCCGCCGAGCTCGACCGGCGGCCCGGCGAGCCACGGGATCGTCGCGGTGGCCCGCATGGCGAGCTTCCACTCCTCCTCGGTGCCCAGCCCCTCGAGCACGTGCGGGGTCATGTCGGCGGCGTCGGTCACCACCACGCGCAGCGGGACCGGGCTGGCGGCCAGCGCCGCCCAGTCCGTCGGCTTCGAGACCACCAGGATCTCGTCGAGCAGGTAGTCGAGGGAGACCATCGGACGCCGGGTGCCGAGCCGGCGCGGGTCGATGAACGCCTTGCAGGCCATGTCGTCGGGGAAGATACGGGCGGCGTCGTGTCCGTGCCTGAGGACGAGTGCGGTGCCCACGAACGCCCCGGCCGAACTGCCGTAGACGACGTCGAACGCGTCGCTCAGCCCGGCCTGCTCCAGCGCGTGCACCATCCCCCCGGCGTAGGCCCCACGCATCCCGCCACCCCCCACCACCAGGGCGATCCGGTGCGGATCGGTGCGCGCGCCCGGGGTGCTGCCGGTGGCGCGGCGGCGCAGCAGCGCGTGCAGGACCTCCTCGTCGCCGGACAGTGCGGCGTCGGCAGGCCGGTTGAGTTCGGGGCCCCGACCGGGTGCAGCCATACCCCGATCATCCCGCCCCGTCGAGCCGGCACCCCACCGGTGTCGCGGATCGGGCCTTCAGCCGATCAGCACCCCGGGGTTGAGCACCCCGTGCGGGTAGCGGACCTGCTTGGCGGCCCGTCGGGCAGCACCTCGTCCGCCCGCCCCAACCCCACCAGGAACAGGGACGCGCGACGGCCACGGGTGGGCTCAGCTGGTGCGCGGAGCGGGCAGGGCGGCCGTGCGCCGATCATGGCAGCGCGCGGCCGGGGTGCCAGGTCGCTTCGGCAGGGGCGGGTCCGCCTGCGGAGTGTCCGGCCCGCCCCTGGGTACCCGCACCCGCGCCGTACGGTGCGCCGATGTGCCCCGACAGCCGATCTTCGCCAGGCTGGGCGGGTGGGCGCCGCCCGGCGTCCGGCGAGGAGGCCGCATGAGCGGGGTCGTGGTGGACCGGCGCGGAGACGTCCTGCGCGTCAGGCTGAACCGTCCGGAGACGCTCAACGCGCTCACCCTGGACGACATCGCCGCGCTGCACGCGGCGCTGGACCTGCCCCCGGACGTCCGTGCGGTGGTGTTCGAGGGAGAGGGGGAGCGGGCGTTCTCCGCCGGGATGAACGTCGACACCTTCCTGTCCTTCGGCCCGGACGGCGCGCGCGCCTTCATCGCGGACCTGCGCGACCTGTTGCGCCGGGTCCGCACCGCGCCCGTACCGACGATCTGCGTCGTCGACGGCTACTGCCTGGGCGCCGCGTTCGAACTCGCGCTCGCCTGCGACCTGCGGGTCGCGACCACCCGGGCCCGGTTCGGGCTGCCCGAGATCAAGGTCGGCATCCCGTCGGTGGTCGACGCGGCGCTGCTGCAGCAGTACGTGGGGCTCAGCCTGGCCAAGGAGATGATCCTGACCGGCGACCACTATTCGGCCGAGACGCTGAACGCGTTCCGGTTGTGCAACGAGGTCGTGCTGCCCGAGGGGCTCGACGCCGCGGTGCACGACATGCTCGACCGCGTCTGCGGGCACACCCGCACGGTGCTGGCCGCGCAGAAGCGGCTGTTCGAGGTCTGGCAGAACACCGGCCTGGCCGAGGGCGCCGACCGCAGCGTGGAGGAGTTCGGGCAGGTGTTCGCCGCGCCGGAGACCGCCGCGCACCTCGAGCGCTACCGCGCGGCGCTGCGGACGCACGACTGAACTCCTACGGTCACGATCACGACAAATCGGCGTTGTCGGACCAGTCGGGGACCGGTGCGGATATGCGGCGGGGCGGCTCCCGGGTGCACCGGTGTCGGCGCACGCGCTGCTCGCCGTCGCGGTCACCGCGGCGACGGTCGGACTGGGTGCTGGTCGCCGACGACGCGGCGCGCGGGTTCGGACCGCCGGGCGCGGCGCCCGCCGCTGCGGCTCCGGTCAGGCCTCGCGCCGCCGGCTGACCCCACGCGGCCCGGCCGACCGTAGGCGGACCTCCCGCGCCGGCCAATGTGTCCCCGACACGAAGAGCACAGCGGTCTTCGTGCCGCGGAGACGGTGGACCGGAACGTGATCAATGTCACGGTAGATGGACGGAGGCGCCGCGTCGTCGTGCGCCCGAGTCATTCCCGCCGCAGGAGGCACCGTTGCCATTGCTCCCGGAAACCCAGCAACTGCTCGACGCACTCGCCCAGGCGGGTCTGCCGCCCTTCGAGCAGATGACCGTCCCGCAGGCCCGCGAGGCCACCAAGGGGTTCCTCGACCTGCAGGGTGAGCCTAAGGAGATCGCTGTCGAGAACCGGACGATCCCCGGCCCCGAAGGGGAGATCCCGGTCCGCATCTACACCCCCGAGGGCAGCGGCGGCAAGCCCGTCATCGTCTACTTCCACGGCGGCGGCTGGGTGATCGGCGAGCTCGACACCGTCGACAGGCCGGTGCGCGGCATCGCCAACCGGACCGGTGCCGTGATCGTCTCGGTCGACTACCGGCTCGCCCCCGAACACCGCTACCCGGCGGCGTTCGACGACTCCTACGCCGCCACCGTCTGGGTCGCCGAGCACGCTGCCGAGCTGGGCGGCGACCCGGCGCGGATCGCCGTCGCCGGGGACAGCGCGGGCGGCAATCTCGCCGCGGCCGTCGCGCTCGCGGCCCGGGACCGAGGCGGTCCGAACCTCGTCGCGCAGCTGCTGATCTACCCGGTCACCGACTTCGCCTTCAGCACCCGTTCCTACGAGGAGAACGGTGAGGGCTACCTGCTGCAACGAGGCTCGATGACCTGGTTCTGGGCGCACTATCTCGGCGCGCAGGACCTCGGCAAGGATCCCTACGCCTGCCCCGCCCGCGCCGACGACCTGGTCGGGCTGCCGCCGGCGTTCGTGGCGACCGCCGAGTTCGATCCGCTGCGCGACGAGGGTGAGGCCTACGCGGAGCGGCTGCGGGAATCCGGCGTGGACGTCACCGCCAAGCGCTACGACGGCATGGTGCACGGCTTCGCCTGGACCCTCGGGGCGACGCCCAGCGGCACCGTGCTGCTCGACGACCTGGCCGCTGCGTTCCGCTCGGCGGTGGGCACCTGATGGTCGAGCAGCGCTAGTACAAGGTCGCGATCCTCGGGCCGGGCTCGGCGGCCTCGGCATGGGCATGCGGCTGGTCCAGTCCGGCGAGCACTCCTTCGTCATCCTGGAGAAGTCCGACGGCGTCGGCGGCACCTGGCGGGACAACACCTACCCGGGTGCGAGCTGCGACATCCGCTCGCACCTGTACTGGTTCTCCTTCGACGCCCAGCCGGACCGGAGCCGGGTCTACGCGTTCCAGCCCGAGATCCAGGCCAACATCGAGCGCCTCGTCGATCGGCTCGACCTGCGCAAGCACATCGAACTGGGCACCGAGGTCACCGGTGCGCGCTGGGACGACGCCGCCGGGCGGTGGACCATCGAGACCGCCGGCGGTGAGCGGATCCGGGCCCGCTCGCTGATCACCGCGTGGGGCCAGCTCAACCGGCCCACGTTCCGCGACATCCCCGGCCGGGCGGACTTCCGGGGCGACTACTGGCACTCCGCCCGCTGGAACCACGACGTCGACCTCACCGGCAAGCGCGTCGCCTGCATCGGCAGCGGGGCGTCCGCCGTGCAGTTCATCCCGGAGATCGCACCGATCGTGTCGGAGCTGACCGTCTTCCAGCGGCACGCCAACTACGTGGTGCCGCGGATGGACCGGCCCTACGAGCCCGGCGAGCGTCAGGAGTTCCTGGATCAGCCCGACAAGCTGCAGGAGAGCCGCGACGCGATCTACTGGGAGCACGAGGGCTGGATGGGGGCGATGAAGCAGGGCACCCCGGTGGCCGCGGAGTTCACCGCCCAGGCCCGCGCGCATCTGGAGGAGACGGTCAAGGATCCGGAGCTGCGCGAGAAGCTCTGGCCGGACTACCCGATCGGTTGCAAGCGGATCATCATCGCCGACACGTTCTACCCGGCGATGATCCGCGACAACGTGCACCTGGTCACCGACAAGATCGAGGGCGTCGAACCCACCGGCGTGCGCACATCCGACGGCACTCTGCGCGAGGTCGACGTGATCATATACGCGACCGGGTTCGAGACACTGTCGTTCAACGCGAGCCTGGACATCACCGGTCGCAACGGGCTCGCCCTGCGCGACGCGTGGCGGGAGGGCCCGCAGGCCTACCTGGGCATGTCGGTCTCCGGGTTCCCGAACTTCTACATGCTCTACGGCCCGAACACGAACCTCGGCCACAACTCGATCATCGCGATGCTGGAGTGCCAGTACGGCTACGTGCTGCAGGGGCTGCAGGCCGGCGACGAGCAGAACGCCGCGCTCGACCTGCGCGCGGACGTCCAGCAGCGGTTCAACGCCGAACTGCAGGCCGAACTCGCGGACAGCTCCTTCGCCGGCAGCTGCAACAGCTGGTACAAGACGGCCGGCGGGAAGATCACCAACAACTGGATGGGCAGCGTCGAGGACTACAAGAAGGCCACCGCCCGGCTCCACGTCGACGACTACGAAGTGGTGAGCTGACGCGGTGTGCGTGGCAGTAGTCGCTCCGGTGACTACTGCCACGCACGGCGGCGACCTACGCTCCCAACCGTGCGTTCGGAGCTGAACCACTCCCACGGTGCCGTGCCCACGGACCTGGAACGCCGGGTGTCCGAGTGCGTCGCGGCGATCGCGGCCCGGCTCAACACCCAGCTCGTCGAGGTCACCCTGGACCTGCGCGTCGTGCTGGCCGGCGAGATCTCCGAGCTCGACGGCGACCAGCGGATCATCGAGCTGCTCGGCGCCAGCATCGAGGGCAACGTCGCGACGATCCTGCACATGCTCGCCCACGACATCCCGGCTGAGCACGTGGAGCCGCCGTCGGCGGCGTTCGAGTACGCCCGCCGGCTCGCCCAGCGTGGGGTGCCGGTCAACGCACTGGTGCGGGCCTATCGGCTCGGCCAGGACCGGCTGCTGAAGTGGACCTTCGCCGAGATCGAGCGCCGCAGCGGGGACACGACCGTCGCGTTCCTGGTCATGCGGCGGATGGTCACCGACACGTTCGCCTACGTGGACTGGATCTCCCAACAGGTCGTCGTGGTGTACGAGCAGGAGCGCGAGCGGTGGCTGGCCAACCGGAACACGGTCCGGGCCGGCCGGATCCGGGAGCTGCTCGACGGTGACGACCTCGCCGACGCCGATCCCGCCGGTGACGTCGACGCGCTCGAGGCGACCTTGGGCTACGGCCTGCGGCAGCGCCACCTGGGCGTGATCGTGTGGTCGGCCGAGGGGTCCCGCGACGACGATCTGCAGGGGCTGGAGCGCTTCGCCGCGACGCTGGCCGACCACCTGGGCTGCCGATCCCGGCCGCTGTTCGTGGCCTACGACCGGTCGACCTGCTGGGCGTGGCTGCCGGTGAGCGGCGCGCCCGCGCTCGATCCGGCCGTGATCGCCCGGCTGGTCCGCGACGGCGGGCACCCGGTGCGGGTGGCCTACGGTGACCCGGCCGCCGGAGTCGCCGGCTTCCGCGCCACCCACCGGCAGGCGCTGCGGGCCCAGTCGGTCGCGCTCGTCGCCGGTCCGCACGCCGGGCAGGTGACGGCGTTCGCCGAGGTCGGGGCGGTCTCGCTGCTGTGCGCCGACCTGGACGCCGCCCGGTCATGGGTGGCCGACACGCTCGGTGGGCTGGCCGCCGACGACGAGCCGCGCGCCCGGCTCCGCGAGACGCTGCGGGTGTTCCTCGCCGGCGGCAGCAGCTACACCACGGCCGCCGACCGGCTGACGATGCACAAGAACTCGGTCAAGTACCGGGTGGCGCGGGCGCTGCAGGAGCGCGGCCGCCCGCTCGGCGACGACCGGCTCGACGTCGAGCTGGCCCTGATGGCCTGCCGCTGGCTCGGCCGCGCGGTGCTCGCCACGCCGCGCTGAGCGGGGTCGCGCACCCCGGGCGGGCCGCGCCGTGGAGCACTACTCGCAGGCGACACCGTCGCCGTCGCGGTCCAGGCCGGCGCGGTAGCCGGGGTCGCCCCGGTGCAGTGGGGCCGCACCGGCGGACTTCGCTGCCGCACAGTTGGCGTAGTAGGCCGACGCCGGGACCGGTTCCGCAGCGGCGGGGGCGGGTGCGGCGGTGCGGGGGGCCGCGGCGCGCGGGGCGACGGCCTGCGGCGCGACGGTGGCCCGGGGTGCGGCGGGCCGGGCGGCGGCGGACTGCGGCACGGCCGCCTGCGCGGCGGCGGACTGCGGCACGGCCGCCTGCGCGGCGGCGGTCGGCGCGGTCTCGACCGGGGCCGCGGCGGTGGCCGGGGGCAGCGCGACGACGGGCGCCGGCGCCACCGTCGCGGCCGGGGTGGCCGACGGCGTGGCGGCCGCGCCGGACGGCGGCACCGCGCCGGTGGCCTGCAGGACCCCGCCGAGCACGACCAGGCCCACGAACAGCCCGATCACCGCGATCACCGTTCGTGTGATCACCCGGCGCCACCGCGGGCCCGCCGGTACCGGCGTCGCGACGGCGGGAGCGAGCATGGTCGGGTGGCCGCCCGGCGGGTAGAGGGCCGCCGGCCCGGTCGCGGCAGGACCGGGCACCCGGTAGCCGCCGGACGGAGCGCCCGGGTGCCCGATCCGGGGCAGCGGAATCGTCGCCGGCTCGATCTCCCGCGGACGGGTGGTCGTGGCGGCAGCGGGACGGTGCGGAGGCATCGACATGGTCTCACCCGGGTGCGGTCGAGGGGGTCGGCGCGCTGCTGCGGCGCCGTACACCCCGTCGTCGACGTCCCCGAAGGTCCCGTTAGCCCGGATCGTCACGGCTCGTCAGAATTGATGACGGCGTCGTCCGGCGGCCGCGAATCGCGTGCCCACTCGACCGAATCGCCGCGGGTAGTGTCCGCTGTGTGACCGAGCTGAAGGTGGAAGTGGATGCTGCGGAGGTCGGCTTCGACGCCGACCGGTTGCGCCGGATCGACACACATTTCCGGCGCTATGTGGACGACAGCCGGTTGGCCGGATGGGCGATCGCGGTCGCGCGGCGCGGCCGGGTCGCGCACCTGAGCCATTACGGGCGCCGCGACGTCGAGGCCGGCCTGCCGGTCGAGGGCGACACCATCTGGCGCATCTACTCGATGACCAAGCCGATCACCTCGGTGGCGGCGCTGATGCTCTACGAGCAGGGCGCGCTGGAACTGACCGACCCGGTGTCGCGCTACATCCCGTCGTTCGCCGACCTGCGCGTCTACAAGGCCGGGTCGGCGCTCAACCCGGCGACCACGCCGGTGACCGAGCCGATCCGGGTGTGGCACCTGCTCACCCACACCGCCGGGCTCACCTACGGGTTCCACCACGCCCACCCGGTGGACGAGATGTACCGGCTGAAGGGCTTCGAGTTCGGCGCCCCCCGCGGGATGGACCTCGCCGCGGTCTGCGACGCCTACGCGCAACTGCCGCTGCTGTTCCAGCCGGGCTCGGAGTGGAACTACTCGGTGGCCACCGACGTGCTGGGCCGGGTCGTCGAGGTGGCCTCCGGCCAGTCGCTCGACCGGTTCTTCGCCGAGCGGATCTTCGGCCCGCTCGGCATGACCGAGACCGCCTTCTCCGTCACCACCCCGGAGGGGCTCGCCCGGCTCGCGAGCCTCTACGTGCCCCGGCCGGGCGGCGGCCTGGTCCGCAACAGCGCGATGGGTGACGCGATCACCCGCGAGCCCACCATGCTGTCCGGCGGTGGCGGGCTGGCCTCGACCGCCTACGACTACCACCGGTTCACGCAGATGCTCGCCGGTGGCGGCGAGCTCGACGGTGAGCGCCTGCTCAGCCCGCGGACCGTCCGGTTCATGACGCGCAACCACCTGCCCGGCAACGCCGAGCTGGACACGTTCGGGCGGCCGATCTTCTCGGAGTCGTCGTTCGCCGGGGTCGGATTCGGTCTCGGCTTCTCCGTCGTGACCGACCCGGCGGCGGGCAAGGTGCTGACCAATGCCGGCGAGTACGCCTGGGGTGGGCTGGCCAGCACGGCGTTCTACGTCGATCCGGTCGAGGAGATCACCGCACTGTTCTTCACCCAGCTCATGCCGTCGAGCACCTATCCGATCCGCTCGCAGCTGCGGGCGCTGGTCAACCAGGCGCTGGTGGACTGATGCCGAACGCACTCGCTCTGACGATCCGGGTCGCGGTCGTCGCCGTCGCGCTGTGGGTGGCCACCGCGCTGATCACCGGCATCGAGCTCGGCGGCGGCACCACCGCCGGACGGGCCGGCACCCTGATCGTCGTCGCGATCATCTTCGGGCTGGTCAACGCGGTGCTCAAGCCGATCATCAAGGTGGTCGGCTGTCCGCTGTACATCCTCACCCTGGGACTGGTCGGCCTCGTGGTGAACGCGCTGCTGTTCATGCTCGTCGGCTACCTGTCGACGAGGCTCGGGCTGCCGTTCCACGTCGACGGGTTCTGGGCAGGGTTCTGGGGCGCGATCATCGTCGCCGTGGTCGCGTTCGTCCTGCACCTGATCATCCCCGACCGCTTCGATCAGCGCTGACGCGCCCGTGCGCGGTAAGTGGTGCCGGAGCACCACTTACCGCGCACGAGGGTTTCACACGGGCCAGGTCTCGCGGCGGTACCCGGCGTCCCAGAACATCCACTCGTAGCGCGACGTCGTGGTGAAGTGCTCGCGCATCAGCCCGAACTCGCGCGCCGAGAGCTCGGCCCCGATCCGGTCGGTCAGTGCCAGCACCTCGGCGACCACGGTCTGGAAGTCCTCGCCGCCGTACATGGCGATCCACCGGGCGTAGAGCGGGTTCGGCGAGCTACGGGCCAGCAACTCCTCGCCGACCCGGGCGTAGATCCAGTAGCAGGGCAGCACCGCGCCCACGGCCTCGGCGAAGGATCCGCTCTGCGTGGTCGCCATCAGGTAGCTCACGTAAGCCCGGGTCGTCGGCGCGACCGGCTCCGCCACCGCCTCCGCTGCGGAGCTGCCCATCTCGCCCATCAGCGCCGCGTGCAGATCCTGCTCGGCGGCGACTGCGCCGGCGGCGTGCCGGGCGAACATCATGGTGTCCTGCTCGGTCGGCGCCTTGGCCGCGCACACCGCGAGCGCCCGCGCGTAGCCGCGCAGATAGTGCGCGTCCTGCACGATGTAATGCCGGAACGACTCCCGGGGCAGCGTGCCGTCGGTCAGCCCCGCGATGAACGGGTGTGCCAGCACGGCGGCGTAGATGTCCTCGATGTCCGACCACAGCAGCTCGGTGGTGTGCAGCGTCGGGGACGTCCTGGCAGCGGTCTCGGAGATGGCCACGAACGTCAGGCTATCCCGGGGGCAGACGGTGTGAGCCTGATCAGAGGTGGGTACAGACGCCTTGCGGTTGACATGGGTGCGTGAACGGTTCACGTACCCGGTATCGCCCGGTGAGCTTCATCACTCTTCGGTGCGATACGAACGGGCGGCCAACGCGAGGCTTCACGATGGTGCCCAGAGAACGGCGACTCAGCGCCGAGACGCGCCGGACCGCAGTGTGCAACGCGGAGGTGAGTCGAAGTGAGCCCCGTTCCCATGGACCATCACGAGAAGATGCGGCTGCGGGCCGCCGCTTTCAGGGTGACACGTCTGTATCCCGGCCCGGTCGGCGAGATGCTCTCCCGGGAGTTGCTGACCTGGGAGGAGTTCGGCTACCGGCTCGGTGGCGGCCAACTCGTCATGCGCCTGGTCGACCACGTGCTGAAGACGCCGCTGGCTCAGAGCGAAGCAGCCTGACCCGGTCCGCCGTCGGCGCCGCCCCCGGCGCCGGCGGTCACGGGCCGGGCTCGCCCAGCGTCGCGGTCTGCAGGGCACCGGCCGCGCCGGTCAACGGCGTGCCGTCGGCGAGCCCGCCGATGGCTCCGGCGACGACCAGCAGGGCGGCCAGCGTGACCAGGCTGCCCAGCCGGCCCACGATGTCGATCGCGGTGCCCAGGCGGGCCCGTCGCGGCGTCGCGACCCGGTACCGGCCGACGTCGGCCGCGGCCGGTTCCGGCGGCCGCGACACGCTGTGGGGGGCGACGGGCCGGAAGGCCGGCAGCGTGGCGGGAGAAGGCGGCAGAACGCGCGGTGTCGGCATGACGGACCACCTGACTGGCTCATCGGGGGAACAGGGGTGGTGGCCGCCCAGGCGGCCGATGTCCGGTCCGGTTCGCGCGTGCCGGGTGTCCGTACACCTGCCACATCGCCGCCCGACATCCGGGCGTTAACCAGCTGTCACCCGAACGGGTCGGTCCCGCCGATGCGTCCCGTCAGCCGCTCCCTGAGCTCGCGCTTGAGCACCTTGCCGGCCGCCGACACCGGGATCTCGTCGACGAGCAGGATCTCCCGCAGCCGCTTGTAGGGCAGCACCTGCTCGTTGATCGTCTCCAACAGCTTCTGCGCCCCGCCGGCATCCAGCGACGGCGCCACGACGAACGCCACCGGCAGCTCCCCGACGTCCGGATCCGGACGCCCGACCACGGCCGCGCCGGTCACGCCGGGCTGGGCGAAGAGCAGCTCCTCCAGCTCGCGCGGGTACACGTTGTAGCCCTTGTAGAGCAGCATGTCCTTCTTGCGGTCGACGATGCTGAGGTAGCCGTCGGCGTCCAGCACGCCGACGTCGCCGGTGTGCAGCCAGCCGTCGACGAGCGTGGCGGCCGTCTCCTCCGGGCGGTTGCGGTAGCCGGTCATCACCTGCGGGCCGCGGATGCACACCTCGCCGGGCTCACCGGCCGGGAGCTCGTTGCCGGCGTCGTCGAGGATGCGGACCTCGGTGTCGTAGACCGGGAGCCCCACGGTGCCCACCTTGCGCACGGCCGACCGTGCCGCCGGGCCGATCGTGGCGCCCATGGTCACCTCGGTCAGCCCGTAGCCCTCGGAGATCACCACGTCCGCACCGAACCGGCGGTGCAGCGCCTGGATCATCTCCACCGGCAGCGGGGCCGCGCCGGAGGTGAGCCCGCGTACCGACGACAGGTCGCGGGTGGCGAAGTCGGGGTGCCGCAGCAACGCCGCGTACAGCGGCGGGGCGCCGCTCATCCCGGTGACCCGCAACCGCTCGGCGTCGGCCAGGTAGGCGCCGGGGTCGAAGCGGTCGTGCAGCACCGTGGTGCTGCCGGTCAGCATCGGCACGTTCAGCCCGCCGATCGTGCCCATGGCGTGGAACCACGGCGTGAGGTTGATCGAGACGCCGGTGCCGAGCCGGACCGGGTACTCGTCGGCCGGGGAGGTCTGCTCGAGCCGGAGCCCGCCCTCGGCGTCGACCGCCGGTGTCGAGCCGGTGCCCCAGCACGCGTACTGCAGGGCGTTCACCACGACGTTGCGGTGCGGCAGCTGCACACCCTTGGACCGCCCGGTGGTCCCGCCGGTGTAGGCCAGGTGCGCGAGGTCGCCCACGACGTCGATCTCGACCGCCGGGGCGAGGGTGGCGGCGCCGGCGTGGAACGCCTCGAAGTCGATCCCGCCCCGGACCCCGGAGGTGTCGACCCGGTGGGCGGGGTCGAGCGCCTGCTCCCGGTCGGTGAGCAGCACCAGCCCGATCGCGGTGCGATCCTGCACCGCGGCCAGCGCCGGCGCGGCGGGTCCCCAGCTGACGGCGGCCACGGCCCCGGAGTCGGCGAGCTGGGCGGCCAGGTCGGCCGGCGGCAGCAACGGGTTGGTCGGCGAGAACGCGGCGCCGGCCATGAGGATCCCGTAGTAGGCGATCGCGTACTGCGGGCAGTTCGGCAGGTGGATCGCGACGACGTCGCCGCGGCCCACGCCCGCCTCCCGCAGGGCGTTGGCGAAGGCCCCGGCGCGCTCGTACAGCTGCGCGAAGCTCAGCTCACGTCCGTAGTAGTGCAGCGCGGGGCGCTCGCCGTACCGCCGGGCCGCGCCGGCGAGGATCGCGCCGACTCCGACGACGGGGTAGTCCAGGCTCAAACCGGTGTGCTCCCTCTGGTCGGTGGTCACCGGGCGCCGCCCGGTGTGAAGGCGACCGGCAGGTGCTTGATGCCGTTGATGAACATCGAGCGCAGCCGCTGCGGCTCGCCGGTCGCGTGGATGTCCGGGATGCGGGTCAGCAGCTCGCGGAACATCACCGACATCTCGCGGCGGGCCAGGTGTGCGCCGAGGCAGAAATGCGGCCCGGCGCCGCCAAACCCGACGTGCGGGTTCGGGAAGCGCCGCAGGTCGAGCCCGTCGGGGTCGGTGAAGTGTTGTGGATCCCGGTTGGCCGCCCAGTAGAACAGCGCGACCTTGTCCCCGGCGCTCATCGGCTTGCCGCCGAGCACCGCGTCGGTCTCCAACGTGCGCCGCATGAAGATCACCGGAGAAGCCCAGCGGACGATCTCGTCGACCGCGGTCGGGGTCACGCCGTCGAGGTCGGCCAGCCACGCCGCGCGCTGGTCGGGGTGCTCGGTGAGCAGGTGGATGCCCCAGCTGATCGCATTGCGGGTGGTCTCGTTGCCGGCCACCACGAGCAGGATGAAGAAGCTGGCGAGCTCGTCGGGGGTGAGCCGCTCGCCGTCGATCTCCGCGTTGACCAGGGCCGAGGTGACGTCGCCGGTCGGGGTCTTCATGCGGTGCTCGCCCAGGTCGCGCATCAGCCCGGCGAGGTCGGCGCCGGCCTGCAACAACGCGACGGCGATGTTCTCCGCATCCGGGACGTACTCCGGGTCGGACGCGCCCAGGATGACGTTGGAACGGTCGAACACGAACTCGTACTGGCTCTCCGGCACGCCCATCATGTCGCAGACGATCTTCAGTGGGAGCCGGGCGGAGATCGCGGTGACGGCGTCGCACTCGCCGGCGTCGATGATGTCGTCGACGATCGCGCGGGCGGTCCGCTCGACCTCGTCGGTGAGCATCGCGAGACGCCGCGGGGTGAACCCGCGGGAGACGATCCGGCGCAGCCGGGCGTGCCGCGGATCGTCCATGTTGATCATCGATCCGAAGAACTCGAGGAACTCCGCCGGCATGTCGGCGATGGACGTCGAGCCGCGGCCGGAGGTGAAGATCTGCGGGTTGCGGCTGGCCTCCACGACGTCGTCGAGACGGGTCAGCGCGTAGAAGCCGGGACCCGGCTGGACGTAGGTGAACTCCGGCTCGGGATAGAACGGGATCGCGTCGGTCTCGCGCAGGGCCGCGAACCCGGCTGCCCGCTCGATGATCGGCGCGGTCCAGAACCCGTCGATGTCGGACAGGTCGACCCGGTCGGGCCGCGTGGTCGTCACATCCGGCGGCGTCATCGCCGTCCCTCCCCGTCTCCTGCTGAGCGGACGCGGCCACGATAGTTACCGCGCGGTAGGACGTGAGCAACCTAACCCCCGCGTCGGCCCGGCTCCCGGGTAAGCACCCGCTCGGAGTAACGGCCCGGGCGTGCCGCTCCAGGTGGTGCCGGTGGCCGCGGCCCGCTTCTCGCCGGCGTAGAACTCGGCGCCTGCCCCGGCCAGCCGACCGGCGTCGAGCAGGGAGATGCCGAGGTTGTAGTAGCTGCGCAGCTCGACGCTGAGGTTGCCGGACGCGCGTGCGAGGCCCTTGGCCTCGGCGAGGCGCGCCCGCGGCTGATCGCTGCGGCCCAGGTGCTCCTCGTAGACCGACACCGTGACCAACGCGTCGGCTTCCCCCGACAGCAGCACGGCGCAGGCGCGACCGGCCGCCGCCCGGTCCAGCGCCGCAGACAGGGCACGGACCTCGGGGCGGCGGCCGACCAGGGGAACCCCCCATCCGAGCCGCGGCCCGCGGGTCGTGCTTGCACGGCACACCGACAATCGGCCTCGCTGTTTCGCGCGGGGCCGACGTGCGGGCACGGCTGCGCAGCGGCTCGCGGGGCCGGAGGTTCAGGCGCATGATCAGCATCACGGGCCCGGCGGCGGGCCGCCCGGGCGAGCTTGGCCAACCGGAAGCGCTCGGCGTCGGCGAGCAGACGCTCGCGATGGGCGGTGACCTCGGCGGCGAGGTGATGGTGCGCGAACATGCCTCAACGCTTGTGCTGAGGGCCCTCCCGCCGCATCGGACGATCACGTCGTCGTGGCCGGGCCGACCCCTTACCGCGGTCCGTCAGCGCGGGTAAGGGGCCCGGCGGCGGTCACTCCGGCGGCGGGAGGAGGCCGCGCCGGTAGGCCGGCACCAGCCGGCGCGGCACCAGGTGCCGGCGGCCCGCGATGGTGATCGGCACCAGGTCGGGCGGGGTGGCCTTCCACTGGGCCCGCCTGCTGCGGGTGTTCGAGCGCGACGTGCGTCGTTTGGGGACCGCCATCAGTCGTCCTCTCCTCGGTTGTCCTGTTCCACGGAGACAGTCAGGTCGTCCGCCTCCGCCGTGCCGTCGCGGCACGGGTCCTCGTGGCACCAGCCGAACGGGTCGGGCAGGGCGCTCCACGCCGCCTCCCCGGCGGCCAGTTCGGCGTCGGTGAGCAGGGCCTCCCGCAGGACGACGTCGATCTCGTCCGGGTCGGCGTCGTGGCTGAGGACGACGAGGTCCTGGGCGCGGTCGCCGAAGCGCGGGTCCCAGCCCAGCGACGCCATCGCCCGGCGCTCCGGGGCGACCCGCTCCCAGGCCCGGGCGTCCTGCCCGGCGAGCCACTCACCGGCGTAGCCGATCTGCAGCCCGCCACCCGCCGACTCCAGCCAGAGCACGGCCTCCGGGCGGGTCGCCAGCCAGATCCGGCCGCGGGTGCGCACCACACCATCGAGCAGCACGTCGATCGCGTCGTGCAGCCGCTCCGGATGGAACGGGCGGCGGGCGCTGAACAGCAGCAGCCGCACCCCGCAGTCCGGGTTGAGCGGCGGGCGGCCGCGCAGCAGCGGGGCGTGCACGTCGTCGGGGCGGCCGCGGCGGGCCTCGGCGGGCAGCTCGGTGAGCAGCACCCGCTCGTCGAGCTCGGCCAGGCGCAGCCGCAGCGCGGCGGGGGACAGCCGGGCGAGCACGGCGTCGGTGCGGGCCATCTCCCAGCCCTCGGCGCTGCCGGTGTAGACGATGAGGTCGGCGAACTCCGCCTGGCCGACGGCGACCTGGGCGACCGTGCGCTCGTCGTCGGGCAGCCCGGTCATGCCCCGCTCCGCGAGCGTCTCGTCGCTCGTCGCGTCGTCCAGCCAGCCGCTCGCGTGCACGGTGGTGATCACCCCGCGCAGGTCGACGACGTCGGCGACCGCCTGGCCGTCGACGAGCACGTGGCTCAGCGACCAGCAGACCTCCTCGGGCTCCAGCACGGGATCGAGGTGCAGCACGACGCGCTGCACGGTCCCGGCCAGCCGCCGCAACGTCGGCAGCAGGTCCTCGCGCAGCGTGCAGGAGACGCAGCCGTGGGCCAGCTCGAGCGTGGTGGTGGTGTCCGAGTCGGCGTCACGGAGTCGCCGGTGCAGCAGGCCGCGGTCGACCTCGCGCAGGTCGTGGTGCACGACGACGACCGCCGGGTCGGTGCTGCGGATCAGGCCGATCACCTGCTCCACCCCGCCAGGGGTCAGGCCGGTGAGCACGAGCAGCTCGGTGGGGGGTCGGGGCCCGGCCTCGGCCGGGCCTACATCGGAGGGCACGGGAGGTTTCCTCCTGTGAGTGGTGGGAACGAAGGGCGGCTGATGAGGTGTTAGCCTAGATGAAAATGAATGTCATGTGTGAGAGGAGGGGTCGAGGTGGCCAAGAGCGTGCTGCGGCCGATCGTCAAGCTGCGGTCGACGGCCGGAACCGGCGTGACCTATGTGACCCGTAAGAACCGGCGTAACCATCCCGACCGGCTCGTGCTGCGCAAGTACGACTGGCGGATCCGTCGCCACGTCGAGTTCAGAGAGGAGCGCTGAGTCATGCCCGGCCCGCCGCGCCGTCCGCCGAAGCGCAAGGTCAACCCGCTGTACGTCAAACGGGTCAAGGAGGTCGACTGGAAGGACGTGACGCTGTTGCGCCAATTCATCTCCGACCGCGGCAAGATCCGAGCCCGCCGGGTGACCGGCCTCACGCCGCAGCAGCAGCGCGAGGTCGCTCGGGCGATCAAGAACGCCCGGGAGATGGCTCTGTTGCCCTATCCCAACGCCGGACGAGGGTGAGCGCGCGATGTCCCGTCGTTGTCAGCTGACCGGGCGTGAGCCCGGCTTCGGCAAGAGCGTGTCGCACTCGCACCGCCGGACGAACCGCCGGTGGGACCCGAACGTGCACGAGAAGCGGTACTGGCTGCCCTCGGAGAACCGCACGGTGCGGCTGCGACTCAGTGCCAAGGGGATGAAGACCGTCGACAAGATCGGCATCGAGGCCGCGGTCGCGCGGATCCGGGCCCGTGGGGAGAAGGTCTGATGGCCACCAAGGCGAAGATCGCGCGCAACGAGCAGCGCCGGCGCATCGTCGCGAAGTACGCCGAACGGCGCGCCGAGCTGAAGAAGATCATCGCCCGGCCGAGCACCGACCCGCAGGCGCGCGCGGCCGCCGAGCGGGAACTGCGCAAGATGCCGCGCGACGCGAGTCCGACCCGGATTCGCAACCGCGACTCCGTCGACGGCCGGCCGCGCGCGTACTACCGCGCGTTCGGGGTGTCCCGGATCCGGCTCCGCGAGCTCGCGCACGAGGGCGCCTTGCCCGGGGTTCGTAAGTCGAGCTGGTGACGTGCCGCCGGGCCGCGCGGGGCGGTCTGTCCCCGCCGGCCCGGTATCCCGCCCGACCGCACCGTATCTGCAGGTCGGCGACCTTCCAGGCGGGTTGATGACCCCGGATTTCATAGCGGGGTGCGGGGTTGTGTAGCATCGTTCAGGTCAGCCGGGAGGCCACAGAGTGACCCCTGGAAGGCCATGCCGCCCCTTTAGCTCAGTCGGCAGAGCGTCTCCATGGTAAGGAGAAGGTCTACGGTTCGATTCCGTAAAGGGGCTCGAGCGAGACGGTAGTGAGATGTCTCGCGAAAGCGGTGTAGCTCAGTCGGTAGAGCAAGCGGCTCATAATCGCTGTGTCGCCGGTTCAAGTCCGGCCACCGCTACCAGACTGACGAGAAGACGAAGGCAAGCAGGAGGCACCCGCGATGGCCAAGGCCACCGACGTTCGGCCGAAGATCACGCTGGCGTGCGAGCAGTGCAAGCACCGCAACTACATCACCAAGAAGAACCGTCGGAACGACCCCGACCGGCTCGCGGTCAAGAAGTTCTGCCCGAACTGCAACACGCACCGGGAACACCGCGAGACCCGCTGAGCGTGCCCGACGAGTCCTACGTCGGTCGGCAGTTGCCGCCGTCGCCGACCTATCGGGTCGGCCGGGAGAAGATCCGCGAGTTCGCCACCGCGATCGGCGAGGACTCCCCGCTGTGTCACGACCCGGCCGCCGCCCACGCGGCCGGGTACCCCGACCTCGTCGCGCCGCCCACCTTCTCGGTGTCGTTCACGATGCCGCTGATCGAGGCGTTCCTGCGCGATCCCGACTTCGGGTGGGACTACGGCCGCATGGTGCACGGTGACCAGGGCATCACGCTGCACCGTCCGATCCACGGTGGCGACGAGCTCGTCACCACGATCCACGTCGAGGACCTGCGCAGTCGCGCCGGCAGCCACATGCTGACCCTGCGCTGTGAGGTCGCCGACGTCGCCGGTGCCCCGGTCGCGACCACCCGGGCGCTGCTCGTCACCCAGGCGGCGTCATGACCGTCGATCCTGCGAAGGTCGCCGTCGGCGACCAGCTGCCCGCGCTGGATCTGCGGGTCACCCGGGCTGACCTGGTCCGGTACGCCGGCGCGTCCGGCGACTTCAATCCGATCCACTGGAACGACCGCACAGCGGTCCAGGTGGGGCTGCCCGGCGTCATCGCGCACGGGATGCTGACCATGGCGCTGGCCGGTCGGCTCGTCACCCGCTGGGTGGGTGATCCCGGCGCGGTCCGCAGCTACGGGGTCCGGTTCACCCGGCCCGTGGTGGTTCCTGACGACGACGAGGGCGCGCTGCTCGAGCTGACCGGAAAGGTGGCCGAACTGCGCGATTCGGACACCGGTGGCGCCCGAATCGCGAAGATCGACATCACCGCCCGGTTCGACGGCAAGACCGTCCTCGGCCGGGCCACGGCCGAGGTCGCCCTCCCCGACTGAGTGGTCAGCCCGCCGCTCGACGCGCCCCGCCCCGGGGTGGGTTGATGCTGCCCGCGTCACCCACCGGATGCAGGAGGGAGTAGGGCGTGAACTTCGGCAAGCTCGTGGACAAGGCTTGGGAAGGCAAGGCCGCTGCGGAGGTCCTCAAGGCTCCGCCGTCGGCCCTGGAGGGCCTCACCGAGAAGCACGACGAGCAGTTGCAGGCGTTCGGGATCACGACCATCGAGGATCTCGCGAACTGAAAGTACGCCCGACGGGCCGCGGCGCTCGCGGCGCTGGCCGACACCGACACGTGACGAGATGAGGAAGGGGCGGGCGCGATCGGCGCCCGCCCCTTCGTCGTCCGTGCGTTACTTGGCCTCGGCGAGCAGCTCGGCCATCCGGCCCACGCCGGTGCGCAGGTCGTCGTCGCCGAGGGCGTAGGAGAGCCGGAAGAAGCCCGGGGTGCCGAACGCCTCACCCGGGACCACGGCGACCTCGGCGTGCTCGAGCACCGCGGCGGCCAGCTCGACGCTGCTCTGCGGGCGGCTGCCGCGGATCTCCCTGCCGATCAGCTCCTGCACCGACGGGTAGGCGTAGAACGCCCCCCGCGGGGTCGGGACCTGCACGCCGGGGATCGCGGCCAGCAGTTCCACCATCAGCCGCCGGCGCCGGTCGAACGCCGCGCGCATCTCCGCCACGGCGTCCAGCGGCCCGGAGACGGCCTCCAGTGCCGCCCGCTGCGACACGTTGGCGACGTTGGAGCTCAGGTGGCTCTGCAGGTTGGTCGCAGCCTTGATGACGTCGGCGGGGCCGGCCATCCAGCCGACCCGCCAGCCGGTCATCGCGTAGGTCTTGGCGACGCCGTTGAGCACGACGCAGCGGTCCGCGAGGTCCGGCACCGCGACCGGCATCGAGACGGCCTCGGCGCCGTCGTAGACCAGGTGCTCGTAGATCTCGTCGGTGATCACCCAGATGTCGTTCTCGACGGCCCAGCGGCCGACGGCCTCGGTCAGCTCACGGGACGCGACCGCGCCGGTCGGGTTCGACGGCGAGCACCACAGCAGCACCTTGGTGCGCTCGGTGCGGGCGGCGTCGAGCTGCTCGACCGAGGGCATGTAGTCCGCCTCCGGGCCGGTCTGCACGACCACCGGGACACCGCCGGCCAGCGCGATCGCCTCCGGGTAGGTGGTCCAGTACGGCGCGGGCAGCAGCACCTCGTCGCCCGGGTCGAGCAGGGTGGCGAAGGCCTGGTAGACGGCCTGCTTGCCGCCGTTGGTGACGAGCACCTGGTTCGCGGCGATGTCGTAGCCGGAGTCGCGCTTGGTCTTCACGGCGATCGCCTCGCGCAGCTCGGGCAGACCGGCGGCGGGGGAGTAGCGGTGGTTGCGCGGGTCGGCGCAGGCGGCCTGGGCGGCGGCGACGATGGCGTCCGGGGTCGGGAAGTCGGGCTCGCCGGCACCGAAGCCGATGACCGGCCGGCCCGCCGCCTTGAGCGCCTTGGCCTTCGCGTCGACCGCCAACGTGGCGGACTCGGTGATGCCGCCGATCCGGGCGGAGATCCGGGGTCGGGTGGACGTGGACGAAGCGGTGGCCATGGGCCCATCCTCTCGCACGGCGCGACCGCTCCCGCCAGGGGGTTTCGGGTCGCGCGCCGCGCCGGGAGGCGTGCGATTTCGGGCAGGGCGCACCGGTGCCGTACACTCAACGAGCCGGGTACATCGAGTTGGTTCGGTGTGCCCGCTCCGCGTCGGCCAGGAAGGGCGCGGAGCTGGTCTAGGGGTGTAGCTCAACTGGCAGAGCAGCGGTCTCCAAAACCGCAGGTTGCAGGTTCAAGTCCTGTCACCCCTGCCATCGTGACAAGTACGGAAGACAAGTACGGAGAGCGTGGGCGAGCAGCGAGCAGCACGTGCTCGATGCGGGCGGAGGACAGGGCGTGAGCGAGGAGCGCGAGTCGGGTCGGGCCGGGCGGGAGCGCCCGAGCACCGCAGCCGACCGTCGTGGGCGGCGCGCCGCCCCGGCGCCCGCCGGTGACTCCAAGGGCCGGCCCACGCCGGTCCGGGACGCCGGTCCGGCCAGGCGGTCGCTGCCGAGCCGTGTCGCCCGCTTCCTGCGGGAGGTCGTCGCCGAGCTCCGCAAGGTGATCTGGCCGACCCGCAAGGAATTGGTGACCTACACGATCGTCGTGCTGGTCTTCGTGTCGTTCATGGTCGCGCTCGTGGCGCTGCTGGACTACGTGTTCGGGCAGGCCGTGATGTTCCTGTTCGGCACCTGACCGGGCGCCGATCGAGCGCGACGCAGACGAAGGAAGCGAGACGTACGTGACCTCCCCAGACGGCGGCCAGCGGCTGACCGACAGCGAACTCGAGGCCAACGAGGCCGACGAGGCCGCCATCGACGCCGCGACCGAAGACGGCGACGCCGAGCCCGAGGACGCGTCCGTGCAGGACGTGGACGTCGAAGCCGCACACGGCGAGGACGCCGCGTCCGACACCTACACCGACGAGTCCGACATCGAGACCCCCGGTGCCGCGGCCGAGACCATCGAGGCCGGGGCTGCGGAGACCGCCGAGGCGGGTGACGCCGAGGGCGCCCAGGAGGGCGAGGCGGCCGAGGTCGACCCGGCCGAGGAACTGCGCGCGGCGCTGCGGCGGGCCCCGGGTGAGTGGTACGTCGTGCACTCCTACGCCGGCTACGAGAACAAGGTGAAGGCCAACCTCGAGACCCGGGTGCAGACCCTGGACGTCGAGGACTACATCTTCCAGGTCGAGGTGCCCACCGAAGAGGTCACCGAGATCAAGAACGGCCAGCGCAAGCAGGTCCAGCGCAAGGTGCTGCCGGGCTACATCCTGGTTCGGATGGAGCTCAACGACCAGTCGTGGGGCGCGGTCCGGAACACCCCGGGCGTCACCGGCTTCGTCGGCGCCACGTCGCGCCCGTCGCCGCTGAGCATCGACGACGTGGTCAAGTTCCTGCTCCCGAAGACCGAGCAGCCCAAGCAGGCCGCCGCCAAGTCCGGTGCGGCCGCGAGCGCGGGCAAGAGCCCGGTCGAGGTCGACTTCGAGGTGGGCGAGTCGGTCACCGTGATGGACGGCCCCTTCGCGACGCTCCCGGCGACGATCAACGAGGTCAACGTCGACGCACAGAAGCTGAAGGTGCTGGTGTCCATCTTCGGCCGGGAGACCCCGGTCGAGCTGGCCTTCAGCCAGGTCTCGAAGATCTGACCCGAAGCCGACACTGTTCTCCGCCGCGGCAGGCAGGTCCGCGGTGCGCACGTACCGATTAACGAGGAACGAGATGCCCCCCAAGAAGCGGAAGCTCTCCGCGATCATCAAGCTCCAGATCAAGGCCGGCGCGGCGACCCCCGCGCCGCCGGTCGGCCCCGCGCTCGGTCAGCACGGTGTCAACATCATGGAGTTCTGCAAGGCCTACAACGCCGCCACCGAGTCCCAGCGCGGCGACGTGGTGCCGGTCGAGATCTCGGTGTACGAGGACCGCTCGTTCACCTTCGAGCTCAAGACCCCGCCCGCCGCGAGGCTGCTGCTCAAGGCGGCAGGCGTGGAGAAGGGCAGCGGCGAGCCGCACAGCAAGAAGGTCGCCACGGTGACCATGGACCAGGTGCGGGAGATCGCGCAGACCAAGATGCGTGACCTCAACGCCAACGACCTGGACCAGGCCGCGAAGATCATCGCCGGCACGGCGCGCTCGATGGGCATCAACGTCGCCCCCTGAGCGTTGCGCGAGAGCACGCGTGGGAGAGCTGAGCGCGGCTCGCACCACGACCTGACCAGCGGCCACCAGGTGGCCGCAGACCATGAAGGAGGTCAGAAATGACCAAGCGCAGCAAGAACTATCTCAAGGCCGCCGAGCTGGTCGACCGAGAGCGGCTGTACACCCCGCTCGAGGCCGCCGCCCTGGCCAAGGAGACCGCGGCCAACTTCAAGATCGATGCGACCGTCGAGGTCGCGATGCGCCTGGGCGTCGACCCGCGCAAGGCCGACCAGATGGTGCGCGGCACCGTGAACCTGCCGCACGGTACCGGCAAGACCGTCCGCGTCATCGTCTTCGCCACCGCGGACAAGGCCGCCGCCGCCGAGGCCGCCGGCGCCGACGTCGTGGGCTCCGACGACCTGATCGAGCGCATCCAGGGGGGCTGGCTGGAGTTCGACGCCGCCATCGCGACCCCGGACCAGATGGCCAAGGTCGGGCGCATCGCCCGCATCCTCGGCCCGCGTGGCCTGATGCCGAACCCCAAGACCGGCACCGTGACCCCGGACGTCGCGAAGGCGGTCCAGGACATCAAGGGCGGCAAGGTCAGCTTCCGGGTGGACAAGCAGGCCAACCTGCACATGGCGATCGGCAAGGCGTCGTTCGACACCGAGAAGCTGGTGGAGAACTACGGCGCCGCGCTGGACGAGATCCTGCGGGCCAAGCCGTCCGCCGCCAAGGGCCGGTACATCAAGAAGATCACGGTCTCCACCACCACGGGTCCGGGCATCGCGGTCGACCCGAACCGGACCCGCAACCTGCTCGTCGACGAGGCGCCCAGCGTCTGATCGACCCCTCTGCCGCACCTGGGCCCGAGCCCGGTCGGAGGAACCTGCCCGACCGCACCCCCGTCGTGTTCCCGCGACGGGGGTGCGGTCGTCTCCGGGGCCCGTTGCCGGGGGGCTCAGGCCCAGTCGGCGAGCACCGACTCGACGTCCTCGGCCTCGCGCGGCTTCTCCGGCACCGCTGTCGTGGTGCGGGAGAACCGGGGCGCAGGTGCGGCCTGCGGTACGCCGTCGGGGGCGATGATCGTGTTGCGCGCGGCCAGGTGCGGGTGCTCGGCCACCTCGCCGAACGCGAGCACCGGCGTCACGCAGGCGTCGACGTCGGCGAAGGCGGCCGCCCACTCGTCGCGGGTCCGGGTGGCGAAGGTCTCGGCGAACCGGGCCCGCACCGTCGGCCAGCCCTGCGGGTCGAACTGCTGGGGCAGGTCGTCGGCGCTGATTCCCAGGCCCTCGAGCAGCTTCGCGTAGAACTGCGGCTCGATCGCTCCGACGGCGACATGCTTGCCGTCGGAGCAGGTGTAGGTGTCGTAGAACGGGGCGTGCCCGTCGAGCAGGTTGGCGTCGCGCTCGTCGGTCCAGAGCTTCTGGGCGAGCATCGACCACACCATCTGCACGAGGACGCTGGCACCGTCGACCATCGCCGCGTCGACGACCTGCCCCTCCCCGGAGCTCTTCGTCTCCCACAGCGCCGCCAGCACGCCGATGACCAGCAGCATCGATCCACCGCCGAAGTCACCGACGAGGTTGAGCGGCGGCACCGGGCGCTCGCCGCCACGGCCGATCGCGTGCAGCGCGCCGGTCAGCGAGATGTAGTTGATGTCGTGACCCGCGCGCTGGGCCAGCGGACCCTCCTGGCCCCAGCCGGTCATCCGGGCGTAGACGAGCTTGGGGTTGCGGGCGTGGCAGTCCGCCGGACCGACCCCCAGCCGCTCGGTGACCCCGGGCCGGTAGCCCTCGAGCAGCACGTCGGCGTGCTCGACCAGGCGCAGTACGGTCTCCTTGCCGGCCGGGTCCTTGAGGTCGGCGGCGACCCGGCGCCGGCCGCGCAGGGTCGGGTCGGCGTCGGGCGAGCCGAGCTGCAGACCGCCGGGACGGTCGACGCGGACCACGTCGGCGCCCAGGTCGGCCAGGATCATCGCGGCGTGCGGTCCCGGCCCGATCCCCGCCAGCTCGACGACCCGCAGTCCGGCGAGCGGTCCGCTCCGTGTTCTCACGCAAACCTCCACTTGATCGACCTGATTCGGACTCTACGACAGGCAGTTGCCGCCCCGGGCGTCTCACGCCACGGCGACGGGTTCGGCTTCGGCGGGCCCGGTGGCGCCCAATCCGTGCCAGGCGGTCGCGAGCCCGGCCAGCGCGGGTTCCACCCGGTCCCGGCGCAGCGTGTACGGCAGCCGCAGGTACCGCTCGAACGCTCCGTCCAGCCCGAACCTCGGCCCGGCGGCGAGCAGCACGCCCAGCCGCCGGGCGGAGCCGGCGAGCCGGCTGGAGACGGGGGCGCCGAGATCGAGCCACAGACTCAGCCCGCCCGCCGGGCGCACCGCCCGCCAGCCGGGGAACAGCTCGGCGAGCCGGCCGAGCAGGTGGTCGCGCGCGTCGGCGAGATCGGCGCGCCGGGTCGCGCCGATCGTGTCGATGTCGGCCAGCAGGCGGGCCGTGACGAGCTGGTCGAGGACGGCGCCGCCGAGGTCGGTCGCGGGACGCAGCGCGGCGATCCGGCGGACCATGGCGGCCGAGGTGCGGATCCAGCCGATGCGCAGCCCGCCCCAGAACACCTTGCTGGCCGAGCCCACGGTGAGCACGAGCGGGGAGTCCTCGGCGCCGTGCGCCGCGAACGGCCGCGGCGGTCCGACCGGCCCGGGCCCCGCGTCCGGCCCGGGCAGCGGCAGCTCGGTGAGGGTCTCGTCGACCAGCAGCGGGGTGCCGGTGCGCCGGGCCAGGCCGACGAGCTCGGCGCGGTGGGCGTCGTCCATGAGAGCGCCGGTCGGGTTCTGGAAGTCCGGGATGAGGTAGGCGAGCCGGGGCGCGCCGTCCCGCACGGCTGCGGTGAACAGCTCCAGGTCCCACACACCCTCGGGGCCGAGCGCGACCGGGACGCAGCGCCCGCTGCGGGCCCGGATCGCGTCGAGCGCGTTGGGGTAGGTCGGGTGTTCGACGAGCACCCGGTCGCCGGGGCTGGTCAGTGCACCCAGCACCAGCGCGATCGCGTGCTGGGCGCCTGCGGTGACCAGGATCTGGTCGGCGGTGGTGGGCAGTCCGCGCGCGGTGAACCGGTGGGCGATGGCCGCGCGCAGCACCGGCAGCCCGAGGAGGTGGTAACCGTGCCCGCCGAGGTGGCCGTCGAGGTCGGTGAGGGCCGCGGCCGCGGCCCGGCGGATCTCGTCGGTGGGCGCGGGCAGCGCGGCGTGGGCGAGGTCGAACAGGGTGTCGTCGGTGTGCGGGGAGAACGGTGCGACCGCCGTGGCGGGCGTCCCGGGCTGCGGGTCGGGCAGCCGGGTCCAGCTGCCCGACCCGCGGCGGCTGTGCAGGAAGCCGGCCGCGCGCAGGGCGTCGTAGGCGCCTGCCACGGTCGTGCGGCTGACGTCGAGCGCCGCCGCCAGCTCGCGCTCGGCGGGGACCCGTGTCTGCAGCGGCAGCCGGCCGTCGAGCACGAGCAGCCGGATCCGCTCGCTCAGCGCCGCGGCCAGGTGCCGCCCGGTGGCCGGCCGCCAGCCGCCGAGCAGCCGGGCGAAGCTCCGGGCGCTGATCCGGCGCTCGATGTCGTCGCGGTCCACAGGTCCACTCTCCCGCAATTGGCCATGGATGAGCGAGCCAATGCTACTCACCATCGGGTCATGGACATGCCACTGTGGCTGGTTCTGATCCTCGTCGCGGGGACGGCGCTGACAGCACCCCGCTACGGCGCCGACAGCCGGGACGGCGCCGACTGGCGCCCGGGCAGTGCCGGACCGCTTCCGGCGCGGGCACCCGTGCGCCGGCACACCGTCGGCGGCGACCTGGCCGCGCTAGGCCGGTGGCTCCGGCCGGGCAGGGGTCAGCGAGCCCACTCCCAGTACCCGCGGGCGAAGACCTGCAGCGTGTGCCCGCCCTCGTCGCGGCGCTCCGCGCTGTAGTGGTAGCGGCCGGCCTGCCAGTCGTCGTGGGCGGCGACGACGTCGAGGTACGCCGCCGCCCAGTCCTGCCAGGTCGTCGTGTCCGTGGGCAACGGGTCCGGGGCGTCGCAGATGACCTCGGTGAACGGGCGGAGCTGCCCGCGCAGCGGGGTCCACATCTGCACCTCGAGCCACACCACGTCCATCGTTCCCCCGCCCACCCGGCTCACCGACCTGGAGTATCAGGCCGGCGTGCCGGGCCGGCGGGATGGAGCCGATCACGTCATCACATCGGGTGGTGCCGAACGGTCCCGAGCGAGGGCGCGTGGAACCTCAGGCGTTGAGCAGGTCGGCGCGTCCGGCCGACTCGAGGCTCTGCTTGTACGGGCCGAACAGGCCCTTGGCCAGCGGCAGCACCTTGAGCAGCTTGGCCACCGGGCCCTTGGCGCGCACCTGGCCCTTGGCCAGGGCCACCGGCAGTACGACCTTGCCCAGCCAGAACCGGTTGCCGGTGTCGGCGCTCATGAACAGCTCGACGTTCGGCTCCGGGCCCTCGCCGGCCCCGGTGTGCAGCTCCGCGTTCGGCATGTCGACCGTGATCACGGCGTCCGGGTCCGAGTAGGTGATCCGCAGGACCACTCCCGACGGGCGGAGTTTCTCCACCAGCGCCGGGTCCTGCATACCGAGGCGGAACACCCCGCCCAGGAACTCGTAGACCTCTGCTTCGTCCTTGAACGCCGCCACGTCGCAGCTCCTCCCGATCATGCGCCGACATCGGCCGGTCCCGGCCGACGCGCAGTCTGGCGCACCACGGCGGCCCGGCACGACACCTCGATCGGGCCATGCTTGGCCCGCGCGGGTCAGCGGGCCCGGTCGTCGTCGAGCAGTCCGCAGCGCCCGGCGAGCGCCGCGGCCTCGATCCGGTTCGCCGCACCCAGCTTGTGCAGCAACGACGCGATCATGCGCTTGGCGGTGCGTTCGCTGACGAGCATCGGCCGGGCGATCTCGCTGGTCTCCAGGCCGCGGGCGAGCAGCGTCCACAGCTCGATCTCGCGCGGCCCCAACCGTTCGGTCAGACCGTCGACGGTGCGGTCGGACGCGGAGAGCAGGGCGTCGAGCAGTTCGGGGCGCAGCACCCGCACCCCCGCCACGATGGCCAGCAGAGGCGCGACGAGGACCTCCGGGTCGGCCGACTTGCCGAGGTAGCCGTCGGCGCCGGCGCGCAACGCCGCGGCGGCGAGGCTCAGGTCCTCGGTGCCTGACAGCGCCAGCACCCGCGTCGCCGGGTAGGCGGCCTTGATCCGCCGGATGGTCTCCACCCCGCCGAGCGGGGGCAGCGCGAGATCGACGATCGCGATGTCGGCCCGGTGCCTGCCGACCAGCGCGACGGCCTCCTCGCCCGCCGTCACCGACCCGGCGACGGTGAACGTGTCGCCGGCCCGCGACTCCAGCAGCAGGGCGAGGCCCTGGGCGAACAACGCGTGGTCGTCCACGATGACCACCACATGCCGACCGTCCTGCACGAACCGGACTCTAATCTCGTCGGTCCGACCCCCTTCACCGAGGAGCAGCCCATGACGGCCGCCGGCGATCTGTTCCCCGACGACCCGGGCCACGAGGACGGGCTGGCCGAGGAGGAGCGCACGGCGTCGATCATCCGGCTGCTCGTGGTCGGGGCGGTCGCGCTGGCACTGCTCGTCGGACCGGAGCTGGCCCGGGGCCGGCTCGTCGCGGCGTGGGTGCTGGTGATCGTGACGGCCTGCTACGCGGTCGTGCTGCTCGACGTGGGACGCCGCGGTCGCCGGCTGGCGCCGCCGTGGCTGATCACCGCGGTGGACGGGGTGGTGCTGCTGATGGCCTGCGGGTGGACCGGGGGCGCGAACAGCATCATGGTCGCGGCGCTGCCGCTCGTCGCGATCGCGGCGGCGGTCCGCGGCGGGGTGGTGCCCGGCAGGCTGGGTGCGCTGGGGCTGGGCGCGGGGTTCACCGTCGCGTCGGTGCTTGGCTCGGACCCGGGCGTGCCCCTCGCGCAACGGCTGCTTTCCGGGGCCTGGTGGACCGGGTTCCTCGTCGCGAGCGCCGTGCTGGTCGGGGTGCTGGTCCGGATGCTGGAGCGTCAGCTGCACGCCGCGGCGGTGTCCCGGGCCCGGGCGTACGCCGAGCACGAGAAGTTCCTGTCCGAACGGGAGCTGCGGGCCCAGCTGCTCGCCGCGCAGCAGGCCCGGCTCGACGGCGTCCGGGTCGTGCTGCACGAGTTCCGCACCCCCGTCGCGTCGCTGACGGCGCTCACCACGGACCTGGCCGCCGACCGGCTGTCCGGGCCGTCCCGGCGGGCGGCGGTCGCGCTGCTCGCCGAGCACGCTGTGCACCTGCGGGACATGCTCGACGGCCTGGCCGACCTCGCGGTCCAGGACGGCAGTCCGCTCGGCCGGGTCCGGGAGCGCCGGGTCGGGCTCGCCGAGCTGGCCGACGCCGTGCTCGACGCGGCCGGCGTCGAACCCGACCGGCGGGCGCCGGCCGTGACCCCACCCGGGGCCGCGGTGCGCTGCGACCCGCAGCGGTTGCGCCGGGTGCTCACGAACCTGGTGGAGAACGCCGCGCGGCACAGCGGGTCCGCCCCGGTCGAGCTTGACCTGGCCTACCGCGACGCGCGGCTGGTCGCCGAAGTCCGCGACCGCGGGCCCGGGTTGCCGCCGGGCCAGGAGGGCGTGGTGACGGCGAAGGGCGTCGCGTTGGGGGAGCGCCGTGGCACCGCCGGCCTCGGCCTGTGGATCGTCGAGGCGCTCGTCGCCGCGATGGACGGCGAGCTGAGCCTGTTGCCCCGCGACGGCGGCGGCCTGATCGCCCGCCTCGCCCTCCCCCTGCCCC
>NZ_JAAXLA010000068.1 GCF_012911935.1 Pseudonocardia acidicola | reverse complement strand
CAGCACGCGCACAACAAACTGGCACAAAAACCAATTCATAAACAAGCTCGACACACTGTTGAGTTCTCAAAAGACACCCGCACACCATGACGATCCTCGCGGACCGAGCCGGGGCTGTGTTTCCGTTCTTTTCCCACTGTACACCCACTGAAACCTGCCGGTTCCCGGGGGGTACTGCGGGGGGTGGTCAGCGGGCCTGTTGACCGGGCCCCAGGGCCCGTTCTGTCCGGCGTCTCGCTGACGAGGAGAAAGTTACGCGACGCCTCGAAGGCGAGTCAAATCGGCCCCCCTGCACATGCGCTGACCTGCTAGAACGACCCCATAACGGGCCGCAGATGCGGCCGTGGAGCCCCGTAGCGGGGCCGCGAGTGGCGGTTTTCGAGGGTTTCGGCGCCCATTCGGGGCCGGTCGGACCGGAATGAGCGGTCGCGGTCGCAGTGCTTCTTCGCTGCGCCGATCCCGGATTCGGCGGCACCGCGCCGGCCGGTGACCACTTGTCCCGGCACCTCTACCTGCGCGTTCGCGGCGCGGAGCAGGACGCGTGGACGACCCGGCGGTCCGTGGCCGCACGCGCCCCGGCGTCCGCGTCTGCGCGCCGAGGTGTGTCCACGGCCACGGTTCAGAGCCGCGGAGCGGGGGCGTACGACGAGGCCGGGCGAGGTGCCTCGTGCCCGGTCGTGCGCGCGCGGCACCTCGCGGCTCCCTGCTGCGGGCCGGCCGGGGATCGTCTTCCGCCCGATCGTGTCGCGGTCGTCGACCACGCCGCTATCGGGTTGCCCAGCCATCGGGTGCCGGCGGGCACGCTCTCGCCGCGCATCACCAACGACGAGGGACCGATGGTCGTCATCGCCCCGACCTCTGAGCCGGGCAGCGTGATGCTGTGCGGGCCGAGAGTGGCCCCGTCGGCCAGATGGACGCGATCCAGCCGCATCAGGCGGTCGTGGAACAGGTGGGTCTGCACGACGCACCCGCGGTTGACGGTCACGCCGTCCCCGAACGAGATCAGGTCGTACTCCGGGAGCCAGTAGGTCTCGAGCCACACCCCCCGGCCGACACGGGTCCCCATCGTCCGCAGCCAGGCGGGGAGCAGCGGGGTCCCGAGCGACGCGCCGGCCAGCCATGGGACCGCGAGCTCCTCGACGAAGCTGTCGACGAGCTCGTTGCGCCACACGAAGGAGCTCCACAGCGGATGCTCGCTCACCCGGATTCGACCCAGCAGGAGCCATTTCGCGACGCTGGTCACCAGACATGCCAGCACCCCGGCGGCGATCAGCAGCACGCCGCTGATCCCCACGGTCGCCGCCGTCCCCATGACGGCGTCGGCCTCGTCGAAGGCCCCCACCACCGACTCGGCGAGCAGCAGGGTCAGGGTGACGGGCACCAGCCGCAGCATCTCGACCGCGGCCCGTGCCACGACCAGCCGGCGAGGCGGGGCGTAGGTGCGGGCGAGGTCGACGGCGTCGGCGGTCCTCGGCAGCTCGATGGCGGGCCGGCCCAGCCACGACGACCCGGCTGCCGCGCCCGCCGGGATCTCCGAGAGCACCCCGACCAGTGACCCGTCCGGGACGGCACGACCGGGGCCGACGATGCCGGAGTTGCCGATGAACGCCCGGGTGCCCACCTCCGACCGCCCGACTCGTAGCCAGCCGCCGCGCAGCTCGTGGTGCGCCAGCATGCTGTCGTCGGCGAGGAAACCGCCGTCCCCGACGGTCATCAGGCCCGGCAATCCAATGGCGGTGGACGCCTCGACCCGCCGGCCGACCCGGGCGCCGAGCAGCCGCAGCCAGGAGGGCGTGAGCAGGCTCGCGTACAGCGGGAACAGCGTGCTCCGCGCACCGCCGACGAGCCGCTCGATCAGCCACACGCACCAGCCGACCCGGCCGTCGGCCGGATGGTCGCCCTCGGTCACCGCGAGCCCGGCCAGCCGCACGATCACCGCCACCAGCAGCGCGTAACTCACGAAGGACAGCAGCGCGCTCAGCGGGGCGCTGACCAGCAGGACCAGGGCGCCTCGGGCCAGTGTCGTGACGTTGCGCGCCAGCAGGTAGGTGAGCAGGCCGGCGGGTGCAGCGGCCAGCACCGGGAGCAACCCGAGGCCGAACAGCGAGACGGCGTAGGCGGCGTCCCATCGCCGGGAACGCTCGGGACGTGGGGGTGGCCAGGAGGCGCCCGCGTGGCCCACGTGTCGGGCCGGCGAGCCGACCCAGCGCTCCCCGGCGGGAACGTCCAGGCCGACACCCGAGCCGGGACCGATTTCAGCGCCCGCCCCGACCGTCACACCTGGCAGCAGCGTGCTGCGGGTGCCGACACGTGCGTCCGGCCCGATGCTGATCTCACCGAGGTGCAGCAGGTCGCCGTCGAGCCACCAGCCCGCGACATCGGCCTCCGACTCGACGGTCGCGCCGTCGCCGAACACCGCGAGCCCGGTGACCGGCGGAAGGGCGTGCAGCGCGACGTTCCGGCCGACCCGACAGCCCAGTGCCCGGGCATACCGGGCGGCCCACGGCGTCCCGGTGAGCGAGGCCATGCCGAAGACGGCGGCCACGCGCTCGGCGGTCCACAGCCGTAGGTGCGTGCCCCCGCCGCGGGGATGGCTGCCCGCCCGGAGCCCGCGGCACAGCGCGCGCACCCCGGCGACGGTGATCACCAACCGCCCGGGTGGTGTGAGCAGGAGGGCTCCGGCGATGCCGACGAACCACCAGGAGGTGTACGGCGCCCAGGGCGCGGGCCTCACCAGGCCGATCAGGTTGCTCACCAGCGCGAGCCCGGTGATCCAGCGCAATCCGGTGATCGTGAACAGGACGAGCAGGATGATCGATTGGACCAGCGCGGTCGATCTGGGCACGGGCCGGACCTGCCGTCGGCCGGCTCCGCCTTCGCCCAGTTCGTCCAGCCGTGCGGCGAGCGCCGCGAGCGTCGGGCGCCGGTAGACGTCGGCGACCGAGGTGCCGGGGAACCGGCCGCGCAGCACCGACACCAGCTTCGCCGCGGCCAGGCTCGACCCGCCGTCGGCGAAGAAGTCGGAGTCGGGGCCGCGGACCGGGACGCCGAGCAGCTCGCTCCATTGCCGCGCCAGCCAGCCCGCGGTCCCCGTCAGCCCAGCCGCGCCTGCGTCATCACCGGTCGACGGCAGTGGCCAGGGCAACGCCGCCCGATCGACCTTTCCCGAGGTCTTGGTGGGTAGCGCGTCGACGACGGCCAGCCGGGGCACGATCGCCGCCGGCAGCCGCTCCCGCAGCAGCGCCTCCGCCCGGCGCTGGTCGAACGCCGGTCCGGCGGGCACCACGTAGCCGACCAGCAGCTGGGTGCCGGCCGGCGTGGTGCGCACCGCGGCCGCCCCGGCAGCGACGCCGGGTAGCGCCTGCAGGGCCGCGTCGACCTCCCCCAGCTCGATGCGACGGCCCGAGAGCTTCACCTGTTCGTCGGCCCGCCCGGCGAAGACCAGGCCCCGCGGGTCGGCGCGCACGAGGTCGCCGCTGCGGTAGGCACGCGCCCAGCCCAGCGACGGCAGCGGGGCGTACTTCTCCGCATCCTTGGCCGGGTCCAGGTAGCGGCCGAGACCGACGCCGCCGATCACGAGCTCCCCGGTCTCGCCCCAGCGAACCGGGTCGCCGCGGGTGTCGACCACCGTTGCGGTCCAGCCGGCGAGCGGCAGGCCGATCCGGACCTCGTCGCGGCCGGTCATCAACGCGGCGGTCGTCACCACCGTGGCCTCGGTGGGCCCGTAGGTGTTCCACACCTCACGGCGGCCGTCGGCCAAGCGGGTGGCCAGTTCGTTCGGGCAGGCCTCGCCGCCGAGGATCAGCAGCCGGACCCGGTCCAGTGCGCTGGTCGGCCAGAGCGCGACCAGCGTGGGCACCGTCGAGACCACCGTGATGCCCCGCTGGACGAGCCAGTCGCCCAGCTCGGGTCCGGCCTTGACCACCGCCCGGGGGGCGGGAACCAGGCAGGCACCGTGCCGCCAGGCCAGCCACATCTCCTCGCAGGAGGCATCGAACGCGACCGACAGCCCGGCCAGCACCCGATCACCCGGGCCGAGGGGACGGCCGCGCAGGAACAGCCGCGCCTCCGCATCGACGAACGCCGCGGCGGAGCGGTGGGTGACCGCGACGCCCTTGGGGGTACCGGTCGAGCCCGAGGTGAAGATGATCCATGCGTCGTCGTCCGGTGTGGTCGGACGGAACCGGCCCTGGGGCCGGCGACCGGGGCGCAGTGTGAGGGAGCGGCCCGCTCCGAACACCGCACAGACGCCCGCTTCGGACCACACGAGCTCGGCGCGCTCGTCCGGGTCGTCGACGTCGACAGGTACATATGCCGCCCCGGCGGAGAGCACCGCGAGGATGCACAGGTAGAGATCCGCTGTCCCGGAGGGCACCCGGATGCCGACCCGGTCTCCGACACCGATGCCGGCGTCCCGCAGTCGTCGGCCGAGCAGCCGCACTTCGTTGCGCAGGCCCAGGTAGTCAAGCACGACGCGCCCGTCATCAAGCGCCGCGGCGCCCGGACAGGCCCATGTCGTGGCGTCCAGAACGTCGAGCAAGCTGCGCGCCTGCAGTGGCGGCACGGCCGGGAAGACCGCGGCGTCAGGACCGATCACGACGGGGTTTTCGTGACTCGGGACGGAATGTCCTGGACCCGCCATTCCATGCCCATTGTCCGCTCCAACAATTCCGGGACGAAGTGGCACAGTGCTCCCAGGGAGGACGATTCGGACAGGAGTCGGAGGAAGATCCGTTCAGGGCCGAACAGATTACGCAATGCCCCGAAGAGCTCACGCCAGAGGTCCGATCACTGAATTCGTCATGCTCCGGTCGGCCGTGGAAGTAAAGCAGAGACTTTCCCCGAGGAAATAAATACCCCAGCCGACAGGCTTCCAGGACCGGGGTCCGGACCTGACCCGGACTCCCCGTCCCGGGCCGGCGGTTGCCCTGGCGGGGTAAAGCCGGGCAACCGATTTGGTCACAGAGGCCGAGGCCGGGTGACAGGGCCGGATGGCCTACTACATCGAGCGAACCGCCCGGGTCCCGAATACCTGCGAGGAGGGAAGCCGTCCATGTGCACCGGAAACGGCCGTCCGGCACCGCCACCACGTCCGAAGCCGGGCACGCCGATGGCGAGAGCGGCATTCGCCGTCGGTTGATCTCACGTTCGCGCCAGGGCCCGACGACGGAACCGCGGACAGGGGCGCCGCAGCCCGTCGAGATCCGCCCGGACCAGGCGCGTCGCCGCTGCGCACCGCGGTGAATTCACACGAGTCGAGGAGGGTGTCATGGACCGCCAGCACCGGCACGGGGACGACGAATACCACCCCGGTCACGAACTCGGCCTCGGCGACGGCAGGAACTGGAGCGGAGAGGGCCTCGGCCGGCTCCAGGCCCATGACCTGCTCTTCGGCACTCACTTGGCTGAGACGCTACTCGCCTATGTGGATCATTCCGGGGACCACGCCGCCGCGGCGGCAGCCCTCGGGATCAAACCCGGGACGATGAGCCGTCGACTGCTGCGAATACAGCAGATCGTCGGCACACTGCTCCGGAATCGTTGCGTCCGAGCCGGAACGGCACCGTTCTGACGGACCCGATCACCGTGACCTGCCGAATGATGGTCGCGCGGTGACGGCGTCGGGAGCCGTCAACTCTGCTACGTCTCGCGCTCGGCCTTCGCGCGTTCCTCCCGGAGACGGTCCTTGCCGCGCACCAGGCGCAGCATCGTCACCAGGAGGAGACCGCCGACGACATTGCCCACCAGGGTGAAGCCGAACCAGCGCGCCCAGTCGAGGTAGCCGAAGGGCGTGCCGCCGATGTGCAGCGCCCCGAAGATGATCAGCGAGTCCAGGATCGAATGGAACATCTCGAGGCCGGCGAGCAGGAAGGCGCCGGCGACCGCGGCGACCATCTTCGCGCTCATCGAATCGGTGCCGTGCTGCATGCGCGTCATCAGGGTGATGACGGCTCCGGCCAGCAGCGCGAGGCAGAACGCCCGGGCGTTCAGCGGTGCCTCGGCGAAGTGTTCGGCCGAGGAGATCGTCCGCGCGTGCAGACCGGGGAAACCGGTCATGACCAGCCACATGATCACCCAACCGCCGACGAGGTTCGCCAGCAGCGTGCCGCCCCACAGCTTGGCCAGCTGGCCCCAGCTCGCCCGCTTGGCCGCCACCGTGGTGATGGGGATGAGGAAACCCTCGGTGAACAACTCGCTGCGCCCCAGCAGCAGCGCCAGGAAGCCGATGGAGAAGGCCAGCCCGCCCAGCAGTGGGCTGCCGGTCGCCTCCCGCACGGCAAGGTAGGCCAGCACGCCGACGGCCACTTCCGTCCCGCCGAAGAACCCGGTGACCAGTACCTCGCGCCAGGGGCGGTGCAGCCGCTGCTCCCCTTCGTCGAGGGTTCGGTCGAAGGCGCGCTCGAGCTCGTCCTCGAGTTGCCCGTCGGTCTCGCCGAGCCGAGTGCGGTCCTGTTGCGCCACGCTGCCCCCGTCGCCGTCCACCGTCAGGCCGCGCCACTCGGAGCGGTGGAGGCGTGCGCTGTGCGGTTGCCGACGGCCGGATGATGCAGCCGTTCCGATCGGTCCGCCACTCGAGAAGGCGGGGTCGTCGAGCCGCCGCGGGCGCGCCGGCCGTGGTTGGCCCGGCAGAGTCGGGGAACAGAGGTGGTGAGCGAGGGAGGAACGACATGGCAGGCACTTCGATCGACCCCGTCGACGACGTTCTGCAGGGCCGCCGCGCCCTGGTCACCGGCGCCTCCGGCGGCATCGGACAGGAACTCGGACGCCGGCTCGCCGAGAGCGGCGTCGATCTGTTCCTCACCTACAGCGGTCACGCCACCGAGGCCGAACAGCTCGCCGGCAAGGCGCGCGAGCTGGGTCGCCGCGCCGAGGTCATGCAGGCCGACTTCGCCGACCCGGCGAGCCCGGCCCGCGTCATCGAGGCGGCGACCGAGCGGTTGGGCGGCCTCGACGTGGTGGTCGCCGCCGCCGGCACGGGGACGAAGACGCCCTGGGAGGACGTCGACGAACAGCTGTGGGACCACACCATGGCCGTGAACACCCGGGCGCCGTTCTTCCTGGCGAAGCTGGCCCTGCCCGGGATGATCGAGCGCCGGTTCGGCCGGATCCTGCTGTTCTCCTCGATCGCCGCCTTCAACGGCGGCGTGATCGGCCCGCACTACGCATCCAGCAAGGCCGCCCTGCACGGGCTGACCCACTTCCTCGCCTCCCGGGTCGCCGATACCGGCGTGACGGTCAACGCGATCGCCCCGGCGCTGATCCGCGGGACCCGGATGCTGCCCGCCGGGCCGGACGATCCGCTGCCGCTGCCGATCCCGGTCGGGCGCCTCGGGACCGTGGAGGAGGTCGCCGACATGTCACTGGCGATGCTGCGCAACGGGTACCTGACCAACAAGGTCATCACCTTGGACGGCGGTCTGTACCCGAGCTGAGGCCCACGTGGAGCTGATCCCCGGAGCCGGGGCAGCGCCTGATGAGGACTCGGCGCTTACCCGGTCCCGGCTGCGCTGACTTACGGCATCCGACCTCTTTCCACAGGTCCGGAGACTCATTGACGTAGCCGCCGGGGACGGTCGACGCTGACGGGCGTGCCGACGACGCCTCGCTGCTAAGCCGACATCCAGGATGAGTCACCGCCTACGCCGACCAGCACCGCCCGTGGGACGGGCACGGCAACGGATCACCCGAGCCCGTCTCCGGCCACTCCGCGATCACGTGGCAGCGCGTCGCCGAGCAACGCCGGGCCCGGAGCAGCAGAACGCTGCAGTGCGGTCGGCGCTGGTTGATGCCGTCCGAGGGGATGATGATGATTCACACGACCCCGCGTGTCGCCGGCCGCCTCACAGCATGCGTTGCAGCGATGCTCGGAGCCGCGGCCCTGTTGGTGGGCCCCGCCGCTGCTCCCATCGGCGCGCAGGCCGCGGCTTCCGCACACGGTTCCTTCGCCACCTTGCACAGCGCCGCTGACACGAATGCGCAGGTGGGCCACCCCTTCAACCAGAACGGCGGGAACTGGTCCGGTTACGTGGCAACCGGACTCGTGGCCGAATCGGTGTCCGCGAGTTGGATCGAACCCACCGTCACCTGCAACGCCACCAACGACACCTTCGCGCCATGGGTCGGTATCGGTGGCTACGGCACCACCACGCTCGCGCAGACCGGCGTGGAGATCAGCTGCTCGTCCGGTTCGCCGGTGTACCGGGCATGGTACGAACTGATTCCGGCTTCCCCGGTCTACGACGACGCCGCGGTCGGCCCCGGCGACGCGATCAAAGCCGAGGTCATCCGCGCCGGCACCCGCTACACGATGACCGTCACGGATCGGACCAGGAACTGGACCAGGACCGTCACCAAGTCCTATGCCGGGAGCAGCACCTCCGCCGAGTTCATCCTGGAGTCGCCCACCGGCACCTACCCGAACTTCGGCACGGTCACGTTCACCGGCGCCACGGTGAACGGTAGGCAGCTGAGCCGCTACCGTCCCGTCGCCCTCGACGCCAGCAACGCCAGCGGCGGATTCGACGACCACACGGGCCCGCTGTCCGGGGGCACGTTCTCGGTCAGCTACCGGCGTGGAGCAGCCGACCAGACGTAGGGATGTCGGGGTTCAGCCGGATCTGCGGAACCGGTGCTCGGGCCGGCCGGCCGAGCCGTAGCGCAGGTGCATGACCAGCTTTCCCTCCCCGGCCAGATGCGCGAGGTACCGCTGTGCGGTTGCCCGGCTGATCCCGACACGCTCGGCGATCTCGCTCGCCGACAGATCGGCCCCGGGACTGTCGAACGCCGCGCGCACGAGCGCCATCGTCGCCTCGGAGCAGCCCTTGGGCAGGCTGCTCGTCGATTCGCCGCTGCGCATCAGGCCGAAGAGCCGGTCGACCTCGCCCTGCTCGACCTCCCCGTCCGCCGTGCTACGCATCCAGAGGGTGCGATAGGCCTCCAGCCGGTCGGCGAGCGCCCGGAACGGGAACGGCTTGACCAGGTACTGGACGACGCCACGCTGCATCGCCGCGCGCACGCTCGGCATGTCCCGCGCGGCGGTGACAGCGATGACGTCCGGGTGCGGTCCCGCGCCCTCGCGCAGCCGGGAGAGCAGGGTGAGCCCGTCCTCGTCCGGCAGGTACAGGTCGAGCAGCACGAGATCGGGCCTGCCGGTCCGGACGACCTCGAGCGCGGCGCGGGCCGTGTGGGCGCTCGCGACGACGGCGAAGCCGGGCACCCGGCCGACGAAGTCGGCGTGCAGCGCGGCCACCCGGAAGTCGTCGTCGACGACCAGTACGTCGATGTCGCGCGTTCTCATGGCCGGGCTCCGGCCGGCACGCACGGGATGCTCACCCGGAACCGCGCGCCCTTGCCCTCGCGCACCTCGACGGCGCCGCCGAGCTGGTCCACCAGTTGGCGGACCAGGGCGAGCCCGATGCCGCGGGCCCGGCCCTCGGCCGCGGTCTTGGTCGACCAGCCGCCCGTGAAGATCGACCCGCCCATGCCGGCCGGGATCCCGGGGCCGGTGTCCACGACGTCGATGACGAGCTCGCGGCTGCCCTGCGCCAGCCGCACCGACACCGCGGGGACCTCCTTCGAGGTGACCGAGCCGGTGACGGCGTCGATCGCGTTGTCGATCAGGTTGCCGAGGATCGACACGACCGCGTCGGCGGCGACGTCGTCGAGGACGACCCGGGAGGCGGTGTCGACGGCCATCGCGACGCCACGTTCCCGGGCCACCGTCATCTTGGCGACCAGCAGAGCCACCACCCGCGGATTCTCGATGGTCGACTCCAGCTCGGCCGCCAGACCCGACGTCGCGCCCTCGATCTCGGTGGCGTAGCCGATCGCCTCGTGGTAGCGGCGCATCTCCAGCAGCCCGGACATGACGTGCATCCGGTTGGAGAACTCGTGTTGCTGCGCGCGCAGCGCGTCGGTCAGGCTGCGGACCTCGTCGAGCTCGCGCAGGGCGCCCTCGAGCTCGGTGCGGTCCCGCAACGTCACCACCGAACCGAGGTCGCGGCCCCCGTGCGTCACCCGCATCCGGCTGGCCACGAGGAACCGCCCGTCGCGCAGCACCAGCTGATCGGTCGCCTCGCCGCCGCCGGTCAGCAGCTCACGCAGGTCACCGTCGGGCAGCACGTCGGCGACCGCGCGCCCGAGGTCCCCCGGTGTCGTGCCGAGCAGGTGGTGTGCCTGGTCGTTGACCAGGCTGAACCGCCCTCGGGGGTCGATCGCCACGACCCCCTCCCGGATGCCGTGCAGGGTCGCCTCGCGTTCCTGCAGCAGCGCGGCGATCTCGTCGAGCTCCAGGCCGAAGGTCTGCCGCTTGAGCTGACGGGTGAGCAGGGTCGCGGCACCGACGCCCACCGCGATCGCCACCGCCAGATAGATCGCCAGGCTGGTCAGCTCGTCGCCGGCCTTCGAGGCGATCTCCGTCTCGACCACGCCCGCCGAGACCTCCCCGATCACCGAGCCACCCGGGCCGAACACCGGGGCCTTGCCGTTGGCCGACCGACCGAGGCTGCCGAGGTCGATGCCCATGTGCTGCCGGCCGTCCAGCGCGACGACCGGCTCCTCCACCGGCCGGCCGATCAGTTCCGGAGTCGGGTGCGAGTACCGCACACCGTTGCGGTCCATCACGACGACGTACGACGCACCGGTGCTGCGGGCGATGTCCTGGGCGAGCGACTGGACCGCGGCCGGCTGCCCGGTGGCCAGCGCCGACCGGATCTGCGGGCTGGACGCCGCGGCCTCGGCGATGGCCAGTGCGCGCTGCTCGTACTGGTCGTCGAGTTCCCCGCGTGCGGCGCGGGCCCAGAGGAAGAACCCGATCAGGCCGGCGAGCAGCAGGACGCCGATGTGCCCGACCAACAGGCGGGCGGACAGCGTTCGACCTCCTCGCGACCACCGTGGTCCTGGCACCGTCACAGTCTGCACATCAGGTGCGCTGTTGCCACCCCATCCGAGTGGCGCGCCCGTGCGCGATATGAGCAGAACGCAATCAATCCGCGCAACCGCGAAGAAACAGCACAAGCTCCACCGGCGCCCGCCGCCGCATCACGATGCGTTCCACCCCCCGATGCGATCGCCGCCACCCGCCGCTGCGGAAGCGTCGGGCCGATGCGGTGGAGAGAGGCAGCCCATGTCGATGTCAGCGCAATTCGCAGCCGCCCCGGACGGGAGCGCCGACGACGCGTCGCCCGCGACACCGGCGATCGAGCTGCGCCGTGCCTCGAAGATCTTCGACACTCCCGGCGGTGGTCGGTATCAGGCGTTGCGCGACCTGGACCTGACGGTCGGCGCCGGGGAGTTCTGCGCCGTCGTCGGGCCGACGGGGTGCGGCAAGTCGACCACGCTCACCCTGGTGGCCGGGCTGGAGAGCCCGACCACCGGTGAGGTGCTCGTCCACGGCGACCCGGTGCACGGCATCGGCGACGACGTCGGGTTCGTCTTCCAGAACGACGCCGTCTTCCCGTGGAAGACGGTGCTCGACAACGTCCTCGCGGGGCCCCGGTTCCGGTCCCGGCCCCTCAAGCAGGCCCGGGCGGAGGCCCGCGACTGGTTGCGCAGGGTCGGTCTCGCCGGATTCGAGGACCGGTACCCCCACCAGCTCTCCGGCGGCATGCGCAAGCGGGTGGCGCTCGCCCAGAGTCTGATCAACGAGCCCCGCATCCTGCTCATGGACGAGCCCTTCAGCGCTCTCGACGTGCAGACCCGGGCGATCATGTCCGACGAGCTGCTGTCCCTGTGGGACCTGACCAAACCCGCCGTCGTCTTCGTGACCCACGACCTCGAGGAAGCGATCGCGCTGGCGGACAAGGTCGTGGTGCTGACCGCCGGACCGGCGACGGTGAAGGACGTGTTCCCCGTGCACCTGCCGCGGCCGCGCACCGTGCAGGAGATCCGCTTCGACCGCGACTTCGTCGATCTCTATCAGCAGATCTGGCACTCGCTGCGCGACGAGGTCGACATCGCCTACTCCCGGACGACCGCGGCCTCGGTGCCGTCGCGAGGTGACTCATGAGCGAGAACCTGCAGGCCGCCCCGCCCCGCCCGGAGACGTCGAGCCCGACCGCCGGGCCGGAGCGCCGTCGCAGCCGCTACGGCGCGGCGGTGTGGACCGGACGGCTGGTCGTGCTGGTGGTGGCGATCGGCGGCTGGGAGCTGTTCGCCCGGCTGCAGATCGTCGACCCGTTCTTCTACGGCCAGCCCAGCCAGGTCGTCGACCAGATCGTCACGTGGGTGCAGAGCGGGACCGCGCAGGGCTCGCTGTGGGCGCAGATCGGCGTGACGATGGAGGAGACGGTCCTCGGCTGGGTGATCGGCGTCGTCTTCGGCGTCGTCTTCGGTGTCGCGCTCGGCCGGATCCGGTTCCTGTCCGATGTGCTCGGGCCCTACATCAAGATCATGAACTCCATCCCGCGCATCGTGCTCGGGTCGATCTTCATCGTCGCGTTCGGACTGGGCCTGGGCTCCAAGGTGCTGCTCGCCGTCGTGCTGGTGTTCTTCGCGGTCTTCTTCAACGCCTTCCAGGGCACCCGCGAGGTCGACCGCAACCTCATGGCGAACGCGCGGATCCTCGGCGCCTCGCGCTGGCGGGTGACCCGCGACGTCGTGCTCCCCTCGGCCTTCACCTGGATCATCGCGAGCCTGCACGTCAGCTTCGGCTTCGCGCTCATCGGTGCCATCGTGGGCGAGTTCCTCGGTGCGCAGCAGGGCCTCGGCCTGCTCATCCGCACCGCTCAGGGCACCTTCAACGCCAACGGTGTCCTCGCCGCCATGGTGATCGTCGCGGTCGTCGCGCTCATCGCCGAGGGCCTCATCACCGCGGTGGAGAAGAAGGTCCTGCGCTGGCGGCCGCCTGCGCTGAGCGGACCCGATCTGTGACCCCGCCCGTCATCCACCCGTTGTCAGAGAGGACACCGCTGTGAAGAAACCCCTTGCCGCCGTCGCCTCGGCCGTCGCCGTGGCGCTCGTCGTGAGCGCCTGCGGCGCAGGCGGATCGAGTTCCGGCCCGAGTGCGACCGCCGGCTCCACCAAGATGTCGATCATGGTCGGCGGCCTGGACAAGCAGATCTACCTGCCGTTCATGCTCGCCGAGAAGCTCGGCTACTACAAGGACGCCGGCCTCGACGTGACGCTGTCCGACGAGCCCGCGGGGGTGAACGCGGAAACGGCGATGCTGGCCGGGCAGGTCGACGCGGTCGGCGGGTTCTACGACCACAACATCGACCTGCAGGCCAAGGGCCAGAGCACCGAGGCGGTGGTCTCGATGCTGCAGGTGCCCGGCGAGGTGGAGCTCTGCCGCGCCGACCTCAAGGGCACCGTCACGTCTCCGGCCGACTGGAAGGGCCGCAGCCTCGGCGTCACCGACCTCGGCTCCTCCACCGACTTCCTCACCCAGTACCTCGCGCAGAAGAACGGCGTCTCGGCGACCGACATCCACCGCATCGGCGTGCAGGCCGGCCCGACGTTCATCGCGGCCATGGACCACAAGTCCATCGACTGCGGCATGACGACCGAGCCGACCGTGTCGAACCTGATCAACAGCGGCAAGGCCTACATCATCGACGACATGCGCACGGCCGACGGCGCCCGCCAGGCACTCGGCGGGGCCTACCCGGCGACCTCGCTCTACATGCGTACCGACTACGTCAACAGCAACAAGGACAAGGTCCAGAAGCTGGTCGGCGCCTACGTGAAGACGCTGAAGTGGATCCAGACCCACAGCGCGGCCGACATCACCGCCCAGATGCCGCCGGACTACTACACCGGCGTCGGCAAGGCCGCGTACATCGCTGCGCTCGACAGCGAGAAGGGCATCTACAACCCGACCGGCCTGATGCCGGCCGACGGGCCCGCCACGTGCCTGGCTGTCCTGCAGGCCAACAGCGATGTCGCCGGCAAGTCCATCAACCTGGCCAAGACCTACACCAACGAGTTCGCCCAGGCCGCCCAGAACCAGTGATCCAGCCACTGGCCGGTACGGCCCGCCCGCCGGAGCCGCGGCGGGCGGGCCGTACCGGCCGTCCCCGGGACGGTCCCGTCCGGGTGAACAATGCTGATCTTCAATCTCTCTGGTCCTGGCCTTGCCGACGGCTAATCCGTGCTCCGGATGCTCGGTGTTGCACCGCCACTGACATGACGGTGCGACCGACACCGACCGGAAGGTGATCTGTGGGTTACGCATCCAGAAGCTACGGGGCAACGCTGCGCGCCGACATCCGCCGGCCCGAGATCACCCCGCTCATCGGGGTGTTCGACATGTTCTCCGCCTCGGTCGCCGCCCGACATTACGACGGCTTCTTCGTATCCGGGCTCGGATTCGCGGCGTCCTACTACGGGCTGCCCGACATCGGATTCATTGCCTGGCCCGACATCGTCGGCTTCGTGCAGCGGCTCCGGTTGGCGTTCCCCACCAAGCACCTCCTCGTCGATATCGACGACGGCTACGTCGACGCCGAGGTCGCCTGTCACGTGGTGGAGCATCTCGAGGCGCTCGGGGCATCGGGCGTGATCCTCGAGGACCAGCAGCGGCCGCGACGCTGCGGACATGTCGACGGCAAACGGGTGCTGCCGCTGCAGGACTACCTCGACAAGCTGGACCTGGTCCTGCAGACCCGCAGGGATCTCGTCGTCGTGGCGCGCACCGATGCCACCGAGGAGTCCGAGATGCTGCGCCGCGCCGCGGCGCTGGCCGAGACCGATGCCGACGTCGTGCTCGTCGACGGCGTTCGCAGCGTGGACTGGCTGCACAAGATCCGCGCCGTGATCGGGGACAAACCCCTGCTGTTCAACCAGATCGCCGGCGGGAAGTCCCCGCGGCTCTCACTCCCGGAGTTGCAGGAACTGGGCGCCGACGTCGCCATCTACAGCACTCCGTGCCTGGCCGCAGCGCAGGCGGCCATGGACGACGCCCTGCGACAGCTCAAGGAATGCGACGGCCGTCTCCCCGCCGATTCCGTCGGCGTGCACGAATCGCTGGCACTGCTCGAGGCCAACATCAGCAGGCATCACGGCAGGCCCGTACCCGCTCTCGTCCGATCCCGGTGCGAGGCGGCCCGCACCGGGATCAACGCGCCGGCCGGGTCCTCATCGGCCAACGGCTGCAATGCTCGGACCGACAGGCCCGACGTGCACACATAGCCGGACGCGGAGGCGGTGGAACACGGTCATGCTCACTGCTCAGATCGGCGGCATCGAAATGGGCATTGCCATCAATGTTGCGGACGGCCCGTTGACGGCAGCCAGCGAGTTGCTGCAGTGGAACAGTCTCCGGGTTTCGGTCGTCAATCTGATCCTCATCGGCCTTGTCACCGTGATCGTCGCGGTGGCGCTCACGCCGGTCGAGGCGTCGGCGTACCGGTTCGGACGGTCCGGACAGCCGCCGACCCGATCGCCGGCCGGCCGAGCGGAGCGCGGGGGCGCCGCCCTGTGACGAGGGCCCCGGGAACCGGCTCCCGGGGCCCTCGTGCGGTCAGCCGTGCTGTCAGCGCAGCGCTCCGCGGCGGCCACGGCCACGCACTCCACCGATGATGCCGGTGGCCACGAAAAGCACGAGGGCGACGATGGCCAACCAGAACAGCGACTTGACCGCGAATCCGACCACGGCCAAAACGACCCAGAGCACCAACAGACCGAGGATCAAACCCATAGTGGCACCACCTTCGAATGCAGCGACCCGGATCGGGTCAGACGACATCGACTTCCCGGTGTAGGTCGCTGCCACACCGGCCATTCGGGTGATGGGTTCACTTCCTCTCCGACGAATAGGGCGAGGCAGGCAAAACGGCCGATCCACCACATTGTCCGACGCGTCCACGCCGGCCCGGACCGATGTGGAGGTTGCGGGGCCGGCCGTCCGATGGGTACAGAGCCGTCGGACCACAGTCCTGTCCTCCGGATACATATCCCGGCCCGGCGGTGGGTACGGGCAAGACATGCTCCCCCTGACACCACCCGCCGTCCTCACCGCCGTCCTGGCCTTCCACCCGGCCAGCGCGTCCGCTCCCACCGCTGACGCGCCGCTCCCGGCACCGACCGCCGAGACCGCGCCCGCACCGCCCTCGACTCCGCTGCCGTTGACCAGTCCGTGCCCGGCCTACCTCGGCCCCCAGTGCGACTCGGTCGAGCACGAGGGCTGGACCCAGGCACAGGACCTGGCGGCCATGGTCCTGGGCCGCTGATCCGGCCCGACGCCGCTGCGTCGGATCACGAGGCCGGGCTCAGGCACCGGCCCGCACCGTCGTACAAGGATCGGGTGTCCACCTCCCGCCCGGGGGGCGGGTTCACCTCGACCGCGACCTTGCCGGCCGGGGTCAACGCCTCCTGGCAGGCAAGAAAGCTCTCCCCGCTGAAGTCGCCGGCCCACAGATCGAGGTGCGGGCGCTTGGCGGCAGCCCACTCGCCGATGCAGGCGACGCAGTCGTCCTCCATCACGAAGTACTTTCGCAGGGACGGGTAGTAGAGAACCGTCCCGACCGGGAGCTCGCGCCGGTCACTCGCCAGGGTCACCGGATCGGAGAAGGTGCCGGTGCCCCCGGCGTGGGAGTGCCGCGCGTTGGGATGGGCGATGGCGGTTCCCGGCGGATCGTTGTCACCGGCTCCGTAGAACGTGATGTAGGTCGACCACGACCTGCCGGCCGGCGCGCTGGTGCGCGCGGACGGCCGGCTCGTCGCGGCCGACCCGGTGCCGCCCGGCGTCGTCGAAGACTTCGACGCAGTGGTCCGCGGAGCGGGGGTCATTGGCCGGTCCGGGCTGGTCGGCGCAGCCGCGGACGTCGCGGCGGTCGGAGACGCCGGCGCCCCGGGCTGCCCGCTGGAGGGCGCCGGCGGCGCAGCCGGGGCACAGCCCACCACGACGGCGACGACGGCCGCCACGAGAGCGGCCCACCGCCCCGTCCGCCCGGCCCACGTGCCCTTCACGCCGCTCACCTCTCTCGTCCCGAGCACAACCGGGTGCCGCCCCGCACTAGTCGCGGCGTTGGTGCGGTAGGCCTACCTGGGGGTCGCGACCCGCGGTGGGCTGCGGGTGGCCAGGAATCGGCGGACGCCAGGTGATGGTCGGCGCAGGCGCGGCGGCCGGCATGGGCCTGGGCATCGGACGGCGCTGCGACGGGATCGCATGATCTCCTGTCGGGACCGCATGCTGACCCGTGGATGCCGCCTCGTGCGCGGTTCGGGCCGCACGATGCTCCGCCGGGGCCGGCGAGGGCGGACCCGGCCGCCGGGGCGGCTGCGGCTTCTTCCGCGCGGTGGCCCGGCGCCCGCCGGGAAGGATCTGCAGCGGACGCCGTGCCGCGAGGTCCTCGACCCAGCCGAAGGCCAGGACCGCCACGGCCGTGAGCACCACCGCCGTTCCGAGCACACCCCACTGCGACGTCCACTGGAAGTGGTCGTCGATGGGAACAGCGAGGGAGATGGCGATGTTGTGCGTCAGGTAGATCGTCATGGCCCGCGCGTTGATGACCGTGACCAGCCGGTCGAGCAGCGGAATCCGGTCGAGCCACTCCAGCCGCGGCGAGAACCTCAGGAAGACCAGGACCGCGCCCGCCGAGATGAGGGCCTGGCCGAGCGGGATGTCGTTCAGGTCGTAGCTTCCGCCCTCGGCCGGGTGAGTGAACGTCCAGGCGCCACCGAGCGCCAGGGCGAGCGCGGTCAGGCCGACGAGCACCACGGGACGGATGCGGCGCAACATTCCTTCGCGGTGGGCGAAGCCCAGCATCCAGCACGAGGCGAACGTGAAGAAGTCGATCACAGCCGGGCCCCACGCACCCGAGGTCCGCAGCGGTGAGCCGAGGACCGCGTCCAGCGCCACGACGCCCAGCGGGAGCAGGATGGCCCGCACCGGCCACCGCCGGAACGCACGCAGCATCAGGGGCGTGAGCAGCACGAACCACAGGTAGGCGCGGATGTACCAGAGCACGACGGTGGCATCCGCGGCCCACGAGCTGCCCTGCGGGTCGAGGATGGGGAACACCCAGAAGAGCAGCTCCGGCCAGTTCAGCGCGTAGTCCCCGGTCTCGCCCGCCCAGCCGTGCCAGAACATCAGTGGGACGAGGATGCTGCCGAGCAGCCACAGTGGCGGCAACAGGCGGCGCAGCCGGTGCCCGATCACGTCGATCGCGGGTGTGCGGCGCATCGACTGCACCATCAGCGAACCGGCGAGCGCGAACATCACGCCCATCGACGGGAAGGCGATGCTCATCCAGCCCGCGCCGAACACGTGATAGGCCAGGACCCGGGCCAGCGCCGCCGCCCGAAGGAGGTCGAGCCAGCGCTCGCGGCGCGGCGGGCGCGCGGGCTTCGGCGACGCCGGTTCCGGTTCGGTGGCCAGGACCGGGGGCACGGGACGGTCGGTCAGCATCGTGGCCGGCCGGGGCCGAGCACCGGCTGTGGGCGCCACCGGCGGCGGCAGCGGCGTTGGGCGCTGTGCGGGCGCCTGCTGGCCCGGGGACAGGTTGGGCAGCAGGTCGTTCAGCACGCCGATGCGGTGGATGTTCTGCCAGCGCACCCGGGCCCCGGACACCGCACTCACGACGGACTGGATGAGCACCAGGTACATCAGCTGCCGGTACATGATCTGCTGGACCGGCAGGACCCAGAGTGCGCCCTTGGCCTCGCCCTCCAGATGGAAGGCGTAGAGCGCCCCTGCCATCTGGACCACCAGCATCGACAGCCAGAGCAGGAGCGTGGTGGCCGGGTCGAGGAACAACAACCCGTAGACGAAGAACACGTCGACCAGGGGTGCGGTCAGCGGCAGGAAGATGTGGAACAGGGCGATGTGGCCCAGGCCGAGCCGGCCCAGCCGCCCCGCCGACCCCTCTTCGCGGACGGCCCGGCGGTGTTTCCAGATCGCCTGCATCGTGCCGTAGCTCCAGCGGTAGCGCTGGCGCCACAGCTGCGTCACGGTGGCCGGCGCCTCGGTCCAGGCGACCGCGCGGTCCTCGAAGACCACCCGCCAACCGGCGCGACCCAGCGCGATCGTCAGGTCGGTGTCCTCGGCCAGGGTGTCCGAGCTCAGGCCGCCGACGTCGAGCAGGGCGCGACGGCGGAACGCACCGGCCGCACCCGGAATCGTCGCGATCGAGCCGAGGACGTCCTGGACCCGGCGGTCGATGTTGAACCCGACCACGTACTCGATGTGCTGCAGGCGCCCGATCAGGGAGTCCCGGTTGGCGATCTTGACGTTGCCTGCGACCGCGCCGACCGCGGGATCGGCGAAGGGCTGCACCAGCCGGCGCACCGTCTCCGTCTCGAAGATCGTGTCGCCGTCGATCATGATGATCAGCTCGTGGCGGGCCGCACGGACGCCGTTGTTGAGGGCGGCCGACTTTCCCGAGTTGGGCTGCCGGACGACCCGGACCCGCTCCAGCCCGAGCGCCTCGACGAGATCGGCGGTGCCGTCGGTCGAGCCGTCGTCGACCACGACCACCTCGAGCGGGTAGTCGTTGGCGAGCAGCGAGCGGACGGTGGCCTCGATGTTCTCCCGCTCGTTGTATGCCGGCACGATCACCGACACCGGCCAGTCGACCGGCGGCCCCCAGCTCCACTCAGGACTGCGGCGGCGCCGGGCGTGGCGGCGCGCGACGATCACCATGAGCAGCAGCCGGAGCCCGACGAGGACGCCCACGACGAGCAGGACCCACATCAGGACCGAGACGCTCGTGGTGGCGACGTCGAGCGTGCCGAGGAGCACGCGGCCCATGAGCAGATCGTGTGAGGAGGCGGGCGCGCCGGCGGGTGGCATGCCCACGGCCCCGGTCACGGTGGTGAACCGGTAGCCCTGCTTCTGCATCAGCGGGATGAACTGGTCGAGCGCGGCGACCGTCTCCGATCGGTCACCGCCGGCGTCGTGCATCAGCACGACGGAGCCCTCACCGTTGACCGGGGTGGCGTTGTGCACGATCGCGGGAACCCCGGGGCGCTGCCAGTCCTCGCTGTCGGTGCTGGTGAAGACGGCGACGTAGCCGTCCTGTCCCGCGGCCAGCACCGTGCCGTAGCCGAGGTCGTCGATCGCGCTCGCCGTCGAGGAGTACGGCGGGCGCATCAGGTAGGTCGTCACACCGGCGCTGCCGGCGATGGCCAGCTGGGTCTCGGCCAGCTCGCGGTCGAGACGCCAGCGCGCGACGTTCACCAGGTCGGGATGGGAGAACGTGTGCACACCCAGTTCCGAACCCGCGGTGTGGATCGCCTTCACCAGGTCCGGGTAGCGGGTGACGTTGGAGCCGACCACGAAGAACGTGGCCGGGACGTCGTACTTCTTCAGCACGGCGAGGACCTGGGGAGTCCACTGCGGATCGGGGCCGTCGTCGAAGGTGAGCGCGATGGTCTTGCCCGGGATGTTCGTCGACGTCACCGGCGTGTGGATCGCGTCGACGATCGGACCGCCGTTGATCACCGACGGGGGCACCTTGTCGGTCCCCACCGGCGGGTGCACACCCGCGTCGTTCCCGACGTGCGCCGTGCCGAGGCCGTCCACGACGAGGACGGTCGCGAACCCGAGGAGCAGGACGACGGACAGGATCCACGACGGCTTCAGCCGGCCGCGCTGATGCCTGTCGGTCACGGGGTTGCCACCTGTGACGGCTGCGCGGGAGCCGTGTCGGTGGCGCCGCCGGCGGGCTGCTGGACCGGCGGGGGCGCTGCAGTCGTCCGCGTCCGCCGTCCCGGCGTGGGCTGCTGGACCGGCGGCGGCGCCGGCGCAGCCGTGGTCGGCACGGCAACCTGGGTGAGCGCCGGCGCGGCGACCATCGGGGCCCGGACCTCGGTGCGCACCGGCCGTGCCACCTCGGACTTGCGCGACGGGACGGCCGTAGCGCGAGGAACGGTGCGCTCGGTCGGCTTGGCCGTCGTCGACGGGTCGGCCGGCGCGGCGTTCAGGCCCGGCTCCGGCGGGCTCGCCGCAGGCTGCGGCACGAGCGGGCTCGCCAGTTGCGCGAGCGGACTCGCCGGGCCCGCGGTCAGGCTGACCACGACCACGACGAGATAGGCGACGCAGGCTGCGGCCGCGAGGTAGCCGGTACGCACGATCATCCGCTTACGACGGCCGCGATCGTCCACGAAAACCGGCCGCAGCGATGCCCCGGTGGCGTTTCCACCGCCTTGCAGGCCGCCGGGCCGGTTCACCTTGGGGAGCTTCTGGGTCTTCGCCTCGGGGGTGGCGATGGTCATGAACTGGCCCCTCGAAAGATGCCGTTGAACTCGTACGGGGACTGAGTCACACCGCTGCAGTCGTTCGCAGCGACTTTCTCCTGCGGGCATGTGCCGTTGTCCCGGGCGATGGCCCAGAATCCGAGATAGCCGATGGAATGGGAGCGCGCGTACCCGAGCAGAGCACGCGCATCGGCTGTGGTCGTGGTCATTCCGACGTCGTTGCGGCCGATCATCGCGGTCAGCCCCAGAGCCCGGTAGACCTGGTCCGGGGTCTTGTCCGGCCACACCGACCTGATCTGTCCGGCCGTGGCCTCGGCTGCTGCGATCATGGCGTCGGACCAGCTCCCGCTGTACGGGAAGTTCATGACCATCGCGTTGACGGTCGCGGTGACACCGAGCGCTGCCGCGCTGTGCAGCACGTTCAGCGCATCGGGGCTCAGCCCGGTGGTCTGGTTCGCGACGGGCAGGGTGTAGGTGATGTCGACCTGGCGGTCCCGCTGCACCGTGAGCAACGCCCGGTTCATCGTGTCGACGGGCACGCTGTGCTCGATGTCGACGTCGAGATGGTGGCTGCCGACCGCGTCGAGGGCCTTCTCGTAAGCCCGCGCCAGCGCATCTGCACTGGTGCAGGCGGTCTCCAGGTACGGCCCGTCGGCGCCCCCGGTGGCGACGACGACGTCTCCGCCCTGCGCCCGCAGCGCCGAGACCTCCGACACCAGGCCGGCGTCGCCCACCGGGGTCTGACCGTCCCAGCGCGGATCGCAGCTGTTGTCGCCCGCCAGGACGAAGGCCAGGACGAAGGTCGTGTCCCCCGTGGCGCGAGCGAGGTCGGCCAGCCTCGGCCGCGGGGCGGTGACATCCACGTACGGTGCGAACCGGCCCACGGCGCCGCCCGTCGAACCGGTGTCCGGTGTGGAGACCGCGTCGAAACCCGTCGGCGCCGCACACGCGGAGACCGTGACCGCGACCGCCAGGACCAGGGCCAGGACGGAGGCCGCGCGGACCGCCCCCGCAGGCAGTCCGGAGCACATCCCCCAGCCCCTCACAACCGTTCCCCTTCCGACATTCGTCGTGCAGCGCTGGCGACGTACTCTTACGTCCATTTGGAGTACATCGAGTATCCGATCTGTGACGGAGCGTTTATCCACTCCCGAACCTCGGCCGTTACAGGCCACTCGTTCGAGTGATGGCGCCTGCGAACCATTCGCTCGGCAAAAAGACGATTTTGTCTGATTTGAGCCCGTTGAGAGGGCCGCTTCCGTGAAGGAGGTCACGTCGGCCGTCGGGATCTTTCGCGGCGATATCGCACAGCTGCCACACAGGTCGTGGACAGGTGTCGCGCAGGCATACGGCACGAACCGCAGAGCACGAAGGCCCTGCCCGCCGCCGAGTACGGCGGAGCCGTGCAGGTGCCCGAGGACTGCGGCCGAACGCCCCGTCAGGGCAGTTCGTAAGGGTTCTGAGGCTGGTCGGCCGGGGTCACCGCGGTGGCCGTGATGCGGGCGGTCTTCCCGCCCTGGGCGGTCGGCGCACCCGGGGTGTAGGTCCCGGTGACCCGTTCCCAGGCGTTGGCCGCCGGCGACCGTCCGGACCCGACGACCTCGACGAGATAGCTGCGCGAGTCCGCGGCACAGCAGGTGATCATGATCCGGGTCAGGTACCAGCCGCCGTCGTCCTTGGGTGTCACGAAACCCGTGAGCGTCACGGTGCGGCTCACCAGCGTGCGGCCGCCGTCCCAGGCCGCACGCTCGGCGTAGTCGTGTACCGCCAGCGGAACCGGACCGCCCGCCGGCAGCGGGAGATACTCCCGATGGGCCAACGGCTGCGGCACGGGCGCCCCCGCGCGACTCGCGGCGTAGGCGCCGAGCGCCGGCGGCGGCACCAGCAGCACCAGGAACATCGGCAGCATCAGCAACCAGGCGACGCCCGGGGTGCGACCGTGGTCGTGGCCGTGACCGTGGTCGTGCTCCTTCTGACGCACCTGCTCGATCACCGCAGGGTCGACCCGCAGCGGGCCGTGCGTATGCAGCGTCGCCCGGCGGCTGCGCGCCGTGGGGGCCGCCGGCTCGGCGCCGTCGCGGCGCATGTCGTGGACCACACCGACGAGCCCGCACACCATGAGCAGCGCGCCCGCGACGATCAGCAGCGGGCCCTGGCTGGGTTTGACGTAGTCGAGGAAGTCACCGAACAGCGCGAGGCGCAGCACCACCGCACCCACCACGAACAGCAGGACCGGTGCGATCTTCTGCCTCACAGCAGCAGCCCCCCGACCAGCAGGCTGAGCGCGATCGCGGCGGCGAACGTCGCGGGCGCGAACCGCACCGCGAACCGGCGGCCGAACGTGCCGGCCTGCATCGCGATCAGCTTCAGGTCCACCGCCGGACCGACCACCATGAAGGCGAGCTTCGCCGTCATCGAGAAACCGGTGAGGCTCGCGACCACGAACGCGTCGGCCTCGGAGCAGACCGCCAGCAGCACCGCCAACAACCCCAGCACCAGTACCGACACCACCGGGTCACCGGCTACGGCCGACGACCAGTTCGGGTCGACGGCCACGTTCAGCGTCGCCGCGAACAACGCGCCGACGACGAGGAAGCCACCGGCCTGCAGGAAGTCGTGCTGGGCGGTCAGGCGGAAGTTCTGCCACCGCGAGCCGCCCTCGATGTGGATCCGGCGCGGCGGGCGCAACCACTCCGGACGCCCGAACCGCGACCACAACCAGCCCATCACCATCGCCAGCGCGAGCGACGCGACGAACCGGGCGAGCACGATGCCCGGGGCCTGCGGGAACGCCACCGCGGTCGCGACGAGCACCACCGGGTTCACCGCCGGGGCGGAGAGCAGGAACGTCAGCGCGGCAGGCGAGGACACTCCGTCGGCGATCATCCGCCCCGCCACCGGCACCGACGCACACTCGCAGCCGGGCAGGGCGGCCCCCGCCAGCCCCGCCACCGGGACGGCGAGCGCAGGCCGCCGCGGCAGCGCACGGTTGATCGCCCCCTCCGGGACGAAGGCCGAGATCGCCGCGGACAGCACCACGCCGAGCACCAGGAACGGGATCGCCTGCAGCACGATGGCGACGAAGATCGTCGACCAGGTCTGCATGGCCTCGTTCGTGCCGACGAGCACCTCGAAGGCGAACTGGCCGATCAGCGCGGCGACGCCCAGGCCGACGAGCAGGAACGGCGCGGCCGGCAACGGTGGCGGATTGCGCTGCAGCTCGCGCTGCCGTCGCGCGACGTCCGCAGGCATGCCGTCCAACGCCACGTTCGGGTCCTTCCCCTCGACAGCGCTCCGGGGGGATTGTCGTGGCGTCCGGCGCGGCGTTACCGGCGCGCGACCAGACAGTGAGCTATGCGAAATTCTCGGTCGACGTACGGCCCCTGACCTGTTTCCAGGCCAGGGGCCGTTCGCCGTCGGTTGCCGCCGTTACTGCTCGTCGCCGTCACCAGCGCCGTCGGTCACGAACAGCAACCCCTTGGGGCTGCCGAAGCCCGTGCCGAACGAGGTGACCTGGCCGGTCTTGAGGTCGAGACGCCCGAGCACGCCGGGAAGCGTGCTGGAATCGTTCGGGACCGAGGTGAAGGCCTCACCGGGCCGGAAATCGCCCCGGACGGCGAGAACCGCGTTCTTGGCACTGTCGACCACGTAGAGCGTGCCGCGCGAGCCGGTGGCGAACGCGGTGTCATCGACCTGGGTGTTCAGGTTGAGCACCGTCGCGGCCGGGTGGCCATCGGGGTGCGCGAGGAACACCAGCCGGGAGTCTCCCTGGCTGTCCAGCAGCAGATCGCCGCCGAACCGGGGGGCGGAGCCCGGCACGAACTCGCTGGAGTCCGGGTCGGAGAGGTTCAAGGTGACCTGCTTGCCGGTCACGGCGTCCGTGGCAGCCGAGTTGTCCTGGAAGACCGGTGTGGCGCGGGCCGTGGTTCCGTCGAGGGCCACCCGGTACAGAGCGGGCCCGCTGTAGGTCGTGCCGTCGGCGTTCGCGGCGGGCGCGGACCCGACGATGTAGATGACGCCGTCCCGGACGGTGATGCTGTCGGTCCCACCGCCGTGCGGCAGCGGGCTGGGGCTGTACTGGTAGTGCCGGACCTGCCCGTGGTCGTCCGGGCTGATCGCGTACAGGCTGCTGTGGGCGTCCTCGTTGACCGTGGCCAGCACGCGGTGCCCGGCCGGGTCGGCGGTGAGGCCGTCCACCTTTCCGGTCAGGTTCCAGTGCGCGACCTCCCTGCCCTGCAGGGTGTATTCGACGACGGTGCTCTGCGTCTGCCCGGAGGGCGACGGCTGGCCCTCGGAGCCGACGCCGTTCTGAAACCCGACGTAGAGCCGGTCGCCCAGCTTGGTGATGTCATCCGGACCGATCGTCGACGCGCCACCGGAGATGAGGACGTGGGCGGAGAAGCCGGCCGGCACGCTGACCCCACCGCCAGAACCCGCCGGCACCGGCGCGGGCGCAGCGGACGCGGCGGACAGTCCGAGTCCGCCCGCGACGAGCGCGGTGGCCACACCGGCCACCGTCACGCCGCCGAGGAGTCTTTGGGTGCGCCTGCTCATCTTGAAACTCACAACCTCTCCGGAAAGACCGAAAACCGCCCAGCGGGCCTGTCACCCGCTCGGCGGAAGCAGCGGCCAAAGATTCACCGGTCGAGGTGATGAACCGGTGACGCCGGCGCAGATCGGCCGTGACGGCCGTCGTACGTCTGATCCATGAATTCGTCCGATGCGGACAAATTCCTCGTGCACGAGCGTCGGAGGGTCGGCTTGCGGTACCCGAAATGGGATTCAACACTCAATCAGAGAGAACATCGAGAACTTCTTATTTTCCAACCGGAGCCGGTAGCTCGTCGTGGCGGAATAGCCGTTCGTCGCTTTGCAGTGGCGGCCTGCATCGACGGCCATGTTTGCTGTTCCCTGCTCTGTCCGGAACGCGCTGCTGCCCTGATCGGCGTACTGGCGGGGAGCACTGCCCGCGGAGCACGTGGAGGACCGACCCGGATGCTGGTGCCACGTTGCGGCCCGCGTCGCCCGGACCCTTCGTCGCCGACGACGTCGTGGCCGGTCCGGCTCCCGGAGTTGCGGGGTGCACGCGTCCACCATTGTTCGCCCGGGGCTCCGGGCGAGCGGATCGAGGGGTGTCGTGACTGAACCTGACGCAGACCTGGCGCCGTCATCCGCGGCGGCGGGCCCGGCGGGCGGGGCAGTGGTGCCCGAGCCCCTCGGGTACCGGCTCAAACGGCTGTTCCTCGGAGCGCCGCTGGTCACCGAGCGGTTGCACGAGGAGCGGCTGCCCAACGCCATGGCGCTGGGTGTGCTGGCCCCCGACTGCGTCTCCTCCGCCGCCTACGGCACCGAGCAGATGCTGGTGGAGTTGCTGCCGGTGTTCGGCCTGGCGGCGTTCAGCCTGGTGCTGTCGATCACCGGCGTGGTGCTGGCGCTGCTGGTGCTGCTGACCTTGTCCTATCGGGAGGTCGTGCAGGTCTACACCAAGGCCGGCGGGTCCTATGTGGTGGCGCGGGAGAACTTCGGCCCTCGGGTGGCCCAGATAGCGGCGGTCGCGTTGCTGATCGACTACGTGGTGACCGTCGCGGTGCAGACCGCGGCCGGGACGGTTGCCGTGGTCTCGGCGATACCCGTCCTCGGCCCGTACAGCTTGGAGATCACCGTCGGGGTGGTGATCCTCCTGGCGTACGGCAATCTGCGCGGGATCCGCGAGGCGGCCCGAGCTTTCGCACTCCCCACCTACCTGTTCACCGGCGCGATCGCTGCGGTGGTCGTGGTCGGGGTGATCCGGGAACTGCTGGGCAACCTGCCCCGGTACGACCCGGCGACACTGCCCGGCGCGGTTCCGGTCGGGGGCGGGTCCGGGTTGGCGCTGGGCGTCGTCGTCCTCACGCTGGCGCGATCGTTCGCCAACGGCGGGTCCTCGCTGACCGGTCTGGAAGCGATCTCCAACGGGGTCAGCGCGTTCCGCAAGCCCGAGGGGGTGAACGCCCGCCGGGTCCTGGTGGTCATGGCCTCGACGCTGGGGTTCCTGGTCGCAGGGGTGTCCTGGCTGGCGCATCTCACCCACGCGACCCCGTACGAGAGCGGCTATCCGTCGGTGATCTCCCAGGAGGTCCGGGCGGTGTTCGGCACCGGGACGCTGGGCACGGTGCTATTCGACGCCGTCCAGGCGGTGACGGCCCTGATCCTCTACACCGGGGCGAACACCAGCTTCAACGGGTTCCCGTTCCTGGCCAGCTTCGTCGCCGGGGACTCGTTCCTGCCGCGGCAACTGACCAAGCGCGGGCATCGCCTGGTGTTCTCCAACGGCATCATCGTGCTGGCCGTGGTCGCGATCGCGTTGCTGGTGGTCTCCGGGGGCACCGTGTCCGCGCTGGTGCCCTTCTACGCCATCGGCGTGTTCACCGGCTTCACCATGGCCGGATTCGGCATGACCAAGTACCACCTCACCCACCGGGAGGCGGGGTGGCGGCGCAAGCTGGTGATCAACGCGTGCGGCGGCGGGCTGTCGCTGCTCGTGGTCGCGATCTTCGCGGTGGTCAAGTTCACCGAGGGCGCCTGGGCCGTGGTCGTCCTGTTCCCGATCCTGGTGTTCGCGCTGATCCGGCTCAACCGCCAGTACCGGGAGGAGGAAGCCGCGCTGGCCGCGCTGGCTCCGATCCTCGACGTCGAACCCAACTGGGCCCGCCATGTCGTGCTGGTCTTCGTGGACACCCTCGATCTGGCCACCCTGCGCGCTCTGCGCTACGCCCGCGGCCTGCGGCCCACCCAGATCCGGGCGGTGCACTTCGTCCTCGACGAGACCCGGGCGCGCCGGCTGGCCGAGCGATGGCGGCGCATTCAACGCGGCGACGTCGGTCTGGACCTGCTCGAATGTCGCGACCGCCGGCTCGGCCGAGCCTCCGTCGAGCTGATCAGGGAGCGCACCGCCGACGGGCGCACCGAGGTCACGGTCCTGCTGCCCCGGCGCGTCTACGCCCCGGTGTTGGGCCGGCTGCTGCACGACCGCACCGCCGACCACATCGCGGACCGCATCAGCCGCGTCCCCCACGCCGCCGCCACCATCATCCCCTTCGACGTCAGCGGACCGGTCCAGCGACTGTCCCAGGCCCACCGCCACGGTGAGACCTTCACCGACACCCGGCACCGGCTCACCGCGCAGCAGCCGTCGGACGACGGGAGGCGTCCCGTCGCTTCCGAGCCGGAGGCAACGCAGCCTCAGCCCATCACCGCCGCAGACCGATCCGTCCCCATCCCCATCTCGGAGCTCGGCGACCGCGGACCGGCCACCATCACCGGCCGCATCAACAGCGTCGACCTCACCGCCTCCGACGGCACCCCGGTGTTGACCTGCCGGGTGAGCGACCAGACCGGCAGCATCACCGCCCGCTTCTACGGCCGCTCGCACATCAAGGGCGTCGAGCCCGGACGCCGTATTCGCCTGCACGGCCGCCCCAGCCGCTTCGCCGATCAGCTCGCCCTCACCGATCCCGACTACCGGCTGCTGCCCGACGAAGCCTCCGACAACGTCGCGGACGGCACAGCCGAGCGCTGATCCGGCGAGCACTGTGCGCTTCTCCCCGCTCACGGCCCGATGTTCGGTACGGCCGTTGGTTCGTTACGACCACGACTGACCGTGAGGGCGCCGACGAAACGGCACGATAATCATTCGCCGTGAACCGGTCACCTGCGGTTCCGGAGCGATGATCCATTTCGGCCATGGGGTGCAGCGCGAGTTCCGGCCGCCCCGGGCACGGCGTGGCCGATGCACTGGACCATCGGCGTGATATCGCCTCCCGCCGTATCGCGAGCTGTTCCTCAGCACGTGAATCTCGGGAATCCTGGAATGACCGTCCAGCATGCCGGCCGAATTCGACAAGGAGCTGGTTATGTCCAAAACGCCGCAAGACGTCCTCACCCTCGCGCAGGACGGTGGTGCGCGGATCGTGGATCTTCGGTTCTGCGACCTCCCGGGACTGATGCAGCACTTCTCCATTCCCGTGGAGGAGCTCACCGAGGAGGGCATCGAGTCGGGCTACGGCTTCGACGGCTCCTCGATCCGCGGGTTCCAGGCGATCCACGAGTCCGACATGCTCCTGATGCCGGACCCGGAGACGGCGGTGATGGACCCGTTCCGCGAGGTGCCCACCCTTCAGATCCACTGCTTCGTCGTCGACCCCTTGACGCGGGAGAACTACTCGCGCGATCCGCGCTACATCGCGAGGAAGGCGGAGGCCCACCTGCAGGCCACCGGCATGGCCGACATCTCCTACTGGGGCCCCGAGCTGGAGTTCTACATCTTCGACGGGGCGCGCTTCGACCAGAACCAGCACGAGGGCTACTACCACGTCGAGTCGGTCGAGGGGGTCTGGGCCTCCGGACAACCGGGGAGCCGCGGCTACCGCCCCCGGTACAAGGAGGGGTACTTCCCGGTGCCCCCCATGGACCAGCACCAGGACCTGCGCAGCAAGATGGCCCTGACCCTCATCGAGCTGGGCATCCCCATCGAGGTCCAGCACCACGAGGTGGGTACCGCCGGGCAGGCCGAGATGGACATGCGCTTCTCGTCCCTGCTGTCCATGGCGGACAACGTCATGAACTACAAGTACGTGGTCAAGAACGTCGCCTGGCAGGCGGGCAAGACGGCCACCTTCATGCCGAAGCCGGTCTTCGCCGACAACGGCTCGGGCATGCACGTCCACCAGTCGCTGTGGAAGAACGGGGAGAACCTCTTCTACGACGAGGCGGGGTACGCGGGCCTCAGCGACCTGGCCCGGTACTACATCGGCGGGCTCCTCGAGCATTCTCCCGCGCTGCTGGCGTTCTGCGCGCCGACCACCAACTCCTACCGCCGGCTGGTCCCCGGCTACGAGGCACCGATCAACCTCGTCTACTCGCAGCGCAACCGCTCGGCCTGCGTCCGCATCCCCATGTACATGCAGGGCCCCAAGGCCAAGCGCCTCGAGTACCGCCCGCCTGACCCCACCGCGAACCCCTACCTGGCCTTCTCCGCGATGTTGCAGGCCGGCCTGGACGGGATCCGGAACAAGATCGAGCCGCCGGACCCGATCGACCGGGACCTCTATGAGCTCGAGCCCGAGCAGGCGGTATCGGTGAAGCACGTCCCGGCGTCGCTGGAAGCGGTCCTGGACGCCCTGGAGACGGATCACGACTTCCTCGTCGAGGGCGGCGTCTTCACCGACGACCTGATCGAGACCTGGATCGACTACAAGCGGTCCAAGGAGGTCGACCAGATCCGGCTGCGGCCGCACCCCTGGGAGTTCATGCTCTACTACGACCTCTGAGGACTCCGTCGACCTGCGCCGAGCGCCCGGACATGTCCTGGCCGCTCATCGGAGCGCGTCGATGACCAGTCCGGCCGCGGCGGCGATCAGGGCGTTGTCGTAAACGGCGTCCGCGCTCGTCCTGCCGGAGAGAATGGCGATCACCAGTGCTTCGCCGGCGGGCGACCACGTCACCGCGATGTCGTTCGCGGTGCCGTAGGAGCCGCTTCCGGTCTTGTCCCCGGTCGTCCAGCCGGGCGGAACCGCGGCCCGGATTCGCTCCGCTCCGGTGGTGTTCGCGATGAGCCAGTCCTTGAGCTGGCCGCGCTCAGCCGCGCCCAGGGCGGTGCCGAGCACCATGGCGCGATAGCCGGCGGCGATGGCCGCAGGAGTGGTGGTGTCGCGGTCGTCTCCGGGGATCGCGCTGTTGAGGTCGGTCTCCCACCGGTCCAGGCGGGTTGCCGGGTCGCCGATCTCACGGGCGAAGGCGCCGATCGCGGGCGGGCCGCCGAGCAGCTTGAGCAGCTGGTTGCCTGCGGTGTTGTCGCTGTGCGTGATGGCGGCTTCGCACAGCTGCGCCGCGGTCATGCCGGTCTCGACGTGCTGCTCGGTGACCGGTGAGTACGAGACGATCTCGGATCGGGAGTAACGGACGATCGAGCTCCAGAACTCGCTGTCACGCGGATGCGCATGCAGCAGAGCGCCGGCGGCGTAGGTCTTGAAGGTCGAGCAGAGAGCGAAGCGTTCGTCCTGGCGATGAGCGACGAAGCGGCTGGTGGTGGCGTTGACGGCGTAGACGCCGAGTCGAGCGCCGTACCGTCGCTCGAGGTCCTCGAAGCGCGGTCCCGGGGTGGGACGCGTCGTCGCCGGTGGGACCGGTGGGGTCGCTGCGGGTGCGCCGCATGCCGTGACCAGTGGGGCGGCGAACAGACCGGTGAGAAGCCGGCGCCTGTCGATCATGTGCACCACTCAAACACGACCGCCGGATCCGGCAGGCGACGAGCCCGGACGCACACGGGCCGGCATCCGAACCGAGCGTCCCCGCCCACCGCGTCGCCGGATCAGGACTGCCGGCGGCGGGGCGGCGACTCGACCTCCCCGCCTCGCCGCCGAAGTTCAGACCTTCGTGCCGAGCAGCTCGCTGAGGTGCCGGTCGACCTGCGGCATGTACTCGGGGTTGACCGAGAACAGCCCGAGGTGGCCGAGCACGTCGTCGATGACTCGCAGCTCGCTGCCGGCGATCAGTTCCTGCTCGGCCCGGCAGTCCCGGACAGGGAAGAACATGTCCTCATCGATCGGCATGACGAACGTCTTCGCAGTGACGCGCCCGAGTGCTGCGGCGAGGTCGCCGCCGGTATGCCGGCTGACGTCGCCGCGCTGCCACTTCCACGCCATGCACAGCAGGTCGTTGGGGTCCATCGCGGTGAAGTAGGGCTCGAGGAATCCGGCCATGAAGGCCTCCTTCGAGTCGAAGTCCAGGGCGCGCCAGACCTCCTGCTTCCAGAACTCGGTGGAGAAGCCCATCACCGCCCAGATGCCGGCATGCCGGGTGAGGCCCGCGACGACGTCGGCGTTGGAGGTGTACTCCCCGCCGCTCCAGCCGGGATCGGAGGTGATCGCCTCGATCAGGGCCTTGGTGAACAGGAAGTCGTGCGGGGTGTTGCGCGCCGTCCCGGCGATCGGAGCGGCTCGTTTGACCTTCTCCGGGAACCGGACCATCCACTCGTAGGTCTGTTGCGCCCCCATCGACCCGCCGACCACGAGCTCGAGCGATGTGATGCCGAAGTGCTCACGCAGCAACCGCTCCTGGGCGACCACGTCGTCGCCGATCCGCACGTGCGGGAACTTGGACATCGCGATGTCCGCGTTCGGCCCGCCGGCGTTGTGCGGGGAGGTGGACAGGCCGCTGCCGATCTGGTCGACCACGACGATGAAGTACTTTGCCGGGTCCAGGGCGTGTCCAGGGCCGATGTAGGCGTCGCGCCAGATCTGGTGGGTGCCCGAGTACCAGGTGCTGACCAGGATCGCGTTGTCCTTCGCCTCGGACAGCCTCCCGAAGGTGGCGACCGCCAGCTGGCAGTCCGGAATCGATCCCCCTTCCTCCAGGTCCAGGCGACCGATGCTGATCAGCTCGTAGTCGCCGTGGAACTCGTGGCTGTAGAAGGGGTTGTCGACGGCGCTCACGCCACGACCTCGACCATCATGTCCGTAGCCGTCATCGCTGCGACCTCCCTGTCGATCAAACGGTGAGTCCGACGTCCCCACGGGTGCCGACCGGCGGCCGCCCGAAGACGCCCGTGGCGTCGCCGCCCCAGAACGCAGATCGACTGTGTTCGGTGTCCCACGGGCGGAGGTGTCCGATACTGGGACAGGTCCTCGGTTCGACTACTGGCCCACCATGTGTCGAGAGACACAAGGGGGTGTACCTCGTGGATGACGCCATGGAGCGGCGGTTGCTCGTCGCCACGGCACGCGCGGACTTCCTCAGCAGCGGCGATGACGACCTGTACGGCGTGCCCGACCACGTCGCGGCGTCCTGGCGACGCAGTGCGTCGTGCGGTGTGCGCCCGCACGAGTTGGCCAGCGACTTCCACACCGAACTCGATCTGAGCTCACGGCTCGTACGCTGCGCCCAACCGATCATCGAACGCCTGTCCGACGAGGTCGCCGACGTCCCGATCAGCGTCGCCCTGACCGACAACCGAGCACGCATACTCAGCCGGACGGACAGCAACGCCTGGATCGGGCGCCTGCTGGACAAGGTGTACTTCGCCCAGGGCTTCGGCTACGCGGAGGGCTCCGTCGGCACCAACGGTGTCGGGACGGTCCTGGAGTCCGGGGAGTCGGTGCACATCGTCGGCCCGGAGCATTTCGTCGAGTCGCTGCAGACCTTCTCCTGCGCCGGCGCGCCGATTCGTGACCCGTTCAGCGGCCGCATCGAGGGGATCCTGGACGTCAGCTGTCTGAGCGATCAGTCCAGCCCGGTCATGCACTCGCTCGTCCGCTCGGCGGCGCGCGACATCGAGCGCAACCTGCTCCTGGATCGCAATCAGCCCCAGCAGGCCCTGTTCGACGCCTACGCGCGCATCGATGCCCGTTGCCGGGAAGCGGTGATGGCGGTCGGGCAGCGCGTCGTCATGGCCAACACGATGATGCAGACGCTGCTCGATCTGACCGACCTTGCGGCCCTGCAGGATCACACGCGGTTCCTCATGGCACGCCACGGCACCGTGGACGATGAACTCGATCTTCCTTCGGGAGCCGGGGTCCGCCTCCGCGGCACGCGGGTGACGGTCGGCGCCGAGATCGCCGGCATGATCGTCGTCGTCACCGTACTCGCCGACGAGGACCGCCCCGCCCGTCTCTCCGGCCGATCTGCCGCGGGATCGGGGCGTGTCGTCGCCGGGACCAGGCGCCCTGACGCTGCCGCGCCGTCGCAAGGAACGCCGCCCCGGGGTCGCGGCAGCGCGGCCGGCCGAACCCCCGCATGGCGAGCCGCAGCGGCCGACATCGAAGCGGCGCTTCGGGCTCACGACGCCCTGCTCGTACTCGGCGAACCCGGCACCGGCCGGTTCACGCTCATCGCCGAGCTCTACCACCTCGTCCACGACAACGGGCGCAGCGTCGCGCTGCATGCCGAGGACATCAACCAGGCCCCCGAGGACACCATCGCGCTGCTGCTGCAGTCGGATGCAGCCCCCTCGCTCTACATCATGCGGGACATCGACCGCTTGACCGAGGCGACCGTCGATCGGCTGCTCGACGCCGTCCGCGACGCACCGGAGCCCCACTCGCCGATCTACCTCGCTGCCACGGCCGCCGAGACGCCCCCGAACGAGGCGCCCTACCGTGCGCTGTTGCCCTGCTTCCGGGCCTCGGTCACCGTCCCGCCACTTCGCCACCGTGGCGCCGACATCGCCGCGCTGGCCACGGCGATGCTGGCCGAACTGGCTCCGCACCGCGACGTCCGGCTCACGCGCGACGCCCTGCGCGTGATCATGCGTTACCGGTGGCCGGGTAACGTCCGGCAGCTCAAGGAGGCATTGACCGCCGCGCTGTCCAGGCGACCCGTCGGGGCCCTCGAGGCCAACGATCTTCCGGCCTTCTGCCACAGCACGCCACGACGCTCGCTGCGCCACGTCGACGAGGTCGAGCGGGACGCGATCGTCAAGGCCCTCAACGACGCGGACGGCAACCGCGTCGCAGCAGCAACAGCACTCGGTCTGGCCCGGTCGACGCTCTACCGAAAGATCAAGCATTACGGAATCACCAGATAGAGGTCTGCTCATTCGGTGCCGGCCCGGCGGCGCCCCGATGCACGGGACCGTCCCGATCTGGGACACCTCGTCGATGTGGGACATCGCTGACCATGAGGTCACTGGAGTGACCCAGGGCACAGAGAGGTAGACCACGAGATGACCACCGACACAGCAGCGACGGCCGAGGTCGACGGCGCATCCGCCACCCAGGAACTCGATGCGCTGATCATCGGCGCCGGGGTGGCAGGTCTGTACCAGCTCCACCAGCTGCGTGAGCAGGGACTACGGGTGCGTGCGTATGACGCGGCGTCCGATGTCGGCGGAACCTGGTACTGGAACCGCTACCCCGGGGCGAGGTTCGACTCCGAGGCGTACATCTACCAGTACCTGTTCTCCGAGGAGCTGTACAAGGACTGGAGCTGGAGCCAGCGGTTCCCCGACCAGCCCGAGATCGAGCGATGGATGCACTACATCGCCGACCGCCTCGACCTGCGCCGCGACATCCAGTTCTCCACCACCGTCACGAGCGCGCGGTTCGACGAGAAGCGTGACCGCTGGATCGTCCGCACCGACCGCGGCGAGACGATCGACACGCAGTTCCTGGTCACGTGCGCCGGGATGCTCTCGGCGCCGCTGTCCGAGGTGTTCACCGGGCAGGACGGTTTCCGTGGAACGCTCGTCCACACCTCACGGTGGCCGCACGAGGGCGTCGACCTGGACGGCAAGCGCGTCGGGGTGGTCGGCATCGGTGCGACCGGCATCCAGGTGATCCAGACGATCGCCGAGCGGGTCGAGCACCTGACCGTCTTCGCCCGCACCCCGCAGTACGTCCTGCCCATGAAGAACCCGGCCTTCGGGCCGGCGGAGGTGGACGCCTACAAGGAGCGCTTCATCGAGCTGCGCAAGACCCTGCCGTACACCTTCACCGGCTTCGAGTACGACTTCGAGCACGTCTGGTCCGACCTGACCCCGCAGCAGCGCCGGGACGTGCTGGAGGAGATCTACGAGAACGGCTCGCTGAAGCTCTGGCTGGCCGGCTTCGCCGAGATGTTCTTCGACGAGCAGGTCAGCGAGGCGGTCTCGGAGTTCGTCCGGGAGAAGATGCGCGCCCGGCTGAAGGACCCGCGGCTGTGCGACGTGCTGATCCCCCGGGACTACGGGTTCGGCACCCACCGGGTTCCGCTGGAGACCGACTACCTGGAGGTGTACCACCGCCCGAACGTCGAACTGGTCGGCGTGCGTGACAACCCCATCGCACGCATCGCACCCGAGGGGATCGTGCTGAGCGACGGCACCGTCCACGAGCTGGACGTGATCATCCTCGCGACCGGGTTCGATGCCGGCACCGGCGCGCTCACCCGCATCGACATCCGGGGTCGCGGCGGCCGGTCGCTCGCAGCGGACTGGGGCCGCGACATCCGCACCACGATGGGCCTCATGGTGCACGGCTACCCCAACATGCTCACCACCGCCGTTCCTCTCGCGCCGTCCGCCGCACTGTGCAACATGACGACCTGCCTCCAGCAGCAGACGGAGTGGATCAGCGACTGCATCGGCTACCTGCGTGACCAGGGCAAGACGGTGATCGAGCCGACGAAGGACGGCGAGGACGCGTGGGTCGCGCACCACGACGAGGCGGCCGCAGCCAACCTGATCTCCAGGACGACGTCGTGGTACCTCGGCTCGAACGTGCCGGGTAAGCCTCGGCGAGTGCTGTCCTACACCGGTGGTGTCGGCACCTATCGGGAGAAGTGCAGCGAGGCGGCAGCCGCCGGCTATGAGGGCTTCGAGATCCGCTGACGTCCGGCGACGGGCGCCGGTCCCAGACTCCGGCGCCCGTCGCTTCCCAGTTCGGCCCCGCCGCCGGTAGAACGCCGGACAGCGCCCCCCGCGTGGTCAATCGCAGAGCTTCTCCAGCCGCTCGACCGCGGCGCGCAGGGTCTGCAGCTGTTTGGGGAACGCGAAGCGGACCTTGCTCCGGCCGGACTCGGCGTTCTCCGGCCGCCAGAAGGAGACCGCGGGGACGCAGGACACCCCGATGTCGGTGATCAGGTCGCGGGCGAACGCGACGCCGTCGGCTGCAGGGTCGAGCCGAGCCGTATCACACAGGACGTAGTACGACCCGTCCGGGCGGCGCAGGTCGAACCCGATACGTTCCAGCGCATCGCACAGCAGGTCGCGCCGCGCGAGATAGCCGGCGGCGAGGTCGGCGTAGTAGGCCGCGGGAAGCGCCATCGCCGCGACGCCCGCGGCCTGCAGCGGGGCCGGCGCCGCGATCGTGAGGAAGTCGTGCACCTTCCGGATCGCCGCCGTGAGGTCCGGCGGCGCGACGGTCCAGCCGACCCGCCAGCCGGTCACGGCGTAGGTCTTGGACAGCGCATTGACCGTCACCGTCCGGTCCTCCAGGCCCGGCACGAGCGCAGGCGGCAGATATCCGCCCGGGCCGAGGTAGTGGATGTGCTCGTAGATCGAGTCCACGACGAGGACGGCGTCCCAGCGCTGGCACAGCTCGGCCAGCACGGCGAGCTCGTCGGCGCGGTAGACCTTCCCCGTCGGGTTGTTCGGGTGGCAGAGGAACACCGCCTTCGTCCGCGGGCCGAACGCCGCCCGCAGCTCCGCCTCGTCGAACGACCAGTCGGGCTCGCGCATCCGCACCGGCCTGGGCACGGCGCCGGCCAGGATCGCGTTCGGCTGGTAGTTCTCGTACCACGGCTCGAACAGCACCACCTCGTCGCCCGGATCGAGGAGCGCGAACGCCACCGCGACCAGTGCCTCGGTCGCCCCGCAGGTGACGCAGAGCTCGGTGTCCGGATCGATCGTCCACCCCGGATAGGTCCGCGCGGTCTTCGCCGCGATCGCAGCCCGCAGCGCCGGGGTGCCGAAGGTCATCGGGTACTGGTTGTCGTCGGCTGCGATCGCCGCGCACGCCGCCTCCTTCAACTCGGGCGGGCAGGCGAAGTCGGGAAAGCCCTGCCCGAGATTGATGGCGCCGTGCCGGGCGGCCAGCCGGAACGTCTCCCGGATCACCGACTCGGTGAACCGGCCCGCCTTTTCGCTGGTCCGCGACATCTGTCCTCCCGGGCCTCTGGTGCACTGCCGCCGCTCGAACATAGGCCCGGCCTCGCTGCTGCTCTACAGCCGGCGGGTCGTCGCATCGACCAACTGTGTGCCGATCAGGCGGCTGTCGACCAAAGGGCTGCTTGCGTCTACCGGCACGAGAACCGTTCAACTCCACGGCGAGTCGCGCGGTCAGGCAGGCGAGGCCTTTGGTCCCTACCGCGATGAACCTCAGCGATGAGGCTCGTGTTGTGACGAGGTCGAGGATTCTTGCCGCACTCGGGCTGGGTGCTGCCGCTGTGGTCGTGGCTGGTTGTGGTGGAACGGGTCCGCCGGTAGGCGCCGGGTCGGGAGGTCCTGGCGTAGGGGGCTACAACTTCTCGAGGCTGACGTGCTCGGCCCCGGGGTCGCTGCCGGGGCGCACCGTGACGGTGATGCTCGCCGACGCGGGCATGATGTCGATGATGAACGGGCCCGCGCCGATGGGTGCCCGCATGCTGTTGCGTGCGGTGCCGGCCACGGTCCCGGCGGGGCAGGTCAGCTTTGTGGCCGAGAACGTGGGGTGGCGCACCCACGAGCTTGTGGTTCTGCCCCTCCAGCCGGGGTACGCGGCCGGGCGGCGTGTCTCCGGTTCCGACGGGAAGGTCGACGAGAGCGGAAGCCTGGGGGAGGCCTCCGCCAGTTGCGCTGCCGGCGCCGGGGACGGGCTCGCTTCCGGCACGGTCGGTTGGATCAGCGTGACGCTGCCCCCGGGTCGTTACGAGTTGGTGTGCAACCAGCCCAACCACTACATCGACGGCATGCGCCAAGAGCTGGACGTCACGAGCGGCTGAATTCCGCGCAGCGACCGCGTGCCGCGTGGAGGGAAGTACAAGGCGAGCCTCGCGACGGCCTGCTGCGCACCGCGCCGAGGTTGGCCCCCAGCGGCGGAGGAGGCTCACCCACAACGACGGCGGCGCATCCGATCCGGGTGACGTTGGGCTCAACTGAACGAGCCATGGATTCGACTAGCCCGTTCAGCTCAGGGTAATCGTACAGATACACTCTCCGCCCTTAGGTCGCTAGGCCGAGTTTCGCAACGACAACGAGAGCGCCACACGGCTACGCCAAGTAGCGCGTGGCGGATCGGAGGGCTATGGGCTGCTCGCACGCCGAAGGGTGTCCGCTCTTCCCACTACTCAACGCAAGCCTTCGCGGGTGGCGCGACTACTACTGCGACAGTACCGACGCCTGGCGCGGGTGTGCGCGCTACAAGCTGTCGCTCACCGGCCGGCCCGTGCCGATCTCGCTGCTCCCGAACGGGCGCGACGCGCAACACCTGCGACGCGCTGCCGACGCCGACCGGCCCGCAACAGCGGAGCCGGGACAAGCAGCCAGATCCGGACCGCCGCCACGGCCCGGTCCCGGGACACCGGGAACCGGGATTCCGATGTCACCGTTCGAACCGGCCCCCGAAGCGGCCCGGCCACCCCAGCCATGGGCATCCGCGCAGGTTCCACGGTCCCCAGAGGCCCCACCGGCCCGACCGACGCGCGCGCCGCAGACGGCGCGCCCGAAGCGCCGCTGGTGGAGCCGATTCGCCGATTGGATGAGAGGCCCCGCATGAGCAACTACTGGCCCTGGTGGGCGGGCGCGATCGGGCTCGCGCTCGTCACCATCAACTACACCCTCACCACCGACCGATCCTTCGGGGTCTCCTCGGCGTGGGACCGCGTCCTGCACTGGCGCGAGGAGCGCGACCTCGAACGGGTGGAGGCCCAGTTCGCGGACGACCGTGCCCTCGCCGACGCCCTCGCCGCAGCCACCGCCGAGCAGTTCGGAACCCACCCTGACGGCCCC
>NZ_JAAXLA010000067.1 GCF_012911935.1 Pseudonocardia acidicola | reverse complement strand
ACTCCCGCCGGGGCCGGGGCCGGTGACCGTGGCGACGGTGGCCCGGTAGCCCCGGCGGGAGTCGCGCCGGTCGGCCGCGACCAGTTCGAGAGCCGTCACCGACGCCGTCCGCACCGCACCCCGCGGGGGCGCGTCGAGCACGACCACGCCAACCTCGGCCGGTGGACTGCCCGGCTCGGCGTAGCCCGTCGCGCGGCGTCGGGTGCGCCCGGCGTCGCCCGGGGCGGCCGTGTGCGCGGCCACGAGATACGCGCGCGCGACGGCCTCGGGATCGGTCAGGTCCACACCGGAATCCACCGCCGGCGGGTCGGCACCGCGCCGCACCGCAGCCGCGTCGAGCTCGCCGCGGTCCAGCTCACTGAGGACGGTGCCGGGGGGCTGGCCGGCGGACGGACGGCCCGGCACCAGCACGGCGAGGACCACCGCGACGACGGCGAGCCCGGCCGCGACCAGCGGTGCGGCGACCCTCCGGAGACGGTTCACGTGATCACTCCGCGAAGCTCACGTGCAGGTGGTCGTAGTGCCCGCCGGTGGCGTCCCGGACGTCGTAGACCCCGCCGCCGGTGTAGCGCCGCCCCCAGCCGCCGGAGTCCGTGACGCCCGGATCCCAGTAGCGGCCCTGCCAGATCAGGTACTTCACCCGCAATGGCCCGGCGTTGCTGCGGAACCACTCCGCGAGCCGCCAGCCTGCTGCCAGTTCCGCGCCCTCGGGGAAGACACCGGGCTGGGTGGGGAACAGGTCGCAGGCCTGCCCGCGCGGGTGGTCGCTGCGCGGATTCCAGGCGTGGGCGTCCCAGCAGCCCGCGGACCGGATCACCGGGCCGTCGCGCCAGCCACCGAACACCGCGGCCGCGGTCTCCAAGCCGTGGCGGGTCGCGCCGGTGAGGCAGCGGCCGCCGGTCGGGTCCGGCAGCGTGCAGCCGCCGGGGCCTCCGGCGTAGGGCACGACCGGCGCCTGCGGTGCGGCCGGTGCGGGATCCGCCGGCTCGGCCGGTGCGCGGTCGCCCGGGGGAGGGGGATCCGCCGGTGCGGCGTAGCGGTCCAGGTAGCCGTGCACCGAGCCGAGGTACCCGCGGATCAGCTGGGCGCAGCGCAACCCGCAGCCGGCCTCGCCGGCCTCCGGGATCCCGGTCGCGCTCTGGGCCACCCGCCGGCACCCGGCGATGTGGCAGACCAGCATGGCATCGAGCGGGTCGGCCGGCTTGCCGGTGGCCGCAAGGTGCCCGGTCACCGCGCGCAGGTTCGCGCACACCCACGGGATCGCCACCCGCAGATGCGACCTCGCGTCGGTCACGTCCGCGCCCGGCGGCGGTGGGACCGACCCCCATCGGTCGCCGCCGGCGGCGGTCCAGTTCCGCTCGTCGAACTGGTAGAGCCCGGCCGCGTCGCCGCTGGTCGCCGCCGCGTCCCAGCCCGACTCGGCCTGTACCTGGGCGACCACCCACACCGGCGGCAGCTCGGGACAGTGCCGCGCCGTGAGGTCGATGATCAGCGGCAGCGACGACCGGGCCGCCGCCGGCAGCCGGCTCGGATCGACCCCCGACGGCGCCCCGGCGGGCTCCTCCTCGCTCGCCGCGCCGAGCAGGAGCAGGCCCAGCAGCGAGGCCAGCGCGACGGCCAGCGGCGCGCGGAGCACGGTCGCGATACGCACGGCTCACCCGTCACCCCGCCCGCCCCGGCGGGGCGGGCCGCCGACCCGGCCGGGTGCCGGGTGACCGGTGCAGGCGGCCCCCGGGGGCGGATCCGCGCTCTCACCGGGACCGAGCGGCAGGCTCGCGGGCAGCGGGGGTGCGGGGCGCGCGCCCATGGTGCCCGGGCCGGTGTTCTCGATGAATCCGGCCAGCGCGACCGCGGACGCGCCGCGGCTGCGGCCGGTGAGCCGGACCGCGCCGACCGCGGCTCCCGCCGTCGCGCCGCCGGGGGCCGTGCGCTCACCCGCGGCCCGGACCGTCGTCCAGGACAGCAGGCGCAGCGTCGCGGGCAGCACAGCGACGGCGAGACCCAGCACCACGATCCCGGCGAGCACACCGCCTACCCCGGTCGGTGCTGCCGGGGAGCGCAGATAGCCGGCCCCGACGCTGAACACCAGCGCGGCCGCAGGCTTGTGGACGACCAGCGCGACCGCCCACGGCGCCAGCCGGACCAGCCACCCGCGGGTGCCCGCGGTGAGCGAGCCGGCCGCGGCCAGCGGCAGCGTCGCGGCGATCGCGAGCAGCGCGATCCGGCGCACGACCAGCACCATCCACAGCGCCGCGGCGAGCAGCAGCACGCAGACCGCGGCGAGCAGCAGCAGGAACGGCTCGGCGAGCCCGTCGCGGCCGGTCAGCCGCTCGGCCACGAGCGTGCTGACGCCGCCGCCCGCGCCGGTGCCGAGCAGCGCCACGGCGAGCGCGTCCCCGGTGAACAGCGCGGCCTGCAGCACCGCGACACCCAGCGCGGTGGCCAGCACGAACCGGGCCAGCCCGGTCGCCACCGCGGCGAGAGGCTCGCCGCGGCGCAGCGGCACGATCCGGATGGACCGGACCAGCAGGGTGGCGGTCAGCGCGCCGACCAGGCGGTCCTGCGCCGGCCCGCTGCGTCGCCGGCGGCCGAGGACGATCATGCCGGCGCAGATCAGCAGGCCGAGCAGGCCCGCGGCCGGTACGCCGCGTTCCAGCCAGGAGATGGCGAGGGCGGTGACGTCCTCGGGCCCGGTTGCGGTGCTCATGGTCGTGCTCCGTTCAGTGCGCCGAGCGGGTGGGGGCCGCCGATCAGGGCCGGCCCGGTGAGCCGGACCGACCGGCGGGTGTCGGCGCCGGGCGGGCGGTTCTCGGGTGGCACGATCCGGATCCCGCGGACGGGCCGGATCGGCGACGGCGAACTGCGCCGGTCGGCCCGTGGCGGAACAGTCCGCCGCGGTGCCGGAGCGCCGTGGCTCAGCCGCCCGGTCGCGGCGACGCTCGTGGCCAGCCTGCGCAGCGCGGCGGCGTAGTTGCGCAGTGGGCGCGGAAGGTCCCCGGCCGCTTGTGCGAGCAACCCGGCGGCCTCGGCCAGCGGATCGGCGAGTTCGCGCCAGCGGCCCACGTGCGGCAGGACCACGACGGCGGCGAACTGCGGTTCGATCATCCGCAGCCGGGCGTGCAACGGGCCACGGGTCGGCACCGCCCCGTCAGCGGTCACGGCCAGCACCGGTCGTGGGCCGTGCCCGGCCAGCCGGTCGGCGAGCCGCGCCGCGCGATGCAGCGAGTTGCCGGTGCACCGGCACACCAGCACGTCGACGCGGGTGTCGACCACGCGGCCGGCGTCGTGGGCGCGCAACGCCACGGCCACCGTCGTGGTCCCGACGCCGCCGGCCACCCCGGCGACGACGGGAGCTCGCAGGCCGTTCACCAGGCACCACCGGCACGTTCGGGCAGCGGGGCGTCGTCGTCGAGGGTCGGGTCGGTCGGCTCGGGTTCCGCGACCGTGGGCTCCGCCGGCGGTTCGTCCTCACCGAGGGTCTCCTCCCCGGCGTCGACGACGAGCCGGCCGCCGTCCAGGACCACCGGCACGCTGATCCGGATCCAGTACGACGGGAGGCTGCGCCAGCCCCGCCCGGTGGGCGCGGGGGCGGCGGCCGGGACCCCGGCGATGTCCGGTTCGGGTTCGGCGGGGGAGTCGCCGCGGCCGCCGGCAGCCCGGTACGGGGTGACCCGTACCCGGACGTCGACCAGCACCCGGCCGTCGCCGTCGGAGCGGACCAGGCCGGGCAGCGCGAACTCGGCCCGTTGCCGGCCGCGGCCGGACCAGCCCAGCCGCGCGGGATCGCCCCCGGGCACCGGCAGGTAGTCGGCCAGGACGCGGCCGCGCCGGGCCGGGTCGTCCTCGTCCCAGGACAGGTAGTCGACGGCGAACGCGCCGGCCAGGGCGGCCGCCTCGGCCGGATGGGGGCCAGGCTCACGTTCGGCTCGGGGGCCCGGGCACGCGGCCGCTGCGGGCGGCTGTTGCGCTCGGCCGGCCGGGGGCCCGGGCATCGGGGTGTCGCCGCAGGCGGGTGGCGGCGCACCCCACGCGGGCGCGGATGCGCCCCGGGCAGGGCGAGGTGTTCCGGTGATCGGGGGGAAGCCGTGCGGGTCGGTCGGGGTGTCGTCGCCGGGGGCGTTGCCGGTGCGGAACGGCCGGTGGGCGGGGCGGGCGGCGCGGGTGGCCGGGCCGTCCGGGTCGGGGCCGGCGTCGGAACCGCCGGGTGGCGCGCTCCACGGGCCCCCGCTGACCAGCGGCGCCGCCCCCCAGCCGGGCCCCGGCGGGCCGTAGCCGGGCGACGGGCCGTCGGGGGGCCACGGCGCCGGCGGCGCCTGCGCGGCGGTGGACCGGCCGAACAGCCGGAAGCGGGCCATGCTCGTCACCCGTTCCGGCCGGGGCCCGGGAGGTGGCGCGGCACGGTCGAGGTGGTACCGGTGGATCGCTCGGACATGGTTTCCCCGTCTGTGGGCGCGCGGGATCAGCACTCGGCGGGTCGCCCGGTGCTGGGCGGCTGGCGGGCCCCGGATCGGCCGGGGCGGTTCGGTGGCGGCAGGCCCGGAGGCTCTGGCTCCGCGGGCGGCCACCACGATCAGGACGGACCGACCATAGGAGCGGGCCGACGGCGCGCGCGGCCGAACGCGACGGCGCTTTGCGATGGTGAATCGACGAGGTCAGGAGGCTGGGCCCGGCCCGCTGCGGTCATCGCGCGGACATGCGGCTCCGGGCCCGGAGAGCGCGACCCACGGATCAGGAGGTGCCGACCCGCGGATCAGGAGGTGCCGACTCGCGGACCAGGAAGTGCCGACTCGCGCTACCGGAAGTGCCGACTCGCGCTACCGGAAGCGCCGACTCGCGGACCAGGAACTGCCGACTCGCGCTACCGGAAGTGCCGACTCGCGGGTCAGGACGGGAGGCGCCAGGTGTGTACCGGCTCGTTGGCCATCGACGCCTCCACGTACCGCGCGAGCATCCCGTGCAGGGCGGCCGGGCGGTCGGCGCCCCGGGCCTCCAGCGCGGCGACCGTGTCGAGCTGCCAGGCCGTCCCGGTCCGCCGGGTCACGCAACGGCGCTCGATCACCGACAGGTACCGGTCCCGGACCTCGGTACTGACCCCCCAGCGGGCCAGCCCCTCGTGCGCCTGCGGCAGCAGCTTGCGCAGCACGAGCTCCTCGGGCCGGATCCAGCCGCTGCCCGGCCAGTACAGCGGGCCCTCCATACCGTGCCGGGCGGCGGTCGTGAAGTTCTCCTCGGCGGCCTCGAAGGACATCGAGCTCCACAACGGCCGGTCGGCCTCGACGAGCACCCGCAGCAGCCCGTAGAAGAACAGTGCGTTGGCCACCATGTCGACCGCGGTCGGGCCCGCCGGCAGCACCCGGTTTTCCACCCGCACGTGCGGGGCGCCGTCGGCGATGTCGTACACCGGCCGGTTCCACCGCCAGATCGTGCCGTTGTGCAGGCGCAGCTCGTCGAGGCCGGGGACCTCGCCGGCCTCCAGCTCGGCGAGTGGGTCGGTGTCCTCGGTGACCGGCATCAGGCCGGGGAAGTAGCGGGTGTTCTCGGAGAACAGGTCGAGGATCGAGTTGATCCAGCGCTCGCCGAACCACACCCGGGGCCGTACCCCCTGATTGCGCAGCTCCACCGTGCGGACGTCACACGACTGGCAGAACAGCGGGACCCGGGTCTCGGCCCACAGCCGCGAACCGAGCAGGAACGGGGAGTTGGCCCCCAGCGCGAGCTGCACCCCGGCGAGGCACTGCGCGGCGTTCCAGTAGGACGCGAACTGTTCCGGAGCCACCTGCAGGTGCAGCTGCATCGATGTGCAGGCCGCCTCGGGGATGATCGAGTCGAAGTCGGCGGTGAGCCGCTCGGGTGTGACGTCGTGGCGGCCGGTCGGGTCGTCGCCGGTGATGTCGAGGCGGATCGGCTCGCCGCGCGCGGTCAGCATCTGCTCGTTGAGCACGGCATAGCGCTCGTCGGGGGAGATCGACTCGGGGACGAGGTGGCAGCGGTCCAGCGTCGGCAGAATCCCGATCATCACGATCTGCGAGCCGCAGTCGCGGGCCTTGGCGCGGGCCATGGCCAGCTCGTCGAGCAGCTGGTGCTCGAGATGGCGCCACTCGTCACCGGGCAGCGGCCGGGGCGGCAGGTTGAGCTCGACGTTCCAGCGGCCCAGCTCGGTCTGGAACTCCGGCGAACCGATCGCGTCGAGCACAGCGGCCCCGGACAGCGTCGGCCTGAGGTCACGGTCGACGAGGTTGAGTTCGACCTCGATGCCCGTCATGGGCTCGTCCTGGGCGAACGGGTGCTCCTTGAGCATCACGGCCAGCGCGTCCAGGCACCGATGCACCTTGGCCCGGTACCGCTGGCGGTCCCGTCGACTGAACGTGGTCCGGTCGACGTCCTGACCCATGCGTGCGTTGCCTCCCTGCTCCCCGGTCCCGGGCCGGGCCGGAGCCTGCGCCGGCTCGAGCCGGGCGACTATCCACCGTGACACACGGGGGATGCCGGCGGTACCGGCTGACTGGATGACGGGATGACGGGATGCCCGAAGGCGCCTGGAACGATGCCTCTCCGTGGCCATCATCACCCCGGTGCGGGACCCCGGGGACCCCCGTATTGACGACTACCGCGATCTGACCAACGCCGACCGCCGACCCGACCGTCCCGGCGGCCGCGGTCTCGTGATCGCCGAGGGCGTCGTGGTGGTCCGCCGGTTGATCGACTCGCCGTACCCGGTGCGCTCGTTGCTCGGGGTGCCCCGCCGGCTCGCGGAGCTGGCCGACGATCTCGCCGGTCTCGACGTCCCGGCCTACGAGGTCGACGCCGACACGATGGCCACCGCGGTGGGCTTCCACCTCAACCGCGGCGTGCTCGCGGTCGCCGACCGCGCGCCGGTGCCCGAGGCAGCCGAGCTGGCCCGCTCGGCCAAGGTCCTCGCCGTGCTGGAGGGCGTCAACGACCACGAGAACCTCGGCTCGCTGTTCCGCAACGCCGCCGCGCTCGGCGTCGACGGGGTGCTGCTCGGCCCGCGGTGCGCCGATCCGCTCTACCGGCGCAGCGTGCGCGTCTCGATGGGACACGTGCTGCGGGTGCCGTTCGTCCCGTTGCCCGGGGGCTGGCCGGGATCGCTCGACGTGCTGCGCGCGGCGGGGTTGCAGGTCGCCGCGCTGACCCCGGCCGCCGACGCCGAGCCGATCGCGGCGGCAGGCCTGGCGGGGGAGCGGGTGGCCCTGCTGCTCGGTGCGGAGGGCCCGGGGCTGAGTCCGGAGGCGCTGGCGGCCGCGGACCGGCGGGTGCGGATCCCGATGGCGTCGGGTGTCGACTCTCTCAATGTGGCAACGGCGGCGGCGATCGCCTTCCACGCGGTGGCTGCGCCCGTAGGCTGAGCCGGTGCACCTCGCTGCGGAGGGACGGGTGGTGCTCGGGGATCGGCGCCCGGGCGATCCCGCCGTGCCCGCAGAACTTCGGTCTGCACTGAGCGAGTGGGCCGCGGTGGCGGCCACGGTCGGGGTGAACGGCGGGCCGGTCGAGCAGAACCTGGTCCGCCGCCGGGGCCGTCAGCTCGCCGGACGGCTGGCCGAGGCCCTGGGTCGTCCGGTGGACTTCACCGACCCGGTGACCGGGCAGACCGAGCGGGTCTCCGGCCGGGCCACCGGCCCGTTGCCGCGAGTCGCGCCGGAGCCGCCGGCGCCCACACCGTGGGCCACCGGGCTCGCCGTCGCCGCGTTCTTCGCGGTGCTGACGGCGGTCGCCGACATCGCCCTCAGCCGGGCGTTCATCGACGCGCTGGGGCTGCTGTGGGTGCCGGCGAACCTGCTGGTCGGATGCGGGTTGGCGCCGTCGTTGTGGCTTCTGCGGCGGACGCCGTTCTGGCGCTGGCCCGCACTCGGGTGCGCGATCGGCCTCGGCGTGGCCTGGGTGTGCCTGCTGGCGGGCCAGCTGGGCTGACGCCGCAGACGTGCGCGGTGGGTGCGCGACCCCCGACCCCCCGTGAACGGGCGTCGGTCAGCGCTGCTGCCCGCGCACGCCGAGCAGGACCTCGTCCCAGGACGGCATGACCGGCTTGCCCTTCTTGGTGCGCCGCCCGGCGGTGGTCTGAGCCGGGGCCTGTTCGGTGGCCCGCTCCTCGGCGGCCGGGGCCGGGGCGTCCGGTGCGGGTTCCGGGGCCGCGGCCTGCTCCCGGTGCGGCTCGTGCTCCGGGCTCGTGGGCTGCGTCGCCCCAGCCGGCTCGGCAGGCTTCGGCTCGGCGGGCGGGGGCTCGGACCGCTGGGATTCGGCGGGCCGGGATTCGGCAGGCTGGGGATCGGTCCGCGGCGGCTCGGCACGGGCCGGCTCCGGCTGCGGCCGCTCGCCGGCCGCCCGGGGCGGGGCGTGGGAAGGGGCGGGTCTGCGCGGCTCCGGGGCGACCGGCGTGCGGCCGGTCGACCGGGTGTCCGGCGGCGCGCCGGTCGCCGGACGCTCTCGCATCGGGGCGCCGGCCGCGGCGGCGGCCCGCATGACGGGCTCCTCCACCGGCTCCGGGGCGGCCGCCTGCTCCTCGGGGCGGCCGATGTCGATCACCGGGCCGACCGTGCGCAGCGGGCGCATCGGCAGCCCTTCGACGAGGTCGTTGGCGTGTTCGTCGATCGCGGTGACGGTGCCGCCGTGCGCTCCGGGCTGGAACGTCCAGTGTGCGCGGTTGTCCGAGCGGCCGGCCCGCCAGCTCAGGGCGACGACCCACTTGCCGTCGTCGCCCTTCCAGGAGTCCCACTCGGCGTCGAGGTAGTCCTGGCCGCGCAGCCCGAAGGTGTGCGCGACGACCTCGCCGAGGGTGCGGACGTCGGGCCCGTCCGCGCGCACCGGGTGCGCACCCTGGGCCATCTCGGCGGTGCGTGAGCGTTCCAGCAGCACCGGATAGGCGAATCGTTCGATCTTCTGCAGCGGCACCCCGGCGGCCGAGGCGACCTGCTCCACGGACGCTCCGGCCCGGATGCGTGCCTGGATCTCGCGTGGTCGCAACTGGCTCTCCAACTCGATCGCGATCTGTCCGAGCCGGGTCAGGTCTCCTCGGGCGGCAGCGCGCAACTGCTCATCGGCCGGCACTGTGAAGCGTTCGCGGCGAGACGGGTCCTCGAGGACGACGGATCCGTCCTCGGTGATCCCGACGACCCGCAACGCCCGCATCGACGGCCTCCCCGCTCTGTGTCGTCCCCGTCCGAGCGACGGTAGTTGCCGACTCGCAACCCGCGGCGCAGGCGCGCCGTGGCCGGTTTCCCCAGCTAGGACGTCGCTCGGTGCGACGCTGCGCGTCTCCGCTCACTGGGAGCATGCGCAGCGTCGCACGATACGACGCATCTGGTAAAGCTGGGACGAGCGTTACGGGTGTGACTACTTTCCGTAACCGACGTGATCACCGAGTTGGCCGAGGAAATTATTCGGTAGGGAACGACTGCAGCGGCCGAGCGACATCCCCCGTGGCGGAATCCGCCGCCGGCGGCTCCTCCGCCCGCAGCCGCGTCCCGTGCTGGTCGCCGTAGCGGTCGCTACGCCGACCGTCAGCCCAGGCGCTCGACCACGTAGTCGATGCACGCGGTCAGGGCGGCCACGTCGTCGGGGTCGACGGCCGGGAACATGCCGATTCGCAGCTGGTTGCGGCCCAGCTTGCGGTACGGCTCGGTGTCGACGATGCCGTTGGCCCGGAGGATCTTCGCGACGGCGGCGGCGTCCACCGCGTCGTCGAAGTCGATCGTGCCGACGACCTGCGAGCGGTGCGCCGGGTCGGCCACGAACGGCGTCGCGAACGACGCCCTCTCGGCCCAGGAGTACAGCCGGCTCGAGGAGTCGGCGGTCCGGGCCACCGCGGCGTCGAGCCCGCCCAGGCCGTTGAGCCAGTCGATCTGCTCGGCGAGCAGGAACAGCGTGGCCAGCGCCGGGGTGTTGTAGGTCTGGTCCTTGGCCGAGTTGTCGACGGCGGTGGCCAGCGACAGGAACGGCGGGATCCAGCGGTCGCCCGCGGCGAGCTCGGCGACGCGGTCCAGCGCGGCCGGGCTCATCAGCGCGATCCACAGCCCGCCGTCGGAGGCGAAGCCCTTCTGCGGGGCGAAATAGTAGGCGTCGGCCTGCGAGATGTCGACCGGCAGCCCGCCGGCACCCGAGGTCGCGTCGATGACGACGAGCTGGCCGTCGGTCGCGCCCTCCGGCCGGACGACCGGCACCGCGACGCCGGTCGAGGTCTCGTTGTGGGCCCAGGCCAGGATGTCGCAGGACGGGTCGGCGGCCGGCGCCGGTGCCGTGCCCGGCTCGGAGGAGATCACGACCGGGTCGGCCAGGAACGGCGCGCCCTTGGTGGTGTCGGCGAACTTCGACGAGAACTCGCCGTAGGTCAGGTGCAGCGCCCGCTCGCGGACCAGCCCGAACGCGGCGGCGTCCCAGAAGGCGGTGGACCCGCCGTTGCCGAGTACCACCTGGTAGCCCTCGGGCAGCGAGAACAGCTCGGAGAGTCCGGAACGCACCCGGCCGACCAGCGACTTGACCGGCTTCTGGCGGTGCGAGGTGCCCATCAGCGCTGCACCGGCGTCGGCCAGCGCGGAGATCTGCTCGGGGCGGACCTTGGACGGCCCGCAGCCGAAGCGGCCGTCGGCGGGCTTGAGGTCGGCGGGGATCTGCAGGTCGGCGGAGGACGCAGTGGTCGAGGACGTCACGGCCTCCAGTCTGGCAGCCGGTCGCTGCACGGGTCAGGGGCGGGGCGGGACACAGCTGTGAGTTCCGCCGCTCAAGCACAACCGCCCGTGCGCGGTGAGTGGTGCTCCGGCACCACTCACCGCGCACGATTCGCTCAGGGATGTGTGATGTCGTCCCAGCCGTCGACCTCATGGGGCTTGCGCGGGCCGGGGCCGATGTACTGCGCCGACGGGCGGACCAGCTTGTTCTCCCGCTTCTGCTCCATGATGTGCGCCGACCAGCCCGCGGTCCGGGCGCTGGTGAACATGGCGGGCATCATGTGCGGCGGCACCTCGGCGAAGTCGAGGATGACCGCGGCCCAGAACTCGACGTTCGTCTCGATCGGGTGGTCCGGGCGGCGCTCCCGCAGGATGCCCAGCGCAGCCTGCTCCAGCGCCGCGGCGACCTCGTAGCGCGGCGCGTTCAGTTCCTGGCAGGTGCGGCGCAGCACCCGGGCCCGCGGGTCCTCGGCCCGGTAGACCCGGTGCCCGAAGCCCATGAGCTTCTCCTTGCGGTCGAGGATGCCCTTGACCAGCGCCTCGGGATCGCCGGTCCGCTCGACCTCGGCGATCATCGGCAGTACCCGGGCCGGCGCGCCGCCGTGCAGCGGGCCGGACATGGCGCCGATCGCCCCCGACAGCGACGCCGCGACGTCCGCCCCGGTGGAGGCGATCACGCGTGCGGTGAAGGTGGAGGCGTTCATGCCGTGCTCGGCCGCGGAGACCCAGTAGGCGTCGACGGCCTTCACGTGCGCCGGGTCGGGTTCGCCGCGCCAGCGCACCATGAAGCGCTCGGTGATCGTCGAGCACTCGTCGATCCGCGACTGCGGGACGGCCGGGACGCCGATCCCACGGGCCGACTGGGCCACGTAGGACAGTGCCATCACCGACGCGCGGGCCAGCTGCTCGCGGGCCTCCTCGGCCGTGATGTCGAGCAGTGGCCGGTAGCCCCAGTACGGCGCGAGCATGGCCAGCGCGGCCTGCACGTCGACGCGCACGTCACCGGTGTGCACCGGGATGGGGAAGGGATCTGCGGGCGGCAGGCCGGGGCCGAAGCGGCCGTCGACCAGCAGCGCCCAGACGTTGCCGAAGGTAACCTGGCCGACCAGGTCCTCGATGTCGACGCCGCGATAGCGCAGCGCACCGCCGTCCTTGTCGGGCTCGGCGATCTCGGTGCGGAAGGCGACGTGGCCCTCCAGACCGGATTTGAAGCCGGCCGGCGGCGGGGGTACCGCTGCTCCGTCCGTCTGGTCTGCAGCACCCGGCGCGGTCGGCGCTGTCGGCGCAGTGGACACCCGTCCTCCTCGTGATCGGTCCCCGACTGTTCGCACCGGCGCCCGACGCCGGCGGCGCCGTTGGCCGATGCCGCTCGCACGGCGGACCTCTGTCCGGTTCGCGAGCTGTCCACGGACCGCTGTGGACGGATACCGTGGTTGGCGTCACCTTGCCTCCGACCGGTTGTGGAGGCAACGGCAGATGCGGGTGGCATCGATCACCGGCACCGGTCGCCCCTGGTCGACCGCTCTACGGTCGAACCAGCGACGAGGAGGGGCGATGACGGACGCGGTGCCGAACGCGGAACTGGCCAGGATGCGGGTCGACTATGCGGGCGCGGGCTTCGATCTCGACGATCTGGCCCCGACCTGGCACGAGCAGTTCGGCCGGTGGCTGGCCGATGCCGAGGCGGCCGGGATCGTCGAACCCAACGCGATGGTGCTGGCCACCGCGGATCTCGCCGGCCGCCCGTCGTCGCGGAGCGTGCTGCTCAAGGGTTTCGACCCGCGCGGGTTGGTCTTCTACACCAACTACACCTCGGCCAAGAGTCACGACCTGCGCCGTGCTCCGATGGCCTCGGCGACCTTCCCCTGGTATCCGCTGCGCCGGCAGGTGCACGTGCGCGGGTCCGTCGAGGAGGCCGGCCCGGAGGAGGCCGACGCCTACTGGGCCAGCCGCCCGCGCGGCGCCCAGCTCGGGGCGTGGGCGTCGGCGCAGTCGACCGAGGTCGCCGACCGGCGGGTGCTCGACGACGCCCTCGAAGGCGCCGCCCGGCGGTTCGCCGACGTCGAGCAGGTGCCCCGGCCGCCGCACTGGGGCGGTTGGCGGATCGTCCCCGACCAGGTCGAGTTCTGGCAGGGCCGGGAGAACCGGATGCACGACCGGCTGCGGTTCGACATCGACCGTCACGACCGCTCGTGGCGGGTGCGCCGGCTGGCGCCCTGAGGGCGCCGTCCATCCGTCCGCTTCGTCCCGTGAACGCCGTTTCGGCGCGGAGACCCTCTTCACCCGGGGCGCTGCGAGAGCTACTGAGCGGTGGGGCGGCGTGGTACTCCTGACGTGTGACAGCCTGTGGCCAGGAGGAGCCGACCCGCCCCGTCCCGGCATCCCATGAGCCGCCCACCCGCCGGCTGTCCGACGACCCGGACGCACCGACCCGCAAGCTCGCCGCCGGCTCCGGCGCCGACGCCAGCACCCAGAGGTTGGCCGCCGGCCCCCGCGCCCGCGGCCTCACCGTGATGCTGCGCGGCGCGCTGGCCGACACCCGCCCGCTGAGCACGATCTCCTACCGGCGGCTCTGGCTCGCCGGCGTCATCACGGTGATCGGCGCCCAGCTGTCGGTCGTCGCGGTGCCCACCCAGATCTACGAGATCACCGGCTCGTCGGCCTACGTCGGGTTGACCGGCCTCTTCGGCCTGGTCCCGCTGATCGTGTTCGGGCTGTGGGGCGGCGCCATCGCCGACGTGATGGACCGCCGGATCCTGCTGCTGCTCACCGGTGCCGGTATCGCGGCGACCTCGCTGACGCTGTGGGTCGTCGCGGCGAGCGGCGTGGGCGGGGTGTGGCTGATCCTGAGCCTGTTCTCGGTGCAGTCCGCGCTGCTGGCGATCAACCAGCCGACCCGCAACGCCGTGATCCCGCGGCTGCTCCCCGCCGAGCAGCTGCCCGCGGCGAACGCGCTGAACATGACGGTGTTCCAGCTCGGCGCGGTCGTCGGGCCGCTGCTCGCCGGGGTGCTCATCCCCGTCGTGGGGCTGCCCACGCTGTACCTGCTCGACGCGATCGCGCTGATGGCCACGCTGTGGGCGACCTGGCGGCTGCCGTCGGTGCCGCCGCAACGCACCGCGGGCGTCCGGCAGCGTGCTGGATTCCGCGAGGTGGTCGCCGGATTCCGATATGTCGCATTGCACAAGGTGTTGCTGGTCTCGTTCCTGATCGACGTGATCGCGATGGGATTCGGCATGCCGCGCGTGGTCTTCCCGGAGCTGTCGGAGAAGGTCTTCGGCGACCCACCGGGCGGCGGGCTCGCGCTCGGGCTGCTGTTCGCGGCGATCCCGGTCGGCATGGTGATCGGCGGCCTGTTCTCCGGATGGCTGCACCGGATCCGCCGCCAGGGCGTCGCGGTGACGGTCGCGATCTGCGTGTGGGGGCTGGGGATCGCGCTGTTCGGGCTGGCGAACTCGCTGTGGCTGGCGGTGCTCATGCTCGCCCTGGCCGGGGCGGGCGACCTGGTCAGCTCGGTCTTCCGGTCGTCGATGCTGCAGACCGTGGCCACCGACGAGATGCGCGGCCGCATGCAGGGCGTGTTCGTCGTCGTCGTGGCGGGCGGGCCGCGGCTCGCCGACATGTGGCACGGCGCGGCGGCCACCGGCCTCGGTGCGGGGGTGGCGGCGACGGCAGGTGGGATCGCGGTCATCGTCGGTGCCGTCGTCGTCGTGACGAGGTTCCCGGACTTCTGGCGGTACGTGGGTCCGATCGAATCGAAAGCCCGTCCTTGAGAGCCGGCGACGGACCACAACGTGACGCGAGTCCTCCGGCCGGGACAGTGCGCAACCGCCACGGAGCACTAGCGTTGCGGCAAACACGAACAACCCGAGTGTGAGAGGGAACCTCCACATGTCTGACGAGTCCGCCGCGAGCGACACCGCTGTCCTGCACTACCCGGGCGGCGAGCACGAGATGGCGATCAGCACCGCGACCGAGGGTGCTTCCGCAGTCGACGTCAGCAAACTGCTGTCCAAAACCGGATTGGTCACGTTCGATCCGGGCTTCAACAGCACTGCGGCCTGTGCATCCGAGATCACCTACATCGACGGCGACGCGGGCATCCTGCGTTACCGGGGCTACCCGATCGAGCAGCTTGCGGAGAAGTCGAGCTTCCTGGAGGTCAGCTACCTGCTGATCTACGGGGGGCTGCCGACCCAGGAGCAGCTGGATTCGTTCACCAACCGGATCAGCCGGCACACCCTGCTGCACGAGGACCTGAAGCGGTTCTTCGACGGCTTCCCGCGCGACGCGCACCCGATGCCGGTGCTGTCCAGCGCGGTCAGTGCCCTCTCGACCTTCTACCAGGACAGCCTCGACCCGTTCGACGCCGACGCGGTGGAGCTGTCCACGGTCCGGCTGATGGCCAAGGTGTTCACCATCGCCGCCTACGCCTACAAGAAGTCGGTCGGCCAGCCGTTCCTCTACCCGGACAACTCGCTGGGCCTGGTGGAGAACTTCCTGCGGATGACCTTCGGCTTCCCTGCCGAGCCGTACGACATCGACCCGGACTTCGCCCGGGCCCTCGACACCCTGCTGATCCTGCACGCCGACCACGAGCAGAACTGCTCGACCTCGACGGTCCGGCTGGTCGGCTCGTCCCAGGCGAACCTGTTCGCGAGCATCTCGGCCGGCGTCAACGCGCTGTTCGGCCCGCTGCACGGCGGCGCCAACCAGGCCGTCCTGGAGATGCTGCAGCGCATCCGTGATGTCGAGGGCGGCAATGTCGACGCCTTCGTCGACCGGGTGAAGAACAAGGAGCACGGCGCCCGCCTGATGGGCTTCGGGCACCGGGTCTACAAGAACTACGACCCCCGCGCGCGGATCGTGAAGCAGAGCGCGGACGAGGTGCTCAAGAAGCTCGGCGTCGAGGACCCGCTGCTCGACATCGCCAAGGCACTTGAGGAGCGGGCCCTGGCCGACGACTACTTCATCGAGCGCAAGCTCTACCCGAACGTGGACTTCTACACCGGTGTCATCTACCGGGCCATGGGCTTCCCGACCAAGATGTTCACGGTGCTGTTCGCGCTGGGCCGGCTCCCCGGATGGATCGCCCACTGGCGCGAGATGATCAACGACCCGCAGAACAAGATCGGCCGTCCGCGGCAGCTCTACACCGGGCCCGGCGAGCGCGAGTACCTGTCGATCGAGAAGCGCTGACGGTGTGATGCGGCGGCGGCCCGGTCTCCGGACCGCCGCCGGGGGGGTGGACCGGACGGTGTCGTTGTCGCCGCGCGCGACTGCGGCACGGCTACTAGCGTCGTCGCGTGGTCGATTCCCGGGACGTCTCCGTCGTCTGGTTCCGTCGCGACCTGCGACTGGACGACCAACCCACCCTGCTCGCCGCGGCCGACGCCGCCCCGGCGGCCCTCGCGCTGTTCGTGCTCGACCCCCGGTTGCTCGAACCGTCGGGCCCGGCCCGGCGCACGTTCCTCTACGGCTGCTTGCGCGAGCTCGACGAGGCACTGGGCGGGAAACTGCTGGTCGTCCGCGGCGACCCGGCCGAGGTGGTGCCCCGGATCGCGAAGGCCGTCGGCGCCGCGACCGTGCACATCGCCGCCGACTTCGGCCCCTACGGCCGGGAGCGTGACGAGGCCGTCGAGTCCGCGCTCGCCGACGACGACCGCGAGCTGATCCGCACCGGCTCCCCGTACGCCGTCGCACCGGGCCGGGTCACCAAGGCCGACGGCGACCCGTTCAAGGTCTTCACCCCCTTCCGCCGGGCGTGGGCGGACCACGGCTGGCGCTCGCCCGCCGACACCGGACCCGGCACCGTCGAGTGGATCGACCCGGCCGACAGGGGCGGCGGCCCGCGGGCGGTGCGGATCCCCGACGACGAGAGGGTGGACGCCGAGCTGCCCGCGCCGGGGGAGAAGGCCGCGCTGCAGCGGTGGAAGGAGTTCCTCGACGACGCCGTCGACGACTACGGCGACGCCAGGGACCGCCCCGACAGGCCCGGCACCTCGCGCATGTCGGTGTACCTGAAGTACGGCTGCATCCACCCGCGCACGATCCTCGCCGGCCTGGCACGCAAGCGGTCCGCCTCGGCCGAGGTCTACCGCACCGAGATCGCCTGGCGGGAGTTCTACGCCGACGTGCTCCACCAGCGGCCCGACTCGGCGCGGAAGAACTACGACCGTTCCTTCGACGCGCTGCCGGTCGCCTCCGGGAAGGACGCCGAGGAGAAGTTCGACGCGTGGCGCGAGGGGCGCACCGGTTTCCCGATCGTCGACGCCGGGATGCGGCAGCTGCGGACCCAGGCCTGGGTGCACAACCGGGTCCGGATGATCGTCGCGAGCTTCCTGGTCAAGGACCTGCACCTGCCGTGGTGGTGGGGTGCCCGGCACTTCATGCAGTTGCTCGTCGACGGCGATCTGGCCTCGAACCAGCACGGCTGGCAGTGGACCGCGGGTAGTGGCACCGACGCCTCGCCGTACTTCCGGATCTTCAACCCGATCACCCAGGGGGAGCGGTTCGACCCCGACGGCGACTACGTGCGCCGGTTCGTTCCCGAGCTGGCCGGTATCGCCGGCAAACAGGTGCATCAGCCCTGGAAGCTCGAGGGTGGCGTACCGCAGGGGTACCCGGAGCCGATCGTGGACCACAAGGAGGAGCGTGAGGAGGCCCTGGCGCGCTACGAGCGGGTGAAGGCGGCCCGCCGCTGACGGCGCGCCCGATCCGGCCGGGGCGACGACGGGTTTCGTCGCGGGGTCCGGTATGCGACCGGACCGTCGTGGCCGCCGCCAGGATGGCGTCGGACTCGAGGCGCGGGCGGGGTGGCGCCGGCCGGACGCCCGCGGGCGCTTAGTCTCGGTGTACCACCGATGGGGAGGCGCAGGTATGGCCAACGAATCGACATCGCCGCGTCGGCGCTGGTGGCTGCTGTTGCTCGCAGTGACCGGGACCGTGGTCTGGGTGCTGTCGCTGCGTCGGGCCGGTCGCGGTCCCGGCGCACTCGACGACGCCCGCCCGGCCCCGCGATCCCTCACCGTGGTCCCCCCGGCAGGCGGCCCTGCAGCCGGCCCGGCGGACGTGTCGCGCCGGCGGACGCTGCACGCGGTCGGCGGGTCGGACGACACGGGCGCCTCGGCTGCGCCGGTGCGGGCTGCGGCGGCTTCGACGGGCCGGCCGGGGCGGGCCCCCGCCGCCGCGGAGAGGCCCGCGCCCGTGACGACGCCACTGGCCTCCGCCCCCAGGACCGCCTCGGCGTCGGTGACGCCCGCGCCGGTCACCGCTCCCGGGGCGCCGGCCACTCCGAAGGCCACCGCGCCCGCAAAGCCGGTCTCCGCCGAGCCCGCCGCGGACGCGAACCCGGTCGGCGCCGAGCCTGCCGCGGACGCGAACCCGGTCGGCGCCGAGCCTGCCGCGGACGCGGAACCGGTCAGCGCCGAGCCGGCCCCGCCCACCGAGACCGCGGAGCCGGTCGCCGTTCCCGCCGAGCCGGCCCCGGCCACCGAGCCCGGGCCCGCCGTCGAGGTGTCCTCCTACGGCCCGGGTTCGGCCCTGCCGCTGCCCGACGGCTCCGCGCCCAGCGCGGAGTACACGATCAAGGGCAACGCGACGTCGATGCTGTTCCACACCCCGTCCAGCCCGTACTTCGGCCGGACCAAGGCTGAGGCCTGGTTCCGCACCCCGGAGGACGCGCGCCGCGCGGGTTTCACCGAGTGGACCCGCAAGCCCCGCCGGTCCGGCTGAGCCCGGCTACGACCGCCGGGCGCCGAGCGCTTCGCGCAGGCTGACCCGCGCGCCCGTGCGCAGCACCGAGTTCTGGTAGATCTTCGCGGCCAGCCACACCACCGCGCCGATCGAGGCCAGGGTCAGCACGATCGCGATTCCGACCTGCCAGAACGGTGCCACCCCCATCGCGGCCCGGACCGGCATCAGCGTCGGGGCGAACAGCGGGATGAACGACAGCACGGTGCCGAGGGTGTTGCGGGGGTCGCTGGGCAGCACGCTGACCGCGAAGATGAAGGGGATCAGCAGCGGGAACATGATCGGCGCGACGATCGGCTGCAATTCCTCCTGCCGGGACACCATGGACCCGGCCGCCGCGTAGAGCGAGGCATACAGGAAGAACCCGAGCAGGTACCACACCACGGCCGAGGCCAGCGCCGACGCGGCCGCCGTCGGGACGGTCAGCAGCCCGGACGCGCTCGATCCGGCGAGCCCGATCGCGCTGAGGATCAGCAGTTGCAGCAGCCCGACCGCGCCCAGCCCGAGCACCTTGCCGGCCAGCAGGTGCAGTGGCTTGATCGTGGCGAGCAGCAGTTCCACGACCCGGCTGGACTTCTCCTCGACCACGCCCTGGGCGACCGCGTTGCCGTAGCCGACCAGCGACATGAACAGCAGTACGGCGACCACGATGGCCAGCACCAGCCGCTGCCCCCGTTCGGGGTCGGCCGGCATCAGCGTCGTCGCGGCGACCCGGCCCTGCGCGGCGACCTGCGCCGGGTTGTAACCGGCCCGCTGCAGCGCGTCGTCTCGGGTCTGCTGCTGGATCGTCGAGGTGACGATGCTCTGCAGCGTGGAGTCGACGGTGTCCCGCCCGATCAGCTCGTAGCCGCCGGGTCCGGCGACGAGCAGTGCGTCGAGGTCGCCGTCGCGGACCAGCTGTTCCCCGGTCGCCTGGTCCACCTCGGTGATGGTCAGGGTGTGGTCCTGGGCCTGCGCACCCTGTCGCAGAGCGTCCCGCAGCTCGATCGTCTGCGCCGTGACCCCGAGCGTGCTGTTCGAGTTGTGGGACCCGATGAACTGGAACATCAGGATGTACACGGCGAAGATCGCGATGGTGACGAGCAGGCCGACGGCGAAGCTGCGTGACCGGATCTGGCTGAGGAACTCGCGGCGGGCCACCAGCAGGACGGCGCGGCCCGGGGACAGCGGGGCGGTCACGAGGCACCTCCGGCGGTGACGACGTCGCGGTACAGCTCGGTGAGCGGCGGCCGGTGGCGGCTGAACTCGTGCACCGGCCCGGCGGCCAGCGCGGCCCGCAGGACGTCCTGGTCGGATGCGCCGTCGGAGAGCTCGACGCGGGTGTGCGAGCCGTCGGAGGAGACCACCGTGACCCCCGCGAGCCCCGCGGCCCACGTCGCGTCCGGCGGTCCGACGACGTCGATCCGGTCGACGCCGCCGGTGCGCAGCTCGCCGACGGTGCCGACGGCGACCATCCGGCCGCCGGAGATGATCCCGACCCGGTCGCAGAGCCGCTCGACCAGGTCGAGCTGGTGGCTGGAGAAGATCACCGGCACCCCGGTGTCGGCCTTGTCCCGCAGCACCCCGGTCATCACCTCGACGGCGGTCGGGTCGAGCCCGGAGAACGGCTCGTCGAGCACCAGCACCTCGGGGTCGTGCACCAGCGCGGCGCACAGCTGGACGCGCTGCTGGTTGCCCAGCGACAGCTTCTGCACCTCGTCGTGGAGCCGATCGGCGATGCCCAGCCGCTCGGTCCACCGCCGCACCGACGCCCGGGCCTCGGCGGCCGCCACGCCGTGCAGCCGGGCCAGGTACTCGAGCTGGTCGCCGACCTTCATCTTCGGGTAGAGGCCGCGCTCCTCGGGCATGTACCCGATGCGTCGCCGGCCCTCGGCGTCGATCGGCGCGCCCTTCCAGCGCACCTCGCCCGCGTCGGCCGTCAGCACACCGAGCACGATCCGCATGGTGGTCGTCTTCCCGGCGCCGTTGCTGCCCACGAACCCGAACAACTCGCCCGGCCGGACGGTGAAGGTGACGTCGTCCAGCGCGACCAGCCGCCCGAAACGCTTGCTGATCCCCCCGATCTCGAGCATGCGCGCAGCGTAGCCGTACGGCAGAGGGGATTCGCCGGATCGGATGTCAGCCGGAGCGGCCGCACTCCGCAACGGTCGGCATCGAGATGCCGTAGCCGCGGATCTTGCGGTAGATCGTTGCCCGGGACATGCCCAGGTTCCGCGCCGCCTCGGCCTTGTTGCCGTCGGCGTCGAGCAGCGCGTCGACGATGGCGTCGCACTCGATCGCCTCGAGCGGGGTGAGCACCCGGCGGGTGATCGCCCGGCACTCCGGTGGCAGGTCCGCCGGCGTGATCCGGCCGGTCCGCTTCTTGGCGACGATCTTGCGGAGCACCTGGTGGAGCTGCTCGACGTTGCCCGGCCAGCGGTTGCGCATCAGCACCCGCATGGCATCGGGGGAGCAGGTCAGGTCGGCGCCGCGGGTGAGCCGCGCGATCAGGTGCGGGACGAGCTCGGCGACGTCCTCGACGTGATGGCGCAGCGGAGGCACCTCGACGGTGCGCGGGAACAGGTCCAGCAGCTCGGCCAGCTCGCGGGAGGCGTGCGCGCGGCTGCGATCGGCGGTCGCGACGACCCACGGCCGCTGCGGGGCGGTCGACTCGCGGTGTGGCTCGAGCGCGTCGCCGAGCGCCTGCACCCCCTCGGCCGAGAGCCGGTCGAGGTGGCAGAGCACGAGCGTTCCGCCGGCGCCGGTCTCGAGCTCCTCGATCACCTCGGCGATCCAGCGGGGCCCGTAGTCCCCGGCGTCGAGCACCCGCAGGTGCGCGGCCGGGCTGCGCAGCTGGTGGGTGGCCCGGGCGAGGGTCCGCTTGCCGGTGCCCGGCTCACCCTCCAGCACCACCCACTCGCGGGACTGGAAGTGCCGGTCGACGGCCTGGCAGCACTTCGCCCACAGCGGCCCCGAGCCGACGGTGGCCGGCAACGAGGACGGGTGCGGCAGGACCGCGGACCGGAGCGGACCGGCGTCGCCGGACACCAGCTGGACCTGCAGCACGCCGCCGGACAGCCCGCCCTCGGTCCAGCTGGGCCGGCACTGCACCCGGGCGATGGCGCCGCTGGGCAGGTCGACCGTGAGTTGGCGGCGCCGCCCGGTGGCCAACGCCTCGGCGGCGCTGGCCAGCAGCGGGACCTGGTCACCGGGGTCGAGCAGCTCGCGGGCGCGGTCGTTCATCATCAGCAGGTCCTCGCTGAGCGCGAAGACGGCGCCGCGGTTGCGCTGGCAGGCGGCCAGGTAGTCGTGCAGCAGGGCGAGCTCACGGCGGCCGGACTGCTCGAGCAGGGTCTCCTCGATGCGGCGGGCGATCGTGGACGCGGCGGCCATCATCATCCGGTTGGCCTCGCGGCGCCAGCAGGTCAGGTCGATGACGCCGAGGAGCTTGCCGTTGACCGGGTGCCGGATCGGGGCGCCGGCGCAGGCCAGGTCCTCGAGGTGCTCGACGTAATGCTCGTGCCCGAAAACCTGTGCGGGGCCGCGGCCCTCCAGCGCGGTGCCGATCCCGTTGGTGCCGACGTAGCGCTCGGCGTAGCTGAACCCGGGTGCCAGCCAGACCCGGTCGAGGTGCTGGTTCAGGGCGGTGTCGCCGGTGCGCCGCTCCAGGACGACGCCCTCGTCGTCGCACAGGATGACGCTGACCGGTTCGCCGGCGAGCTGGTCGGACACCTCCCGGACGATCGGCTTCGCGGCGCGGGTGAGCGGCGAGTCCGGGTCGCAGTCCGACTCGAAGGGCAGGTCGAGGTGGTCGGCAGGCACCTCGTACTGCCGGGAGCGGGTCCACGAGGCGAGGATCGGTGCCCGAACGATGCCCGGTTCCACCGGTTCGTCGACCAGGAAGTTGGTCCGCGCATGGGCGATTCGTTCGGCGGCCGCCGTCTTCGACGGGCCGAGAACACTCTCCGGTAGCCGAGGGGCCGCTTCCCGGTCCTTGTTGTGCGTCGCCCTCTGGTTCGTGTGGACCAACCGGTTGCCCTTCTCGGAGCAGCTGTGGTCCGCGTTATCGCGGCAGCCGGTATCGATCCGGACGGTACCGGCCGGACGCCATGAACGATAGGGCCCGCCGAACCGCTAACCGTCTCATATTGAGACCGCAGGTCAGGCGCCGGGGCGGTGTGATTCCGGGCACGAGATGCGCTGCTCCGCGGCCCGCGAACCCCGGCGCGGTGCACCTCGGGTCCGACTTCGCCGCCGAGGGCGCCCGCGTCCCGCCCGAGGCAGACGGCGACGGAGGGCCGACAACGGGACCAAACCACGACCCCTGTCGGCGTGGCGGGCCACCACCCGCCACTCCGGCAGCCCGCGGGGCCGCGGGGCGATGCCCCCGACCACCACAACCGTGAGGAGTTGACGTGAGTCGGCAGAGTCTGGCGAAGGCTCACCAGAAGATCCAGGAACTTGCCTGGGAGCCGCAGTACCACGAGCCGTACATGAAGTACGGAACCGACTACACCTTCCGTAAGGCCGCCAAGAAGGACCCGCTCAAGCAGGTCCTGCGCTCCTACTTCCCGATGCAGGAGGAGAAGGACCACCGCGTCTACGGGGCCTCCGACGGCGCGATTCGCGGGAACATGTTCCGGCAGGTCCAGGAACGCTGGCTGGAGTGGCAGAAGCTCTTCCTGTCGATCATCCCGTTGCCCGAGATCTCGGCCGCCCGGTCGATGCCGATGCTGTTCCACGCGGTGCCGAACCCGGAGCTGCACAACGGGCAGGCCATCCAGATGATCGACGAGGTCAGGCACTCGACGATCCAGCAGAACCTCAAGCGCCTGTACATGCACAACTACATCGACCCGGCCGGCTTCAACAACAGCCTCCGCGGGTTCCACGGCGACTACTGCGGCACGATCGGCCGGCAGTTCGCCGAGGGGTTCATCACCGGTGACGCGATCACCGCGGCGAGTATCTACCTGACGATCGTGGCCGAGACGGCGTTCACGAACACCCTGTTCGTGGCCATGCCTGCCGAGGCCGCGGCCAACGGCGACTACCTGCTGCCGACGGTGTTCCACTCGGTGCAGTCCGACGAGTCCCGGCACATCTCCAACGGCTACGCCACGCTGCTGATGGCGCTGTCGGACGAGGACAACCGCCAGCTGCTCGAGCGCGACCTGCGCTACGCGTGGTGGAACAACCACCGCGTGGTGGACGCGGCCATCGGCACGTTCATCGAGTACGGCACGAAGGACCGCCGTAAGGACCGCGAGTCCTACGCGGAGATGTGGCGTCGCTGGATCTACGACGACTACTACCGCAGCTACCTGGTGCCGCTCGAGAAGTACGGCCTGGTCATCCCGCACGACCTCATCGAAGAGGCGTGGAAGCAGATCTGGGAGAAGGGCTACGTCCACGAGGTCGCGCAGTTCTTCGCCACCGGTTGGCTCGCCAACTACTGGCGTATCGACTCGATGACCGACGAGGACTTCGAGTGGTTCGAGTACAAGTACCCGGGCTGGTACGACAAGTACGGCAAGTGGTGGGAGAACTACAACCGTCTCGCGACCCCGAACGGGCACAACCCGATCGTGTTCGAGGACGTCGACTACGTGTACCCCAACCGCTGCTGGACCTGCATGGTGCCGTGCCTGGTGCGCGAGGACATGGTCACCGCCGAGGTCGACGGCGTGCACCGCACGTACTGCCACGAGGTGTGCCGCTGGACCGATGTCGAGGCCTTCCGGCCCACCTATCAGGGCCGCGAGACCCCGAACATGGGCCGCCTGGTCGGTCACCGCGAGTGGGAGACGCTCTACCACGGCTGGAACTGGGCCGACGTGGTCTCCGACATGGGCTTCGTCCGGGAAGACGGCAAGACGATGACGGCGCAGCCGCATCTGAACCTCGACCCGAAGAAGATGTGGACGCTGGACCACCTGCGGCGCTGCCCGCCGTTGCAGAGCCCCGACGTGCTGTTCAACCAGATGAGCGACGACGAGCGGGCCGCCTTCGTCGCCGACTACAACCGACAGGGCCCGGCCGGTCGTCCGGCACCCACCAACGCCTGAGCGCGGGTCAGGCGAGGGGGGAGGGCCGGCCTTCCGGCCCTCCCCCTGCCAGGCCGGGGCTCAAATCCATTCCGTTCTTCAAGGTCAGGGCAGGGGTGACGAGCCGAGAGGCAATGCCCAATGGGTGACAAACACGTAGTGCGTTTCGAGCCGGTCGGCATCGAGATCGAGGTCGACGAGGATCAGACGATCCTGCGGGCGGCCGCCGAGCATGGCGTGCAGTTGATGCACGGCTGCAAGGAAGGCCAGTGCGCGGCCTGCAAGTCGTTCGTGCTCGAGGGCGAGGACATCGAGCTCGAGAGGTACTCCACTTTCGCGCTACCCGATTACGAGAGGGAGGAGGGTTCGACGCTGCTCTGCCGGGCGCACGCCTACGAGGACCTGGTGATCGAGCTCCTCAACTACGACGAGGAGATCATCCGATCCGGGCTACCGCTCCGGAAGGGCGTCGCGGAGGTGGTCTCCAACGACGCGGTCACCCACGACATGCGGCACCTCGTGCTCCGCCTGGTCGAGCCCGAGGAGATCAAGTTCTTCCCCGGGCAGTACCTGGACATCACGGTGCCCGGCACCGAGGAGAGCAGGTCGTTCTCGATGGCCAACGTGCCCGGCCGGGAAGGGATCTTCGAGTTCGTCATCAAGATCTACCCGGACGGTCTGTTCTCCGGGCACCTGGCCGACCGACTGCAGGTCGGCGACCGGCTGGATGTGGAGGGCCCGTTCGGCACCTTCACGCTTCGCGAGAGCCGGACGTCGGACCTGATCTTCGTCGGCGGCGGGGCCGGGATGGCCCCGATCCTGGGTCTGCTGCGCTCGATGGCGGACCGCGGTGTCGAGCGGAAGGCGACCTTCTACTACGGGGCGCGGACGCAGCGGGACCTGTGCTTCGAGAAGGAACTGCGGGAACTGGAGGAGCAGTTGCCCGGTTTCCGCTACATACCGGCGCTGTCTGAACCCGCTGGCGGGGACGACTGGACGGGCGAGACCGGATTGATCACCGAGGTGGTCAAACGCGGCGAACCCGACCTGAAAGGGATGGATGCCTATGTCTGCGGACCGCCGCCGATGGTGGACGCGGCGATCCCGATGCTGACGGCACTCGGAGTGCGCGAGGACAACATCTTCTACGACAAGTTCACCACTACCGGTGAACCGGAAGGCGAGGACGGCCCATGACCACCACTGAACGTCCGGAACGCAGCGTCCCGAAACCCGTCTTCACCGACGCGGAAGCAGGCGCACGGGAATTCCCCGACTCCAGTTCGGGTGCCCGGCACTTCAACTACTACAACCCGGCGAAGCGGAAGCAGACGCACTACGAGGACGTCACCGTCGAGGTGCAGCCCGACCCGCGGCACTACCTGTCGCAGGGCTGGATCTACGGCTTCGCGAACGGCGAGACCGGATACCCGCTGCACTGGACGAAGCTGAAGGCATGGGGCGTCGACAAGCCGGAGCCGGTCCGGGGCCCCGGATCCGGTGGCCTGCCGAAGGACTTCTCATGGCCGGCGCACGGCTGGCACGAATTCCGCGATCCCAATGAAGAATGGGAGATGACACTCTACCGGTACAACGCCAACGTTGTCCGGCAGGTGAACCAGAACGTCGAGAACGCCCGCAACGCCAAGGCGTTCGAGCAGTGGACCACGAACTGGGTCCACTTCGTGGAGCGCCACGTCGGCGCCTGGATGCACGTCGAGCACATCCTCGGGCTGTACGTGTTCGCCGCGTGCAACCGCTCCGGCCCGACGAACATGCACAACACCGCGATGGCGGTGAACAGCGCGCACAAGATCCGCTTCGCGCAGGACCTGGCGCTGTACAACCTGACCCTCACCGAGGAGGTCCCGGGCTTCGACGGCGCCGCGCACCTCGACGCCTGGAACAACGACCCGGTGTGGCAGGGCGTTCGCAAGGTCACCGAGGCGTTGACCGCGGTCGAGGACGACTGGGGTGAGTCGATCTTCGCCACGAACCTCGTGTTCGAGCCGCTGCTCGGCGAGCTGTTCCGCAGCAACCTCGTCATGCAGGCCGCCGCGGGCAACGGGGACTTCGTCACCCCGACGATCGTGGGCGCCGGCGAGTACGACTACGCCCAGCGCGACCTGCGCTGGTCGCAGGCCTGCTTCGGGCCGCTGGTCCACGACAAGGAGTTCGCCGACCACAACAAACAGCTCATGCAGGGGTGGCTGACCAACTGGGTGCCGCAGTGCCTCGAGGCGGCCCGCACGCTGCAGCCGGTCTGGTCGCAGCCCGACGCGAAGCCACCGCGGTTCGAAGACAGCCTCGACCGCGCCAAGCACCGATTCGCCGCAATCGTGACCGACCTGGGTCTGGAACCTCCGAAGGAGCTGAAGCAGTGACCACTTTCACCACCGCCGAGAGTCCCTTCAAGGCCGACAACACCGCGTCGGGCAAGTGCGGCTTCACCCTCATGAACAACCAGGTGGGGGAGATCATCGCCGAGGTGATGTCGACCAAGGACAACGTCGTGGTCACCCCCCTGCCGTCGATGATCCGGGTCGACGCGACGGGGCGGATGGACGTCATCTACTCCGAGATCGACGAGGCGGCCGGTGAGGAGGAGGGCTGGTTCAGCTCGGCCGAGTTCGAGGAGAACATGTCCACCCACTACGGCCGGATGATCCACGAGGACGACCGGACGATCATGTTCGCGAATCCCGAGGACGCGGCCGAGTACATCGGTTTCGACCTCAAGGCCCTTTCGTAGCCACACCTCCCCGGGTCGCCGCCCGAGACATCGCATTCGGGCGGCGACCCGCCTCGTTTCTCACCCCCGCGCACCAGAGAAGACGACCACGCAATTCCAGGAGGACCCATGGCCAAGGAACTTCGATTCGGTGAGCAAGCCCGTCACGCGCTCCAGGCCGGCGTCGACCAGCTCGCGGAGGCGGTGAAGTCCACCCTCGGGCCCAAGGGCCGCAACGTCATCCTGGAGAAGATCACCGGTTCGCCGGAGGTCACCAACGACGGCGTCACCATCGCGCGCGAGATCCACCTGCGGGACCCGTTCGAGAACATGGGCGCGCAGCTGGTCAAGGAAGCCGCGATCAAGACCAACGACATCGTCGGTGACGGCACCACCACCGCGACGGTCATCGCGCAGGCCATCGTCCGTGAGGGCATGAAGGCGATCGCATCCGGTGGCAACCCGGTGCTGGTCAAGCGCGGTATCGATCTCGCCGTGGGCACGCTCGTCGAGCGCCTGTCCCGGGTCGCGCACCCGGTGGACAGCGAGGAGTCCTACGCCCGAGTCGCCGCGATCTCGGCCAACGACGACGAGGCGATCGGCCGGGTGGTCGCTCGCGCTCTGTACACCGTCGGCGACAACGGTGTGGTGACGGTGGAGGACTCGCCGCTGTTGGGCTTCTCGGTCAACTTCGTCGAGGACTTCGAGTTCGACAACGGCTACGTCTCGCCGTACATGGTCACCGACCCGGGCCGGCTCGAGGCGATCCTGGACGACCCGTACATCCTGCTGTGCACCGAGAAGATCAAGAACGTTCAGTCGCTGATGCCGATGCTGGACAAGATCATGCGCGCCCCGCGGCCGCTGGTGATCGTGGCCGAGACGGTCGAGGGCACCGCGTTGCAGATGCTGGTGCACAACCACGTCAACCGGACCTTCCAGGCCGTCGCGATCAAGGCCCCCGGGTTCGGTGAGAAGCGGGTGCACCTGCTGGAAGACGTGGCGGCGCTGACCGGCGCCACGGTGCTGAGCAAGGCGTCGGCGATCTCGCTGGAGCAGGTCACGCTGGAGCATCTCGGCCGGGCCGCGCAGGTCCGGGTGACCAGCGACCACACCACGATCATCGGCGGTGCCGGGTCGCGGGAGACCGTCGACCTGCGGCTCGCGCAGTTGCACGCCGAACTGGAGCGGGCCAGCATCGGCACCGACGAGGACTTCCTGTCCGAGCGGATCGCCCGGCTGTCCGGCAAGGCCGCGATCATCAGGGTCGGCGCGCCGACGAACGCGGAGCTCAAGGAGATCCGGCACCGGGTCGAGGACTCGCTGCAGGCCACCCGGGCTGCGATGGCCGAGGGCATCGTGGCCGGTGGTGGCGCGGCCCTGCTGCACGCCGAGCCGGCGCTCGACAAGCTCGATGTCGAGGGCGACTACCGGATCGGCGTCGAGATCGTCCGCGCGGCGCTCACCGAACCCGTGCACCTCATCGCGTCCAACGCCGGCTACGACGGCAACGACGTCGTCAAGCAGGTCGCCGAACTGGGCGTCGACGAAGGGTTCGACGCGCTCGAGGGCCGCTACGGGAACATGGTGGAGCTGGGAATCATCGACCCGCTGCGGGTCGTGCGCTCCGCCCTGCAGAACGGTGCCTCGGTGGCCGGGCTGGTGCTGACCACCAACTCGCTGGTGGCCGAGGAACAGACGCCGTGGAACAAGGCGCTGATGACCGAGTTCGGATCGCTGGACGAGGGGATTCCGCAGCCCTCGCCGGACTCGAGCACCCCGCAGTCGCTGGGGCTCGGGCCGTCGGTGGGGTAGTTGCACCCGCAACCCGTCCGTTCGGGCAGGGCCGCGAGGCGCCCGCGGATGGGAAGGTCGGCCCGTCCGGGCCGAGCCGTGGGCACGATCAGCACGGGTGGGGAGGCCGGCATGTTCGGGATCGCCTCCGAGCGCTACGTCGTGGTCGACGCCCAGGTGCACGCCTGGGACGGCAGCCCGCACAACCAGGCGGGGCCATCCGGCGAGGCGTTCGTGGCCGAGCTGTACCGGCGGCACCGGCTGCTCGACCGGGTGCCCCGCCCGTTGCCCGCGGACGAGTTCGCCCGCGTCACCGAGGCGGGACTGAGCGCGGACGTCCTGGACGGGTGCGTCGACCGCGCGGTCCTGCAGCCGGTCTCGCTCGACGACCTGTTCGTGCTCGGCTTCAGCCCGACGGCCTGGCACGCCGAGCTCGCCGAGCAGCTACCCGGACGGTTCGTGCTCACCGGCGAGCTCGACCCCGGCCTCGGCTCGGCCGGGGCGCGCGGGCTCGCCGCCCGGGTCCGCAACGGTGACCTGCGCGGGCTGCACCTGGCCCCGACCCGGCGTCCCGGCGGCTGGCTGGGCCTCGGCGAGGCCTGGCTGCGCCGGGTGCTGGCCCGCTGCGAGCAGTCGGGAGCCACCGTGGCGCACCTGGGGGTCGGGCCGTCGGCGCCACGCGGGCCGGGCTGCCCCGACTGGGCCACCCCTCCGCCGGCGGGCGGCGCCGCCATGGCCACCGGTCCGCGGTGGCCGCAGTGGGCCCACCCGGTGCGCGCGGGCTCGGCGCTACCGGTCCGCGCCCGCGCGGCCCGCTCCGCCGCCCGCACCGGCTTCGATCCCGCCGAGCTGCGCGAGCTCGCCCGGGCGCTGCCGCGCGTCCAGTTCGTCCTCGGGGCGGGGTGCCTGCCGACGGCCCAGCTGTACCGGCTCGCGCGGCTGCCCAACGTCCACGTGTTGCTCACCGATCTGCTGGCCGGCCTGCGGGTCCGCCCGCTCGAGGCCGCCCGTGCCCTCGGCAGCCTGCTCGAGGCGTTCGGCGGGCACCGGCTGCTGTTCGGCAGTGGCTACCCGCTCGTGCGCCCGGACCGGCTGGTCGAGGAGTTCGTGACGTTCCGGTACCCGGAGGTGCTGCGCGGGGAGTTCCCGGAGATCGACCACGCCACCAGACAGGCCATCCTCGGGGGCAACGCCGCCCGCCTCTACCGCATCTCGCTCCCGTCCTGGATGGCCGTCCCGCCCCTGGCCCGCCACCCCGGCGCCGGCTCCTGAGCCCTCGGTGGGCGGACCCCAGGTCGGTCGGGGCGCTGCCGGGTTTGTCGCGTAACTCCGCCGGCAGGACGGGCAGCACGGGCCCCGGCCGCGATCCCCGCCGAGCGTTTCGTGGTGCGCGCGCAGTTCTCCGGTAACAGGTGTCGACCGTGCAGAGCCGCCGCTGGACGGCGTCGGCGCACAGCTCGACGGCATCAGGCTCCTACGCGGAGGCGGGAACCTCGGCGTCGACGTACTTGTCCGTGCCGGGGATCCGGGTGGGGTGCGCGATCGAGATCCTCGACGTCTCGGGCATCAGGATCAGCGGGACGATCGCCACCGCGGCCGCCAGCATCAGGTAGAACGCCGGCATGAGGTCGTTCCCGGTGGCGCTGATCAGCGCGGTGTTGATCAGCGGTGCGGTGCCGCCGAACGCGGCGGTGGACGTGGCGTAGCCGATCGAGAAGCCGCCGTACCGGTTGCGCGTCGGGAACATCGCGGGCAGCGCCGAGCCGATGGTCCCCAGCATCGCGACGAGCCCCAGGCCGAGGATCGCGATGCCCAGCGTCACCGGCAACCAGCTCTTGAGGCCGATCAGCAGGAACGCCGGACAGGCGAGCACCAGCGTGCCGACGGCCGAGCCCAGCAGCAGCGGCTTGCGGCCGATCCGGTCGGACAGGGCGCCGATCGGCGTGATGATGAGCAGCATCACCAGCATGACCCCGATCAGCACGAGCAGCGACTCGGTCTCGTCGATGCCGAGGACCTGGGTGAGGTAGGTCGGCATGTACACCAGCAGGGTGTAGTTCGCGACGTTGAGCAGCATGACGAAGCCGATGAGGTTCAGGATCTGCGGCCACACGTTGCGCATGACCTCTGTGAACGGCGTGCCGGTGGTGGAGTTCTCCTGCTCGGCGGCCCGGAACGCAGGGGTGTCCTCCAGCTTGGACCGCAGGTAGAACCCGACCAGGCCCAGCGGGCCGGCGATGAGGAACGGGATCCGCCAGCCCCAGCTGTTGAGCTGCTCCGGGGACAGGCCCAGTTGCACGGCCGTGGCCAGCGACGCACCCAGCACGGTGCCGGTGAGCGTGCCGAACTCCAGGAAGCTGCCGAAGAAGCCGCGACGCTTGTCGGGCGCGTACTCCGCGATGAACGTGGCCGCGCCGCCGTACTCGCCCCCGGTGGAGAAGCCCTGCACGAGGCGAGCGGTGAGCAGCAGGATCGGCGCTGCCAGCCCGATGGCGTTGAAGCTCGGGATGAGACCGATGACGAACGTGGCGCCCGACATCAGCACGATCGTCACGGCGAGGACCTGGCGTCTGCCGAACCGGTCGCCCAGAGGGCCCAGGATGATGCCGCCCAGCGGGCGGAGGATGAACGGGATGGCGACGCCGGCGAAGACGAGCATCTGCTGCGCGGTGGGGCTGGCGTCCGGGAAGAAGTTCAGCGCGACGCTCGCGGCCAGATAGCCGTAGATCGCGTAGTCGAACCACTCGATCGCGTTGCCCATCGCGGCGCCCGCAACGGCACGCCGCACCGTGCGTTCGTCCGGTTCGTCAACGGTCTTCTCTTTTGCCACAGTCATTACCTCGTGACCCCCGAGTCAATGTGGGGCGCCACGCTAGACGCATCGGGGGGTCCCCGCAGAGCGAACGGCTCAGCGCGGCCAGCCCGCCGGCAGCGGCCGCAGGTCCCGCACCGGGGCTGTCCAGGCATAAGCCCAGCACACCGTGCCGTCGGTCACGGTGACCCGGATCCGTCGGTAGGCGGCCCCCTCGTAGGCGTCGAGCCGGGGGAGCAGCGCGGCCGGCTCGTGCACCGGCACCACCCAGCCCGGTGCCCCCGGGCCGCCCCCCGGGCACAACGCCGGGTGGCCGCGGCCGGTGTCGAACACCGTCCCGGCGACGACGGCGGGCTGCGGCGTCCCGGCGGCGTGCGGTGCGACCAACCGCCAGGACGGCTGCCCGGGCTGCAGCAGCCCGTACACGAAGATCCGTGCCGGCCAGGTGTCCGGGTGCGGTGCGCCGTCGACCGTCGTGGCGTGCAGGCCGTCGCCCCGCGCCGGGCCGCCGGTCAGGTCGCGGGCCGCGGCCTGGGGGAGGTCCGCGCAACGGACCGGCACGCCGTCCACGAGCAGCGGCCGGCGGATCGCGGCGTTCCCGAGATAGCACCACGGATCCTCGACCAGCGCCCCGTCCTCGGTCCGCACGGTGCCGCTGTGCAGCCGGGCCAGCCGGTAGCGCCCACCGCGGCCCTCACAGACGTCGAGCACGGCGACCTGTCCGGGTGTGGCCAGCCACACCGCGTGCTCCTCGATCGCGCCGGGAGCTGCGGCGAGCACCGCGGGCCGCTGCCGGTCGCGCACGCGTAGGCCGTGCGCCCAGACCGCGGCGACGCCGTCGGTGCGGGCCCGCAGCACCACGACGGGCCCGGACAACCCCAGCGTCGCGCGCAGCCATGTGATCTTGCTGGGGTTGCGGTTGGAGCCGTAGGCCAGCACCGGGACGCGCGCCGCCAGCGGGGCCGCATCGCGGGCAGCCAGCCAGCCGTCGAGATCCTGGCCGTCGACGGTCCAGCCGGCGTGCGCGCCCGGGTCGGGTTCGAGGGCGTGCCCGGCGCGGTCGAGGTGCACGAACGACGTGGGGGGCACGGTGCCGGGGTAGGGGTCGGCAGGGAAGTCCGTATCGGGGTAACGGCCGCGCACCCCGGCCAGCCTAGGCTGGGGGCGTGCTGCCGCCGACGATCCAATGGGTGGACGGCCGCATCGCGCTCGTCGACCAGACCGCGCTGCCCGATCTGCACGTGGTCACCGTGGGAACGGTCGAGGAGCTCATCGACGCGATCCGCCGCCTCGCCGTCCGCGGTGCCCCCGCGCTGGGCGCGGCCGGGGCGCTCGGGGTGGCGCTCGCCGCCCGGACCCTGGCCGGGTACGAGCTCGCCGCCGCGGCGGCGAAGCTGGCCGAGGCCCGGCCGACCGCGGTGAATCTCGCGGTCGGGGTGCGCCGGGCGCTGGCGGCCGCCGGCAGCGGCCCGGAGGCCGTGCTGGCCGCCGCCCGCGAGATGCTCGCCGAGGACGTCGCCGCCTGCCACGCGATCGGCCGCCGCGGCGCCGCCCTGCTCGGCGAGCTGCTGGGGCCCGGCCCGCTGCGGCTGCACACGCACTGCAACGCCGGCGCGCTGGCCTGCGTCGACTGGGGCACCGCGCTCGGGGTGGTCCGCTCGCTGCACGAGCAGGGCCGCGTCGAGTACGTCGTCGCCGACGAGACGCGGCCACTGCTGCAGGGCTCCCGGATCACCGCGGTCGAGCTGGCCGAGCTCGGCGTCCCGCACCGGGTGGTCGTGGACGGCGCCGGGCCGTCGATCATCGCCCGCGGGCTGGTGGACGCCGTCGTCGTCGGCGCAGACCGGATCGCGGCCAACGGCGACGTCGCCAACAAGATCGGCACCTATCCGCTGGCGCTGGCCGCCGCCCGGGCCGGTATCCCGTTCGTGGTGGCGGCGCCGGAGTCGACAGTGGACCCCGGCACCCCCGACGGCGCGGCGATCGAGATCGAGGAGCGCGCGGCCGAGGAGGTCCTCGTGATCGGCGGCACCCGGTTCACCCCGCCGGACACCGCGGCCTGGAACCCGGCCTTCGACGTGACCTCGGCCGATCTGGTGACTGCGATCGTGACCGAGAACCGGGTGTGGCGCCCCCGGGGGTGAGCACGGGGACGGGTAGCGCCTCGTTCCGGCTGATGCTCGCCGCGAGCCTGTTCGGCTTCGGTGGTTACGCGCTGCTGCTGCCGGTGGTGCCGTTGTGGGTGGCCCGCGGTGGCTCCGGTGCATTCGGGGCCGGGGCCACCACCGGCGTGCTGATGCTGCTGCTCGGGGCGCCGTCGCCGTTCCTCGCGTTGTCGGCCGGGCTCGGCCCGGTGCTCGCGGTGTCGGCGGTGCGCGGCGTGGGGTTCGGGCTGCTGACGGTGGCGGGCAGCGCCCTGGTCGCCGAACTCGTGCGACCCGCGGAGCACGGCCGGGCCGCGGCGCTCTACGGGTTCGCCGTGGGCGCCCCGCAGCTGGCGCTGCTGCCGGCCGGGGTCGCGGTGGTGGAACGGGTCGGCTTCACCGCGGTGTTCGTCGCGGGGGCGTCGCCGCTCGTGGGGATGCTGCTCGTGCCGCTGATCCGGATGCCCGCGGGGGCGCCGCCGCCACCGCCGGAGGCCGCTGCGGCGCCGGCCCACGCGCCGCTGTGGCGAGGCGCCGTCGCCCCGGTGCTGGGGATGCTGCTGTGCGCGACGGCGCAGGGCGGGTTGATCACGTTCCTGCCGCTGGCCGCCGCGGCCCCCGGCGTGGTGGTCCCGGTCGCGTTGTTCGGCACCGCCGCCGGGGCGATGCTCGGCCGGTGGGTCGCAGGACAACTGGTCGACCGCCGGGGGATGGCCGGACGGCTGTTGATACCGGGGATGGCGCTCGCCGCGACCGGGATGCTGGCCGAGCTGCTCGCCGCGCCCGGAGCGGTCGCCGGGGGAGCGGTGGCGCTCGGCGCGGCGATCGTCGGGATCGGGTTCGGGCTGGTGCAGAACGACTCGCTGGTGGCCCTGTTCGGCGCGGCCGGGCCGGCCCGCTACGGCACCGCGAGCGCGGTGTGGAACATCGCCTACGACGCCGGCACCGGGGCCGGCGCGGTCGGCCTGGGCGCGATCGCCGAACCGTTCGGGTTCCGGGCGGCGTTCGCGATGTCAGCGCTGCTGTTGGTTGGCGGCTGCGCCGCCTGTGCGCGGAAATCGTCGCCGGGGCGACGATTTCCGCGCACGAGCCACTAGTGGCCCCGGGAGATCCACTCCTCGAGGTGCGGCAGTTCGGCGCCGATGGTCGTCGGGTCGCCGTGTCCGGTGCGCACCACGGTGTCGCCGGGCAGCGTGAGCAGCTTCTCCCGGATCGAGTCGATGATCGTGTCGAAGCTGGAGAACGACCGCCCGGTGGCACCCGGCCCGCCGTTGAACAGCGTGTCGCCGGTGAACACGGTGCCGAGCTCGGGCGCGTACAGGCATGACGATCCGGGAGAGTGCCCCGGGGTCTGCAGCACGCGCAGGTCGATTCCGCCCGCCGCCAGCACGTCACCGTCGTGCAGTTCGCGGTCCGGGGCTCGGTCGGGGTGCGTCATCTCCCACAGCGGCGCCTCGGCCGGGTTGAGCAGGATCGGCGCGCCGAACCGGTCGGCCAGCGCCGGGGCCTGGTTGACGTGGTCGTCGTGGGCGTGCGTGCACACCACGGCGACCACCCGGCGGTCGCCGACCGCCGCGGCGATCTTGTCGGCGTCGTGCGCGGCGTCGATGACGATGACCTCCTTGTCGTCACCGACGATCCACACGTTGTTGTCGACATCCCAGGTGCCCCCGTCGAGGGAGAACGTCCCGGACGTGACGACGTGGTCGACAGGGCTCACAGGACCACCACCGAACGCAGTACCTCGCCGCGCTCCATGCGGTGGAACGCCTCCTCCACCGCGTCGAGCGCGATCTCCTCGGACACGAACTTGTCCAGCGGCAGCCGGCCCTGCAGGTACAGGTTGATGAGCGCCGGGAAGTCGCGGGAGGGCAGGCAGTCGCCGTACCAGGACGACTTGGTCGCGCCGCCGTGGCCGAAGATCTCGATCAGCGGCACCTCGAAGGTCATGTCCGGGGTCGGCACGCCGACGAGAACCGCGGTGCCGGCCAGGTCGCGGGCGTCGAAGGCCTGCCGGAAGGTCTCCGGGCGTCCGACCGCGTCGACGACGACGTCGGCGCCGTGCCCGCCGGTCAGCTCGCGAATGCCCTCGACCACGTCGGCCTCGCGGGCGTTGATCGTGTGGGTGGCGCCGAACTCCTTGGCCCACTCCAGCTTCTTCGGGTCCATGTCGACGGCGATGATCGTCGTCGCCCCGGCCAGCGTGGCACCGGCGATGGCGGCGTCACCCACACCGCCGCAGCCGATCACGGCGATCGAGTCGCCGCGGCCGACCTGGCCGGTGTTGACCGCCGCACCCAGGCCGGCCATCACGCCGCAGCCGAGCAGGCCCGCGGCCTGCGGCCGGGCCGCCGGGTTCACCTTGGTGCACTGCCCCGAGTGCACGAGGGTCTTCTCGGCGAAGGCGCCGATGCCCAGCGCCGGGGTCAGCTCGGTGCCGTCCTCCAGCGTCATCTTCTGGGCGGCGTTGTGGGTGTTGAAGCAGTACCAGGGCTTGCCCTTCTTGCAGGCCCGGCACTGACCGCACACCGCGCGCCAGTTCAGGATCACGTAGTCGCCGGGTCCGACGTCGGTGACGCCCTCACCGACGGCCTCGACGATCCCCGCGGCCTCGTGCCCGAGCAGGAACGGGAACTCGTCGTTGATCCCGCCCTCGCGGTAGTGCAGGTCGGTGTGGCAGACCCCGCAGGCCTGCACCTCGACCACGGCCTCCCCGGGGCCGGGGTCCGGCACGATGATCGTTTCGACGGAGACCGGCTCGCCCTTCTTGTGCGCGACGACTCCGCGGACCTTCTGCGGCATGGCTCCCCACTCCAGGAATCTCGGCGACAGCGTGGCGCTCTTCCATTAGCAGCTTTTCATGTGACGGGCGACGAGGCACGTCGGGTTCGAGCCTCTCCGAATGGGTATCGACTGCTGCGTGATTGAGCGCGAGGACCAGGGCGCGGTCGCCGTCATCCGGCTGGCCCGCGAGTCGGACAACGCCATGGACGTCGAACTGCTCGAGGAGCTCTTGAGGCAGTTCCGGGAGCTGCCGGGAGGGTCGTCCCGGGCGGCTGTCATCACCGGCTCCGGCGGCGTGTTCTCCGCCGGCGTCGACCTCGGCCGCTACCTCGGCGGCGGCCAGCACTACGTGCACAACTTCCTGCCGCTGCTGAACCGGGCGTTCGAGGCGGTGTTCACGTGTCCGCTGCCGGTCGTCGCGGCCGTGAACGGGAACGCCATCACGGGGGGATGCATGCTGGCCTGCTGTGCGGACCGGCGGCTGATGGCCGACGGTGACGGCCGCATCGGGGTCCGCGCGCTCCGGGCCGGGCTGGTGATCCCGCGGGTCCCGCTGGAGGTGCTGCGCTTCGCCGTGGGCGATGTGATCGCCACGAAGCTGGTGCTCGGCGGCGAGATCCACTCGCCGAAGGTCGCGCAGAGCCTCGGGCTCGTCGACGACGTGGTCAGCGCCGACGAGCTGCTCTCGCGCGCGGTCGCCGATGCCACCCGACTGGCTGAGGAGATCCCGTCGGACACCTTCAACGTCACCAAGGGCCAGTTGCACCGTGACGCCGTCGAACGCATCGACCGGTACAGCCGCGACGAGGACCTCATCGCACAGCGGCTGTGGGTCGAGCACCAGGTCGACGGGTGGGTTGCGCGCTATGTGGAGACCGTGGCCGATACGGGCTGAGCGGAGCCGCCTGCCGGTCGCCCGGCGCCGCTCGGCTCCAGTAGGTTTCCCGGCATGATCGAGCGCGAGGATGTCGGGACCGACGGTGAGATCGCCGTGCTGCGGCTGGCCCACGGACCGGTCAACGCCATGGACGTCGAACTGTGCCAGGCGATCACGGAGCAGTTCCGCAAGCTCGTGGCCGACCCGGCGCGCGCGGTGGTGATCACCGGCTCCGGGTCGTCGTTCTCGGCCGGTGTGGACCTGCGTCGCTACCTCGACGGCGGCCCCGACTACGTGCAGCGGTTCCTGCCCGCCCTGGCCGAGTCGTTCACGGCGGCCTTCGAGCTGGCCAAGCCGGTGGTCGCTGCCGTCAACGGGCACGCCATCGCCGGCGGCTGCGTGCTCGCCGCCACCGCGGACGTGACCCTGATGGCCGACGGCAAGGGCCGCATCGGGGTCCCCGAGATCAAGGTCGGGGTGCCGTTCCCGCGGATCGCGCTGGAGGTCATGCGGTACACGGTCGGGGAGGTCGCCTACCGCCGGTTGATCCTCGGTGCGCAGACCTACTCGCCCGCCGACGCCCGGGCCATCGGGCTTGTCGACCACGTCGTCGGGCCGGACGAGCTGCTGGCGCAGGCGATCGAGACGGCCCGCGGGCTGGCCGCGGACGTGCCGGCCGACACCTTCGGGGCCACCAAGACCCAGCTGCGCCGCGAGGCCCTGGAGCGGACCGCCCGCTACGCCGACGACGACGACGCCGCTCTCCTGCTGTGGAGCCGGCGGGCCACCGACGGCTGGACCGCGCAGTATCTGGAGTCGGTCACCCGCAAGTAGTCGTACGGCTTCGCCCGCCGGGCGGGCGCCACTACGGTTCGGGCATGTCCGAGATAGCCGCTGCCGGTCGCACGGCCGGTATCCCCGCTGCGCCCCCGGTCGGAACCGCACTCGGCGTGGTCGCCGGGGCAGGGCGACCCGGCCCGGCCCGGATCGCCGCCCCGGTCGGCGACGCGGTGCTCGACGTCGGAGCGTTGGCGGCCGCCGCGGGCGGCCCGCACCCCGCGCTACTGCAACAGCGCAGCCTGGACGGGCTGCTCGCCGCGGGGCGCCCGGCGTGGCGCGAGGTGTTCGGCTGGCTGTCCGAACAGCTGTCGGACCCGGAGCGGATCTCGGCGCACCTGCTGCCCGCGTCGGGTGTCGTGCCGGTGCTGCCGTTCACGGTGGCCGACTACGTCGACTTCTTCGCCTGCGAGCAGCATGCGGTGAACGCGGGCCGGATCTTCCGCCCGGACGGCGAACCGCTCGCTCCGAACTGGAAGCACCTGCCGGTGGGCTACCACGGCCGGGCCGGGACGGTCGTAGTGAGCGGCACCCCGGTCATCCGGCCGTCCGGGCAGCGCGGCCCGGGCGACGCCGGGCCGTGCCGCAGCCTCGACGTCGAGGCGGAGGTGGGCTACGTGCTCGGCGGTGCGAGCGAGGCGCCCGGCCACCCGGTGCCGCTGGACGGCGCGCTCGACCACGTCTTCGGTGTGGTGCTGCTCAACGACTGGTCCGCCCGCGACATCCAGGCGTGGGAGACCCGGCCGCTGGGCCCGTTACTCGGCAAGTCGTTCGCGACGTCGATCTCGGCCTGGGTGACTCCGCTCGACGAGCTCGCGGCGGCCTGGGTGGACCCGCCGCCACGCGACCCGCAACCGCTGCCCTACCTGCTCGGGCCCACCGACCGCGGGCTGGACCTGACGATGGAGATCCGGCTGAACGGTGAGCTGATCTCGACCCCGCCGGCCGCGGATCTGTACTGGACGCCGGCGCAGCTCGTCGCGCACCTGACCTCGAATGGCGCGCCGCTGCGGCCCGGAGACCTGCTCGGCTCGGGCACCGTCTCCGGCGCGCGCCGTGAGCAGCGGGGCTGCTTCCTGGAGCTGTCCTGGGGCGGCCGCGAGCCGGTGCTGCTGGCCGACGGCTCGTCGCGCACCTACCTGCTCGACGGCGACGAGGTGACGATCACCGCGACGGCCCCGGCCCGGGGCGGCGGCCGCCTCTCCCTGGGCGAGGTCCGCGGCAAGATCCTCCCCGCGCTCTGACCCCCGCGCACGCCCCGGTTTGCCGCGCCCGGTTCGTCACGCCCCGGGTTTGCCACGCCCCGGGTTTGTCACGCCCGGGTTTGTCACGAACGGCACTTTCGCTCAATAGGTTTGAACGAGAGTGTCGTTCGTGACAACGCAGAGCGCGCAGCGGGGGCGGAGCGGGCGGGGGCGGAGCGGGCG
>NZ_JAAXLA010000066.1 GCF_012911935.1 Pseudonocardia acidicola | reverse complement strand
CCGCAATCCGGGCTACCTCGAAGGCCACGCCCAGCGTGTCCTGCGCCATCGCGCCATCCTCCGACTCCCGGCCCCCTCCGACCACCGATCGGCGGCACCGAACGACAAGGGTTCACGCAGGCACAGCCAGTCGAGGGGACACCCAGCTGGCTGAGCCAGTCGTGGGTCAGCCGCTCCACTCCGCCGCCCTTCAGCCCGACCACTGCGCCGCTGTCGCCAGCACTGCGATATCGAGATTCCGGGCGCGTCGGCGGAGGAGGAGGACCGCAGGCGATGACGCCCACCACCACAGCGGCCAAGCTCCCCGCCAAGGACTGGACGCCGCGAGAGCTACGGCACAGCTTCGTGTCGCTGCTCTCCGACGGCGGCATGCCCATCGAACAGATCTCACGCCTCGTCGGTCACAGCGGGACCTCAGTCACCGAGCTGATCTACCGCAAACAGATCCGTCCGGTGGTCGAGAACGGGGCGACGGCCATGGACCTCATCTTCCCGACCGCAGGGACATAGTCACTCAGATAGTCACGCACAACGCCAGAGGCCCTGTCCGATGATCTCGGACAGGGCCTCTGACCTGCGTGGGCGATACTGGGATCGAACCAGTGACCTCTTCGGTGTGAACGCGGATGCAGCGTCTTAGCCGCGGCCGGCTGGTGTCAGCTCGTGTCGTCTGATCTGCGGTTTCCTGACATCTAGTGTCAGCTGGCGTCGGCCGGGCCCATCAGGCCCGCTCCGGAAATGCTCCGCGCCCAGGCTCGCTGACGACGTCGGCACCACTCGGCCGAGATGCCCTGAAGATGGTCGTCTACCGAAACCACCTACCCGAACGGCAAGATCTACATCGGCCAGGCTTGGACCGTGAAGCTGAACTATGTCGGGAGCGCGGACAGCGTGGAGTGATAGCCCGCTCGGGGATCGTCGAGGTGGCGCACCACGCCCCCAACCTAGGAATCGCACCAGCCCCCGACCTTGCACCTCTTGCAGACCTGCCGCCGGGCGGGGCATGCCCTGGTCGTCCAGAACTGTCGGACCCCGTCACTACGCTCTGGCACGTGCCGTCGACAACATCAGCGATGCCTACCGCGGCGTTCGTTCTCGCCCTGATCAGCCTTGTGGTGGCGGTCGCGGCTCTGACCTGGAACGTCGTGCAGTTCTTGCTCACGGGCAGCCGCCCCCGAGTGCTCCTGCTGGTGGGCGCGATCACCGGCAATGGAACAGGACTAGTCACGTGGCCACCCTCTAAGGGAGGCGCAAGCAACATCAGGCACCTAGCAGAGCAGGGTATGAAGCCTACGCCAGCCTTAGCGGTCAAGGTCGTGAATCACGGACGGGCGCCCCTCCGGGTTGAACGCTGGTCTGTCAAAGAGGAGCCCTCCGGCATCAAGTACACGCCCCTCGCTGGAGGGTTCGTCGGCCCAGAACTGCCGCATGATCTGCCGGCAGGTGCCAATGCCATTTTCGCCCTCGATATGGAGGTGGTCCAGAGAGGCGCGTACGCGTCGGCGGCGACCTTTGGTACCAAGAACGCATCAGTTGTCGTGCAGGTCGAACTGGGCACTGGAAAGATGTTGACCGCCAAAGGACGGCTTCCAGTAGGACTGCCGGCCGCAACATCGTAAATGGCGCGCTCGGGTGTCTGCGGCGCCGCGAACCGTTCCCACCGTGCCCTCCGCCAAGGAACAGTGCAGCCCGCCGGTCACCAACGGTCGATCACGGCCCTGAGCAGCCGCTGTCGTTCGGCTACGGTCGGGCACGGACGGCACGGTTGCTGTACTTCGCTGCTGTACAGCAGCAGTCGCCACCTGCGCTCCGAGTGCCATCCCGTCGACCTGCTGCAAGCCGACCGCGCGGGCGTCCGTGGGCGGCCCTCGACGCCACCGCCGGCTGACCTACGCCCGCTCCGCCCACGGGCGTCCGTGCGGTAGCCCTCCGGGAGGTCGGCGGGATGGCACGGGCCGCCATCCTGTTGATCTGCCCGCCCGGCGAGGGCATATCAGTTTGCTTCTCGACTCCAAAGTGCGCGCATTGGGGCGAGATCCTCTTCTGACATACCCGTCGACCCGTTCATTGCAAATAGAGTTGTATCCCACCGGCGCCCGTCATTCCGGCGAGGTGTCAATATTAACGCAACGGTCCATTTTTCGCTCTTCGCTACGTTGCCCGCTTCGACAAAATCATGATGCCTGACGATGGTGCGCTGTCTAAACGCTTCGCGGTGGAGGTCCGTAAACTCGGAGCATGCGCCAAATCCGAGCTGTAGCAATCCACCGTCCTGGACAACCCACCGAAACTTCCAGAGTGTCGTTCCCGATTCAGCGCTGGAAGCATCTTCTAGGTGAGCCATCAGTAGCCGACCCAGCTCGGACCGGTAGCCCACGCTGAAGCGATCAATCAGGCTCAGGATGCGAAGCCGGTCTTCTTCAGCCCCTCCGAATTGACTTAGGGCTATGTCGTCGAGCAGAACCCTGAAGATGGCGTGGCCCGCCTCGTCCGCGCTCGAAACCGGGGCTTTCGGTAGAAGCGGATGAGAGAAGTGCTGACCTTCTAGCCCATCCATCCATTCTGGACTGGCTCCGCCAGTTGAGAGTTCGTCGGCGTCAGCCAGCTCGAAATATCGAACGGGCTCGTCACCCAGCTCGCATGCCTCCTCCCGAGCGACTCGATGGAGATAGTCGGTAACGGCTGAGACTGAACGCAGCTGATCGAACAGAAAGTCCCAATCTCGGCGGAGTATCGCTACAACGGGAGGATCGACAGAGTCGAACTCAGGAGTGACTCCATTGGGAGGCGAGTCGTGATCTATAACAACAACTCTCGTCCAGTCAATTGACTCACCAGCCAGCGAGATGGAGCGGCCGCGGCCATTCTTCAGAGACGCCCCGACTCTCGTGATCGTGCGAATAGTTCCGGACGCTTGGCGCGCCGCTTTAGCCACCCTCTTCTTGATCCAAGTGCGCTCACGATCAGGGTCGGCGCCCGGCGCATCTCGCGATTTGACCTGAATAGCAAGGCCTCGTTGCCCTACAACGATCGTGCCGTCTCCAATCTCACGATTCCTCGATGCCTCCGAAACCTTTTCCGGATAGAGGACAAAATCCGGAAGGCCCCAGATCTCGGCCGACTTCAGCGTCGCATCCTCCGCCGCCTCACCCCGCCCACGAGTCAGATCGAGTCCGGACGCCGGAGCAACAGTGCGACCAAAGATCTCAGACCCGCCAGCGCCCTTGACAAGCAGCATCATGTTGCCGTCGTCGTCCCTGTAAACTGCAAGACCAATGTCCGATCCTGCCATAGCCTCTTGCACTTGGTCCCGCAATATGCTGTCAGGAATTTCGAGCGGCGCCCAGGTTGGCTCCGAATCATCGAGCTGGATTGTGAATTGATCGCGCGCACCTTCATCTAGGGGCGCTCGGAGCCCTACGGACCGCTCGCAGCCTCGAATGAATTCCGATGCCAACGCCACGAGCAGGGCTGATCTGCTGGCGAAATTGTCATCAGGATTGACCGGCTCGGGAGACACATCCAAGGCCAGGTCGAACGCAACGTTCGGGTTGGTTGTTATCTGATCGTCAGGCTCCGCATCAACGATCGCAAACCTTGCTAGCTCCACAGCGTCCCTTAGATAGCAATCCTGTTCCCATGAGATGTCTTGTATCGATCTTGGCGGGTCCGTACGCACCTCAGGCGACGCAGAGTGCATCCAGACTGCAACACGATTCGCTGAACCTGGCTCAACTTCTTCCACTCCAATAAGGCCGCCCAATTGTGTCATCGATCGTGCGATCTCTTGTGAGAATTCTCCAGGCGCCTCAGCGCGAGTGAACGGCTGGAAAAACCTCACCATCTCAACATGGTCCGGCCTGACTCCTTGAAAATTACGCCGCGAATGCCGCTCAAACTCGGCTGCACTCTGAAGTATAGGCATTCGGTAGTCCTCCATCCGGAGGGAAATGATCACTCCGGATGTAAGCTCTGCGACTCGATGCAATGCGCTACTAAACGCGCCTATAATGCTCTGCCCGAACTGCAATGCGCTAGCTTCTGCACGCCGCCGGAGTTCACTAGGCCAAGACACCTCGACCCAGATTGATCCGCCGCTGCGGTCGTCACGGAGACTGGTATAGCTGGAAAACGCTTCCGAGCCGCACAGTTCGGTCCATATTTGTGCGAGTTCGCTCCTTGTTCGCTTGGCGTCCTCGATATGCTGCCACGCTTCTGCAAACTCGGCTGTTGGCCCGACGCTATCGGAATCCGGTGACACCAGATGGATGTTGCCGGACCGTGGACCGTGTTGCAGCCGACTGATCCCGTCCCTGCGGTTAGCGGCTGCAGTTGCGCGGGGACCGGCCGGAGGCCGCAGCCCCGCGCAGCCGGCGCCGCAGGCGCCCTTGATCAGGAATAGAAAGTCTGAACACGCTGGCTACGGCGGACAGTGTCGAGTCCCGACTGATGCTTGACGTGGCGGCGGACAGGCTGCGGCGGTCAGCGGGCCGTGAGGTGGACTCCGTCGTGCGCTCGGGAGGCCACGGAGTTCGTGTCGAGGGCGTCGAGGATGCGGATCGCGAAGGCCGGTGCCATGCGGGCGCGGACCTGGTCGGCGGTCCACCACTCAACTCGCTGCGACTCGTCGGTCGGGTGGGGCTCACCGGCCACCGGTCGGCAGCGGTAGACAAGGGCGACAACGCCGCGGGTGAGGTTCTTGTAGACGCCGGTGAGGCGCTCTACCTCGACGGTCACGCCGGTCTCCTCGGCTACCTCGCGGCGGACGCCGGCTTCGAAGGTCTCGTCGAGTTCGAGCACTCCCCCGGGCGCCTCCCACCGCCCGTTGTCCCGGCGTTGCACGACCAGGACCCGACCGTCGTCACGCACGGCGACTCCGGCCACGGCGACGTGATGAGAGGGCTGCGGTCGTGGTGTCATGCCGGTGTGGTCGAGCGAGGATGCGGGCTGACGTAGCAGTAGGCGGGCACGGTTTGCCCCTTGCCGTTGTCGTGGTCGGCGGTGCCGATGCGTTGCCAGCCGAGTCGTTCGTAGAGCGTGATCGCTGTGTGGTCCTTGGTCATGACGTCCAGGACGAGGCGTAGTCCGTGTTGCTGGGCGTACTCGGTCGCGGCGGCCATCAGCCGCTTGGCGAGGGCGTGGCCACGGGCCGTCGACACGACGAACAGCCGCCCGAGCACGGCGACGTCCTCGCCGTTGTAGTCCGGGTTCGCCTTCCACATCGCTGCGGCGGCGTCGTCGGGCTGGGGGGCACCGATGGCGACGTGTCCGACGATCTGGCCGTCGCGGTCGGCGACCCAGGCGCGGAGCTGCTGGGAGTTGGTCAGCCAGCCGGTGGGGTCGTCGACGCCTTCGACCGGGTATCCGTCGGTGCGGTGGACGTCGAGGAGCGCGGCAGCGGCCCCGGGGAGATCAGCCGGGGTGCGTTCGCGGATGACGACGGCCGGCTCGGGGTGCGGGTTGGTCATCACTGCTCCACGGGCATGCGGTAGTCCAGGCCGTTGAGGTCGGCCCGCATGACGAATCGGGTCACCTCGAACGCTCGGCCGTCCTGGTCGATGCCGGTGTGCAGGACATCGAGCACCGGGACGCCGTCGGGGACGGCGAGCCCGCGGGTCTCCTCGGGCGTCGGCATGCGCGCGGTGACCTCCTCGCGGACGGTCGTGATGGCGTGGCCCAGCTCCTCGAACCGGGCGTAGAGGCTGCCCTTGCCCATCTGGGCCGAGGTGGCGAGCACCGAGCCGCCGGCGATCTCCCACGGGATGTAGGTGATGCCGACCTGCACCGGCTCGTCGTCGGCGTAGTACCAGTTCTCCCGGCGGACGACCGACTCCGACTCCGGGTCCACACCCAGGCGCTCGGCGACGTCGACCGGTGGGACGGTTCGCGTGATCGAGGTGCACTCGACGCGGGCGGTACGCCCCTGCCTGGCCACCTCGGCGCGGTAGGGCGACAGGCCGGTCGACTCCCGAGTCGTGCGGGAGTAGCGCTCGCTGCCGAACCGCAGCAACCGCCGCTTCTCGCGAACGAACACGCCGCGACCGTGCGACGCCGTCACCAGCCCCTCTTCGGCGAGCAAGCGGATCGCTTCGCGAGCGGTGTTGCGGGCAACGCCGTGCTCTGCGGCCAGGACGCGCTCGGAGGGCAGCTTGGCACCGGGCGGGAGCTCGCCGGAGGTGATGGCCTCGCGCAACTGGTGGGCGAGTCGCCGGCTCGGGAGCTGCGCGTCAGTGGGTTGCAACGGGGCGTGCCTCGATCGGTTCGGCTGGTCAAGCGGCTCTCGCGAGCCTACCGGCAACTGGTCCAAGCCAGTAGTTGACCACCGACCACCTTCGTGGTCTACTGGCTTAAGCCACCAAGTGGCTCAAGCCAGTAGACCGAGAGGACCAGACTCATGCGAGACATTCCGGTGAACCTGGGCGGCTACAAGCTGACGGTGGTGGAGCCGCCGGCGCCGAAGACGCGCGATGACGGCAACGGCGGGCTGGTGCCGGTGACCGACCAGCAGGGCGTGACGCAGTTCGTGGTGGCACTGTTCGCGAAGCTGCGCGTCGGGCCCGGAGAGAAGGCGCCCAAGGGCGAGGAGATCAAGGTGACGCTGGCGTCCGACCCGGGCGAGGGCTTCACCGAGGACGTCAAGGTGGAGTTGATCGACGCCCGGCTCAACCCGTACCAGATCGACAACGGTGCTGGCCGGGTCACCTCCGGGGTGGCGTTCAAGGCGATGGGCCTCAAGGCCGTGCACGTCCGCGGCGACAAGTCCTAGCCGCACCGCGCCGCCAGGGCGCGTGAGGGTGGCCGGGCCCGCATTCCCGGCCGGTAGCGATTCCTTTCCGGTATTCGGACGTGGCTACCCCCATGCCCGAAACCGGCCCGGATCAGTGAGTGGGAGGTGGGCGAGATGCAGCGGTGCAGCGAGTGTTCGGGATCGGGCGCGTGCGACCCGTGCGACGGCTACGGCTGTTTCCCGGATTCGTTTCCGAACGCCGGTGACGGCCCGGACTGCGACGTGTGCGCCGGGGACGGGATCTGCGCCGAGTGCGGCGGGTCCGGCGAGATGAGCAACGACGGCAATGACGGCAGTGGCGATGACGGTGCGGTGCTTTCGAGAGTGGGTGCGTGATGGGCGCGATGGTCAAGGGCCGGGTCCGGCAGAGCGCGGGTGTCGGCCGGTTGGTGCGGCGGTTGGAGTGCGAGCGGCGCCGCTGGTCCCGCTGGGACGACACCTCCGTGCCGACCGAGCGGGCGTGGCGGGCCGGGGTCGCGGAGGGCCTGCGGCTGGCGCAGGCGGCGATCCGGAAGGGGGTCTGAGGTCATGGCCTCGGTGAACCTCACGCCGGTGAACCGCCGCGCGCTGCGGCGCTACGGCGAGTTCTGGCGGTCGCTGCAGCTCGTCGCGGCCGCGCTGGCCCAGGCCGAGCTGGTGGCGCAGAAGGCCGCCGACACCCAACCCGCGCGGGCCGCGGCCGGTGCCACCGCGCACTGGTCGGCCCCCACCGCCCAGGAGCTGCGCTCATCGGCGAAGAAGGCCGGCCAGTCGCTACACGTGATGGCGACGGCGGCCAAGAAGTGGGAAGCCGAACTGGTCTCCCGCGAATGGCGCAGGTGATCGCGCCATGTCGCGGACGGTGGACCGCACGATCGAGGACATCGACGCGGCGATGCGGGAACTGCGCCGCTCGCTGTCCGGGATCCCGTTTCGCGCGGGCGGGTTCAAGAACACCCACGACAACCTGGCCCGCAATGTCGCCCATCTGACGGTGCTGCTGGATGCGGCCCGGTCGACCCTCAGCAAGTAGCGAGTTCGAGCAGTACGGGGCCCGCCGGGCTGAATCTTGGCGGAATCGACCGGCGGGCCCCCTTTCCTCACCACACCCCCCCCTTTTTCACAGGAAGGCGCGGCAATGCGCAACCCTACGCGTCACCGACCGGGCACCCGACCGCAGACGATGCGGGCCTCGTCCCGCCCGCAGGGGGCGGAGTGGCGGGCCCTGCTCTGGCTGGCCCGGCATCCACTGTTCGTCCTCGTCCCCGCCGCACTGGTGTGGGCGATGACCGCCTGCGGTCCGGCGGCCGTCGCGCTCGCGGCCGGCTCGCTGGCCCTGGGCCTGCTGGTCTGGTCGCGGGTGCACCCGGCCACCTTCGACCGCCTCGCCGCCCCGACCCTCCGGGCGCAACGGCGGCGCTGGACCGCCTACGCCGGGCGCCGCTGGGCGGCCACGCTGGCCGACTGCGACCTGGTCCGGGAGAACCGGCGCACCGGCCGGGCCGCCGTGCCCCGGGTGCTGCGGGTCCGCTCGGCCAGCCCGTCGATCGACACCCTCTACGTGCGGATGGTCCGCGGGCAGGACCTGCGCACCTGGACCGAACGCGCCGACGCCCTCGCCGAAGCGCTGATCGCGCACCGGGTGGCGATCACCCGCATCCGCCCCGCCGTGCTGGCCATCGTGGTGGAGCGGGAGCTGCCCTTCGACCACGTCATCCCCGCCCCGGAGATCCCGTCCGATCCGGCCGATGTGGACCTGGGGGCGCTCGACGTCGGGGACAACGAGCACGGCCAGCCGTTCACGATCCGCGTCCGCGGCACGCACGGCCTGGTGGCCGGCGCCTCCGGCGCGGGCAAGAGCTCGCTGATCTGGTCCCCGCTACGGGCGATGGGCCCGCTGATCCGCGACCGGCTGGTGCGGGCGTCGATGATCGACCTCAAGGGCGGGGCGGAGACCCAGCGCGGCGCCCGGCTGTTCTCCCGCTACGCCACCACCGCGGCCGAGGCGCTGCGGCTGCTGGCCGAAGTCCGGGACGAGATGAAGCGCCGCCAGGACCACATGCGCGAGCACGGCCTGCGCACGCTGGACGTGTGCGCGGAGTCGCCGTTGGAGCTGGTGCAGATCGACGAGATGGCGATGCTCACCGCCTACGGCGACCGCGCCGACGTCCGCGAGGCGCTGCGGCTGCTGGCGGAGATTCTCACCCAGGGCCGGGCCTGCGGGATCTCGGTGTGGGGGTATGTGCAGGAGCCGTCCAAGGACGTCGTCGACGTGCGGGAGTTGTTCCCCACCCGGATCTGCCTGGGCGTCACCGCCGCCTCCCACGTGGACATGGTCCTCGGTGACGGCGCCCGCGAGCGGGGTGCGCTGGCCGACGAGATCCCCGGCGACCCGAGGCACGCCGGGATCGGGTTCGTCATCGACACCGGATCACGGCTGCCGGTCCGGTTCCGCGCCGCCTATGTGGACGACCGGGAGATCGACGAGTTGGTCGAGCGCTGCGCGATCCACCCGCCGCCCGCCCAGGTGCTGCCGCTGCACCCGGAGCGCGACGCGGACGAGGGGGCGGCGTGATGTGGGCCGTCACCGGATGGGCGCTCGCTACCTGGCTCAAAATCACCGCCGCCCTCGCCCTGCTCGTCGCAGGCTGCTGGGCATGGCTCGGCACCTCGTCGGGCTGGTTCTGGGTCGCCGCGGTCGCCGCGGCCTGGATTGACCTGTGGGCCGCCCGCGCGCTGGCCACCGAATGGGAGTCCGAGGCCCGCGCCTCGTGGTGGTGGACCCGATGACCCGCACCAACGCTCGTCGACCGCGGGTGCCGGTGCAGGCGGCCGGCCAAGGGCTGCTGTTCGACGACCCGGTCACCGACCGCGTCCTGCGGTTGGCCCGCGACCCCGGCTACGTCCTGCTCGGCCCGGCCGACACCGTCTACCAGCGCGCCGTCCACACCCGCGAAGCCGCACGCGCGATGCCGGTCGCCGCGGACGAGGCCACCACGGTGCACCACCTGCTCACCGCCGGGCGGCTCACCCTGGGCCACCGCATCCCGGTGGTGGCCGATCAGCCGGAACCGCAGATGGCCACCGTCGTCGAACCCGCCCCCACCGGGCGCGCTGTGACTGAGCCTGAGGGTCCTCGGTCGGTCCGGGTCCTGGTCGACGTGGTCTCCCCCGGCAAAGGGCTGGTCACCTGCGGGGACGGCGACTGGTCCGGCTCCATCCTCCGCGACGGCACCTCCTACCTGGTCGAGACCGAGGTCGGGGAGGTGATCGGCCGGGCCCGCTCCTACCGCCACGGCGCCGAACGCCTCGCCCGCCACCACGGCCACCGCGCCACCTCCGTCGAGATCGAACACGAACGGGAGTTCTGGTGACCACCCATACGATCACTGACCCTGAGGCCGCCGTGGCCGCGATGATCTCCGACCGGCTCCGCTCGCCCGACTACCGGACGTGGCGGGCCAACGTGGAAGCCTCCGGCGGCTGCGCGCACCCGGTCCGGCTCCGCGGCTCCTCCCGCATCCTCGACCGCGACGGCCAAGTTCTCGTCGAGGACGCCGGGGAGATCTTCGCCCCCTGCGGCAACCGCCGCGAAACCATCTGCCCGGCCTGCTCCGACCGCTACGCCGCCGACGCCTTCCACCTCATCCGCGCCGGACTCGCCGGCGGCGACAAAGGCGTCCCGGAAGCCGTCACCGGCAAGCCGCGGCTGTTCCTCACCCTCACCGCGCCCTCGTTCGGACCGGTGCACTCCCGCCGGCTCTCGGCCCGCGGCCGGGTCATCCCCTGCCGGTGCGGGGCGCACCACCGCGAGCACGACCCCGCGCTGGGCACCCCGGTCGACCCGGACACCTACGACTACGTCGGCGCGGTGCTCTGGCAGGCCCACGCCGGGGCGCTGTGGGCCCGCTTCGCCATCGCGCTACGCCGCGCCCTGGCCGCGATCCTCGGCGTCCGGGCCCGCCAGTTCCGCGACGTCGCCCGGCTGTCCTACGCCAAGGTCGCCGAGTACCAGCGGCGCGGCCTGGTGCACTTCCACGCCGCCCTGCGCGTCGACGGCCCCGACGGCCCACACGACCCGGCCCCGCCCGGGCTCACCTGCGACGCGCTCCGGGATGCGGTACTCACGGCGGCCCGGGCGGTCTGCCTCGAGGTCACCCGCCCCGACGACACCCCGCTCGTGCTTGGCTGGGGCACCCAGATCGACGTCCGCCAGATCACCCCCGCCCGCGCGGCGACGGTGGAGGACCAGAACGGCGAGATCACCGATGCGTCGCTGGCCGGCTACATCGCCAAGTACGCCACCAAGGGCACCGGCAAGACCGACGGCCACCCCGACCGCCCGATCCGCGCGATCGAGCACGTGGCCTACCTCGACGTGTCCGACCACCACCGGCGGCTGATCGAGACGGTGTGGGAGCTCGGCGGCCTGGAGCGCTACGAGGCGCTGAACCTGCGCAAATGGGCGCACATGCTCGGGTTCCGCGGCCACTTCCTCACCAAATCCCAGCGCTACTCCACCACCTTCCGCGAGATCCGCGGCGAACGGCGCACCTGGCGGCTGGCCGACACCCTCGACCGGCTCGCAGCCGACACCGACGACCCCAACGGCATCCCGCCGGACCTCGACACCATCACCGTGATCAACAACTGGCAGCTCGTCGGCATCGGCCACCGCAACGAAGGCGAACGCGAACTGGCCCTGGCCATCGCCGAACGCAAGCAGCAGCAACGACAGGCTCGCCGCACCCTGAAGGAGGCCCGGTCATGACCACCCCGACGAGCACGCAGGCGCTGACCTACAGCGTGGACGAGGTGGCCGCACTGCTCGGCATCGCCCGCGGTGTCGCCTACGAGAGCGTGCGCAACGGCTCGATCCCGGCCATGCGGGTCGGGCGCCGCTGGCTGGTGCCCCGCCGCCGCTTCCACGCCTGGCTCGACGGCACCGACACCCGCGAGGTCGCGTGATGGGCTTCATCGACAAGACCCCCGAAGGCCGCTACCGCGCCTACTTCCGCGACCCGGCCGGACGGCAGCGGTCCAAGACCTTCCGGCTCAAGAAGGACGCCGCATCCTTCCTCGCCGAGGTCGAGACGGCCAAGAGCCGCGGTGCCTACGTCGCGCCGAACGCCGGCCGGATGCTGTTCGGCGAGCACGCCCAGCAGTGGATGGCGACCTGGAACACCGAGGCCACCACCGCCGCCCGGGACCTGTCGGTCATGCGCACGCACGTTCTGCCGCAGTGGAGCGCGGTGCAGCTCGGCAAGATCGACCACCTCGGGTTGCAGGCCTGGGCCACCGAACTCGGCAAGCAGCGCTCCCGGGCCACCGTCGTGGAGGCGCTGCGGCTCACCTCGGCAGTGCTGCGTTCAGCGGTGCGCAACCGGCTGATCCCGTTCAATCCCGCCGAGGACGTCCGCGTGCCGCGCACCCGGCGCCGGGACACCGACGAGCGGGTCATCAGCCGCGCCGACCTCCGTGGCCGGCTCCTCCCGGCGGTGCCCGAGCGGTACCGGGGCATCGTCGCGACCGCCGCCGGTGCGGGCTTGCGCTGGGGCGAGGCCGCCGGGCTCCGGGTCGACGCGCTCGATCTCGACGCCGCCCGGCTGCACGTGATCCGCACCGTGATCGAGGTCTCCGGGCACACCTCGTTCAAGCCGTTCCCCAAGTCCCGGGCCGGACGGCGCACCGTGCCCCTGCCCGCCTGGCTGGTCACGACCATCCGAGCCCACCTCGACCGGTGGCCGACCCAGCCCAGTGCGCCGATCTTCGCCAACGAGGTGGGCGGGGCGCTGCGCCGGACGCTGTTCCGAACGCGGGTCTGGCGGCCGTCGCTGGTGCGTGCGGGGATGCTCGGCGCGGTGGTCGCCGTCGACGGCGGCTTCGAGGCGCAGTGGTCGGATGCGGACGGGACCAAGCACACCGAGCGGCTGCCGACCGAGACTGCGGCCGTGCACCACGTCGCGCGGAACCAGGCGGGCGGGCTGCGCTTCCACGATCTGCGCCACTCCTACGCCACCTGGCTCGTCGATGACGGCGTCCCGCCCAACATGGTCCAGCGGGTCATGGGCCACGAGCGCTCGTCCACGACGCTCGACCTCTACACCCGCCGCACCGACAACAGCGATCGCATCCTCGAAGCACTGGACGACGAGGACGACCCGGACGACGGGAGAGGCATGCACGCTCCGACCTGAATCGGATGCTCCGGAAATGCTCCGGGAACGTCCCCTAACAACGCCGAACGGCCTGGTCGTCAGGCTCTCTGTGAGCCTCTGACCAGGCCGTTCGGCTGCGTGGGCGATACTGGGATCGAACCAGTGACCTCTTCGGTGTGAACGAAGCGCTCTCCCCCTGAGCTAATCGCCCGCTGCCGTCGAAGACATTACTACATCGACTCCGCCCCTCTCCGGCACCCCCGGGTAGGCCACGCACCGGCCCCTCACCAGCACCAAGCACGATCGGTCCGGCACCGAGACGGGGCTCGGGGCGTGCAGAGGGCCGCCGTCCGGGAGAGCCACCCTCGGGTGGAGGTTCACCCACAACGAGCTGATCTCCTGCGGCGTTTCGATCGCCGCACTCGGCGCGGTTCCCCTGGCACCCGAAGATGTCGATCTACCCGCTCGCGGCGCTCGACTCCCCGGGGAAGCGGGTCGTGGCACGGGTCGTCGCCGTCCAGCCGATCCCTGCTCGTCGGCTGACCGAGCTCAGAGGACCCCGCCGAGCGGAGACTCCAGCACGGCCCAGTCGATTCCGATCCAGCCGCCGACCACGGCGAACGCCCCGAACAGCCAGCCGCAGGTTGCGACGAGCAGCAGCACAGCCGTCGACACGGCCAGTCGCACGGACGCGCGCTGCCGTCCGAGCCAGGCGATCCACGCCTGGTACTTGCGCCGGGTGTAGAGCAGGACCTTCCGCGCGGACTCGAACTCGGTCGCGAGGATGCCGAGTCCCAGGAAGATGACCGCCCACCCGGGCCCCGGAGCCGGCAACAGCACGATTCCGATCACGATGACGGTCAGTCCGACGAGCCCGACGAGAAGGCGGTACACCACGTCGAGCATCGGGTAACGGCCGAGCGACCGACGAGCCCGCCGGCATCGCGCCACTGCGCGACGGGCCGCAAGCCGGACGCCGCCGGCCTGCTCACCCTCGACCGAGTCGGCCGGCCCTCCGTCCCCTCGGTCGCGACCAACGCCACACCGTGCAGCGTGGGCTGTTCCTGGGTGCGTCGATCGAGACCGGGCGGAGCCGGTCCGCTGCTCCTCGTCGGTGTTGCTCAGGTCTCCACCTGCCCGCTCGCGACCACCGTGGACGGTGAGGCCGGAGCGGTCCGACCGGGCTCGATCGAGATCGCGTAACCGGAGAAACCGCCCACCTCGGGCGCGGATCCTACGTTGTGCGGGCCGGACTGGGTAGGAGTGACGTCGAACGTTCCGATTGCCTGCGGCGTTCCGTCGTGCATCCCCCAGAGCACGTAGACGTCCCGGTCGGTGGCGTTGGGCGGCAGGCCGACCGTCACGACCTGCTGTTCGATGCCGTTGACCATCACCGCGGCCACCGGGGAGGCGCCGGGCCGGGTCGTGAGCCAGGCGTGCTTGGTGCCCGGCTTGTCGAACTGGGCGACCATGTCGAAGATGCTCTGCGCCTGGGCGGTCTGGGCGTCCCGCTCGGCCTGCAACTGCGCAGTGCGCACCGCGAGGCCGCCGATGCTGAGCGCCGCGACCAGCGCGATCGACGCCGCCACGAGTTTGCGGCTCCGTGACGAGAGCCACCCGCCCCCGGCTGGCCGCGCCGCCGCAGCCGGGAAACGCGTCGGCTCGCCGCCCTGCGGCACCCGGGCACCGGCCCCGCCGGCCGGCTCGTCCTCGGGCGTCACCTGCGGCAGCGGGGCGGGTCGCTCCTGCGGAGTCTCCTCGGCCGCGGAGAGCAGGCTGTCGCGCAGCCCGGCCGGCGGGTCGACCTGTTCGACCGACGCTCCGAGACCGGACAGCAGCTCCTCGGCCTCGCGCACCGCCGCCTGGCACGTCGGGCACGTCGGCAGGTGCCGGAGCACCTCCAGCTCCTCACCGGGTTCCAGGGCGTGCAACGCCCAGCCGACGGCCTGCTCGGTCACCGGGCAGGTCTGGGAACGGGGCGCGTTCACCGCGCTCCCCCACTGGCATCCGTGGCGAACTCGCCCAGCAGCGGGCCGAGCACACTGCGCAAACGCTGCACTCCCGTGAACATCCTCGACTTGACCGTGCCCAACGGCACACCGGTGAGCGCCGCGACCTCGCGCTGGGTGTAGCCGCCGAAGTAGGCGAGCGTGAGCGCCTGACGCTGCTCGTCCGGCAGCCGGCCGAGTGCGTCGCGGACCTGGCCGGCGACGACGGCGCCGAGCGCCGCCTGGTCCGCTCCCGGGCCGGGCTGGGCCGACCACTCCTCGCCGTCCTCGGCCGCCGGGACCGTGCGCCGGCGGATCGTGCTCTCCCGGCGGACCGCGTCGACCGCCTTGTGGTGCACGAGGGTCAGCAGCCAGGTGCCGAACGCGCCACGCTCGGGATCGAAGCGCTGCGGGTCGCGCCAGAACGCGAGGAACGCCTCCTGGACGACGTCCTCGGCGATGCCGTCGTCGGCGCAGATGCGGCGGGCCAGCGAGTAGGCGGGCCGCCCGTAACGGTCGTACAGCGCACCCAGCGCCGTCGAGTCGCCGTCGACGATCCGGCGGACGAGTTGGTCGTCCGCGGGATCGTGACCACGCGCACCCGGTTTCGAGCGAGCCGGCGGCCGTCCACGCCGGTCTGGCGTGCCCGGTGCGTCGGCTACATCGGCCACCAGCGGGATCCTCACGTCAGCGTCTTCGCTGCAGCGCAGCGACTGGTTCAGGTTAGTCCCCACCGGCAATCCGGCTCATCGCCGGCACGGCGCGCCCACCCCTGTTCGCGGGTGCGACACCAACCGTGTGGGTGATGCCGAGCGGGCAACCGAGCGGAGTTTCGTCCCCCGACCCGTCACATCTTGGCGACACGCTCGTTTTCTGGATGACGGACCACGCGGGCACACGAAAGAGGATGCAGGATGCGCGACGAGCACACGATCATCTGCTCACCGGCGATGTTCGAATTGATCGCCCCCGACGCCCCGGTCGTGCCCGTCAAGGTGGAGCTGACCTATTCCAGCCGTGATCCGTACGCCGTGCAGGCCTCCTTCCGCACCGGCCACAGCAGCGCCGTGGACTGGGTCTTCGCCCGCGATCTGCTCGCCGACGGACTGCTCGGGCCGGCCGGTACCGGAGACGTCCGTGTCCAGCCGGTGCCGCACGACCCGGGCCGCATCGAGCTCGAGCTGACCTCCCCGTCCGGCCACGCGGTCTTCACGACGTGCGCTGCGACGCTCGCCGACTTCCTCGACCGCACGTTCGAGGCGGTGCCCCCCACCACCGAGTACTCGTGGCTCGACTTCGACGAGGCCCTGTCCGGCCTGCTGGACAACGACCGCGCCCGTGACTGACACGAGCACCGGGACAACCCGGGCGCGCGGCACCCGGGGGGCCGATTTGGAGGCTCCGGAGGGGCTGCGCTAGGGTTCTCCCATCGCACCGACACGGTGCGTATGCGGACGTAGCGCAGCTGGTAGCGCATCACCTTGCCAAGGTGAGGGTCGCGGGTTCGAATCCCGTCGTCCGCTCGGAGGAACCTCGGGTCTACGCCGGACCTCCAGGTCTCGAAGCCTACGGAACGCGTCCGGAGGAATCGGGCGGAGTGGCCGAGTGGCTTAGGCAAGGGCCTGCAAAGCCCTGTACGCGGGTTCGATTCCCGCCTCCGCCTCGGGCGATTAGCTCAGTGGGAGAGCGCTTCCTTGACACGGAAGAGGTCACTGGTTCAATCCCAGTATCGCCCACCATGGAGGAAAGGCCTCCGACCTTCTCGGTCGGGGGCCTTTCGCCATTCCCGGCGTTGTCGAGCGTGATTGCCCGACGAGACGCAGGACACACCAGCTGGGTCCACCCGAAAGGACGGGCCGGCACCGCGAGCGATGTCGCAACAGGGTCCGGCACCCCATTCCGGGACGCCGGACCCGATGCGCTCGTGCCGACGCTCACACTCCCGGCGACCGGAAGGTGAACGGCCACCGCGGGAACGCGGCCATCACCCGGTCAGGTGGTAGACCGTCTGCCCGCCGACCGTGGTCGCCGGGAAGTTCGCCGCCACCCAGGCTGCGATCTCGGCGCTGGAAGTGCCGGATCCGCCACCGGGACCACCACCCTGGCCGCCGCCGAGGTAGTAGTGGATCGCACCGGCGGCGACGTAGGCCTGGAACTGCTCCAGCGTGACCGCCGGGTCCGAGCCGCTCCAGCCGCCGGTGGACATCACCGCGGTACCTGTGGCCAACTCGAGCGCGGCCGCGCTCTGGGACGTCGACACCGCGGCCGACCAGGTGCTGGCGGTGGCGTGCAGCAGCGCGGCCAGTTCGGTGTTCACACCCGTGCCACCACCCGGCCCGCCGCCCGGTCCGCTCGCGCCGGACCCGCCGAACGGCGCACCGGCCGGGAAACTCGGCGGCGCACCGGTCGCGCCGGGCATCGACAGAGGCTGGGCGCCAGGGCGGCCACCCGTCGATCCGCCGCGCCCGTCCGGCCCGGGCCCCATCGGGCCCCCGCCGGCGCTCGCGGTGATGCCGACGCTCGGGATGCTGCCCCCGTGCGCGGTGGATGCGGTCGCGACCGCGTAGGCGCCGCTGCCTGCGATCCCGGTCAGTGCGGCGACCGCAGCAGCGACGACCGCGACCCGGCGCAGCCGCCCGGCCCCGGCCGGCAGCCCGAGCACCGCGGGGACCGCCGCGACGAGGATCACCCAGCGGATCCAGGCGTAGGACTCGGCGCTACCCGCGAGCAGCGCGAAGCTCCAGGCTGCGGTCACCGCCGCCATCACGGCCAGCGCGACACGAGCCGTGAGCGACTCCCGGCGCCGCCACAGCTCCCGGCCGGCCGACGCGACCAGGGCGGCGATCGCCGGAGCCAGCGCCACCGTGTAGTAGGGGTGGATGGTGCCGCTCATGTAGCTGAACACCAGGCCGCTGACGAGCAGCCAGCCGCCCCACAGCAGCATCCCGGCGCGCAGCCGGTCGGTGCGCGGGGCCCGGCGGCTCAGCCACAGCCCGGCGACCAGCGAGACGAGCGCGGCGGGCAGCAGCCAGGAAATCTCCAGCCCCATCTCCGAACCGAACAGCCGGGTCAGGCCGGTGGCGCCGCCGAAGCTGCTGCCGGCCGCTCCTCCGAACCCGCCACCGCCTCCACCGCCGTTGCCGTTCCCGCCGAGCAGCCGGCCCAGGCCGTTGTAGCCCAGCGCCAGCTCGAGCAGCGAATTGGTCGTCGAGCCGCCGATGTACGGCCGGTCCGTGGCCGGCCACAGCTCGACCAGCAGGACGTACCAGCCGGCCGCCGCGATCATCGAGCCGAGCGCGGCCAGCAGCTGCAGCAGCCGGGTGCGCAGCGGGGACGGCCCGGCGACCAGATAGACCAGCCCGAACGCCGGGACGACGAGCAGCGCCTGCCCCATCTTCGTGAGGAACCCGACGCCGATCGCGGCGCCGGCCCAGACCAGCCAGCGGGTCGAGGCGCGCGTGGACCCGGCGTCGACCGCGCGGACGACGGCGTAGCCGCCGGCCACCAGCAGCAGGGTGAGCAGTGCGTCGGGGTTGTCGAAGCCGAACATCAGCGCGGCGGCCGGGGTCAGCGCGAGGACCGCGCCGGCGACGAGCCCCGCGGCCGGGCCGGCCCAGCGCCGCACCGCCCCGTACAGCAGGGCCACCGCGGCGACGCCCTGCAGCGCCTGCGGTGCCAGCAGGCTCCACGAACCGAACCCGAAGATCCGCGCGGACAGTCCCATGATCCACAGCGCCGCGGGTGGCTTGTCGACCGTGATCACGTTGCCGGAGTCGAGCGAGCCGAACAGCCAGGCCTTCCAGGACCGGGTACCGGCCTGCACGGCGGCTGCGTAGTACTCGTTGGCGAAACCGGACGCCGGCAGGCTCCACAGGTAGAGCAGTGCGGTCCCGGCCAGCACTGCGATCAGCGCGGGCCGGGCCCAGCGCGGCTGGTCGGCCGGTCCGCGCCAGAGCCGGGCCAGGCGGCCTGGCCCCGCATGGGGCGGCCGGTGCCGGCCGGGATCGGGCGCGGCTCCGGTGGCGCGGGTCGAGGGCGACTGCGTCGCGGTGCTCACGAGGATCTCCAGGGGGTCGGCCGCAGATACCCCGTCACGTTCGGCGGCCTCGCTGTCGCCGCGTTGTGCCGTCCCTGTGTGTCCGCTGTGCACCTTTCATCCGCAGATGTGACGCCTGCGACCCGATGGTCAGTTCGTCGGAGCTGCGACGGCTCGCTGGTAGACCTCCAGCAGGCGCCCGGGCAGCAGTACCGGGTCGAACCGGCCCCGGCGGAGCCAGCACTCAAGCTCCCGGACGTCGGCCGCACTGCGCAGCGGGCCGACGTGCACCGCCGGTCCCATCGGGCGGCGCTCCGCGTCGCAGGGCTGCACCAGGACGAGGGGCGCCGCGGTGCGGAGCCGGCACGTGGTCGGACCGAGCAGACAGCCCGTCGACACCAGGACGCCGTGCCGGCTGCTGCGGACGACGGCACGCAGCATCTCGGCGGTGCGGTCCGCCTCGGTGGCGTCGGCGGGACCGGCGGAGTCGGTGCGGAACCCGCAGCCGCCCGCCCCGCACAGCACGGCGGTGAAGCCCGCGGTGGCGGGGTACACGTCGCGGACGGTCATGACCACACCTCCTGCTAACGACAACCGTTATCGTTTAGACTGACGCTAGCAGACCGATCCACCTCCACAACCCCACGAGGACTCGCCGTGCGCCCCGATATCCACCCCGCCTACGCCCCCGTCGTCTACCAGGACCGCTCCACCGGGGACATGTTCCTGACCCGATCGACCGCCACGTCGTCGGAGACCGTCGAGTGGAGCGACGGCAACACCTATCCGCTCATCCGCGTCGACATCACCGCCTACTCGCACCCGTTCTGGACCGGCGCGGCCCGCGTGCTCGACTCCGCGGGCGCGGTCGAGAAGTTCCGCCGCCGCTACGGCGACCGCAGCCGGGGCTGACGGCGTAGCGTCGACGGCACAGCGCCTCGACGGGAGGTCGCCGTGCACCGTCCCCGCCGCCCCGAGCCCGCGGTCGTCACCGACCTGGCCGAACCGCTCGCCGCCGTGCACCGGCGGATGATCCGGATCCGGACCGTGCTGATGGTGATCTGGATCCTCGGCTGGGCCGCGACCGGTTTCGTCTGGCGCACCGGCTGGCTGGCGATGCTGATCGTGATCGTCACCGGGCCTGTGCTGTGGGCGGCGGTGTTCGTCCATGGAACGCGCCGGCCCCCCGGCCGGCGGGTGCCGGTCGATCTCCGCCGGCGCGCGATCACCGGTCCGGGACGGGCAGCACCTGGCGGGGCAGCGGGTCCACGGTGATCCCCCGTGCGTCGCGGGAACGCCGCTCCCGCGGGTAGCCCAGCGACGCCTCGACGAAGCGGACGTCGTCCTCCCACGTGACCCGCGGGATGTGCAGGTGACCGTAGACCACCAAGGTGGCCCGGAACCGGACGTGCCAGTCGGCGGTGCGTTCGGTACCGCACCACAGCGCGAACTCCGGGTAGCGCAGCACCTGCGTCGGGAACCGGGTGAGCGGCCAGTGGTTGACCAGCACGGTCGGCATCGACGGGTCGATGGCGGTCAGCCGCTTCTCGGCGTCGGCGACCCGCGCGTCGCACCAGGCCGCACGGGTCGGATAGGGATCGGGGTGCAGCAGGTGCTCGTCGGTGCACACGACGCCCGCCCGGTAGGCCGCAGCCATGGCCTCGGCGGTCGAGGACGTGCCGGCGGGCCGGAACGAGTAGTCGTAGAGCAGGAACAGCGGCGCGATCGTCACCGGGCCGCCGTCCCCGGTCCAGACCGGGAACGGGTCCTCCGGCGTGACCACGTCGATCGTGCGGCACTGCTCGACGAGGTGGCGGTAGCGGTGCTCGCCGCGCAGCTGGACCGGGTCCTTGCCGCGGGTCCAGAGCTCATGGTTGCCCGGCACCCAGATCACCCGGGCGAACCGCTCGCGCAACAGCCCGAGCGTGGAGATCACATCGTCGACCCGCTCCGCGACATCGCCGGCGACGATCAGCCAGTCCCCATCGGAGCCCGCACGGAGGTCGTGGGCGATCGTTCGGTTCTCGGGGTAGCGCACGTGCAGATCGCTGACGGCGAGAAGGCGCGGTGCGGACGAGGAGGATCGGGACGTCACCGACACGTCCTACCCGGCCGCTCGTCGCGACGCACGCCCGGCCCGCGCTGAGTACCGGCTGAGGAACGGGGCTGGCCCGAATAAGTTACCGGCGGTAGCTTCAGGATCGAGCGGCACGAGCACAGGAGGTCGGGCATGGCCGGTTCGAGGGGCGTTCGGCGCAGGATCCGGTGGGCACTGCGGCACGGGATCATCCGCCGGGTGGTCGGCAAGCGCGCCCGCGAGGGCGACCTCGGCGCCCGGCTGATGGTCGACCCGCAGGTCCTCGCCGAACCGTTCCCCTACTACGACACCCTGCGGACGCAGGGCAAGCTGGTGAACTCCGGGATCGCGCTCGCGTCCGCGCACCATGACGTCACCACCGCTGTGCTGCGCAGCCAGGACTTCGGGGTCGGCATGCGGATGCCGGAGAACCTGCCCGGCGTGATCGGGCTGGCGCTCAAGGCCGGCGGGCGGTGGACGCTGGGGCCGGTGCAACCGCCGTCGATGCTCGCGGTCGACCCGCCGGACCACACCCGCTACCGCAAGCTCGTGACCCGGGCCTTCAGCGCCCGCGCGGTCGCGGCGCTGCGCAGCCGCACCGAGGAGATCGCCGCCGAGTTGCTCGACGCCATGGTCGCCCGTGCCCGCATCGGGAACCGCGCCGACCTGATCGAGGACTACGCGAGCCTGCTGCCGGCCACGGTGATCGCGGAGATGCTCGGCGCGCCGGTCGAGATGAGCCGGCAGTTCCTGGAGTGGGGCGCCGGTGGCGCACTGTCGCTGGACGCAGGCCTGAGCTACCGCGACTTCCGGCGCTCCGAACTCGACCTCGACGCGCTGCACAGCTGGATGCTCGGCCACTTCGAGACGACCCGCCGCAAGCCCGGCGACGACATCCTCAGCGTGCTCGTCACCGCACACGACGAGGGCGACCGGCTCACCGAGGACGAGCTGAGCAGCATCGCGATGCTGCTGCTCGCCGCCGGGTTCGAGACCACGGTCAACCTGATCGGCAGTGGCGCGGCGCTGCTCATGGAACACCCCGACCAGCTCGCGGTGCTGCAGGCCGATCCGCAGCTGTGGCCCAACGCGGTCGAGGAGACGCTGCGCTTCGAGTCACCGGTGCAGCGCACCGGCCGGATCGCGCGCCGCGACACCGAGGTGTGCGGCATCCCGGTGAAGGCCGGCACGGTGGTGGTGCTGCTGATCGGCGGGGCCAACCGGGATCCGGCGGTGTTCCCCGACCCGCACCGCTTCGACGTCACCCGGCCCGAGGCCAAGGACAACATCGCCTTCTCCACCGGCATCCACTACTGCCTCGGTGCCGGGTTGGCCCGGATGGAGGGCGAGGTGGCGCTGCGCGCGCTGTTCGAGCGCTTCCCCGACCTGGCCCCCGCCGGGCCGGGGCACCGGCGCCCGACCCGGGTACTGCGCGGTTACGAGACGCTGCCGGTGGCCCTGGACCGGGCGGCGGTGCCGGCGTGATCGCGCTCGGTGCAGCGTCCTCGACCGGTGCCGACGCCGATGGCTGACCCGACCGCTCGACTCGGCGCCGCCCGGTACGCCGTGCTCACCACGTTCCGCCGGGACGGCGCCCCGGTCCCGACGGCGGTCTGGGTCGCCCCGATCGACGGCGCGATCGGCGTCTGGACGACCACGGACTCGGGCAAGGTCAAGCGGATCCGCCGCGACGGCCACATCGAGCTCGCCGAGTCCGACTCGCGCGGCCGGCCACTCGGCCCGGCGGTCGCGGGTACCGCGCGGGTCCTGGACCGGGCCGGCACGGAACAGGTGCTGGCCGCGATCCGCCGCAAGTACGGCCTGCTCGGCCGGCTGCTCACCACGCTGAGCGGGTGGCGCCGCGGGAAGGCCGGCACCACCGGGCTGGCCGTCACCCTGGAATGAGCGGCGCCGTGCCCATTGCGCGGCAGCCGTATCCGAGTGACACAGGAACGTCACAGTTTCAGGACCGGACTTGACAGAGATGTGACAACCGAGCGTGTAAAGCCTGCCGGCGCTCCTGCCGGGTAGCGATCAGTCCAGTCGCCCGTGGGCGGCTCCTGCACGCTACGAGGAGGAGTAATGAAACGGTACAAGCGCGCTTGCGAGCGCATCGGGGTGGCCTCGGCGGCTGCCCTGATCATGGTCGGTTGTGGGAGCGCCGCAGCCAATGCGGCCGCATTCCATGATCAGATCGAGAACCCGCACACCCAGGGAACCGCGACCCCGTCGCCGGGTCCCGGAGGAACCGACACCCCGGCCCCGAGCCCGGGCCCGGGCCCGACCGGCAGCGACACCGGCACCCCGAACCCTGCACCACCCACCAGTGCGGGACCCGCCCCCAATCCCGGCGGGACCACGAACGGCCAGGAGGCGCCGGGAACGCCCCCGGCCGGGACCGCCCAGAACTCGCTCACGCTCCGGCTCACCTCGATCCGGCCGCACGACACCAACCTCGACGACACCGAGTTGAAGAGCGTGGACTACTGCTTCAACTCGCCGCTGGTCGATGTGCCGGGGCCCACGAGCTTCTACCTGCAGGGCTACAACTCGCACGCCGACGCGCAGTCGAGCCAGGCGAAGCTGTCCGAGACCGACAGCTCCTGCGTGACCGCCCGCTTCCAGGCCGGGACACCGGTCCTGGCCTACTCGGTCGCCACCGTGGGCAACCAGGCGGTCCGCAACGTCCAGGAGAAGTCCAACATGCAGGGCTCGCTGGTCATCCCCAACAACACCTCGCGCACCGGCCGCACCAGCGCGCCTGAGCTCATCTCGATCACGCCGGACAAGACCCTGGACAAGGCCACCTACACGTTCGACAAGCCCGTCGACTCCAAGGGCGCCGACGCCATGGGCGGCGGCGCAGGCGCCAACTCGGGCACCCAGTCCGGCGCCAACCCGGCCAGCCCGCCGAGCAACGCGCCGAACGCCAACCCACCGGCCCCGCAGGGTAACCAGCTCGGCTCCACCACTCCGAGCACCGGCACCAGCGGCATCACCGCCCCGAGCCAGGTCGACCCCTCGAAGTTCGGCTTCTACACCGTGAACGGTGACGCCGTGATGGCCAACGGAGTGGTCTCCAAGCAGGGCAACGCCGTTCAGGTGAGCTTCGCGAGCGGCAGCAAGATCGACGAGGCCGTGCGCTGGTTCGTCCAGGAAGGTGGCGTCAGCGACCTGCAGGGCCAGCAGAACGTGCTGACCTCCCAGGGCGGGACCACCAGCGTCCCCGACCTGACCGGTGTCACGCCGGCCGGCCCGGCGGTGTTCGACTTCACCTTCGACAAGTCGGTGAAGAACCCCGTCGCGCAGGACTTCGTCATCTACACCGACGGCGGGACGCCGATCCATGCGACCGCGGCAAACACCACGGACCAGGGTGCTACCGTCCGCGCCGACTTCCAGCGCGCCGAGGACTACTCCTACAAGATCCGCGGGGCGGCCGTGGCACCGCAGGCGGTGGCTCTGAACGACGTCCAGGGCAAGACCAACACCGTCGGCTTCGTGCCGGTCGACACCCCCAACACCGGCGCCCTGGGCACCGGCCCGACCAGTGGTCCCGACCTGCTGAACGTCAACAACGACGCGGCGGCCGGGCAGGCCACGTTCGCCTTCGACGAGAAACTGGCCCCGCAGGGTCCGACCGGCAGCCAGCCGGCGTTCTACCTCGTCACCTCGGACGGCACCCTGGTGCAGGCTCGCAGCTACGTCTCCGTCACCGGCGGCACGGAGACCTCGAACCAGATCGTCGTGCTGTTCAACCAGGCGGACCTGCGGTCCGCGGCAGCCTTCACCGTGAACGCCAACACGGTGACCGACACCCTCGGCGATCCCAACCCGATCGCCACGATCTACACCTCGAACAGCTGAGATCGGCAGCTCATCGGGTGGAGAGAATCGGATCGGGCGTCGGCCGGGACGGTTCACCGTCCCGGCCGACGTCGTCGGGCAGGGTCACACCGCCAGGCGGTAGCCCTGCCCGCGCACCGTGACCACGACCTTCGGGACCTGCGGGTCGGGCTCCACCTTGCGTCGCAGCCGGGCGACGTTCACGTCGACCACCCGCGGGTCGCCGAAGTAGCCGTAACCCCACACCCGCTCGAGCAACTCAGCCCGGCTGAGCACCCGGCCCGGCACCACGGCCAGCTCGCAGAGCAGCCGGAGCTCGGTCGGGGTCAGGTCGAGCGGCTCACCATCGCGCAACGCCAGCCCGTCGCGGGCAACGATCTCCAGGTCGCCCACGTGGACGCTGCCGCGCAGCCCGGTTCCCTCCGCACGGCGCAGGAGGGCCCGGATGCGCGCGCAGAGTTCCTGCACCCGGAAGGGTTTGCTGATGCAGTCGTCCGCGCCGGCCTCGAGGCCGCCGACGACGTCATGGCTGTCGACCCGCGCACCGACCGCGATGATCGGAACCGTACTGGTGCGCCTGATGTCCCGGCAGACCTGGAACCCGTCGCAGCCGGGCAGCACGAGATCGACGCAGATCACGTCGAACCCATGGTCCCTCAAGGCGGCCAGCCCCTCCTCACCGCTGGCCGCCTCCCCGACGACGAACCCCTCTCGCGACAGCGCGAGTGCCACCATCCGGCGGATCCGCGCGTCATCGTCGATGACTAGGATCGAGCGGCGCATGGCCGTAGGGTTCCCCGGCCCACCTCCGGTATGCGCTCCCCCGGGTCCGGCACCCGGTACGTCACGATCGAAGCGCAGGCGCATCTCGAGCCGTGTGAGCAGTGGCCGGGGAGGTCGGCATCGTGCAGGACAGCGGGTTTCACCTCGAGTTCAGCCTCAGCGAGCACCGGCAGATCGTGGCCTGGATGCTGGGCGCGTTCCTGGTGACCTTCCTGGTCACCAGGGCGATCACCATCGCGATCCACACCGGGCGCGGCCCGTTCCGCAACGCGAGCGTCGGCGGGGTGCACGTGCACCACCAGGTCTACGGGATCTTCCTGCTGCTCGTCTCGGGGACCGTGGAACTCACCTACCGCCCCGGCCCCCCGTGGCTGCAGGTGATCGCCGTGTTGTTCGGCATCGGCGCGGCCCTCACCCTCGACGAGTTCGCGCTGTGGCTGCACCTCGACGACGTGTACTGGTCCGCGGAGGGCCGCCGCTCGGTGGACGCCGTCCTCATCGCGCTGGTGATCGGGTTCCTGCTGCTGCTCGGGGCGAACCCGGTGAACGGCGAGAGTGGGCAGGGCGCAGCGGTCGTCGCCGTGACGATCACGGTGGACCTGCTGTGCGCGATGATCGCGATCGTCAAGGGCCGGACCCTGCTCGGCGTGATCGGGGTGTTCATCCCGGTGCTGGCGTGGGTCGCCGCGGCACGACTGGCCCGGCCCGGCTCGCCGTGGGCGCGGCGGATGTACCGGCCCGGGTCCCGGCGGCTGGCCCGATCGTTGCGGCGGTTCCCACCGGGAAGGCGCACCCGGTGGGACCGACTGGTCGACCGGTTCGCCACGCCCCGGATGCTGAGCGGGCCGCCGCAGTCCTGAGCGGATGGCCGTACCGCGGGTGACCGCCTAGCGCCGGCCGCCCGTCGCCGAGACTGCCGCACCGGTCACCAGGCTGCCGATGGCCAGCCCGATGACCAGGTGGATGACCGCGGTGGCCAGCCGGACGGTCAGCGGTTCGGTGTCGAGGAACGGCAGCACGACGGCGACCGCGGTGACCAGGCCGACGATCCAGCCGAAGTAGGCCATCGGCGACGGCGTGCTGACCAGCAACAGGTGGGCCAGCCCCGTCGCGGCCAGCGCCGCGATCGCCGCGCAGACGCACAGCACGATCGTCCGCGAGTCGCCCAGCGCCCCGGCCCGGACCGGCGCCAGGTACGGGATCTGCAGCAGGGCGCGGGCGATCAGCAGGCCGACGAGCCCGATCAGCGCCGCGACCACCGCCGTCGCCACCCCGCCGGACCACAGCCGGCCCGCGTTGACGACGGGTGCCCGCGACGACGCCGGCGGCCGGGACAGTTGCCGGGTGGGCTCGGGATACTCCGGATAGCCCCCGCCGCCCGGCTCGTTGTACCCGTTCGCCATCGTCTCTCTACCCCATCCTGCCGAGAACCCGGTTCCGCACCCGGACCGCGAACGGCCACAGGTGCCGCGCGATTCTGGCGCAGTCGACGCCGCGACGCCGCACGGCGACACCCAAACCCCCCGTCAGGGTGACATGCGGTCAGGACTCAATTACTGCGCGTTACGTAGCGGGCGGAGAGTCGGGACCCAGCGCACCAACTCGTCCAGCATCTTCTGCGCGCCGGCCTCCACCTCGGTGCTGGGCTCGAACCGGCGGTCGTCACCCTCCCCGGTGATGAACTGCGTGACGAACGGGATCGGCACCGTCTCGGCCAGCGGCACCAGCTTGAGCACCGAGCACACCGGCTTGAGCGCCTGCATGGCCCGGGCCCCCGCCGCCACACCGCCGTACCCGACGAGCCCGACCGGCTTGTAGGCCCATTCCTGGTGCAGGTAGTCGATCGCGTTCTTCAACACGGCCGTCATGCTGTGGTTGTACTCGGGGTGCACGAACACGAACGCGTCGGCGCGCTCCACCGTGGCACTCCAGCGCTTGGTGTGGTCGTGGACGTACCTGCGCAGCCGGGGGTGGTAGGGCTCGTCGAACAGCGGCAGCCCCACCTCGGCCAGGTCGATCAGCTCCGCCGTGAACCCACCGTGGGCCGCGGCGCGCTCGTGCACCCACTGCGCCACCGGCAGCGCGACCCGCCCCGGACGTGTGCTGCCCACCACGACCTGCAGGACCGGCCGATCTGCGTCGTGCGCGCTCATGTTCGTCCCCGTCTCCTGCCGCGGGCGCGGCATCTCCCCGGATCGTGCCCCTGTGGTGGAGCGCTCAACGACCCGGGTGGGCCGGGCAGGTCGGCGCATCAGGTACCCGGTCCGGCCGGTGCGATGCGCACCGGCCTGCACCGGCCGCGGTGCGAGCCCGGTTCAGCCGCCCAGCGCCGCCAGCGCCGCCCGGGCCTGCGCCTGCACCGATTCCAGCCGGGCGACGGCGACATCGCCCATATCGGCGGCGTCGGAGCCCATCACCCCGGCCGCGTACCGGGTGTACACGCCGGCCCCGATGCACGCCGAGCGCCATCGGGCGAAAGCCAGGTAGTAGGGCAGGTCGGCGAGGTCGCGGCCGGAGCGGGCGGCGTAGCGGGCGATCAGTTCGTCCCGCTCGGGAAATCCGTCGAGCGCGGTGGGCCCCGGGGTGGTCGGCGCCTCGGTGTCGCCCGGCCGGGCCCACGACGCGAGCACCCAGCCGAGGTCGGCGAGTGGGTCACCCAGGGTGGCCAGCTCCCAGTCGAAGACGGCGCCGATGCTGCCGTCCGCAGAGAACGACAGGTTCCCCGGACGGAAGTCCCCGTGCGCGATCCGCACCTGCGAGTACGGCAGCGTCGCCGGCATCCGCTCCACCAGCCGCTCGTGCACCGCGTCGACCACCGACAGATCCGGCACCGCCGATGCGTGCACCTGCCGGTGCCAGCGGCGCAGCTGGCGCTCCAGGTAGCTGCCGGGCCGGCGCAGCTCACCCAGCCCGACCGCGTCCGGGTCGACGGCGTGCAGGTCGGCGAGGACGTCGACGACGGCCAGCCCGGCCGCGTGCCGGTGCTCGACGGCCAGTTCCTCCCCCGCCGCCTCGTCGCCCAGCACCGTACCCTCGACGAAACCCATCACGTAGAACTCGGCGCCGATCACGCCGGCGTCCGCGCAGTAGGCCACCGGGCGCGGCACCGGCACCGGGGTCGGCGCGAGCGCGGCGATGAACCGCCACTCCCGGCTCATGTCGTGCGCGGTGGCCAGCACCCCTCCGGTGGGCGGGCGACGCAGCGCCCAGCCGACACCGGCCGCGTCCACGATCCGGTACGTCAGGTTCGAGTGACCGCCGGAGATCCGGTGGACGGTCACCGGCCCGGAGCCGACCGCCACCTCGGGCACCTCGGCGGCCAGCCACCCGGACAGTGCGTCGGCGGGCACCGGATCGTCGATCTCCGTTGATCGGCTCTGCGTCATGGGGCCATTCAAGCGCTGCGCGCTCGTGCGCGGAAAGTGGTGCCCGAGCGACCACTCACCGCGCACAGCCGCGGAGCGGGAGCACGAGCTCGCGGAGCAGCCGGTCGGTCTCTGCTTCCGGGTCGGCGGTGAGCCCGGTGTGCACCGGCCCGGGCTGGACGACGGTGCTGCGCGGCGCGGTCAGCCGCCGGAACCGGCGCCCGATGTCCTCCCCGGCCGCCGGCCCGTCCGCGGCCAGCGCGCCGTCGGTGCGCCGGTCCGAACGCGGCGGCGCCGCCACCGCGCAGACGTCGGCCACGGCGTCGAGGGCGCGGGCGATGGCCTCGTGGTCGGCGTCCGGGTCGAGCGCGTGCAGCCGCGCGACGTCCAGGTGGACGCGCGCGCCCAGGTAGTCCACGCCCCGGCAGTACACGATCACCCCGGCGTTGACGGCTTCGCCGCGCTCCACCCGGGGGACCACCCGCAGCAGCGCGTACTCGAACACGTGGCGGGTCATGAGCGCGGCAGCCAGGACAGCCACGAAGGCGGGTTCGGCGCGCGCGTCACCGGGCGGTTCCCGCCTGCCGCCGCGGCGGCCGCGCGGATCCCGGGCAGCCACGCATCGCGGGCGTCGAGGCGCGCGGTGAGCTGCCGGACGTACGCCTCGCGCACCCGGCCGGGACCGTCGAACCCGGGCTCCCCGGTGAGCCACTCGTCGGGGACGGCGGCGACGGCGGCGCGCAGCAGCTCACCGCTGACCCGCGGCGTGAGCGCGGCGTCGGCGGCGTCGAGATCCGGCTCCGCGGCGAGCAGCACGTGGTCAGCGGCCTCGTAGGGCCGGGTCGCGAACGCCGACGGGTCGACCAGCGCGGCGGCCCAGTTGTGGTGGAAGGTGAGCGTGGCGCCGTGGTCGATCAGGTAGGGCGCCCGGTGCCACAGCAGCATGTTGGCGTTGCGCCAGGACCGGTCGACGTTGCCCACCAGCCCGTCGAACCACAGCACCCGGCCGGCGAACTCGGGGCCCGGCGCGAAGGCGACCGGGTCGAAGTCCAGGGCTCCGGGCAGGAAGTCCAGCCCGAGGTTGAGCCCCGGGGAGTTGCGGAGCAGCTCCTGGACCTCCTGGTCGGGCTCGGCCCGGCCGAGTTCGGGGTCCAGGTCGACGGTCGCCAGGTCGGGCACCGGCAGCCCCAGCCCGCGGGCCAGCTCACCGCTGATGATCTCTGCGACGAGCACCTTGCGGCCCTGCCCCGCGCCGTGGAACTTCACCACGTAGGTGCCCAGGTCGTCGGCCTCCATCAGGCCGGGCAGCGAACCGCCCTCGCGCAGCGGCGTGACGTAGCGGATCGCCGTCACGTGTCGCAGCACCGTCACACCTCCCGTCGGCCCCCGCAGGATCGATCTGCTCATCCTGCCCCGGGCCCGGGCAGGCTCAGGCGGGGGCCCGGTCCAGCCCCACCTCGCCGCGTACCACGAGCCGTACCTGCTGGCCCACCACCGGCAGCGCGTATCCCGGGCAGCGCGCGGCGACCGCGGTGCCGCCGCCGAGCTCGAGCCGCACGACGGCGTCGTGGCCGTAGTACTCGATCTCCAGGACCTGGGCCGTGACGCCGCCGGCGTCGATGCCGTGGATTCCGATCTGCTCCGGGCGCAGCAGCACGGTCGCGGGCCCGTCGGGGTGCCCGCCCCCGACGGGCAGCCTCCCGAGCACGCACTCGGCGACCCCGCCGTGCACAGTCGCGGGCAGCCCGACGACGTCACCGACGAACCCGGCGACGCCGCGGTCCACCGGGTGCCGGTACAGCTCGGCGGGGCTCGCGACCTGGACGATCGCACCGTCGCGCATCACCGCGACCCGCGACGCCAGCGACAGCGCCTCGGCCTGGTCGTGGGTGACCAGCACGGTCGTGGTGCCGGCGGCGGCGAGCACGTCGACGACAGCCCGCCGCGTGCTCTCCCGCAGCTCCACGTCGAGGGAGGAGAACGGCTCGTCGAGCAGCACGATCCCGGGCTCGGGGGCGAGCGCGCGGGCCAGCGCGATCCGCTGCTGCTGGCCGCCGGACAGCTCGTGGGGGTGACGACGGGCGTAGCCGGCGTCGAGCCCGACCATCTCCAGCAGCTCGACCACCCGGTGCGGGGCCCGCCGCGCCCGCCGCGGCAGCCCGAACGCGATGTTGGCGGCCACCGTCAGGTGTGGGAAGAGGTTGCCCTCCTGGGTCACGTAGCCGATCCGGCGTTCCTCCGGCGGCAGCGCCAGCCCGGGTCCGGCGACCGGCTGGCCGGCGATGTCGATCGTGCCGGCGTCGGGCCGGTCGAAGCCCGCGATGAGCCGCAGCAGCGTGGTCTTCCCGCACCCGGAGCGGCCGAGCACGGCGGTGAGGCTGCCCGCCTGCACATCGAGGTCCACCCCGTGCAACACGGGGACGTCGCCGTAGGACTTGCGCACGCCGAGCACCGACAGCCCCGGGGGCTCGCGGTCCGGGGCGTCCTCCATCGACGGTGTGTCGGACACTCGGAGCAAGCTCATCTGCGGGCCTCCCGGGTCAACAGGTATGCCGCCGGCGCCGAGATGAGGATCATCAGGACGGCGTACGGAGCGGCGGCACCGTACTTGATGCTGTAGCTGTAGCTCCAGAACTCGGTGGCCAGGGTCTGGGTGCCGATCGGCGCGAGCAGCAGCGTCGAGGTCAGTTCGGTGACCACGGCCAGGAACACCAGCGCCGCCCCGGATCCGAGCCCGCGGGCGATGAGCGGCACCGTGACCCGCCACAGCACGCCCGCCGGGCGGGCGCCGAGCGCGCGGGCCGCGTCGTCGAGTTCGGGAGGCAGCTGGGTCAGCGCGGCGCGCAGGCTGACCATGGCGCGCGGCATGAACAGGATCGCGTAGGCGGCCACGAGCATGACCGTGGTCTGGTACAGACCGGGCAGCACGTTGATGGCCAGCGTGATCAGCGCCAGCGCCACCACGATGCCGGGCAGCGAGTTGCCGATGTAGGTGCTCCGCTCGATCACCCGGCTCAGCCGGCCGAGGTGGCGCACCGACAACCAGGCCACCGGGAACGCGAGCGCCGTGGTGGCCACGGCACCGAGCAGCCCCAGCCCGATCGAGGTGCCCGCCGTCTGGGCCAGCGCACCCAGCGGGAACGCCGTCGAGGTGCCGGTGACCAGCCAGTACCCGAGGCTGAACAACGGCACCCCGAGCGCGAGCAGCACGAGCAGGACCATCGCCGCGATCGCCGGCACGGCCCAGCGGCCGAGCGGGTGCGCGACGAGGCGGCGGGCCGCGCCTGCCCCGACCCGCGCCACCCGGGCGCGCCCGGCCAGCCGCAGTTCGGCGAGCAGCAGGAGCAGGCAGCCGAGCACCAGCACGCCGGCCAGCATGGTCGCGGCACCGCCGTTGAAGGTCGACTTGAACGAGTCGTAGATCGCCGTCGTGAACGTCTCGAAGCGCAGCGACTGCAGCGCCCCGAACTCGGCGAGCAGGTGCAGCCCGACGAGCAGCACGCCGCCGAGCAGCGCCGGCCGCAACTGCGGCAGCACGACCCGGAAGAACGTGCGCCACGGGCCGTTGCCCAGCGCCCGGGACATCTCCTCGAACGCCGGGTCGACGCCGCGCAGCACTGCGGCCACCGGCAGGTAGACCAGCGGGAAGTAGGACAGCGTGGTGATCAGGACCGCGCCGCCGAGGCCTTCCACGGCCGGGGTCAGCGAGTACCAGCCGAAGCTGTTGACGAACGCCGGGACGGCCAGCGGCGCGGCCATCAGGCCGGTCCAGACGCCACGGCCGGGGAGGCTGGTCCGCTCGACCAGCCATGCGGCGCCGGTGCCGATGATCGCGCTGGCCACCATGCCCAGCACGGTGAGGGTCACGGTGTTGACGAGCAGCTCGCCGACCCGCGGCCGCCACACCAGCGCGACGGCCTCGTCCCAGCCGAGCTCGATGGTGCCGATGACCACGTAGAGCAGCGGGACGAGGCTGAGCAGGGCCACCGCGAACGCGGCGGCCAGGCGAAGCGGTGGGTAGCGGAGCCGGCGCCCGCTACCCACCGCCACGGCCCGGGTCACAGCAGACCGACCCGCTGCATCTCCTCGATGACCTTGGGGCCGTTGAGGGAGTTGAGGTCGACATCGGGCGGGCTGAGCTCCGACATCGGCTTGAGCGCGGGGTTGGCCGGGACGTTCGACCCGACGGTGTACTCGAGCGCGTTGCCGTCGGCGAGCGTCTTCTGCCCCTCGGCGCTGGTCATGTAGGCCAGCAACTGCTGGGCCTGCGCGGCGTGCTTGCTGGATTTGAGCACCCCACCGCCGGACACGCTGACGAACGCGCCGGGGTCGGCGTTGCCGAAGTACTCCAGCTCGGTGTTCTTGCTGTTGACGCCGGATTCGGCGCGGTCGCCGTACCAGTAGTAATGGTAGATGACGCCGCCCGGGACCTCACCCGAGTTCGCCGCCTTCATGATGGTGCTGTTGCCCTTGTAGATCTTGGCGTTGTTCTTGATGCCCTGCAGCCAGGCCGCGCCGGCGGCGTCACCCTCCACGGCGTAGACCGCGCTGACGATGGCCTGGAAGTCCGCGCCGCTCGGCGAGATCGCGAACTTGTCCTTCCACTCCGGCTTGGCCAGATCCATGATCGACTTCGGCAGCTGCCCGGCCGGCAGCAGGGCCGGGTTGTAGACGAACACCGTCGACCGGGCCGCGACGCCGACCCAGTCACCCTTGCTCGACGAGAACCGCGCCGGGACCTGCGCCTTCGTCGCCGCGTCGACCGGCGCGAACAGGTCCTTGCTGGAGACCAGCGACATCGCCGGCGAGTTCTCGGTGATGAACACGTCCGCGGGCGACGCGGCGCCCTCGGAGATGATCTGGTTCGCGAGCTCGAAGTCGTCCCCGTTGCGCACCTCGACCTTGATCCCGGTCTTCTTGGTGAAGCCGTCGGCCCAGGCCTGGCCCACCTCTTGGTGCTGGGCGTTGTAGAGCACGAGGGTGTCCGCCGCGGAGTCGGCGGAACCGCTTGCGTTTCCTCCGCACGCGGCGGTCAACGCGAGAACGGCGAGCGTAGCGGCGGCGGCCAGCGGGCCGCGTCGGGTCAGACGCACAAGGGCTCCTCGACGATCCGGAAAGAACGGTCAGAGGTTAGCATCACCTACCACTCGGATAGGTAACGTTATCTCGCGGAACGGGACGTTATGCGGACATCTCGTCATGCATCGCCCGAGGTTCGAGCCATCTCCGCACTCGATCGCGTGCTCACCGTCACCACAACGGCGCAGCAGGCAGTGACGCCCTCACGCACCACGCGTCAACGGGCCGCGGCCGCGTCCCGGCGGACGACCAGGACGCGGTCGAGACCGAACCTCCCGGGCCCGACGGCGGCCGCCGCCGGTGCGGCGGCGCCGATCACCCCGACGAACTCCCGGCCGGCGATCCGCACTCGCAGGCCGCCGCCCACCCGGTACCCGGGAATCGGAGGGATGCGGGAGGAATGTCGCGGACGCGCGGGTGTCAGACCGCCGTCGCGGCGTGCACCGGCTGCCGGCGCGAGGCGATCAGGTGGTCGAGGCTGAACCGGCCGGCGCCGGCCGCCGCCAGCGCGAGGGCGGCGGCCGCGATCACACCGACCAGTTCCCAGCCGCCGTTGGTCACGAAGATCCCGTGGGTGAGGTGCACGAAGAGCGCGGCGCCGAGCATGTCCAGCACGACGAGAAGCCCGACGACCGCGGTCACCGCCCCCGCCACCAGCATGACGCCGCCCACGAGTTCGACGGCCGCGGCGAAGACCGCCGACACCGGGGCGACCGGCACTCCCATGCCCGCGAACGCGTCCGTGGTCGCGCCGATCCCGTTGGTGACCACCTTCTGCCAGCCGTGGGCGATCAGGTCGACACCCAGCACCACGCGGGCGACGAGCAGGGTGATGTCGCGGGCTGCACCGGACAGCGAGCGGCTCATGCTGGACGACCTCCGATAGATGAATGTTGAACCAAACTCTCGCCCAGGCTATACAGACCGCCCGCGGCCGCCGCGAGCCGACCGCCACGCGTCGCCACAACGCCGGGCGCCGGTCGACCCGCGCTCAGCGCTGACGGATCGAGTCGAATGGCCCGGGGTGATACGGCTCCGGGATCGGCACCGGGGCCGGGGCCGGGGCCTTGCGGGTGTGCAGCAGGTGATCGAGGCTCAGCCGACCCGGACCGAAGGCGGCGATCGCGAGCACCCCGGCGATGAGGACCGCGACGAGCTCCCAACCGCCGTCGGCCGCGAAGATGCCGTGCGAGCCGTGCACGAAGTAGATCGCACCCAGCATCACGAAGGTGATGAACGCGCTGGCGACCGGTACCAGGACACCGAGGATCAGCAGGGTGCCGCCGACGAACTCGACGCACACCGTGAACGAGGAGGCCACGATCGCCAGCGGGATGCCGAAGTTGTGGAACAGCACGGCGGTGTCGGAGATGCCGTTCAACACCAGCTTCTGCCACCCGTGCGCGTAGAACACGACACCGATCACGAGGCGCGCGACGAGCAGCGCGATGTCGCGGGACGGAGCAGGTAGCGAACGGGTCATCGAGTTCCTCCAGAACGGCCAGTGCCGAAGACACCGAGCGGCTGAATGACGCTAAACCGGCAAGGGGGGACGACTGGCCCGATCAGACCAATGCGCGCCGACGCATCATTCCCGTGCGACGAACGACACGCTCCGTCACGCACACCGTTACCGGCGATTCATCGAACGGGCTACAGCGCGCGCCCAGCGGTGATCCGTGCCACGTCAACAATCTGCATCGCACCTCACCGCAAGGGTCGGCTCACCCGACCGGGCGATTCGACGTCGACGAGGCGTCGCCGACGCCGGGGTGGACCTGCTGGAGCGGCTGGTCCGGCGCATCGTCCGACCGGCGCCGGCGGACAAACATGCCGGACGGCCCTGCGGATGCCGCATGCAGCGGCCTCCGACTGGGCATGATGAACCCGTGTCCGAGACCAGCACCACAGCCGGTAGCGCCCCGAGCGACATCACCGCGACCCCCGAGTGGGCCGCGCTCGCCGCGCACCACGAGGCCGTCGCGCCGCTCCACCTGCGGCAATTGTTCGCCGACGACCCGGGTCGGGTCGACGCGCTGACCGTCTCCGCCGCGGACCTCGTCCTGGACCACTCCAAGCACCGGATCACCCGCGAGACGATCCCGCTGCTGGTGGCGCTGGCCCGCGCGGCCGGGTTGCCCGAGCGGATCGAGGCGATGTTCCGCGGCGAGCACATCAACACCAGCGAGGACCGCCCGGTGCTGCACGTCGCGCTGCGGCTGCCGCGCGACGCGAAGCTCGTCGTGGACGGCCAGGACGTGGTCGCCGATGTGCACGCGGTCCTGGACCGGATGGGCGGGTTCTCCGACCGGATCCGCTCCGGGGAGTGGACCGGCTACACCGGGCAGCGGATCCGCACCGTCGTCAACATCGGGATCGGTGGCTCCGACCTCGGCCCGGTGATGGCCTACGAGGCGCTCAAGGCCTACTCCGACCCGGACCTGCAGTTCCGGTTCGTCTCCAACATCGACCCGACCGACCTGGCCGAGGCCGTCCGCGACCTCGACCCGGCGACGACGCTGTTCATCGTCGCGTCGAAGACGTTCAGCACGCTGGAGACGCTGACCAACGCCCGCAACGCGCGGCAGTGGCTGCTCGACGGGCTCGGCGCGGGCCCGGAGGCGGTGGCGAAGCACTTCGTCGCGGTGTCCACCAACGCCGAGAAGGTCCGCGAGTTCGGCATCGACGAGGCCAACATGTTCGGCTTCTGGGACTGGGTCGGCGGGCGGTACTCGCTGCCGTCGGCGATCGGGCTGTCGCTCATGATCGCCATCGGCAAGGAGCAGTTCGGCGAGTTCCTCGCGGGCATGCACGCGATCGACGAGCACTTCCGCACCGCTGCGCTGGAGCAGAACCTGCCGGTGATCGCCGGGCTGCTCGGCGTCTGGTACGACGACTTCTTCGGTGCGGAGACCCACGCGGTGCTCCCCTACGCCCAGTACCTGCACCGGTTGCCGGCCTACCTGCAGCAGCTGACCATGGAGAGCAACGGCAAGTCCGTCCGCGCCGACGGCGGCCCGGTCACCACCGACACCGGCGAGATCTACTGGGGTGAGCCGGGTACCAACGGCCAGCACGCGTTCTTCCAGTTGCTGCACCAGGGCACCCGGCTGGTGCCGGCCGACTTCATCGGGTTCGCCGAGCCGATCCACGAACTACCGGGGGACGGGCCGGCCGACATGCACGACCTGCTCACCGCCAACCTGTTCGCCCAGACCTCGGCGCTGGCCTTCGGCAAGACCGCCGAGGAGATCGCCGCCGAGGGCACCCCGCCGCATCTGGTCCCGCACAAGGTGATGCCGGGCAACCGGCCGTCGTCGACGATCCTGGCGCCCAGGCTGACCCCGTCGACGCTCGGCCAGCTGATCGCGCTCTACGAGCACATCACGTTCACCGAGGGCACGATCTGGGGCGTCGACTCCTTCGACCAGTGGGGCGTCGAGCTGGGCAAGGTGCTGGCCAAGCAGCTGGTCCCGGTGCTCAGCGAGGACCGGGCCGACACCTCCGGGCTCGACCCCTCGACGGCGGCGCTGGTGGCCCGGTACCGGAAGCTGCGCGGCCGGGCCACGGGCTGACCGCCGCGCAATGGTCGGGAGTGGGGAGATGAGCGAAGGCGGTGCCCGGGCCGTCGGGGTCGGCGCCGCGATGGTCCTCGTGCTCGCCGTGGTCGCCGCCTTCGTCATCCGTGCCGGGCTGACCGGGACCGGGCCGGGCGCCGCCGACGGCGCGGTCCTGGACTGGTTCCTGGCCCACCGCTCCGCCGGGTGGACCGCGGTGGCGGTGGTGGTGACCAACGTCGGCAGCACGCTGGCGATGGCCGCCGTCGCGGTCGTCGTCGGCATCGCGCTGTGGCTGCGCGGCCGGCGCGCCGACGCGGTCTTCCTGGTCGGGGTCATGGCGGTCGCGAGCGCGGTGTTCCGGCTGCTCAAGATGAGCTTCGACCGGCCGCGGCCACCTGCGATCGACCGGCTGGTCAACGAGACCAACGAGTCCATGCCGTCCGGGCACGCGACCATGTCGGTCGCCGTCATCGGGGCCCTGGTGGCGGTGTTCTGGGCCGGGCGGACGGTGGTGGCCCGGGTGGCGATGGTGGCCGCCGCGGCGCTGTGGGTCCTCGCCGTCGGCGTCACCCGCATGTATCTCGGGGTGCACTGGTTCAGCGACGTGCTGGCCGGCTGGTTCGTCGGGGCCGCGGTGCTGGCCGTGGCGTGCACGCTGCGCGCCCGGTGGCGGCACCGGGCGACGCCGCACCCGGCCGCCACCGCGGCCGACGCCTCCTGAGCCGGGGCCGGTCAGGCCTGCTCGGCCGAGCACCACCAGGTCGAGCGGCCGCCGACCGTGCCGTGCGCCATCGGTGCGCCGCAGCGGGGGCAGGCGCCGTCGGCGTTGCGCTCGCCGATCATCTCGCCGGTGTGCACCCCGCCGTTGCGGACCGCCGCGGCCAGCGAACGCTCCAGCGCGCGGTACAGGCGGTCCAGCTCGGCGGCATCGAGCTCGTCGACCGGCTTCGACGGCCGGATCCTCGCCTGCCACAGCGTCTCGTCGGCCAGCAGGTTGCCCACGCCGGCCAGCACGCCCTGGTCCAGCAACCGGGCCTTGACCGCGGAGCGCCCGCGGGTGATCCGCTCGCGGAACTCGGCCGGCGTGATGTCCTCGGCATCCGGGCCGAGGGCGTCGAGGTCGGGCTCGAGGCGGACCCGGCCGAGCCGGCGCTTGTCGAACAGCCGCAGCCGGCCGCCGTCGGCGAAGCTCACGGTGAACCGGTCCCACTCGGGTTTGCGCGGTGAACGGTCGGGGCGATCGGGCTCTCCCCCGGCTCGCTCACCGTCGCCGCCCGTGACGATCAGTCGTCCGCCCATGCCGAGGTGGATCCCGAGCCGCGGTCCGGCGGTGCCGTCCGAGATCACGGTCTCGCACCACATCGTCTTGCCGCGCCGGTGCGCCTCGGTGAGCCGCCCGCCGGCCAGCGCCTTGGCGATGTCGCCGGGCCGGTGCGGGCGGCACACCCAGTCGTCGGTGTCGTCGATGTCGGCGATCTCGCGGTCCAGCGCGCCCTCCAGGACCCGGCGCGCGCTCTCCACCTCGGGCAGTTCCGGCACGATCCCAGTCTCGCGCCGGTGCGGAACAGCCGCGCGGCGAAAGCGGTTGATCGCTGGCGTGAGTACGGGACGCATGCGGGTACGGGCACCGGAGCTGCGCGGACGGCGCTGGCTGAACACCGGTGGCGAGGATCTGTCGCTGGCACAGCTGCGCGGCAAGATCGTGCTGCTGGATTTCTGGACGTTCTGCTGCGTCAACTGCCTGCACGTGCTCGACGAGCTGCGCCCGCTCGAGGAGCGGTTCGCCGACGTGCTGGTGACCGTCGGGGTGCACTCACCGAAGTTCGTGCACGAGGCCGACCCGGCCGCAGTCGAGGCCGCCGTCGAGCGCTACGCGGTGCACCACCCGGTGCTCGACGATCCCGACCTGGCCACCTGGGACGCCTACGCCGCGCGGGCCTGGCCGACGCTCGTGGTGATCGACCCGCGGGGCTACGTGGTCGGGCAGCTCGCCGGTGAGGGGCACGCGCACGGGCTGGGTGTGCTCATCGAGCAGCTCGTCGCCACGCACGGGGCCGACGGGACGCTGCACCGCGGCGACGGCCCCTACGTCGCGCCGCCGGAGCCGGACACCGCGCTGCGCTTCCCCGGCAAGGTGATCGCCCTGCCCGGCGGGACGTTCCTGGTCTCCGACACCGCGCACCACCAGCTCGTCGAGCTCGACGCCGACCTGGTCACCGAGCGGCGCCGGATCGGTTCCGGCGAACGTGGCCTGCTCGACGGGCCGGACCCGCGGTTCTCCGAGCCGCAGGGGCTGGTCGCGTTGCCGGCCGACGTCGCCGCCGAGGCAGGCTACGACGTGGTCGTCGCCGACAGCGTGAACCACGCACTGCGCGGCCTGCGGCTGGCCGACGGGAACGTGACCACGGTGGCGGGGACCGGCGAGCAGCTGCGGGAGCGGATCGAGGTCGGCACGCCGGGCACCGAGCTGTCCACCCCGTGGGACGTCGCGTGGTGGGACGGCCGGGTCGTCGTCGCGATGGCCGGAAGCCACCAGCTGTGGTCGTTCGACCCGCGGACCGGCGTCGCCACCGTGCTGGCGGGCACCACCAACGAGGGGCTGCGTGACGGCGCCCCCGGGGAGGCGTTCTTCGCCCAGCCGTCCGGGCTGGCCGTCGACGGCGCGGGCGCGCTGTGGGTCGCCGACTCGGAGACCTCCGCGGTGCGGTCGGTCGTCGCCGCGCCGCTGGTCGGCGCCGCGGTCAGCACCGCGGTCGGGCAGGGCCTGTTCGACTTCGGCTTCCGCGACGGCGCGGCCCCGGCCGAGGCGCTGCTGCAGCACCCGCTGGGCGTCGCGGTGCTGCCCGACGGGTCGATCGCGATCGCGGACACCTACAACGGCGCGGTCCGCCGCTACGCCCCCGAGAGCCGGGAGGTCACGACGCTCGCCCGGGACCTGCACGAGCCCAGCGACGTGCTGGTCGAGGGCCCGGACCTGATCGTCGTCGAGTCCGCGGCGCACCGGCTGGTCCGGGTGCCGATCCCGGCCGGGGCCCGGGTCGACGCCGGCGCGCACCGGGTCCGCCGATCCCGCACCGACCTGTCCCCCGGTGTGCTCGACCTGACGATCTCCTTCACCCCGCCGACCGGGCAGCACCTCGACGACCGCTTCGGCGACCCGACCTCGCTCACCGTCGCCGCATCCCCGCCGGAGCTGCTGCAGGACGGGGCCGGCACGGCCCCGGGCCTGGCCCGTTCGCTGCGGCTGGCCGACCCGGTCGCCGGCGGGCCGGCCGAAGGGGTGCTGCAGGTCAGCGTGGCCGCGGCCGCCTGCGACCACGACGGGGAGGACGGCGAGGCCGGCATCTTCGCAGCGTGCCACCGCTACCAGCAGGACTGGGGCATCCCGGTGCGGCTGGTGCCGGGCGCACCGGCCGAGCTCGTGCTCGACCTGCGCGCGGTCTGAACGGGACCCCACGGCGGAGTCCGACCGCGCCGTGGCGCACGACGCGGTCGGACGGTGGGGAGGGACGTGCCCGGTCAGGAGGCGGTGAGCACCCTGAAGCCGCCACCGGCGGCCGGGGCCACCACGACCACCTTCCCGCCGGTCAGCAGGGCCGGGACCTCGGCGGCCGTCGCCTCCCGCACGGCCGTGGTGGAGAACGCCGCGGTCGTCCCGTCGGAGTAGCTGACGATGACCGGCGACCCGGCCGCGGCGCCGCTCAGCAGGGCGGCCGACCCGAGGCGGACCACGATCCGGCTGCTGCGGCTCGTGGCCTTCACCGGCACCGACCCCGCGGGCAGGGTCACCGAGATCGGGTGCACCGTGGCGGCCGCCGGGGTGGCCGCTGTCCCGGTCGACGCAGGTGTGCTGGTCGCGGGCCGGGTCGTGGTGGCCGGCCGGGACGTCGGCGCGGGCGCGACCGGCTTCGGCGTGGCGGTCGTGGCCGGCGGGACGGTGGTCGCAGGACTGCTGGTCGTCGGGGCCGTGGTCGGCGGGGTGGTCGTCGCCGGGGCGGTGGTCGGCGG
>NZ_JAAXLA010000065.1 GCF_012911935.1 Pseudonocardia acidicola | reverse complement strand
CCCGCCCGCCGCCTCGCCGACCCGCTGGCCTGGACCGACTGGCGACGACGCCACCAACATCGAGCTCGCAGCAGCCACTACAAACGACGACCCGAGACATGATCACGATCTACGACTGGAGTACTAGCCGGGCGGGAGCGGGCCGGCGGCGTGGAGCGGGAGCTCCGGCCACCGGCCCGGCCGGCGGCTACGGAGCCGCCGTGACCGCCTCGGCCCGGTGGCCGGTCTCGGGCACCCCGCCGTGAGCCAGCCGGGAGCCGATCTCGCGCAGCCCGTCGAGGTCGGAGATGTCGCCGGCCACCGCCGGCACCCGGGTCACCCGGACCGCGGGGTGGGCGCCGGCGAACCGACTGAGCAGGCGGTTCTCCCGGTCGGCCAGGTCGACCCGGTCGGCGTGCAGCCGCAGCACCGCCGCGGCGAGCCTCGAGCCGTTGCCGTTGAGGTTCTCCGCGGCGTCGCGCGCCTTCGCCGCGGACAGCGGGGCCAGCACCGGGTGAGTCCGGTTGAGCACCAGCCCGGCCAGCGGCATGTCCTCGGCGGAGAGCCGGTCGACGAAGTACGCCGCCTCGCGCAGCGCGTCCGGCTCCGGCGCGGCGACGACCAGGAACGCGGTGCCCGGGGAACGCAGCAGCGCATAGGTCTTGGTGGCCCGCTCGCGGAACCCGCCGAACATCGTGTCGAAGGCCTGCACGAACGCCGACGCGTCGGCCAGCAGTGCACCGCCCAGGATCGTGGAGACGGCCTTGGAGAACAGCTGGAAACCGGCACCGACGATCTTGCGGATGCCCTTGCCACCGGCCCTGGCCGGTGAGGACAGCAATCGGATCATCCGGCCGTCGAGGAAGTTGGACATGCGCTGCGGGGCGTCGAGGAAGTCCAGCGCCGAGCGCGACGGCGGGGTGTCGACGACGACGAGGTCCCAGTCCCCGGTCGCCGTGAGCTGGCTCAGCTTCTCCATCGCCATGTACTCCTGCGTGCCGGAGAACGACGAGGAGATGGTCTGGTAGAAGGGGTTGGCGATGATCTTCTCGGCGCGCTCGGGATCGGCGTGCGCGTAGACCATCTCGTCGAAGGTCCGGCGCATGTCGAGCATCATCGCGTGCAGCTCGCCGCCGCCCGGGGCGCCGTCACCGGGCACGCCGGCCACCTCGTGCGGCTCGTTGCCCAGCTGGGTCAGCCCGAGCGCCTGGGCCAGCCGCTTGGCCGGGTCGATGGTGAGCACGACAGTCTTGCGGCCGCGCTCGGCGGCGCGCAGGGCCAGCGCGGCCGACGTGGTCGTCTTGCCGACACCACCGGAGCCGCAGCACACGATGATCCGGGTCTGCGGGTCGTCGAGGACCGCGTCGACGTCCAGTGGCGGCGGCGTTTTCAGGGCACTCATGACTGGGCAGGCACCCCGCTCGTGTGTGCTCCGCGTACCTCGACGCCCTGGTCCACCAACGCCTCCGCCAGCTCGTACAACGAGCCCAGATCGACCCCACCCAGCTGTTGAGGTAACTCGAGGCGGGGCAGTGGCTCGGCCGATTCGTCGTCCAGCCGGGCCAGCGCCGCGGCCTCGGCGTGCACCCGGACGGCGTGCTCCACGGTCTCGGCGACCAGGCCGTCGATCACATCCGGCCGCAGGTCCAACCCGGCCGCAGCCAGTCCGTTGCGCACTCTCGCGGCATCGACCCGGCCGTTGGCCGCCGACGCCACCGAGCGGTCGGGCAGCCACTGCTCCCGCACCCGGTTGATGATCACCGCGCCGGTCCGCAGGTCGGCCGCGGCCAGCTCGTGGACGGTCTCGAGCGTCTCGGTCATCGGAAGGTCCTCCAGCAGCGTGACCAGGTGCACCGCGGTCATCGGCGAGTGCAGCAGGCGCACGACACCCTCGGCCTGGGTGTGGATCGGTCCGGCCTTGGCGAGGTCGGCCATCGCCTTCGTCACGTCGAGGAAGCTGACGACCCGGCCGGTCGGCGGGGCGTCGAGCACGACGGCGTCGTAGACATAGCGCCCGTCAGCGCCGGTCCGGGTCACGCACTCCTTGACCTTGCCGGTGAGCAGCACGTCGCGCAGCCCGGGCGCGAGGGTGGTGGCGAACTCGATCGCGCCCATCCGGCGCAGCGTCCGCCCGGCCATCCCGAGCCGGTAGAACATCTCGAAGTACTCGAGCAGCGCCGCCTCGGCGTCGACCGCGAGCGCGCGGACCTCGCCGCCGCCGGGCGCCACCGCGATCTTGCGTTCCTCGTAGGGCAGCGGCGCGGTGTCGAAGACCTGGGCGATGCCCTGCCGTCCCTCGACCTCGACCAGCAGGGTCCGCTTCCCCCCGCCGGCCAGCGCCAACGCCAGCGCCGCGGCCGCCGTCGTCTTGCCGGTGCCACCCTTGCCCGACACCACGTGCAGGCGGACACCCGACAGCGCGGCGGGCCAACCGGTTGAGGTCACGACGACCAGCGTACGTACGCCACTCGTGGGCGGCCCGCCGGAACGGATGAGGCGAGCACTACAGTGCCCGCCATGACCTCACCCGGCGCGCCGGTCACCCGGTGGGAGTACCTCACCGCTCCGCTGCTGATCCACAACACCAAGGCGATCCTCGACAACTTCGGTCGTGACGGCTGGGAACTGGTCACCGTGATGGCGGGGGCGAGCCCCGAACAGCTGGTGGCGTACTTCAAGCGCCCGGTCCAGGGCGGCTGAGCGCGATGTCACCGTCGCCCAGCGGGCGCCTGCGTGAACTCGGCATCACGCTGCCGACGGTGGCCGCCCCGGCCGGGGCGTACATCCCGGCCCGGCGCTCGGGTTCACTGGTGTTCACCGCCGGCCAGGTCCCGTTCGTCGACGGCACGCTGGCCGCGACCGGCAAGGTCGGGGCCGAGATCGGGGCCGACGACGCCTACGGCCTCGCCCGCGTCTGCGCGCTCAACGCGCTCGCGGCCGTCGACGCCCTGGTCGGCATCGACGCGGTCGTCGGGGTCGTCAAGGTCGTGGGCTTCGTCGCCTCCGCACCGGGTTTCGGCGGTCAGCCCGCCGTGATCAACGGAGCGTCCGACCTGCTCGGCGAGGTGTTCGGCGCGGCGGGACAGCACGCGCGGTCGGCGGTCGGGGTCGCGGAGCTGCCCCTGAACGCACCGGTCGAGGTGGAGCTCATCGTGGAGGTGGCGTGATGACCGGCCCGGTCCCGACCGGCACCGCCGAGACCGGCCGGGCCGATACGGCGTGCCACGAACTGCTGCTCCGGCTGGCCGGGCGGCTGCCCGACGACCTGTTGTGGCGGCTGCGGGACTGGCTCGCCGTCGAGGGCCGCGCCGCAGTCAGCGCGACGCTGCCGCGTGCTCTGCTGCGCAACCGCGTCGGCCTCACCGACGCCGAACACGACCTGTTGATCGACGCCGTCGGCGGTTGGGGGGCGCCGCGCCGGCTGCTCGACGCGGTTCTCCCCGTGCACGCCGCCGACGACCCGTTCGTGCAGTTCCGGGCCGGCTCCGGCATCCCGGACCTGGCCGCGCTCAGCGTGCTCGCCGTGGTCCGCGGCCACACCGGCACCACCGAGCTGCGGCAGAGCTGGCGGGTCGACGGCCGTGGGGAGCAGCGCGTCGTCCTGGTGCTCGGGGCCGACCGGCCCTGGAAGCTGACCGGAACCCTGCAGCGGCTGCTGCGGGCCCACGGCGAGCGCACACCCTGCGTCGAGGTGCTGGCGTCGGGCTTCGACGCGCCCGCCTACCACCAGGCCGCGATCGTCGGATCCGCACGGTTCTGGGGCGCAACGGACATCCCGACCGTCACCGGGGGCCCCGCCGGCGCGTTAATCGGAACGTGACCTGGAGCGAGCTGAGCGAAGGAGGCCGCGTGACTGAGCCCGGTGCGCAGGCCCTGACCACGCACGAACTGCTGCTCGCTCTGGCCGGCAGAGTGGACGACGACCTGCTGGCCACCAGCCGGGAACTGGCCGCGATCGGTGAGGACGGGCAAGCCCTCGAGCTGCTGACCGCCACCTTGATCGCCGACCGGACCCCGCTCCCGCCCGAGGTCCGCAGGGCCGTCGTGACCGCAGGCCGCACCCTGCGCATCGGCCTCGACGCCGAACAGTCACTGCCCCGCCCCGCCCGTGAGAACGGCACCGCACACCGGTTCCAGGCCGACGCCGAACGGCCCGGCGGGTCCGCGCGGATCAATGAGGTGCTCACCGGCCCCGCCGCCCGCCAGCTCGGCGACTGCCGCATCTGGCTGACCTGGCGGATCACCCCCGCCGGCTCCGCGCCGGGCCCGGTGCCGCATCCGGTGGTGCTGGTGGAGATCGGCAGCGGCGGCCCGGACACCGGGATCGAGTCGCACACCACCGCCGACGTCCTCGCCTACCAGCTCGCCGCCACCCTCGACCGGGCCGGCGCGCGCGCCTCGGTGGAGGCGTTCGTGGCCGGGTCGACGCTGCCGGATTACCATGCCGAGGCCCTCCGCTCGGCACGGCCGGTGCCCACGACGCCGGCGAACGTTCCGCGGGCCACCGAGCGGGCCCGCCGGGGTGAGCCCACCCAGGCGGACCGGGGCCTCGGTGCGGCCCCGCCGGCACCGGCCGATGGTCTCGCGGCACTGCTCGGGTATCCCGACGACGACCGCCCGGCCCGCATCAACGGTTCCGCTGGTTCCGTGGCCGATCGGGCCGGCCTCGGCCGCTCCGGCGCCGTTCGCCCGGGCACCGACCGTCCCGCGGGCGATCGGGCCGACGCCCAGCAGCCCGACGTCGCGCGCCCCTGGGCCGACCAGCGTGGCACCGGGCCCACCGACGCCGAACAGCCGGCTGCAGACCGTGCCAGGAGCGGCCGGCGCAGCCGCAACGGCTACGCGGCCAACGGCCTCGCACACCGCGAGACCGCGCCCGAACGGACCGTGGAGCGCTCCGGGGCCACCCCCCGCCCGGCGCCGCAGCCCATCCGCCCGGCCGACGTGCCGCCGCTGGGCATCGTGCGCTCGCTCGACACCCCACCGCCCCGCCCCGCGGTGCCGCTCCGGCCCGCGCCCAGCCCGTCGCCGCCGGTCCGGCCCACTTCGGACGACGCCGCGCCCGCGGCGGCGGAGCAGCCCGATGAGGACGTGTCGGCGGTGTCGGAGACGACGCGCTTCGCGGCCCGTCCGCCCGCCGCGGCCCCGGCGGAGGACCCGAGCCCCACCGCCCGCCCGGCGGAACCGCCGGCCCCGGACCGGGACAGCACGCCGGCCGCGGCCGACGGGTCCCGGCCGACGCCGTCGCCGCGGCCGGCCGCCGAGACCGCCGACGACGAGAACGAGGACGAGAGCCACACCGACCCGCCGGTGCTCGCCGAGATGAACGACCCGCTCAGCGGACCGCTGCGCCAGCCGCTGCTCGATCCGCTGCTGGACCCGACCCTGGGGACGACGAACGTTCCGTCGGTATCGCCGGTGCCGTCGGCGCCCTCGGTGCTGACCCCGCTGCCGCAGCCCTCGCTGGAGGCCGACCGCGCCGCGGCCGACGAGCGCGGCCGCCGCTGGGCCGACGAGTGGGCCTCGGGGGCCTGGGCGATGCCGTCGGCGCTGCCCGGGGAGGGCCGCGACGCCGCCGACGAGGAGCCCGCGGATCATCGGCCGCCCCGCCCGGCGCCGCCCGCGGAGCCCCGCGCCCCGTGGACCGGACGGCGCCGCGCCCGGCACCGCTCCGACCCGGACACCGAGCAGGATCTCGACGCGACCGCCGTCACGCCGGCCGTGGACGAGCCCGCCGACGAGAGCGAGCCCGCGGCCGAGGCGGCGGCCGGCCCGGCGGCTGACTCGCCCGGCGAGTCGACGGCCGAGGGCGACGGCCCCGGTCCGGATGCGATGGCCGCGCTCAGCAGCACCGAACGCGAGCTGCTCCGTCAGTTGCACGCCGAGCTGGCCGCCCGCGAGCGCCGTCCCCGGTCGGCACGGCGGGCGGGGACGACCAACGGGTCGAACGGCACCGCGAACGGCAGCGCGAACGGTGTGACGCCGCCGCGCCGGATCGGACCGCCCGACCTGGCCGGCTGAACCCGCGCCGGTTCAGCCCGCGATCTCCCGGACCCGCTCGATGATCTCCTGCAGGTGCAGGCCGCGCGCGGCACCGTACGGGCTGCAGGACCGGCCGGTGGCCGCCGCGTCGACCAGCTCGTCCAGCAGCACGGCGTAGCAGGCCCGGGCGTCTCCCGGCCGGCTCGTCAGCAGGTGCCGGCCGGCGCCGCCGAACACGGCGATCTCCACCTCGGTGGGGTCCACCGGCAGCCGAGACGACAGCATGACGGTGCTGTGCGCACCTCCGGCGTGGGACAGCCCGAAGCGCCACAGGTCCGGGTCGGCGCGATGCGCCCAGTCCACGCCGGTCACCGCGCCGAGCGTGGCGTCGAGCAGGTCGATCACGTGCGGGCCGACGTCGAGCAGGGCGCCGTGCTCGGCCCGCCATGGCGACGCGGCGTACGGGCCGCCGAGCAGCGAACCCGACAGCCAGCGCATCGAGCCGACCGTGTCCGCCCCGGCGCCGGCCGGGATGCCGTCCAGCCAGGACCGGATCGTGGGATCGAAGCGCAGGGTCAGCATCATCGTCGAGTAGACCCCGGCCGCCTCGACCGCGGCGGCGACCGCCCGCGCCCCCGCCTGCGAGTCGGCCAGCGGCTTCTCCAGGATCAGGTGCCGGCCCGCCACAGCAGCCAGTGGCACCAGCTCGGCCTGCACCCCCGGCGGGACCGCGAAGGCCACCGCATCGACGTCGTCGACCAGGTCGGCGAACCGGTCGTACACGCGGCCGCCGGCATCGGCGACGAGTTGCTCCGCACTCTCCCGGCGGCGGCTCCAGACGCCGGCCAGCCGCACCCGGGGATGGGCGGCCATCCCGGCCGCGTGCACCCGCCTGGCCCACGGTCCGGCCCCGGCCAGGCCGATGCGCAGTTCGCTCACGCCGCCATCCTGCCCACCGGCCCGGGGCCGCCGGCGGGGCGTCAACGTGTCGTGGGTCACCGCGCCGTCGGCGGGCATGGCATATGGTCCGACAGGTGAGTACCGGGGGAGCCGCCGAGCCCGTCGTGCCGCGGCCCGCCGCGACCGTCCTGCTGCTGCGCGACGCCCCCGACGTTCCTGCGGGCGGCACACCGCTGCAGGTCTTCCTGCAACGCCGGGTCGCCGGGATGGCCTTCGCCGGCGGGATGACCGTCTTCCCCGGCGGTGGCGTCGACCCCGGCGACACGCCGGACCCGTCCCGCTGGGCCGGCCCCGACGCGCACTGGTGGGGACGGCGGCTCGTCTGCGAGCCGGAACTGGCCGGCGCGCTGGTGCAGGCCGCGGTCCGGGAGACGTTCGAGGAGTGTGGCGTGCTGCTCGCCGCGCCCCCCGGCGGGCGGACCACCGTTGACCCGGTGCTGGCCGGCGTGCTCTCCCAAGGCCGGGAGGACCTCGTCGCCCGCCGCCGCACCCTCGCGGATCTGCTGGCCGCGACCGGGTTGGTGCTGCGGGCGGACCTGCTGCACGCATGGGCCCGCTGGATCACCCCGCCGTCCAACCCGCGCCGCTACGACACGGTCTTCTTCACCGCCATCGTCCCCGCCGGGCAGGAGGCCGATGCCGCGACCACCGAGGCGGTCGAGGCGGGCTGGTGGCACCCGGCCGAAGCACTGGACCGCTGGCAGGACGGCGAGATCGAACTGATGGCGCCGACCCTGCGCACCCTGCAGCAGATCGCCGAGTTCCCGGACGCGGCGAGCGTGCACGCCGCGGCCGCGCGGCGCGTGGTCACCCCGATGATCCCCAAGGTGCGCCGGGACGGCAGCCGGATCGTCGTCGTGATCCCCGGCGACCCCGAGTACGCCAACGCCGTCGATCACCTCAGACCGGGAGGCCGCCGCCCGTGACCCCGCCGAACCACCCACTGCCCACGCCGGCCGGAACCGCCCATCCGGCCTACGGCGAGCTCCGCGCGGTGACCCCGCTGGCGTCGGTGCTGCTCGCGGAGAACCCGTCACCGATGACGCTGGAGGGCACCAACACCTGGGTCCTGCGCGCTCCCGGGGTGGAGGAATGCGTGGTGGTCGACCCGGGTGAGGACGACGAGGATCACCTGCGCCGGGTCGCCGCCCAGGGACCGGTGACGCAGGTGCTGCTGACCCATCACCACCACGACCACGCCGGCGGGGCGCGCCGGTTCGCGGAGCTGGTCGGTGCCCCGGTACGGGCGCTGGACCCGTCACTGGTGCTGGGTTCGGAGGCACTGGCGCACGGCGACGTCGTCGAGGCGGCCGGGCTGGAGATCAAGGTGCTGGCGACGCCCGGGCACACCGCCGACTCGATCTCGTTCGTGCTCGACGGTCCCGGGAACGAGCGGTCCACCGTGCTCACCGGGGACACCATCCTCGGCCGCGGCACCACGGTCATCGCGCATCCGGACGGGTCACTCGGCCCGTACCTGGACTCCCTGCGCCGGCTCGCCGCGCTGCCGACCGGCACCGCGGTGCTGCCCGGGCACGGGCCGGAGCTGGCCGACGCACCGGCCGTCGCCACGGCCTACCTGGCACACCGCGAGGAACGGCTGGAACAGGTGCGTGCGGCGCTGGCCCGGCTGGGGCCGGGGGCGACGGCACGGCAGGTCGTCGAGATCGTCTACGCCGACGTCGACCAGGTGCTGTGGCCCGCCGCGGAGTGGTCGGTCCGGGCGCAGCTGGAGTACCTGCGGGGATGAGTGGGCCGGCCGGGTCCGGCTTCGCGGACCGGGCCCCCGCAAGCAGGTCAGCGGGCGCGCCGCGCCAGCCGCTCGGGTTCCAGGATCAGCACGCTCTTGCCCTCGAGCCGCAGCCAACCGCGGTGCGCGAAGTCGGCGAGCGCCTTGTTCACGGTCTCCCGCGACGCCCCGACCAGCTGCGCGATCTCCTCCTGCGTGAGGTCGTGCGTCACCCGCAGCAGGCCCGACTCCTGGGAGCCGAACTGACGCGCCAGCTGCAGCAGCGACTTCGCCACCCGGCCGGGCACGTCGGTGAAGATCAGGTCGGCCAGCATGTTGTTCGTCCGGCGCAGCCGGCGCGCCAGCACCCGCAGCAGCTGCTCGGCGATCTCCGGGCGCTTGCCGATCCACTCACGCAGCGCCTGCCGGTCCATCGTGTAGGCCCGGACCTCGGTCACCGCGGTGGCCGACGACGTGCGCGGCCCCGGGTCGAAGATCGACAGCTCGCCGAACATGTCCGACGGACCCGCCACCATCAGCAGGTTCTCCCGACCGTCCGGCGACTTGCGGCCGATCTTCACCTTGCCGCTGCCGATGATGTAGAGCCGGTCGCCCGGCTCACCCTCTGAGAAAATAACGTGCCCGCGCGGGAACTCGGCCGGCTCCAGAGCCTGGGCCAGTACCTCCGCAGCCTGCGGCTCCACGCCCTGGAAGATCCCTGCGCGGATCAGAACCTCGTCCACAACCCCGCTCCTCGTCCATCCGACCGCCCCCCGCGACGGATCATCGGCGCGCCAGTCTAGGGGGTCGGAACCCGCCGCCCATGACGAGACGCGGGTCTATTCGTCCACCCGTTAGGGCGACGCCTCCGTGACTTAGGGTGAGATCGACACACGATCGGCCGGTCCACACCCCCTACTGGTCTAGGAGGATACCTTGCTCCGCCTCGCGGTCCGCCGGTTACCCGGTCCGCGGTCGCGCAACCGGAAGAGTTCCAGCGCGCGTGCGGTGCCCTGCCGGAACAGTGCGCGCACCTCGTCCGGCCGCGGCTGCTCGAGCAACTGGTCGAGCTCCTCCTGGCGCAGCGCCGCTTCCCGCATCCGGGACTCGACGCGCTCCATGCCGAGCGCGAAGAACATCACCAGCAGCGGCACGAGGACGGACAACCATGCAGTCATGTCGGCAGCGATGATTCCGCATTCCGGTCCGGGGCGAGCAGCGGGGGTGCCCGACGCGCCGGGCCGATACCCATTCGTGACCCTCCGGGACGCCGGACGCCCGGCTCCGCGCCAGGTGAGGGGTTCGCGCCGGGGGGCGGTCACGTCGCCGGCCGTCGGTGGCCGCACGTAGTCTCGACCCCGTGACGACACCCGCGCGGCCCCTCCCCGACCGGCGCAGCGCGGCCAAGCTCGCCGCCCGGGTCGCCGCCGGGGAGAGCAGCCTCGGCCGGGCCCGCCGCGTCGGACGCATGCTCCGTGCGCTGGCCGCCGCCTACCCCGACGCGCACTGCGAGCTCGACTTCAGCACCCCGCTCGAGCTGGCCGTCGCCACCATCCTCTCGGCGCAGTGCACCGACAAACGGGTCAACGAGGTCACGCCCGCGCTGTTCGCCCGCTACCCCACGGCCCTCGACTACGCGAAGGCCGATCGGGCCGAGCTCGAGGAACTCATCCGCCCCACCGGCTTCTTCCGCAACAAGGCCACCTCGCTGATCGGACTGGGCGCCGCCGTCGTCGAACGGCACGACGGGGTGCTGCCCGCGACGCTGGACGAGCTGGTGAAGCTGCCCGGGATCGGCCGCAAGACGGCCAACGTGATCCTCGGCAACGCGTTCGGCATACCCGGGATCACCGTCGACACCCACTTCGGCCGGCTCGTCCGGCGCTGGGGCTGGACCGACGAGCAGGACCCGGTGAAGGTCGAGCAGGCGGTCGGCGAGCTCGTCCCCAAGCGCGACTGGACGATGGTCTCGCACTACGTGATCTTCCACGGCCGGCGCGTGTGCCACGCCCGCAAGCCGGCCTGCGGCGTCTGCACGCTGGCGGCCGACTGCCCGGCCTTCGGCACCGGCCCGACCGATCCGGAACAGGCCGCCGCGCTGGTCAAGGGTCCCGAGGCGGCGCACCTGCTGGCGCTGGCCGGGCTCGGCGCCGCCGCGACCGAGGGGCCGGGCGGCGAGGAGTGAGGGCACGATGCTTCCCGTCCGCCCGACGGCGCGGGTGGGCGCGATGAACGCGAGCCGGTTGCGGGCGTTCCGGCCGGAGATCGTCACCACTGTCGTGGTGGTGGTGCTCGCCGTGGTCGCCGTCGTCGCGCTGTGGCCGCGGTCGTCCGCCCCGTCGGCACCGTCGGCACCGTCGGCCACGGCCACGGCCGCACCCAGCGCGAGCGAGGCCGAACTCGCCCCGCTGCGCGCCGCCGCGGCGCTGGAACCCTGCCCCGCCGCAACGGGCGCGGGCCGCGGACCGCTGGCCGGGGTCACCGTGCCCTGCCTGGGCGCGCCCGGCTCCGTGGACCTGGGCGCCGCGCTCGCCGGCCGCCCGGTGCTGCTCAACGTCTGGGCCTCCTGGTGTCAGCCCTGCCGCGCCGAGCTGCCGGTGCTGGCCGAGTACGCGGCCCGGCCCGGGGCGGTTCCGGTCGTCGGGGTGGACGTCCGCGACGACCCCCGGTCCGCGCTGAAGCTGCTCGCCGGCATCGGGGTGCGGCTGCCCTCGGTCACCGACCCGGACGATGCGCTGCGCTCCGCGCTGAACCTGCCGCCCGCGCTGCCGGTGAGCTACCTGGTGCGCGCCGACGGCAGCGTCGCGATGGTCGACCCGCCGGTGCCGTTCCATGCCGCCGACGACGTCGTGGCGGCCGTCGAACGCCTCAGCGCCGGGACCGCCCGGTGAGCGCCGCACAGCTACGCCCCGAGCGGGCCCCGGACTGGTTGCACGAGCTGCTGGAGGGCGTCCGCGATGTCGACGCCGCCATGCTCAGCCGGCACCGCGTGCGACCGCCCGCCGACGGCCGGCGCGCCGCGGTCCTGATGCTGTTCGGCGACGGCCCGGACGGGCCCGACGTGCTGCTCATGGAGCGGGCCGCCACCCTGCGCAACCACGCAGGGCAGGTGGCCTTCCCCGGTGGCGGCATCGATCCGGCCGACGCCGGGCCGGTCGCCGCAGCGCTGCGCGAGGCCGAGGAGGAGACCGGGCTGGACCCGTCGGGTGTGGTGCCGCTGACCCTGCTACCCGACCTGTTCATCCCGCCCTCGGGTTTCGTGGTGACCCCGGTGCTCGCGCACTGGGAACGGCCAGTGGCCGTCCGCGCGGTCGACGTGGGGGAGACCGCGCGGGTCGTGCGGGTGCCGATCACGGCGCTGGCCGATCCTGCGAACCGGTTGCAGGTGAATCATCCGTCGGGCTACATCGGCCCCGCGTTCAGCGTGGCGGGCCTCCTCGTGTGGGGTTTCACCGGGGGCCTATTGTCCGCGCTGTTGCATCTAGGGGGATGGGAACGGCCCTGGGACAGGTCCCGGGTCGACGACCTGGGCGAAGCATGGTCCGCCGCCCGGGCCGGCAGGCAGGAGGTCGCTGGATCATGACTGCGCCCTTCCCCGGACGTGCATCATGAGCTGGATGAGCTGGGTGGACGTCCTCGTCGTCGTGCTCGCGCTGATCGCCGGTGTGTCCGGCTGGCGGCACGGCATGGCGGTGGCACTGTTGAGCTTCGTCGGAGTACTCGGCGGGGCGATCCTCGGCGTCCGGCTGGCGCCGCTGCTCGTTCAGAACATCCAGGCACAGAACACGCGGGTCATCGTCAGCGTGGTCGTCGTCGTGCTGCTGGTCGCGCTCGGCGAGACCACCGGGGTGTTCTTCGGCCGCCGGATCCGCGACAAGATCACCGGCGAGCGCACGCTCAAGATCGACTCGGCGCTGGGGGCGGTGCTGCAGGCCTTCACCGTGGTGATCGCGGCCTGGCTGGTCGCGCTGCCACTGGCCTCGGCGAGCTTCCCCGGGCTGGCATCGAGCGTGCGCGGCTCGGAGGTGTTGCAGGGCGTCGACTCGGTGATGCCGGCCGACGCCCGCAAGCTGCCCGCGGAGCTGCGCCAGCTGCTGGACAACTCCGGCTTCCCCGACGTGCTCAGCCCCTTCGCGCAGACCCCGATCACCGCGGTCGGCCCGCCGAACCCGGCGCTGGCGAGCAGCGCGATCGTGCAGGACGTCGAGGGCAGCGTGCTCAAGGTCCGTGGGCGGGCGCCGTCGTGCTCCCGGCAGCTGGAGGGCTCCGGGTTCGTCATCGGCCCGCAGCGGGTCATGACGAACGCGCACGTGGTGGCCGGCACGTCGGAGACCACGGTCGAGGTGGTCGGCCGCAACGGCCGGACCCGGGACCTGCGGGCCACGGTCGTGTCCTACGACCCGGAGGTCGACGTCGCGGTGCTCGCGGTGCCCGACCTGCAGGCCCGGCCGCTGCAGTTCGTGCCGGACCCGGCGAAGGTCGGCGACGACGCGATCGTGCTCGGCTATCCGCTCGACGGCCCGTACACCGCGACCTCCGCGAAGATCCGCGACCGCATCCAGCTGCGCGGGCCGGACATCTACGACAGCGGCACGGTGACCCGCGACGTGTACACGGTTCGCGCCGTGGTGCGCTCCGGGAACTCGGGCGGGCCGATGATCTCGCCGGACGGACAGGTCATCGGGGTGGTGTTCGGCGCCGCGCTGGACGACTCCGAGACCGGCTTCGTGCTCACCGCCCAGCAGGTCGCCGCCGCGCTGAACAACTCCGAGGGGCTCACCCACCGGGTGGACACCGGATCCTGCGCCGCCTGAGGCCGTATCAGCGCCCGTAACGGGCGCTCCTACTGGTGGGCGCGGCGGGCCGGAGGGGTGCTCGCCGGCCCGGGCGCTGGATGGCCTGCACAGACACGAACGGCACCTCCGGTCGGACTCGACCGGAGGTGCCGTTCGTGAGGGCGGGCGGGTCAGACGTCCCGGGTGATCGTCTCGTCCCGGCCGGGGCCGACACCGATGGCCGAGACCGGCGCGCCGGTGAGCTCCTCGATGCGCTGCACGTAGGCCCGCGCGTTGGCCGGCAACTCCTCGAATGCCCGGCACCCCGAGATGTCCTCGAACCAGCCGGGCAGCTCCTCGTAGACCGGCAGCGCGTGGTGCACGTCGGTCTGGGTCATCGGCATCTCGTCGACGCGCTTGCCGTCGACCTCGTAGGCCACGCAGACCGGCACCTTCTCCAGCCCGGACAGCACGTCGAGCTTGGTGAGGAAGAAGTCGGTGATGCCGTTGACCCGGGCGGCGTAGCGGCCGATCACCGCGTCGAACCAGCCGGTGCGCCGCGCCCGCCCGGTGGTCACCCCGACCTCACCGCCGACCTTGCGCAGGTGCTCGCCCATCTCGTCGAGCAGCTCGGTCGGGAACGGCCCGGAGCCGACGCGGGTGGTGTAGGCCTTGAGGATCCCGATCACGCGGGTGATCCGGTTCGGGCCGATGCCCGAGCCCACCGCGGCGCCGCCCGCCGTCGGGTTCGACGAGGTCACGAACGGGTAGGTGCCGTGGTCGACGTCGAGCAGGGTGCCCTGCGAGCCCTCCAGCAGCACGGTCTCGCCGGCCTCGAGGGCCTGGTTGAGCAGCAGCCGGGTGTCGGCGATGCGGGAGGCGAACTTCTGGCCGTGCGCGAGCACGGTGTCGACCACCTCGTCGACGTCGAGGGCGCGCCGGTTGTAGACCTTGACCAGCACCTGGTTCTTGTAGGCCAGGGCGGCCTCGACCTTCTGGTGCAGGATCTTCTCGTCCAGGACGTCGGCCGCCCGGACGCCGACCCGCGCGACCTTGTCCTGGTAGGCCGGCCCGATGCCCCGGCCGGTCGTCCCGATCTTGGACTTGCCGAGGAACCGCTCGGTGACCTTATCGATCGCGATGTGGTACGGCATGATCAAGTGGGCGTCGGCCGAGATCAGCAGGCTGCTGGTGTCGACACCGCGGTCCTCGAGGCCGGACAGCTCCTCGAGCAGCACCCCTGGGTCGACCACGACCCCGTTCCCGATGACGTTCTTGGCGCCGGGGGTGAGGATCCCGGACGGAATGAGGTGCAGGGCGAAGTTCTCGCCGTTGGGTAGCACGACGGTGTGGCCGGCGTTGTTACCTCCTTGGTAACGCACCACCCACTGAACGTGACCGCCCAACAGGTCGGTCGCCTTGCCCTTGCCCTCGTCGCCCCACTGGGCGCCGATCAGCACGATCGCCGGCATGTGAAACTCCACTCCTGGCTGCGGCGAGAGGTTAACCGATCAGGTGAGCTCGATCGATTCGGATGTGGTGCTGCTGACCTGCCGTGGTGGCGGGTCGAGGCGCCGTTTCCCGTTCCACGGTATCCGTCCCACGTCCCGGCCCGCCCGGGTGCCCGCCGTTCCGGCCCAGGTGCCGGTCGTCGAGCTACCCCCGGACCCGGGCCGCGGCGACATCGACCCGGTGCTGAGCGAGCACCGGCCACGGCGGCTGATCGTGGCCGGGCAGGACGCCGACCTGGGCGCGGTGCTGCTGCGGCTGCTGCGCACCGAACGCCTGGAGTCGGTCGAGGTGGCGTACCTGCCGGCGTCGCGGTCGTCGGCCGCGGCCGCCGCCTGGGGGCTGCCGACCGACCCGGCGGCCGCCGCCGCGCTCGCGCTGGACGGCACGGCCACGCCGATGCCGCTGATCCGCGACGACGCCGGCGGGGTGCTGGTGGGCCGCGGCGAGATCCTCGGGCTGCAGGGCGAGGCCTACTGCGACGACACCCTGGTGCTCCGTTCCCGGGTGCGGCGGCTCGTGGTCACCCCCGGGCCCGGCGGAGTGACGGTGCAGGCCACCCGCGGCGTGCGGGCGGCCACCGGGCGGGCCGTGCAGGTGGGTTGCGTGTCCGCCACAGCGGTCGTCGACGGTCGGGAGCACCCGCGGCCGGTGACCCGGTGGACCTGGTACCGCCACCTCGCCGACTGGCGCCTGGTGCGGCCGTGAGAATTCCCACGTCCGCCGGTCTCGGCGACGACCCGCGCCACCGTCAGGCGGCGGCGCCCTCACCGGGACGGCGGTGGTAGCGGTCCACGTACTCCTGCCCGGAGAGTTCGGCGATCGCGTCCATGATCTCGTCGGTCACCGCGCGACGGATCACGGCGGAGCTCTCCAGGCCCTCGTAGCGGGAGAAGTCCAGTGGTTCACCGAAGACCACGGTGATCGGCGCGATCCGCGGGATCCGGGTGCCGATCGGTTGCACCTTCTCGGTCCCGATCAGCCCGACGGGCACCACCAGCGCGCCGGTGCCCAGCGCGAGGGCGGCGACTCCGGTGTGGCCGCGGTGCAGCCGCCCGTCGCGGGAGCGGGTGCCCTCCGGGTAGATGCCGAACGCGCCGCCGGCCTCGAGCACCCCGCGCCCCGCGTCGAGGGCAGCCAGGCCGGCCTTCGCGTTGCCGCGGTCGACGGGCACGTAACCCAGAGCGGTCAGGAACCGCGCCACCAGTCGTCCCTTGGGCCCGGTGCCGGTGAAGTACTCGGCCTTGCCCAGGAACGACACCGGGCGCGGCGTGACGATGGGGATCACGGCGGTGTCGACGGCGGCGCGATGGTTGGCGGCCAGGATCACCGGCCCGGTGCGCGGGATCCGGTCCGCGCCACGCACGGTGGGACGGTAGATCAAGCGCACGAGCGGGGCCAGGAACCACCTGATCAGCAGGTGCACACGTCACCTCCGGGTCGCGATGAGACGGTGTGACAAGCCTGGCACGACCCGGTGCGGATGGCGTGTGATCCGTGATGCGATTCCGGGTCCGGTCGGTGTCGGCCGGGTTACGGCGATCACGGTGGCGGGCGGGTCGTCCGGTTGCGGCGCGTCCGGGCGGGTCGGGAACTCGTCCGGTGCCGCGAGCGGGCGTGGCGTCAGGCCTCCGCCGCGGGGCTGTCGGAACGATCGGGCTCGCCGTCGCCGCGCAACGCGGCCCGGGCCTCGTCCCGCGGCATCCCGCTGCCCTGCAGCAGGTCCATCGCGATCGAGCGCGCCTGGGCCGCCATCATCTGCTCGGAGGGCGTGAGCCCGTCGGTCCTCCTCCCGGACAGCACGTCGGAACCGCGCACCGCGTCGATCACCGGGCCGCGGGCCCGGCTGCGGTCGCCGTCGACGCCGAGCTCGCTGCTCAGCTTGCCGACCGCGGTCGCGAGCTCGGTCATGGCGTCGGGCAGCGCATCGGTCGCCTGCTCCCCGTCACCGAGTGCGGTGTACGCCCGGCGGGCGAGGACCCGGGCGTTGCGCAACGCGTAGTCGGCGCGCTCGGCCACCTCGGCGTAGTCGCCGAGCATCCGCCGTCGCGGGCGGTAGAGCGGGGCGATCGCGGTGACCTCGCGGCCGGACTTCAGCGAAGCCCGCACCGCGTCGACCAGCGGCTGGCCCTGCCGGGCCCGGCGCAGCGCCCGCCCGGCCGCGTCCACGTCCCGGTTGCGCAGCGCCTCCGCGATGCCCAGCAGCACCGTGGCGAGCTCGTCGAGAACGGCGCGGGTCTCGCGGCGGACCGGGCCGACCGGGTCGGCCGGCAGCACCGCGGCCACCAGGAACCCGACCGCGCCGCCGACGAGCGCGTCCACGCAGCGGTCCAGGCCGCCGGAGTTCCCGGGCGGCAGCAGCGTCGCCACCAGCACGGCCGACGACGCGGCCTGCGCCACGAACAGCGCTCCGCCGTCGGCGAACACCGCCACCGCCATGGCCAGTGCCACGACCAGCACCAGCTGCCACGAGCCGGTGCCGATCTGGGAGATCAGCAGATCACCGACCAGCACACCGAGACTGACCCCGACCACGAGCTCGACCATCCGGCGTACCCGCCGTTGCCCGAGCGAGACCCCGAGACAGATCACCGCCGCGATCGGGGCGAAGAACGGGGTCGGGTGCCGGAGCAGGTTGTGCGCCACGTACCAGGCCAGACCGGCCGCCACCGCGCACTGCACGATGGGCAGCGCCGACACCCCCAGCCGGCGGGTGCGCAGCGCCAGCGCGTCGCGCAGACGGCTTCGCCCGGGCGGCGACGACCTGGTGGTCACGGCACGGTCCCGGGGGCGATCAGGTCAGGCCGAGCGCGGCGGCGGCTTCCGGGTCGGAGTCGGCCAGGAAGGTGCGGCACCGCTGCACCTCGTCGGTCTCGCCGATGCCCTCGGCCGCCCGCAGCAGCGCGGCCAGCGCGCGCAGGAACCCGCGGTTGGGCTCGTGCGCCCACGGGATCGGGCCGAAACCCTTCCAGCCGGAGCGGCGCAGCTGGTCCAGGCCGCGGTGGTAGCCGGTGCGGGCGTAGGCGTAACCGGCGACGGTCTGCCCGTCGGCCAGCGCACGCTCCGCCAGCGTGGCCCACGCGGTGCTCGACGCCGGGTGGGCCGCGGCCACCGCGGCCGGGTCGGCGCCGCCGTCCAGCTCCGCGGCCGCCGGGTCGACCGGCAGCATCGTGGGGTCGGGACCGAGCAGGTTGCCGTGCAGAGACATGCGTGCATCCTGCCCCGGAACCCGCGGCGGTGCGCCGCGGGCCCGGTGGGCGGACCTCAGCCGGCCAGCATCCGGCCCGCGGAGCGCAGGTTCTCGCAGGCCTGCACGACACGGTCGCCCATGGCGACCTCGCCGAGCTTGCCGTAGCTGCGCGGGTCGTAGGTCTTCTTGTTGCCGACCTCGCCGTCGATCTTCAGCACGCCGTCGTAGTTCTTGAACATGTGGTCGGCGATCGGCCGGGTGTAGGCGTACTGCGTGTCGGTGTCCACGTTCATCTTCACCACGCCGTAGCTCAGCGCCTCGTGGATCTCCTCGAGCAGCGAGCCGGACCCACCGTGGAAGACCAGGTCCAGCGGCTTGGAACCCGGCGGCAGGCCGAGCTTGCGCGCGGCGACCTCCTGGCCCATCTTCAGGATCTCCGGGCGTAGCTTGACGTTGCCGGGCTTGTAGACCCCGTGCACGTTGCCGAAGGTCGCGGCCAGCAGGTAGCGGCCCTTCTCCCCGGCGCCGAGCACCTCGACGGTCCGCTCGAAGTCGGCATCGGTGGTGTAGAGCTTCTCGTTGATCTCGTTGGCGACGCCGTCCTCCTCACCACCGACGACGCCGATCTCCACCTCGAGGATGATCCGCGCCTTGTGGGCCTGCTCGAGCAGCTCGGCGGCGATCTGCAGGTTCTCCTCCAGCGGCACCGCGGACCCGTCCCACATGTGCGACTGGAACAGCGGGTTCTCGCCCATCGCGACCCGCTCCTGGCTGATGTGCAGCAGCGGCCGCACGAAGTTGTCCAGCTTGTCCTTGGGGCAGTGGTCGGTGTGCAGCGCGACGTTGACCGGGTACTTGGCCGCGACGACGTGCGCGAACTCGGCGAACGCCACAGCCCCGGTGACCATGTCCTTGACCTTGGTCCCGGAGAGGAACTCGGCCCCGCCGGTGGAGACCTGGATGATCCCGTCGCTCTCCGCCTCGGCGAACCCGCGCAGTGCCGCGTTGAGCGTCTCCGAGCTCGTCACGTTGATCGCCGGGAAGGCGTACTCACCGGCCTTGGCGCTGTCCAGCATCTGGTTGTAGATCTCGGGGGTGGCGATCGGCATGGTGTCGGCCTCCTCGATGTCCGCGGCTTTCGCGGGCCAGTATCCCGCACCCGGTTCCGGATACCCCCCGCTGACGCAATCGGACGCAGATAAGGTGACCCGGGTGACCCGAGCCTGCGAGGTCACCGTCCGCGGCGGTGCCGCCGGGCACGGCGCCGACGAGCGTCAGCAAGGAGGGGGCGTGGCCGTCGACGGGATCGAGCACACCGTCGAGCAGACGTTGAGCAGGCTGCGCAGGCTGGACACCCGTCCGGACCCGGCCGCGCCGGCTCCCGCGCCGCAGCAGGACCACACCGCACCCCGCACCCTCGCGGACCTCTACCGCGACCACCGGATGCGACTGGTCCGGCTGGCGATCCTGCTCGTCGACGAGCCGAGCACGGCCGAGGACGTCGTGCAGGAGGCCTTCGCCGGATTGCACCGGCACTGGTCCGGGCTGCGTGACGAGGCCGCGGCCGTCGGCTACCTGCGCACCGCGGTGGTCAACGGATCCCGCTCGGTGCTGCGCCGCCGGCGCACCGCCCGCGACTACGTCCCGCCGCACCAGGTCACCGCGCGCTCCGCGGAGTCGCTGGCCATGCTCTCCGCCGAGCACCAGGCGGTGGTCGACGCGCTGAGCACGCTGCCACCACGGCAGCGCGAGGTGCTGGTGCTGCGCTACTACGGCGGGCTGTCCGAGGCCGAGATCGCCGAGGCGACCGGGATCAGCCGGGGAACCGTGAAGTCGACGGCCAGTCGCGCGCTGGACACGGTGGCCCGGGTGATGGCCGGGCGTGCCGGGTGACAATGGCGGGCGATGAGCTCGATGAATGACCCCGAGCAGCGCCTGGCCGAGGCGCTGCGGGCCCGGGCGAGCCAGGCCGGCTGGGCGGCCGCCGCGGCGCCGCCACCGCACCAGGCCGCCGGTGTCCGGCCGGCCGGGTCGCGCGTCGCCCGGACCGGCGGCACCCACCCGCGCCCGGAGCCGTCACGCTCACCGCGGGCTCAGGTGGGGTGGGCACTGCTGGTCGCGTTCCTGGCCGGTGCGGTGCTCGGCTGCGCGATCGCGTTGCTCTCGGTGCTGGCGCCGGGAGTGCTGCCCCCGCTCGGATGACCGTCCGGGACCGGTACCGTCGTCTACCGTGACGCATCTCGCCACGAGCACCCTCGCACTCGGCCCGGAGTGGCTGAAGCCCGACACGATCATCCAGTGGCTGGGCCCGTGGGCGCTCGTCGGCCTCGCGCTCATCGTGTTCGCCGAGTGCGGCCTGCTGCTCGGCTTCTTCCTGCCCGGCGACTCGCTGCTGTTCACCGCGGGCCTGTTCGTCGCCAGCGGGGCGATCAAGACCCCGCTGTGGCTGGTCGCGCTGATCCTGGTGGCCGCCGCGTTCGCCGGGAACGCCGCCGGCTACTGGATCGGCCGCAAGGCCGGGCCGGCCATCTTCGACCGGCCGCAGTCCCGGCTGTTCAAGCCGCAGCACGTGCTGAAGACCCAGGAGTTCTTCGACAAGTACGGCAACCGCGCCATCGTGCTCGGCCGGTTCGTGCCGATCGTGCGCACGTTCATCACCGTGATGGCAGGCGTCGGGCGGATGCAGCCACGCCGCTACCTGAGCTACTCGCTGATCGGCGGCGTGGCGTGGGCGGCCGGCGTCACCGTGCTCGGCTACTTCCTGGGCCAGTTCGACTTCGTCAAGAACAACATCGAGCTGATGCTGGTCCTGGTGGTGGCGCTGTCCGTGATCCCGATCGTCGTCGAGGTGATCCGGGCCCGGCGCTCAGGCCACCGTCCCGCATCCGCCGGCTAGTCCGTCCGTTAACGAGACAGCGATTCCGGTCGACTGGACTGGTACCTACCCTGGAGTCCTGTGACCACGACGTCGGCCCTCGCGGCCGTCCCCCTGTACCTCGCCGAAGGGCCGTTGCACGCCGCCGGCCCGGCGATGGTGTGGATCGTGGTCCTGGCCTTCGTGTTCCTGGAGTGCGCGTTCATCATCGGGCTGTTCCTGCCCGGTGACTCGCTGCTCATCGCGGCGGGGGTGGTGCTGGCCCAGCACGGCCACGAGGGCCGGGCGTGGACGCTGGCGATCACCGCCGCGATCGTCGCGGTGATCGGCAACCAGGTCGGCTACCTGGTCGGCCGCTACACCGGGACCCGGATCCTCGCCCGCAAGGACGGCAAGATCCTCAACCGGGCCAACCTGCGACGGGCCACCGCGTTCTTCGACCGCTGGGGCTTCTGGTCGATCGTCGTGGCGCGCTGGGTGCCGTGGGTGCGCACGCTGGCCCCGATGATCGCCGGGGCGGCCCGGATGGACAACCGCCGCTACATCCTGGCCAACGCCGTCGGCGCGATCATCTGGGTGCCGACATTGATGATGCTCGGTTTCTACGGCGCCGGATTGCTGGACGCGATCCCGTGGCTGAAGACGGCGTCCACGGTGGGGACCATCGCGTTCTTCGTCGTCGGCACCGGCTACGGGCTCTACCGGTACCGGCAGGAGATGCGCCGCCCGGTGGACGAGGGCGAGCCGCCGGTCGAGAAGGGACTGGCCGAGGGCTCGACGCCGCGGGCCGTGCGCGGCGACGCAGCGTGCTGAGCGCCGCTCATCCCGGCTGCCCGGCGCGCTCCAGGTCCGCGGCCGCTTCGAGCAGCATCCACCCGGACAGCTGCACCGACAGGTCGGCCTCGGGGTCGCTCTGGATGGGGCGCCGCGCCGGGCGCCGCCAGTCCGGCGCGAACACCGGTCCTTCCGCCGGCTCGGCCCGGCCGTCCCAGGCCGCTTCCGCGCTGGCCAGCACGATCCGGCGTGCGGCGGAGGCCAGTTCGGGCCGCCGACCCGCGGCATCGGTCAGGTAGCGGGCCAGGATGCCGTTGAACAGCCCGCCGTCCCCGCCGTCGTCGTAACCCGGGATGACCCCGTCGGGACCGGCCAGCCGCGTGCTGACCGCGTCGAGCAGCGCCGCCGCCCGCGCCGCCCACCGGTCGTCCCCGTCCCGCTCGGCCAGCTCGACACACGCGCCCAGGTAGACGCCCTGGCAGTAGGTGTAGACGGTCGCCTCGACCGCGCGCACCGCCCCGTCCGGATCGACCCGGACCCCGTCGCGGACCAGCCCGGTATCGGGGTCGACGAGGGTCGCGGCCATCCAGTCGGTGATCGACGCGGCCAGCTCCACCCGGCCCTCGCGGGCCAGCAGGATCGCGGCCGGGCCGTTGGCCGGGGCGTTCTTGAAGTCGTCGCCGCGGCGCCACCAGATCCCACCGCCGCCGTGGTCGGTCCACCCGGCACGCAGCTGCGCGGACACCGCGGCCAGCGCGCGCGGCCCGGAGCGGGGTCCCAGCGCGCCGGCGCGTTGCACCGCGAGGCCGAACCAGGCGATGTCGTCGTAGTAGGCGTTGGTCCAGCGGCCACCGTTGCGCAGCCGCAGGGTGCGGGCCAGCGCGGCGATGTTCGCGGCGCGCCGCGGCGAGGGTGCGCGCAGCTCGGCGTCGACGAGGCAGTCCAGCAGGTGGGCCTGCCACCAGTAGTGCCACGGCCAGGGGCGGATCGGCAACGGCCGGGGCCACCGGATGCGGCCGATCCGGGTTCCCGGCAGCACCCCGGCGAGCCGGCGCAGGTGACGGCGGGTGACAGCCTGCTCCGCGAGCGCCGCCCGATCCCGCCATTCCCCCGTCATGCCCGCGATCATCGCATCGTTCCCGTCGCCGGCGCCCCGTCGTACCGTGCCCCGGCTCACCCGTCATGGCCGAATCCGAGGGCTCCCCGTCGTTGACGCCGCACGGCACCCCGGCCACCGTCAAGGCGTGCGCCCCCACCGCGTCCTGATCCCACTGTTCGACGGCGTCCAGCCGCTCGACGTGCTGGTGCCCGGCGGCCCCGGAGCGCGCCGGGCCGACCCCGCCCTCGTCGACTGGATCCGGGCCGCGGCGGCCCGGCGGACCGGGTGGTGTCGGTGTGCACCGGGGCGTTCCTGCTCGCCGCCGCGGGATTGCTGGACGGGCACCCCGCCACCACGCACTGGCGCTTCGCCACCCGGCTGGCCGAGGCCCACCCCGGCATCGACGTCCGGCCCGATCCCATCTTCATCCGCTCCGGGCGGATCTGGACCCCGGCCGGGGTGACCGCCGGGATGGACCTCGCGCTCGCGCTTGTGGAGGCCGACCACGGCGCCGAGACGGCCCAGCAGATCGCGCGCGACCTGGTCAGGTTCGTCCGCCGCGCCGGCGGGCAGGGCCAGTTCGCGAGCCCGGTCTGGTCGCCGCCTGCACCGCGGCCGTCGGTGCGCGCGGCGCAGGACCTGACCCACAGCGAACCGGCCGCCGACCTGCGGATCCCGGTGCTGGCCGCGCGGGTCGGGATGAGCACGCGGCACTTCAGCCGCGAGTTCACCCGGCTGGTCGGGACGCCGCCCGGGGACTACGTCGAACGCGTCCGCGTCGAGGCCGCGCGGGAGCTGCTGGAGTCCACTGCGGTCACCGTGAGCGCCGCGGCGACCCGGTCCGGGTTCGGCTCCGCGGAGACCATGCGCCGGGCGTTCCTGCGCCGGCTCGGCGTCGCCCCCGACCACTACCGGCGGCGCTTCGCCGCAGGCTCCTAGAGAGGACACCACCGTGCAGGTCGCCATCCCGCTGTTCCCCCGGCTCACCGCGCTCGACGCCATCGGGCCCTACGAGGTGCTGCAACGCATCCCGGAGATCGACGTGACCTTCGTCGGTGCGCAGCGCGGCGAGGTCCGCACCGAGAACGGACTCCTCGGGCTCACCGCCGACGCGGCGTTCGACGAACTCCCGGCGCCCGACGTGATCGTCGTGCCAGGCGGGATCGGCACCCGGGCCTTCACGAACGGCGGCGCCGTCGTCGACTGGGTGAAGGCGGCGCACCCGAGCACCCGGTTCACCACCTCGGTGTGCACCGGGTCGCTCGTGCTCGGCGCGGCCGGGCTGCTCGACGGCCTCACCGCGACGACGCACTGGGGCGCCGTCGGCCTGCTGGCCCGCACCGGCGCGAAGCCGGTCGAGCAGCGCGTCGTCGAACATCTCGAGGAGCGCATCATCACCGCGGCCGGCGTCTCCTCCGGCATCGACATGGCGATCCGGCTCGTCGAACTGCTGGTCGACGACCTCGCAGCGCAGGCCGCCCAGGTGTTCATCGAGTACGACCCGCAACCCCCGTTCGACGCGGGTCACCCGTGCAAGGTCACACCCGAGGTGATGGCGCGACTCGCGGAATACCGCAGCGCGCGGTCCTGACCGGGGCGGCCCCACGGCCCTGTGACGCCGGTGCTCACCAGGCGGTGGCGAGGTCGGCGTGCCGGCGGATCCACGCGTGCATCGCGATGCCCGCCGCGACGCCCGCGTTGATCGAGCGGGTGGAGCCGAACTGGGCGATGGACACCGTCACGTCGGCGGCCGCGCGGGCCTCGTCGGTCAGGCCGGGGCCCTCCTGGCCGAACAGCAGCACGCAGTCCCGGGGCAGCTCGGCGGTCTCCAGCGGAACAGCGCCGGGCGTGTTGTCCACGGCCACGACGGCCAGACCGCGCGCGGCGGCGAACCCGGCCAGCGCGGCGACGTCGGCGTGGTGGTGCACCTGCTGGTAACGGTCGGTGACCATCGCGCCGCGGCGGTTCCACCGGCGTCGCCCGACGATGTGCACCGCGGCCGCGGCGAACGCGTTCGCGGTGCGCACGACGGTACCGATGTTGTGGTCGTGGCCGAAGTTCTCGATCGCCACGTGGAAGGCGTGCGCGCGGGTGGCCAGATCCGCGGCCACGGCGTCGCGTCGCCAGTAGCGGTAGTGGTCGACGACGTTGCGGCGGTCGCCGTGCTCGAGGAGTTCCGGGTCGTAGCGGACGTCGCGCGGCCAGGCCGCCCGCCCACCGGGCCACGGGCCGACGCCGACCTGGCCCGCGATGGTCCACTCGGTCGGCCCGGCGGGCTCCGGGTCGGCGGAACCGGGGGCGGGATCCGGGCGCTGCGGGGCCTGCGGGTCGGCCGTACGCGAGTCGGTCATGTCCCGATGATGCCGGGCGGGCCGGACCCGACCCGCTCACGGCGTGCGCCTCCCGGCGCGTCCGGTGACCCGGATCCGCCGACTCGCGCGCCCGCACCTGCCGACTCGCGCACCCGAAAAGGGCGACTCGCGCGCCAGAAAGCGGCGACTCGCGCTACTGGGGGTGGGGGGTTGCGGCGGCGGTGGTGTTCTCCTCCGGATGCGTCATCACCGGCAGCGTCAGCTGCACCGCCGTGTGCCGGTGGTGCGCCCCGGCCGCCGCCGCGTGGTACTCCTCCAGCCGCGCCGCGAACTCGGGATCGGCGTAGATCCGGCCGTCGACGGTCGGGCCCTCGGTACCGCCCAGCACCGCCTCGACATCCTCCCCGGAGAGCGTCTTGTGCGTCTCCAGCGCGTGCGCGATCGCCAGCACCGCCGAGCGGTTGTCCCGCAGGATGGCCTCGGCCCGCCCCAGGAGCTCGGAGAGCTGGTCCTCGATCCGGTCGGCCAGCGCCCGGCGCAGCATCGCCTCGGGGGTCTCGGTCTGCTTGCCGCTCGCACCGCGCCCGCCCGGACTGCCCACCTCGAGCCGGCGCGCCGTCGAGTACGACGACACCGTGGAACCCATCCCCCAGAAGCCCTCCATGAACGAGGCCAGCGTCGTCGCGGACTCCAGGTCGCCGGACACGCCCGAGGACGAGTCCCCGTCGAAGAACATCCGTTCCCCGGCCAGTGACGCGAGCGAGACGAGGATGTCCGCCTCGTACTCCGAGCGCCACCGGGTGAACTGGTCCTCCGGCGGGATGCTGGCGACCATGCCGAGGTAGTCGCTGCCCTTCTCGATCGTGGCGAGGTCGATCTCCATGTGCTCGCGCACCCGGAACGCGACGACGGCGTGGCAGCCCTCGTGCACGGCGACGGCGTGCCGCTCCCGCTCGATGTACTCGACGTCCTCGGGTGGACCGAGATCCTTGAGCTGCTTGGCCCGGATCACGTCGCGCCAGGTGATGACGTCGCGACCGTCCCGGATGGCGATGATCAGTGCCTCGTTGACCAGGTCCTTGATCGTCGCTCCGGTCGCATAGGGGGTGATGGTGGCGAGCTTGTCGATCTGCTCGGCGGTGATCTCGTGCGGCACCTTGGCGAAGTAGCCCTCGTAGGTGCGGATCCGGCCGGCTTTGCTCGGGTAGCCGACCTTGTAGATCCGGTCGATGCGGCCCGGCCGCAGCAACGCCTCGTCGAGCGCCTCGGGCATGTTGGTCGCCATCATCACGAGGATCCGGTACTGCGGCGGCGGCTTGGGCCGCATGCCCAGGACCCGCCGCCCCCACCGGTTGAGGAATCCGCGCGGCTTCTTCAGCCCGGACAGCTCGGTCAGCAGCGCCTGCAGCGTGCCCATCCCGCCGCCGCCACCGCCGTTCAACCCGCCCATGACGAAACGGCTGCGCCGTCCGGTGGGCTCCTCCGACGGTGCTGCCGGCGCCATCGCCTCCCGCGCCAGCAGCAACCGGGTGTCCTCTGACAGGTAGGAGAAGCCGTGACAGCCGGCGGCCCGGAAGGCGGCGGGCCCCATCCCGCGCGGCCCGCCCGGACCGGGCTGGGCGAGCGAACCGCGATTGCCCAGCGCGTCGGCCTCGTCGAAGAACACGATCACGCCGCCGTAGCGCAGGGCGAGCTTGCGCAGCTTCCGGAACAGCGACTTGACCTTGAGGATCCCGACGCCCATGAACATGTTGATGAAGGCACCGGGGTCGACGAACACGTACGGCCGGCCCGTCTCGCCGGCGACCGCCTCGGCCATCAGCGTCTTCCCGGTCCCCGGTGGCCCCCACAGCAGGATGCCGCCGGGTACGTACCCGCCCTTGCGCTCGATCTCCTCGGGTCGCTCCAGGAAGAGGATGTTCTCCCTGATCCGTTCCAGCACGTGGTCCTGGCCCCAGACGTCGTGGAACCGGGTCTTGATGTCGTCGGGGTAGTAGGTGTCGACCCCGCCGCGTGACAGCAGCCAGAACAGGCCGATGAACTGGAACGCGATGAAGAAGAACGCGAACGCCAACTGCAGGATGAGCGGCATCGCCGACCACAGCAGGGCCGGCGCCTGGAACAGCGCGAGCGCCGGGGAGGTCTGCAGGATCTGCGCTGCGACCAGCGCGGACAACACGATCAGCGCGATGATCTTGAGCAGCCGTCCGAACCGGAACCGGGTCCAGTCGGAGAACCGCCGGTGCAGCATGCGTTCGGTACCGCCGAAGACGCGTTCACTCCAGAAGCGGTCGTAGGCCGTCCAGCGTTCACAGACGAAAAAATGCACCTGGCGCAGCAGTTCGAGGCCGGCGAGCCACAACAACCACTGTGTCTGGGCGGCCTGGATACGAACCGAGTCGACGAACGGCAGCAACGGGTTGTCGGCCATCGCGGCCCAGACCACGACCAGGAACGCCACCACGAAGAGCAGCAGCAGCCGGCTGCGGTCCCACAGCGTCATGTTCTTGCGCGTGCGCCGCGGGGACAGATCCGGCTCCGGTATGGACGGGATCGCGTCACCGTTCAGGACGTCGGTCGGGTCGCTCATGGGGTCTCCCGGACGGTGAATGAGGCCATCACGGTCTGGATCTCCTTCTGCCGCTGCTGGTAGCACTCGGTCGAGCAGCGCGCGAACGCCAGATAGAGCCTGCTGGCGTCGTCGTTCAGGTAGCCGGTCTGATCGATGACCTGCAGCGGTCCGCCGTTGATGCGGTAGCGGAAGATGGAGTGCACCCCACGCAGTCCGTGGCCCGGGGTGAGCACCTCGTCGTCGAGCAACGCGAAGTCGGTGAAGGTGGACGCCGAGCTGAGGACGCTCTGCTGACGGCCGGTCGGTGAGACCGGGTAGACCATGTCGCGCAGCCGGTCCAGTGAGAGCTGGCCGCGGGCGGCGACCGGGACGTCCTGCACACTGACGAAGACGGCGGGCGCGGTCGCGTCCACCCCGAACAGGTGCGTCGGAGACGGCGTGGCGTCGGCGTCGTACGCGACCATCCACAGCCCCTGTTGACCGCCCGCCGGGTCGACCCCGACGGTGTCGGCCAGTTGCCGCGGGTCGATCGGCCGCCAACTGTTCGGGATCTTCATGTAGGTGTGGTCGGCGGAGTTCGTGACGTAGGTGAATCCGAGCGCCCCGCAGCCGGCGAGCCCGAGCACGACGACCAGCACGAGGGCCGGACAGGACAGCACGAACATTCTTCGCAGAACGCCCTGACCTGTGCGGACAGCCATCCGCCCTCCCCGCCGTGACCCATCCGTGACCTAGGAGTATGCGCCTCGAGAACGCCCGGGGACTGCACCGATCAGGTTGCGAGTCAGTTTCGTCCCGTCCCTGTTCGGCCCTGTGGCCGCAGCCCGCTACCCCGATCGCCACAGAAGGCCGGATCCACTGGGTCGCCGGGAGTACGGCGTGCGTACCGTCGGCGTCGGCGAGCGGTCGATCCCGCCGCTGCGCATCCCGGCCGACCACCGTTCCTGAAGGCGTTACACAGCGAACAGCGCAATTTCCCTGGCGTTCGGAGCAATCTCGCACCGCTCGCCGACGGCCGGCCCCGGCGTGAGCGACGACGAGCGGCCGACCTCTCAGCTTTCGGTCCGGACGGCGCGGCGTTGCCTACGGTCCTCCGCTATGACGCGGAGGACGCGGTGGTCCGGCCCCCTCGAGCGATCACGTCCAGAAAGGCCTCCGGTGTTGCGCCGCATCCCCCGATCCATCCGCTGGGCCGTGCTGGTCGCGATCATCGGCGTCGTGGCCTCGGTGTTCCCGTCGTGGGTGACCGGGCCCCCGGCCGCCGTCTTCGCGGACGCGGCGCTGCGGGCCGGGCCCGCTCCGACCGGCCCGGCGAGCGGCCGGCCACCGATCGCGGTCCGGCAGACCCGGCTCGGGGACATACCCTCCGGCCAGCAGATGCAACTGCAGGACTGGATGGAGGAGATCTCCGCCCAGACCGGGCCGGTCGACTTCTCCGCGGTCGCCCAGCCCCGGCTCAGCCTCCCTCCGCCGCCGACCGGGGACGGCGGGGTCGGGAACCTGACCGTGCGGGGGATCGTCGTCCTGGGGCTCCTCGGGACCGTCATCGGTCTCGCCCGGATGGTGCGTGACCGTCGCCGTACACCGACGCCGCCCCCGGTCGTGGTACCCGCGCCCCGGCGCGCACCCGACCAGGATCCTCGGCCCGCGACCGTACGGCCCGAACTGCCGGTGACCGGGGTGACCGGCCCGCCGCCCTCCCCGCAGCGGCGCTGACCGCCGCGACTCAGAGACCGAGGTCGGCGAGCCCGAGCAGCGCGCGGTACGGCGCCCCCTCGGCCTCGATGGCCTCCTGGGCCCCGGTGGCGCGGTCGACGACGGTCACCACGCCGACCACGGTCGCCCCGGCTTCGCGGACGGCGCGCAGCGCGGTCAGCACGGACCCGCCGGTGGTCGAGGTGTCCTCGACGACGAGCACCCGGCGGCCGGTGACGTCCGGTCCCTCGATCAGCCGTTGCATGCCGTGCTGCTTGGTCGCCTTGCGCACGACGAACGCGTCGAGCGGCGGGGCGTCGGGCGTCACGGCCCGTTCGGCGGCCGCGGCGTGCAGCATCGCGTCGGCGACCGGGTCCGCCCCGAGCGTCAGCCCGCCGACCGCCTCGTAGTCCCAGTCCGCGGTGAGCACCCGCAGCAGCCGCCCGATCAGCGGCGCCGCCTCGTGCTGCAGGGTGACCCGGCGCAGGTCGACGTAGTAGTCGGCCTCGGCCCCGGAGGAGAGCGTGACCCGCTCGTGGATCACCCCCAGCTCCCGGACCAGCGCGGCGAGCCGTTCGCGGTCGGCGTCGTCGACGCTCATGCTCTTCTCCTTCTCGATGGCGGGCGGTCCTCGCTCATGTGCGGTCCCGGTCGAACCGGGCGGTGAGTCGCCGCAGCAGCGTCCGCGGCAGCAGATCGACCACGCCCACGATGGCCTTGTACTGCGGGCTCGGCACCGACACCACCCGGCCGCGGGCGAGATCGGCCAGACACTCGTCGACGACGCGGTCGGCGTCCAACCAGAGCGGACCCTTCCGCTCGCCGACGTCGATGCCCGCGCGGGAGTGGAACTCGGTGCGGACGAAGCCGGGGCACAGCGCCAGCGCCCGCACCCCGGTACCCACCAGCGACGCCGCGACACCCTCGGTGAAGGACGTGACCCACGCCTTGTCGGCGCTGTAGGTCGAGCCGCGACCGGCAAGGAAGCCCGCCACGCTGGACACGTTGACCACCGCGCCCCGGCCGCGGTCCACCATCCCGGGCAGCGCGGCACGGGTCAGCCGCAGCACGCTGGTGACGTTGACGTCCAGCTGGCGTTGCAGGGCGTCCGGGTCGGCCTCGAGGAACCCGGCGCTCAGGGCGAAGCCGGCGTTGTTGATCAGCAGCTCGATCGGGGCGAGGTCGGCGTCGGTGAGCCGCGCGGCCACCCGCTCCCGACCGGCCCGGTCGGCGAGATCGGCCGGCAACACCTCGACGGCGCTTCCGCGCCCACGCAGCCGGGCCGCGCTCTCCTCGAGCCGTCCGACGTCGCGGGCGACCAGGACCAGGTCGTGGCCGTCGGCAGCGAGCCGGGCCGCGAACGCGGCGCCGATGCCGGCAGTGGCTCCGGTGATCAGGGCGGTGGGCACGTCCGGGACACTAGCGAGTGCCGGGTGCGGTGATCTCCGCCCGCCCGGCGGGCGGGTGCCGGCGGCGGCCGCGGGGTCGTCGCCGGCCTGGCTCAGCGGCCCAACCGGTGCCGCGCGCTCTGGCCCTGCTCCAGCGCGGCGGCCACCTCGGCCATGTCGGCGAGCAGGTCCTGCAGTCGCTCCGGGCTCGAGTCGAGCGGGGCGGCGGCCAGCACCCAGGAGTCCTCGGCCCACAGCAGCTCGACGTCACCGCCGATGGCGTCGCCGGCGTCGGCCAGCCGGTCGGTCAGCAGCGGCTTGACCGCGTCGGCGTCGGAGACGAAGGCGTAGCGCTCCCCGACCGGTTCGAGCAGGTCGAGGCCGGCGTCGTCGGGGAGCGGGGCGGAGGGCAGCCGCAGCTCCACCGCAGCCGGTAGCTGGGTCTGCACCTGCACCGCGGCCAGCACCGAGCTGACCCGACCGGCCTGCTCGTGGTCGAAGACGTACGCCTGGCGCGGGCCGTCGGGCGTGGGGACCGTGCCGCTGACCAGGTTCCGGGCCACGCCGGGGCCGCCCTGGTGGATCGTTCCGTAGCGCCAGCGGCTGGGCAGAACCGGGTCGCTGTCCAGGTACTCCCATTCGCGCAGTGCGGCCCAACGCCTGCGATCGCGGGGCCCACCGCTGCCGCGCGCCCGGTCGGCCAGCAACAGGCCGGCACCGAGCAGCAGCGCGATCACGGCGATGACGAACCACACCGACGACGGGATGCCCACCTCGCGGAGCCTAGACCCGAGATCACAAGACGTGCGGTAACGCCACGATCACCCCTGTGCGCCTACCGGGTGATCATCCCGCGAGTCGGCACTTCAAGGAGGGTGAGTCGGCATATTCGGGGTTCGTGGGGAGGCGCGTGTTACGACGGAGAAGGGCGAGCCGACACCCGAAAGTGCCGACTCGCCCTCCCGAGAGTGCCGACTCGCGGGTTACTGGGCGCCTACGGGCAGGCCCGGGCCCACGATCAGGCCTCCGGTGCCGCCCTCGGCCGACGGGTCGAGGTCGACCCGCACGGTGTCGCCCTCGCGGACCGACCCCGACAGCAACTCCTTGGCCAACTGGTCACCGATCGCCGACTGCACGAGCCGGCGCAGCGGTCGCGCCCCGTACACCGGGTCGAAGCCGTTCATGGCCAGCCACTCCCGGGCCGCGTCGGAGACGTCCAACGTGAGCCGGCGCCGGGCCAGCCGCCGTCCGAGTACACCGAGCTGGATGTCGACGATGTGCGTGAGCTCCTCAGTGGACAGCGCGTGGAAGACCACGACGTCGTCGAGCCGGTTGAGGAACTCCGGCTTGAAGTGCCGCTGCACGATCGCCATCACCGCGTCCTTGCGGGCCCGCTCGTCCATCGACGGATCGGCGATGGCCTGCGAGCCGAGGTTCGAGGTCAGCACGAGGATCGTGTTCCGGAAGTCGACGGTGCGGCCCTGGCCGTCGGTGAGCCGGCCGTCGTCGAGCACCTGCAACAGCGTGTCGAACACGTCCGGGTGTGCCTTCTCGACCTCGTCGAGCAGCACGACGGTGTACGGGCGGCGCCGGACGGCCTCGGTGAGCTGACCGCCCTGGTCGTAGCCCACGTAGCCGGGCGGGGCACCGACGAGCCGGGCCACGCTGTGCTTCTCGGAGTACTCGCTCATGTCGATGCGGACCATGGCCCGCTCGTCGTCGAACAGGAACTCCGCGAGTGCCTTGGCCAGCTCGGTCTTGCCGACGCCGGTGGGGCCGAGGAACAGGAACGAGCCGGTGGGCCGGTCCTCGTCGGCGATGCCGGCGCGGGCCCGGCGCACGGCGTCCGAGACCGCGCGCACGGCGTCGGCCTGGCCGACGACCCGCTTGCCGAGCTCGTCCTCCATGCGCAGCAGCTTGGCCGTCTCACCCTCGAGCATCCGGCCGGCCGGGATGCCCGTCCAGGCGGAGACCACGTCGGCCACGTCGTCCGGGCCGACCTCCTCCTTGAGCATGACGTCACCGGTCGCCGGCGCCGCGACCGCGGTGAGCTCCTCGAGCTGCTTCTCCAGCCCCGGGATCTTGCCGTAGCGCAGCTCGGCGGCCCGGCCGAGGTCACCGTCGCGCTCGGCGCGTTCGGACTCCCCGCGCAGCGCCTCGAGCTGTTCCTTGAGCTCGCGCACCGACTCGATCGCGCCGCGCTCGTTCTGCCAGCGCGCGGTCAGGGCGGACAGCTCCTCCTTCTTCTCGGCCAGCTCGGCGCGCAGCGCGGCGAGCCGATCGACCGAGGCAGGGTCGGACTCCTTCGCCAGCGCCATCTCCTCGATCTCCAGCCGGCGCACGGCGCGCTCGACGGTGTCGATCTCGACAGGGCGGGAGTCGATCTCCATCCGCAGCCGCGACGCGGCCTCGTCGACCAGGTCGATCGCCTTGTCCGGCAGGAACCGGGCGGTGATGTAGCGGTCGGACAGGGTCGCGGCGGCGACCAGCGCGGCGTCGGTGATCCGGACGCCGTGGTGCACCTCGTAGCGCTCCTTGAGCCCACGCAGGATGCCGACGGTGTCCTCGACGGACGGCTCCCCGACGAGCACCTGCTGGAACCGGCGCTCCAGCGCGGGGTCCTTCTCGATGTGCTGCCGGTACTCGTCCAACGTGGTCGCGCCGACCATGCGCAGCTCGCCGCGGGCGAGCATCGGCTTGATCATGTTGCCGGCGTCCATCGCGCCCTCGCCGGTGGCGCCCGCGCCGACGATCGTGTGCAGCTCGTCGATGAAGGTGATCACCTGGCCGGCGGAGTCGGTGATCTCCTTGAGGACGGCCTTGAGCCGCTCCTCGAACTCGCCGCGGTACTTCGCACCGGCCACCATCGACCCGAGATCCAGTGCGACGACCCGCTTGCCGCGCAACGACTCCGGGACGTCGCCGGCGACGATGCGCTGGGCCAGACCCTCGACGATCGCGGTCTTGCCGACGCCCGGTTCACCGATCAGCACCGGGTTGTTCTTGGTCCGCCGGGACAGCACCTGCACGACGCGGCGGATCTCGGTGTCGCGCCCGATCACCGGGTCGAGCTCGCCGGAGCGGGCCCGCTCGGTCAGGTCGACGCCGTACTTCTCCAGCGCCTGGTAGGTGCCCTCGGGGTCCGGACTGGTCACCCGGGACGAGCCGCGCACCTTGGTGAAGGCCTCGCGCAGCGCGTCGGGGGTGGCCCCGTACCGGCGCAGCAGCTCGGCCACCGGGCCGCCGGTGGACGCGAGCCCGACCAGCAGGTGCTCGGTGGAGACGTACTCGTCACCCATCTCCGTGGCCAACTGCTGGGCGGCGGTGATCGCGGCCAGCGCGTCGCGGGAAAGCTGGGGAGCGCTCACCGTGGACCCGGCGGCCGAGGGCAGCCGGTTGCCCAACTGGGTCAGCTCGGTGCGCACCGCGGCGGCATCGGCGCCCACGGCGGCGAGCAGCGGCGCGGCGATCCCGTCGGCCTGGGCCAACAACGCACCCAGCAGGTGCGTCGGGCCCACATCGGGGTTGCCCGCGAGGGTCGCGGCCTGGACCGCGGCCGAGATTGCCTGCTGCGTCTTCGTGGTGGGGTTGAAGGAGTCCATCCCCCGTCCTCCTGCGTCGTCATGTCGCCGGCCACCATCGTGCCCGGTCACGGGTTCTCATGCGTTACAACGTCAGGAAAGTTGAGTCTGTTCCGCTCAGGTCCGAAATGTTCGCTGCCGGCGATCCCGCTCAGGCCCGCAGGGTCCGCCGGGACCCGGCGGACCCGCGCGGACGCAGGGTGCGGGCCGCCCCGGCGCCGAGGTGGGTCGTACTGGGGAACGGCCGGCGCGGCGCCGCGTAGGTGCGCCGCGGAGGGCCCGGCAGCGCCACCGGCGTGCCCTTGGCGTGGAAGTAGTCCCCGCCCTTGCGCGCCGGATCGTCGGTGCCCCACTCGCGGCGTTGCATCACCCGCTCCATGCGTGGAATGTGCTTGCGGCAGTGGATGTAGGCCTCCTCGACCTCGACCACCACCCAGCGCTCGGCCCGCCGCCCGGGCACCTGGTCGCCGTGCACCTGTGGGTGCTCGGTGCGGAACGTCGCGTCGTCGACGATTCGCGCGGTGCCGTTGACGTGCAGGCCGATGAGATCCTTCACGAAGTCGATCATCAGCAGGCCGAGGTGGGCGTTCTCGCTGATGTTGCCGAGGCTGGCGTGGACGCCGTTACCCCGGTATTCGGGATAGGCGAGCGTCCGGTCGTCGAGCACCCGGATGAACCCGGGAGGCCCGGCGCGTAGCGAGGCGTCACATTCGCCGCGACCGTCGGCGGACGCAACGAACAGCATCTCCATCCGGCCGATGAACTCGACCATGCGCGGAAGCAGCCGATCGCGCATCTGCTCGGCGTAGAACCGATCGGCCCGCTCCTCGGTGCCGTAGGAACGTTGCAGAGCGTGTTCGCCGGCGGAGCCGGGGCCCGTGGGTTCGGTGGGCGCGGCGTCGGGCTCCACAGTGGCCGGGAACGCGGCGACCGTGACCCCACGTGGGCGGCCGGGCACTGGTCGGACGAGGGCAGGGATACGGAGCGGCACGCGCATACCGTGCCATTCGATACCCGGGCGGTCACCCCCAACGCTTTCAGGCGCTAGGCTGAGCCGCTGATGCCGCCCGCGGCATCACCCCGCGTAATCGCCGTCCCCGAACGGATGAACGATGACTGGTGCTCCGCTGCGCGCGTCCAGGGTCGTGGACCCGGACGTCCTGCGGGCTCGGCCGCCGTCCCGACGGAGAACTACCGAGGAGAGTGTCGGCCACCGATGACCGCCGAACAGCTGCTCACCGCCGATCTCCCCCAGGCTCAGAGCCAGAGCGATGCGTCACGGACGGTCGAGATCATCCGCGCCAGCTGGGCCGGGGTGGAGGATCGAACCGACGAACTGGGCCGGTTCTTCTACGCGACGCTGTTCCACTCCGCACCCGAGACGCGTGACCTGTTCCCGGTCAACATGGAGGTGCAGCGCAGCCGCCTGCTCCGGGCCCTCGTGCACGTGGTGCAGATGGTCGACCAGCCCGATGAGCTGGTCCCGTTCCTGCAGCAGCTCGGTCGTGACCACCGGAAGTTCGGCGTGCTCACCGAGCACTACGACGCCGTCGGCAACGCGCTGCTCAGCGCGGTCCGGGCGTTCGCAGGCGACGACTGGACCCCCGAGGTCGCCGAGGCGTGGACCAGCGCCTATGCGCTGTCCGCGCAGGCCATGAGCACCGCCGCCGAGGCCGAGCGCGGCCCGGCGTCATGGATGGGCCGGGTGGTCGACCACCGGCGGGTCGGCTGGGACCTGGCCGTGATCACCATCCAGACCAGCGAGCCGATCCCGTACCGGGCCGGCCAGTACCTGAGCATCGAGACCCCGCAGCGGCCGCGGCTGTGGCGCTACCTCTCGCCGGCCAACGCGCCGCGCCAGGACGGCATCCTCGAGTTCCATGTCCGCGCGGTGACCAACGGCTGGGTGAGCCGCGCGATCGTGGCGCACGCCCGGGTCGGGGACACCTGGCGGATCGGCCCCCCGATGGGCCGGATGGGCGTCGACGAAGAGACCGGGCGGGACCTGCTCATGGTCGCCGGCGGCACCGGGATGGCCCCCATCAAGGCGCTGCTCGACGATCTCACTCAGCGCCGGCAGAAGCCGCGGACCCAGGTCTTCGTCGGCGGCCGCACCTGGGATGACCTCTACGACTTCGGCGCGCTGCGCAAGCTCTCCTACAGCAACCCGTGGCTCGACGTCGTCCCGGTGGTGGAGAAGGACGACGGCGCGTCCGGCGCCGAGCGCGGCACCCTGGCCGACGTCGTCACCCGTTACGGAGCGTGGGCTGACCACGACGTCGTCGTCTGCGGATCGCCGGCGATGATCCGGGCCACGGTGTCGCGGATGCTGGTCGCGGGCACGCCGCTCGACCGCATCCGGTACGACCCGTTCACCATGGACTGAGGGCCGCCGGCCTGCTCCTGGTCGACGTCCGGCGCACCATGCTCGAGGGCGATTTCCCGGTGCCGGAGGCCCCGGCGGTCCGGGCCGCGCTCACCACGCTGCTCGCCGGCGCGCGGCAGGCCGGGTTGCCCGTCGTGCACGTGCAGAACGCCGGTGATCCGGACGCGCCCGGCACCCCTGGCTGGGATCTCGTGCTCCCACCCGCCGACGGTGACATGGTCGTCCCGCAAGACCGAGTCGGACACGTTCGCGTCGAACCCGGCACCGGCCGACGAGCTGCGCACCCGCGGCGTCACCACCTCGCGGTCGCAGGGATGCAGAGCGACTACTGCGTCGCCGGCTCCTGCCGGGCGGCCTGCCCCACGGGTTCGCGGTGACGCCGGTGACCGGTGCGCACGCCACCTGTGGCGCCGGCGAGCCGGCTGCGGCGATCTCGGCCACCGGCGAGCGGGACCTCCCGGGCTCGGGGTCACGCCGACCCCGCCGCGGACATCTGCCTCGGCGCAGCCCCCACCCTGCGATGAGCCGCGGGAAAGACCCGCACGGCGGGGTGAGCCGAGCGACGCAACGCTAGTCGCGGCGGGGCTTGGGCCGCCAGACCACGAGCGCGGAGCGCCGGTCGACCGGCACCAGGTCGCGCCGGTAGGACTGGTGCACCATGGCCGCGGCCTGCTCCGCAGCGGCCTGGGCGGCAGCCAGTTCCTCGGCGAGCTCCTCGATCCGGCCACGCAGCTCGTCGACCATCTGCTCGAGCTCGATGATCCGTTTGATACCGGCCAGGTTCACGCCGTCGACCTGCGACAGCCTCTGCACCTCGCGGAGCAGCGCGATGTCGCGGACCGAGTAGCGGCGACCGCCGCCGGGCGACCGGCCGGGGCTCACCAGCCCCAGCCGGTCGTAGCTGCGCAGTGTCTGAGCGTGCAGCCCGGCCAGCTCGGCCGCCACCGAGATGACGAAGACCGGGCTGTCCGGGTTGGCACCCGGGGGCAGGACGGTCGACTCGTCCATGCCGCGGGGACCACCGGGTGGCTGTGTGCTCATCCCACCGGTCACCTCCCGCCCAGCAGGTCGGCCCGGGGGTCGAAGGACTTCGTCGCCTCGGCGTAGGCCTGCAGGGCCTCCGTCGCGGCGTCGTCCAGCTTCGCCGGCACCGCCACCTCGACGGTGACCAGCAGGTCGCCGGTCTTACCGCTGCGCCGTTGGACGCCACGCCCGCGGACCCGCAGCGTCCGGCCACTGGCCGTGCCCGGCGGGACCTTGAGCGACACCGTCCCGTCCAGCGTCGGGACGGTCAGCGTGGCACCCAGCGCCAGCTCCTGGAAGGTGACCGGGACCTTCAGGGTCAGGTCGTCGGCGTTCTTCACCGACCGGCCGAAGATGCGGTGCGGGGTGACGTGCACCCGCACGTACAGGTCGCCTGCCGGCGCCCCGCCGCGGCCCGGTTCACCCTGGCCGGCCAGCCGGATCTTCTGCCCGTCGTCCACGCCGGCCGGGACGCGCACGGTCAGCGTGCGGGTCCGGCTGGTGACGCCGTCGCCGCCGCATTCCGGGCAGGGGTCGTCGATGATCCGGCCGGTGCCACGGCAGTCGCGGCACGGCTCGGAGAAGGCGAACGCCCCCTGACTGCGGCTGACCAGCCCGACGCCGTTGCACGTCGGGCACGCGCGCGGGGTGCTGCCCGGCCGCGCCCCGGTGCCGCCGCAACGTTCGCAGCGACCGGGGGAGGACAGCCGGATCTGCACCTCGGCGCCGCGCACCGCGTCGACGAAGTCGATCCGCAGCTCGCTCTCGACATCGGCGCCGCGCTGCGGCCGGTTCGCCGTCCCGCGGGTGCCCGTGGCGCCACCGCGGCTACCGAACAACCCGCCGAGCAGGTCGCCCAACCCCCCGGCGCCGGCGCCGCCGGGACCGCCGGCCCCGGACCGGGCGAACAGGTCTCCGAGGTCGAAGCCCTGTCCACCCGCGCCGGCGCCGAAACCACCGGGGAAGCCTCCGGCGCCACCCGCACCGGAGAAGGCACCGCCGGCGAACAGCGCACGGGTCTCGTCGTACTCCCGGCGCTTCTTCTCGTCGGACAGCACGCCGTAGGCCTCGGACACGGACTTGAACCGCGCCTCGGCCTTCGCGTCACCCGGGTTGGCGTCCGGGTGCAGCTCGCGAGCGAGCTTGCGGTAGGCCTTCTTGATCTCGTCCGCGGACGCGCCGGAGGCGACACCCAGCTCGCGGTAGAAGTCCTTCTCGATCCAGTCCCGCTGGGTCACTCCGCCTCCTCTCCCCAGATCGAATCAGTTCAGGCCGGGTCGGTCGGTGCCGCCGGCGGGACGTCGAGGATGTCCGGAGCCTCCGGCGCCGGGCCGGAGCCGGCCTGGTCGACCACCGTGACCATCGCGGGTCGCAGGACCCGGTCGGCCATCCGGTAACCGCGCCGCAGCACCGAGGAGATCACCGTGACCACCGGCCCGGTGACGTCGGCCGTCTCGTGCTGGACCGCCTCGTGCAGCGACGGGTCGAACAGCTCGCCGTCGGCCCCGAAGGGCTCCAGGCCGAGCTTGGTGACCACGTCGACGACCTTGTCGGCGACCGACTTGAACGGTCCGTTCAGGTCGCCGTGCGACTCCGCACGGTCGATGTCGTCGAGCACGGTGAGTAGCTCGGAGACGAACTTGACCTGCGCGCTGACCAGGACGGCCTCCCGGTCACGATCGACCCGGCGGCGGTAGTTGGCGTACTCGGCGGAGAGTCGCTGCAGATCGGCCGTGCGCTCGGCGACCTGCGCCGTGAGTTCGGCGAGCTCCGCGTTCTCCTCCGGAGCCGGGGTGGCCTCCGGAGCGGGCGCTGCCGGGCCGCCCGGGGCGGGCCCGGCCCCGGGTGGGGTCTCGCCACCCGGGGCCCGGACCTCACCGGTCACCGGATCGATCCGGCGCCGGTCACGCACCACGATCCGCTCGCCCTCGCCGCCGACCCCCGCGTCTCCGTTGGGACCGTCGTAGGGGGAAGTCACTTCTTGGCTCCGTCGTTCTTGTCGTCCTCGTCCACGATCTCGGCGTCGACGACGTCGTCGGCCTGCTGGCCCGACGTGCCGGCGTCGGCACCCGCGGCCCCGGCAGCGGCACCCTCGGCACCCGGCTGCTGGTAGAGCGCGGCACCGAGCTTCTGCGACTCGGCGGCGAGCTTCTCCATGGCGGCCTTGATGGCGTCGGTGTCGGTGCCCTTCAGCGCCTCCTGCGCCTCACCGAGGGCGGCGTTCACGCCGTCCTTGACGTCACCGGGGAGCTTCTCGTCGTTCTCCTTGACGAACTTCTCCGTCTGGTAGACGAGCGACTCGGCCTGGTTGCGGACCTCGGCCTCCTCGCGGCGCGTGCGGTCCTCCTCGGCGTGCTGCTCGGCGTCGCGCATCATCCGGTCGATCTCGTCCTTGCCCAGGGCGGATCCGCCGGTGATGGTCATGGCCTGGCTCTTGCCGGTGCCCAGGTCCTTCGCCGACACGTTGACGATGCCGTTGGCGTCGATGTCGAAGGAGACCTCGATCTGCGGAACGCCGCGCGGGGCCGGCGGCAGACCGGTCAGCTCGAACATGCCGAGCTTCTTGTTGTAGGCCGCGATCTCGCGCTCGCCCTGGAACACCTGGATCTGCACGGACGGCTGGTTGTCGTCGGCCGTCGTGAAGATCTCCGACCGCTTGGTCGGGATCGTGGTGTTGCGCTCGATGAGCTTGGTCATCACGCCGCCCTTGGTCTCGATACCCAGGGACAGCGGTGTGACGTCGAGCAGCAGGACGTCCTTGACCTCACCACGCAGCACACCGGCCTGCAGGGCGGCGCCGACGGCGACGACCTCGTCCGGGTTGACGCCCTTGTTGGGCTCCTTGCCGCCGGTCAGCTCCTTGACCAGGTCGGTGACGGCGGGCATGCGGGTGGAGCCACCGACGAGCACCACGTGGTCGATCTGGCCGACCGCGATACCGGCGTCCTTGATCACCTGGTTGAACGGCGCGCGGGTGCGGTCGAGCAGGTCGGAGGTGATCCGCTGGAACTCCGCACGGGACAGCGTCTCGTCCAGGAACAGCGGGTTCTTGTCCGCGTCCACCGTGATGTACGGCAGGTTGATCGTGGCGCTCGACGAGCTGGACAGCTCGATCTTGGCCTTCTCCGCGGCCTCACGCAGCCGCTGCATGGCCATCTTGTCCTTGGTCAGGTCGATGCCCTGCGCGTTCTTGAACTTGTCGACGAGCCAGCTGATGATGCGTTCGTCCCAGTCGTCGCCGCCGAGGTGGTTGTCGCCGTTGGTCGCCTTGACCTCGACGACGCCCTCACCGATCTCCAGCAGCGAGACGTCGAAGGTGCCGCCACCGAGGTCGAAGACCAGGATGGTCTGTTCCTTCTCGCCCTTGTCCAGGCCGTAGGCCAGGGCGGCGGCGGTGGGCTCGTTGACGATGCGCAGCACGTTGAGGCCTGCGATCTGGCCGGCCTCCTTGGTGGCCTGGCGCTGCGCGTCCTCGAAGTAGGCGGGGACGGTGATCACCGCGTCGGTGATCTCCTCACCCAGGTAGGCCTCGGCATCGCGCTTGAGCTTCTGCAGCACACGCGCGCTGATCTCCTGCGCGGCGTACTTCTTGCCGTCGATGTCCGGCGTGCTCCAGCTGGTGCCGATGTGCCGCTTGACCGAGCGGATCGTCCGGTCGACGTTGGTCACGGCCTGGTTCTTCGCCGACTGACCGACGAGGACCTCACCGTTGCGGGCGAACGCCACCACCGACGGGGTGGTGCGCGAACCCTCGGAGTTCGCGATGACCGTCGGCTCGCCACCCTCCAGGACGGCGACGACGGAGTTGGTGGTCCCGAGGTCGATACCGACCGCACGAGCCATGGTGGTTGCCTCCGTGGTTACTGCGATGCTTGTTGAGTTTGCTCGACTCAAGTCTCCACAAGATCCGCCCCGCCCGTCAACTCGGCATTGAGCCGGTCTCGCTCAACTTGTTCGTAACCGACCCAACGCGCCCCACCCCTGCCTTGTTCCCACCCCGCTCAACTTTTCCGCCGACTCGCGGGGTGGGAACAAGGCAGGGG
>NZ_JAAXLA010000064.1 GCF_012911935.1 Pseudonocardia acidicola | reverse complement strand
ACCCACCCCGCCCACGACGAAGGGCTGTCCGCCGTCGCGGCGTTCCTGCGCCGCCTCGGACTGCTCCCCGCCGACCCGGAGGCCGCATGAGCGAGCTCGCCAGCGAATCATGGTCACAGCGCACGCCTGCGCCGCCCTTCCCGACCGCCACCGACGACGAGCTGCGCGCCGCGCTGGCGTCGGCGAACATCCCGACGCTGCTGCTCGTGCTCGCGCACCTGACCGGTGACGGCGGGTGGCTGGCCGACCCGTACCGGCCCACCCGCACCGTCGCGCTGAACGACAACGACACCGGCGGGCTGCCCGAGGAGCGGCAGGAGCAGGTCCGCGAGGCCGCGCTCGAGGTCCTGCGGGAGATCCGCGACGGGCACCGCGTGGTGCCGCCCCCGCCCGCCGGGGACCGGATGGTCGAGATGCTCGGCGTCTCCCTCGGCGAGCGGGTGCCGCCCGAGTACGCCACGGCGATGGCCGAGGACGGCGGGTTCCGCCCGCCCGCGTGGCTGACCTCGCCGCCGGTGCACGCGGACGGCTTCCGGGTGCTGATCATCGGGGCCGGTATCTCCGGGATCGCCATGGCGATCGCGCTGCGCCACCTCGGCATCCCGTACACGGTGATCGAGAAGAACGACGCCGCCGGCGGCACCTGGCTGGAGAACAGCTACCCCGGTGCCGGCGTGGACACCCCGTGCCACCTGTACTCCTACTCGTTCGCCCCGCAGCCCGGCTGGACGCGCTACTTCGCCAAGCAGCCGGAGATCCTGAGCTACGTGCAGGGCGTGGCCCGCGACTTCGGGGTGCTCGACGCGATCGAGTTCGGAACCGAGGTCGTGGCCGCGCACTGGGACGAGGACTCGGCCACGTGGGACGTGCACACCCGCCGGCGCGACGGCACCGAGCAGCGGCACGTCGCCGACGTCGTGATCAGCTCGGTGGGCCATTTCAACCGGCCCGTGGTCCCGGACCTGCCGGGGCTCGCCGCCTTTCCCGGCCCGGCGTTCCACACCGCCCGCTGGGACCACTCGGTCGGCCTGGCCGGCAAGCGGGTCGGGGTGATCGGCACCGGGGCGTCGGCGATGCAGGTCGTGCCGGCCATCGCCGACGAGGCCGCCGAGGTCGTGGTGTTCCAGCGCTCCCCGCAGTGGGTCGCGCCGAACGCCAACTACCTGCGCGACGTGCACGCCCACACCCGGCTGCTGATGGCGCAGGTCCCCGGGTACCGGGTCTGGTACCGGCTGCGGCTGATGTGGATGTACCAGGACAAGCTGCACCCGACGTTGCAGAAGGACCCCGACTGGCCGCACCCCGAGCGCTCGCTCAACGCGCTCAACGACAAGCACCGCCGCTTCTTCACCGCATACATCGAGGAGCAGATCGCGGGGGCCGAGGAACTGCGGGACAAGGTGCTGCCGGACTACCCGCCCTACGGCAAGCGGATCTTGATGGACAACAACTGGTTCGCGACGATCCGCCGTGACGACGTCGAACTGGTCGCTTCGGCGGTCCGGGAGATCGACGGGAACGCCGTCGTCACCGCCGACGGCGCGCGCCGCGACGTCGACGTCCTGGTGCTCGCCACCGGATTCTCCCCGCGCCGGATGTTGTACCCGATGGACATCCGGGGACGCTCCGGGGTGCCGCTGCGCGAGCAGTGGGGTGACGACGACGCGCGCGCCTACCTGGGCATCTCGGTGCCGGACTTCCCGAACTTCTTCGTGATGTACGGCCCCAACACCAACCTCGGGCACGGCGGTAGCGCGATCTTCCACGCCGAATGCCAGGTCAACTACATCTCCGCGCTGCTGACGCACATGGTCGAACGCGGCATCGCGACCCTGGAGGTGCGGCCCGAGGTCTGCGACGACTACAACGCCCGGGTCGACGCCGCCCACGAGAAGATGATCTGGACCCATCCCGGGATGACCACCTACTACCGCAACGCCGCGGGCCGGGTGGTCACCACGACGCCGTGGCGGTTGATCGACTACTGGACGATGACGCGGTCGCCCGACCTGTCCGACTTCGACGCGGTCGAGCGGTCCGGCGAACCGGTTCCGCGCGCGGGTTGACAATGACCGCGTGGGCGAGCGCGGGGTGAGCCCCGGCACGGGTACGGCGCAGCGGCCGGAGGCGGTGGGCTGGGGCGGCCTGCCGGCCCACATCGCGCGCCGGATCATCGCCGACGCCCACGCCCGCGGTGTCGCTCCGGGCGAGCCGCTGGCCGACGAGTCGCGGCTCATCGAGCAGTACGGGGTGTCCCGCGGCACGCTGCGCGAGGCGCTGCGGTTGCTGTCGTTCCTCGGCGCGATCACGATCAAGGCCGGGCCCGGCGGCGGCGCCCGGCTCAGCAACCCCGGCCCGGCCGTGGTCGGCAGCGCGCTGGGAATGGTCGTGCAGTTCCGCGGGGCCACGCTGCGGACGGTGTTCGAGGCCCGCTCGGCGCTCGAACCGGGGATCGCGAGCCTCGCGGCCCTGCACCGCACCGACGACGACCTCGCCGTTCTGGACCGGAGCATGACCGCGCTGCGGGCGGCCGAGGAGCTCCCCGGCTACGCCTACGCCGAGCAGAGCGGGCTGTTCCACAATGCGGTCGCGGAGGCGTCGCACAACGACGTGCTGGCCACCGTGGTGCCCGCGCTGGTGGCCATGACGTCGACGGTGCCCTGGCGCTACCCGCGCGGCGGCCGCAAGGAACTCACCGGGCGGATCGCGGTGCTGATCGCGGCGATCCGGGACCGCGACGCGCCGGGTGCGGCGACCGCGACCGCGGCCATGTTCCAGTGGGTGATGGACGACCTGGACCGCAACCAGCGCGCCGCGCTGGAGAGCCGCATCCTGTGGCCCGACGTGGACGCCGGCCTGGCGGCCCGTGCGCGGTGAGCAGTGCCAGAGCAGCACGTACCGCGCACGAGCGGCGCAGCCGCTACTCCCCGCGCCAGACCGGGGCGCGCTTCTCGGCGAAGGCGGTCGCGCCCTCCCGGGCGTCGGCCGAGGACATCACGGGGTCCATCAGCTCGCGCTGCCGCTCCCACCGCTCGTCGGCGGGCCAGTCCGCGCCCTGACTGATGATCTGCTTGGTCGCGCGCACCGCCAGCGGGCCGTTCGCGTTGATCTGCCGGGCCAGCTCGAGGGCTCCCGTGAGCGCCTCGCCGGGATCGGTCAGCCGGTTGGCCAGGCCCCAGCCGTGCGCGGCCTCGGCGCCGAAGTGCTCGCCGGTCAGCGCGTACTCCATCGCGATGGCCGGTGGGATGCGCTGCGGCAACCGGAACAACCCGCCCGCCCCCGCGACCAGTGACCGCTTGGTCTCCGGCAGGCCGAACGTGGCGTCCCGCGCGGCCACGATGAGGTCGCAGGCGAGTGCGATCTCGCAGCCACCGGCCAGCGCGTAGCCCTCCACCGCGGCGATGATCGGCTTCTGCGGCGGGGTGATCGTGATGCCGGCCAGGCCGCGGCCCTCGACCATCGGCAGGTCGCCGACCAGGAAGGCCTTGAGATCCATGCCCGCGCTGAACGTGCCGCCCGCGCCGGTGAGGATGCCGACCGTAAGGCTCGGATCGCCGTCGAGCTCGTCGAGGGCCGCCGCCACCCCGCGGGCGAGCGCGCCGTTGACCGCGTTCTTCGCCTGGGGACGGTTCATCGTGATCACCAGGATCCCGCCGTCACGCTCGGTCCGGACCTCGTCGGCCACGCCGTGCCTCCCTCAGCTCGTGGTGATTCCGCGCGGCGGGTGTGACGCCGGTCGCGGAAGCCGGATACGCAGAAACGTATACCTAGGATTCGAGCGGCAACCGAACGCAAGGCGAAGGAGCCGAACGTGCCGGACGGACTGATCGACGACAGGCCGGCCGCCGGCCCGCTGGCCGGGGTGCTGGTCGCCGACTTCTCCCGGGTCCTCGCCGGCCCGTACGCGACGATGCTGCTCGCCGACCTCGGTGCGACGGTGATCAAGGTCGAGGGCCCCGGCGGGGACGACACCCGCACCTGGATGCCGCCGGTGCGCGACGGCGTCGCGACGTACTACCTGTCGATCAATCGCAACAAGCGGTCGATCGTGCTCGACCTGTCCGACCCGGCCGATCTCGAGGTCGCGCACCGGCTCGCCGCCCGCGCCGACGTCATGATCGAGAACTTCAAGCCGGGTGGGCTGCGCCGGTTCGGGCTGGACCACGACGCGGTCCGTGCGACCAACGAGAGCGTCGTCTACTGCTCGATCAGCGGGTTCGGCTCGCACGGTGGCGCCCACCTGCCCGGCTACGACCTGCTCGTACAGGCCACGTCCGGGCTGATGAGCCTGACCGGTGAGGCCGCCGGGACGCCCTACCGGGCCGGCGTGGCGGTGTTCGACGTGATGACCGGTCTGCACGCCGCGGTCGGCATCCTGGCCGCTCTGCGCCACCGGGAGCGGACCGGTGAGGGCCAGCGGATCGAGACGAACCTGCTCTCCGCCGCGCTGTCCAGCCTGGTCAACCAGACCTCCGCGTACGTGGCCGGCGGCGTGGTGCCGCACCGGATGGGCAACGCGCACCCCAGCCTGTTCCCGTACGAGCCGCTGCCCACCGCCGACGGCGAGTTGATCGTCATCGCGGCGAACAACGGGCAGTTCCGCAAGCTGTGCGACGCGATCGGGGCTCCCGAGCTGCCCGACGACCCGCGGTTCCTGACGATGGCCGACCGCACCGCCCGGCGCGAGGAGCTGCGGCCGCTGCTGCTGGCGAAGCTGGCGACCCGCGGCGCGCAGGAGTGGTTCGAGATCCTCACCGGGGTCGGGGTGCCGTGCGGGCCGATCAACAGCGTCGACCAGGGCATCGCGTTGGCGGAGAGTCTGGGCCTGGAGCCGGTGGTGCACCCGGGCGACCCGCGGACCGCGGTCCCCGGCATCCGCAACCCGGTGGACTACTCGGCCACGCCGCCGTCCTACCGCCGCTCGCCACCTGCGCTGGGCGCCGACGGCGACGACGTCCGCGCCTGGCTGCTCGCCGACTGAGCCGGCACAAGGGTCCGGCCGAGCGGGGGAGGGGAACCCGCCCGGCCGGAGGCCGTGTCCCGGGCCGGGGCCCGGGTGTCGTCGTTCAGTTGTTGCCGAAGGGGATCAGGCCCCCGAACGGGTTGTTGCGGCCGCCGAACGGATTGCCCTCACCTCCGGAGCCTGCCGAGCCACCGTTGGTGGTGGTCGCGGCCTGGTCCACGACGCTGCCGAGCGTCACGTCGACCTGGCGCTCGCCGCCGTTGCTGCGCACGGTCAGCGTGACCTTCTGGTTCGGGGACAGAGCGCCGATCTTCGCGACGAGGTCGGAGAAGTCGTTGACGGTGACCCCGCCGACCTTGGTCACGACGTCGCCCGCGGCGAGCCCGGCGCTCGCGGCCGGTGACCCGGGCTGTACCTGGGCGATCGTCGCGCCGTTCTGGCTGTTGGCCGAGCCGCCTCCACCCGTGCTGCCCTCGACACCGAGCACCGGCTTGGTTGCGTGCCCGGTGTTGAGGATCTCCTGGGCCACTCGACGGGCCTGGTCGACCGGGATCGCGAAGCCGAGGCCGACGCTGCCGGTGCTCCCGCTGGCCGTCGCGATCGCCGAGTTGATGCCGATGACCTGGCCGTCGAGATTCACCAGCGGCCCGCCGGAGTTGCCCTGGTTGATCGGGGCGTCGGTCTGCAGGCCGTTGTAGACCACCCCGGCGCCCTGCTGGTCCTGCACCGCGACCGTGCGGTTCAGCGCGCTCACGATGCCGGTGGTGACGGTGCCGGTGAGGCCCTGCGGCGACCCGATCGCGACCACCTGCTGGCCGACCTGCACGTCCTGGGTGCGGCCGAGGGTGGCCGGGGTCAGACCGGACACGTTCTGCAGCTTGATCACGGCCAGGTCGTAGCTCGGCGAGGTGCCGACGACGGTGGCGCTGTGCTGGCTGCCGTCCGCGAGGGTGACGGTGATCGTGCCGGTCGATCCGGCGACGACGTGGTTGTTCGTCAGCACGGCGCCGTCGGAGGTGAGGATGACCCCGCTGCCCTCGGCGGTGCCCTGGGCGAGGTCGACCCGGATGTCGACGGTGCTCGGGGTCGCCTTCGACGCGGCCGACGCCACGGTGCCGTTGGTCGTCGCGGCCGAGGTGGCGCTGGCCGGGCTGGAGGACAGGACCGTGCCGGAGGTGCTGCCGCTGTCGAGCAGGGCGTACGCCCCGCCGAACCCGGCGGCGCCACCGACCACGCCGGCGATCAGCGCGGCGGCGACGATCCCGATCATGGGCCGGCTTCGGCGCTGCGGGCGGTCGGCGGGCAGGGAAGCGGTGTGCTGCTCGGCGGTGTTGTAGGGGATGCCGCCGTAGGGGCCGGGGGAGTGGGACGCCGCGCCGTAGGCGGAACCGCCGTACGGGGCGCCGGAGTAGTTGTGCGGCCAGGCCTGCGGCGAGGCGGTCTGCTGGGTAGCGGCCTCATGCTGCGGCTCGGCAGGGGGGTTCGCATCCGGGCCCGTCGGGATCGCGGCGTGCTGAACGGTCTCGTCCCCGGAGGCGGGGTACGAGTGGCCGCCGGTCTGCGGCGTGGAAGGCTGCTGGGTCCGGGGGTCTGCGGCCGGCCCGGCGACGTTGCCTCCAACGTCTCCGTCGGGTCGGCCGTGCCCCCGCTGCTCGTCGCTCATGACTACTACGATGCGCCCCGAATCTGAGACTTCTCTGTGGGAAGTCTGGGAATCGGCGCGGAGTTGTCCCAGGTTCTCCGGCCCCCGGGCGGCCCGTCCGGCGGGCGCCGGGGGGCCGGCCGCCGGGTGGGCGGCCGGTCACGCGGCGAGCAGTGCGGGTTGTCGGCGTGGTCGTTGTGCGGGGTCGATCCGTTTCGGCGGAATGAATTCCGGCGGCCCGTCGCGTATTCGGGCGATCCAGCCGGGGTGGCGCGGGGGTCGGGCTGTCCGTCATGAGAGATTCTCCCGACCCGGACCGACAGTTCGGGTCGTCCGGCGGGCGTTCCCGGAAGGAATCCCGAGAATTCCGGGAAGCGTCGCCGCAGGCGGGCGAACTGCCCGGCACCGGACCGCTCCCGGTCTCCCTCGCACAGGCGTTCTTCAGAGCAGCTCGACGATCGTGGCGTTGGCGGTGCCGCCGCCCTCGCACATGGTCTGCAGGCCGTAGCGGATGCCCTGGTCGCGCATGTGGTTGAGCAGCCGGGTCATCAGGACGGTCCCCGACGCGCCGAGCGGGTGGCCGACCGCGATCGCGCCGCCGAGCGGGTTGAGCCTGTCCAGCTCTGCGCCGGTCTCCGCCAGCCAGGCCAGCGGGACTGGGGCGAACGCCTCATTGACCTCGAACGCGCCGATGTCGGAGATCGACAGGCCGGAGCGCTTGAGCACCTTGGCGGTGGCCGGGATCGGGCCGGTCAGCATCATCAGCGGATCGGCTCCGCTGACGGCGCCGGTGTGGTAGCGCGCGATCGGGGTCAACCCGAGCTCCTCGGCCCGCTGCGGCGTCGTGACCAGCACCGCGGATGCGCCGTCGGAGATCTGTGAGGCGTTTCCTGCGTGGATCACGCCGTTCTCGGTGAACGACGGCTTGAGCCTGGCCAGCGTCTCCGGCGTGGTGCCGCGACGCAGGCCCTCGTCGGCGGTGAAGTCCGGCGCCTCGGGGATCGGCGCCAGCTGGCTGTCGAACGCGCCGCGGTCGATCGCGGCGGCGGCCAGCTCGTGCGAGCGGGAGGCGTACTCGTCGAGGGACTGGCGGGAGAGGCCCCACTTGGCGGCGATCCGCTCGGCGCCCACGCCCTGGTTGAAGTCCTGGCCGGGGAACTCGCCGCTGGTCAGGTCGGCGGCGTAGCGCTCGCGGACGAGTGGGCCGAACGGGCGGCCGTTGTCCCGGCCGGCGCCCAGCGGCACCCGGGTCATGGACTCGACGCCGCCCGCGACCACGAGGTCGTACTGCCCGGCCATCACCATGCCGGCGGCGAAGTCGAAGGCCTGCTGGCTCGATCCGCACGCCCGGTTGACCGTGGTCCCCGGGACCGTCTCCGGCCAGCCCGCGGCGAGGACGGCGTAGCGGCCGATCTGGGCGGCCTGGTCGCCGGTCTGGTTGACGCAACCCCAGATCACGTCGTCGATCTCTGCGGGGTCGACGCCGGTGCGCTCGGCCAGTGCGCGCAGGACGTACGCGGACAGGTCGGCCGGATGGACCCCGGCCAGTGAACCGTTGCGCTTGCCGATCGGGCTCCGAACCGCGTCGACGATGACCGCCTCGGGCATGGCTCCTCCTGGTCCAGTTTTGTTGCAATTATCAGACTGTATGAATGAGCACCCGGGCGCGCCAGCGCTGCACCGACACCGTCACAGGCGGCCCAGCAGGGCGTGCTCCACCCGGTCCCGGCACGCCGTCCCAGCCCGCAGGCCGACCACCGGGCGGCCGCGGACGAGTGCGGCCGCCATCAGCCCGCCGCGGCCCTGGGTGCGCAGCACCTCGGCCGCTGCCGCGCGCACCGGTTCGAACCCGGCGTCGGCCTCCCGTCGATGGTCATCGCTGCCGACGGTGGTGCGCGGCAGTACTGTCGCGGCATGGCCGATCTCCAGGATGTCTGGGCGCTGGCGGAGCGGGAGAAGTTCCTGGCCACGGTGGCCACGGTCCGGGCGGACGGTTCGGTGCAGGCCTCGCTGGTCAACGCCGGCCCGGTCGCGCACCCGCTGACCGGCGCCCCGACCGTCGGTTTCACCACCTACGGGAAGGTCAAGCTGGCCAATCTGCGGGCCCGCCCCCGGCTCGCGCTGACGTTCCGGTCCGGCTGGCAGTGGTACACGATCGAGGGCACCGCGGAGATCATCGGCCCGGACGATCCGGCCGACGGCGTGGACGCCGAGCGGCTGCGGGAGTTGCTGCGCGAGGTCTTCCGCGGCGCGGGCGGCACCCACGACGACTGGGACACCTACGACACCGTGATGCGCAACGAGCGCCGCGCCGCGGTGCTCGTCACCCCGGAGCGCGTCTACTCCAACTGAGAACTACAGGACCGCCGCCGCGGTCCGGGCGATGTGCTCATGGGCGGCCGCGGCCGCGGCGTCCGGGTCGTGGCGGGCGATGGCGTCGACGATCGCGCGGTGCTCGGCGATGACGGCCTCGTGTCGTTGCGGTAGGGCGAGGGCCTCGAAGCCCATCAGCCACATCGCGCCGCGCAGGCTGACCATGGTGGCGTGGGTCCGCTCCAGTCCGGCGAGCTCGGACTGCAGCAGGTGGAACCGCTCGTCGAGTGCGAGGAACGCGGACTGCTGCCCCGATGTGCCCAGCTTCTCCTGCGCGTCGATGAGCTCGTACAGGGGAGCCAGGTCGTCATCGGCGGCGTGGCGGGCGAGCCGGCCGGCGACGTAGGGCTCCAGCAGCGAGCGCAGGTCGAAGACCTCCCGTCGTTCCTCGGTGGAGAGCGTACGGAGCCGGAACCCCCGCTGTGACTCGATCTCGACCACGCCTTCGCGGCTCAGCGAGATCAGTGCCTCGCGCACCGGGGTCCGGGACATCCCGAGCGTCTCGGCGAGTTCGTTCTCGGAGTAGCGGACCTCCTGGCGAATCGCGCCGTCGCGGATCGCCTGCTGGATCTGCAGATACGCCCGGCGGGCGAGGGTCGGCGGCCGCTCGATGGCGGCGACTCCGTGCAGCTTCGTCACGCCGAAGTCTTACACAATCGATGATCGCGCCATACTTGTATGCTACGTACTAGAGCACTAGCGTGCCTTTCTGCCGATCCATCGAGAAGGGGTTGCTGATGTCTCTCTCCGCCGACGACAAGATCGCCATCCAGGAGCTCTCGAACACCCACGTGAAGTACCTCGACGCCCACGAGGTCGAGGCATGGGCGGGCTGCTGGCTGCCGGACGGCAAGTTCATCGCCACCTACGGCACCTTCGAGGGCCACGAGGCGATCAAGGAGTTCATCCGCGGGCACATCGCCGCGGGCAAGGAGGACGGTGCCCGCCACGTCCTGACGAACTACGTCATCGACGGCGACGGCGATCGCGCCACCGTCTACTGTCTCGTCGTCAAGATCCAGGTCGAGAAGGCGCCGCACATCATCGCTTCGGGCGTCTACAACGACGTCGTGGTGCGGACCGCCGAGGGCTGGAAGTTCGAGTCCCGCCAGCTCGACGTGGACAACGGTGTCTTCGCCGCCGCTGCGGCCGCAGGCCAGAGCTGAGGCGCGACGTGAGCGCGCTCGAAGCGGAACGCTGGGGCGATGCGGGTCCCCCCGTCGTCCTCGTCCACGGCAGCCTGAGCTCCGCGGCCGCGGCGTTCGGTGAGCAGCAGGTACTGGCCGACCGGTACCGGCTGATCGCGCCGTACCGCCGCGGGTACAGCCCGAGCCCGGGAACCGACCGGATCGACCCCGACCGCGACGCCGAGGACATTGTCGAGCTCCTCGGCTCCGGCGCCCACCTCGTCGGCACGTCGATGGGCGGCGTCGTCGCGATGCGGGCGGCCGCGCTGGCACCGGAGAAGGTCTGGTCGCTGACGGTCATCGAGCCCCCGGCGATGCCGAACGCCGCGGGCCGGCCCGAGGCCGACAAGCTGATCGAGGGCCTGCGCACCCACTGGGAGCAGCACGGCGACGACGACCTCGAGACCTTCGCGGCCGGGTTCCTGCGGACGCTCGACGTGTCGATGGAGCTCCCCTCGCCGCTGCCGCCCCCGTTCGCCGAGGCGGTGCGCAACCTGAAGACCGAGCGGCCCTGGGAGACCGGGGTGCCCCTGGAGAAGCTGGCGGCGGCGCCGTTCCCCAAGCTGGTGGTCACCGGTGGTGGCACGCCCGGTTTCGAGGACGTCGCCGACGTGCTCGCGGAGAAGCTCCCCGGCAAGCGGGTGCTCTTCGACGGCAGCCCGCACGCGGTGCAGCGGATCGGGGCCCGGTTCAACGAGGAGCTGCTGAGCTTCCTCGCCGCATCCGGGGCTCCGCAGCAGTAGTCACGCCCCCGGGAGGTGTCTGTCGTGTCATCAGACACCTCCCGGGGACAGCGGTGTCCGACCGGCGTAGTCTCACCCGCAGCGAAGGGGAGTAGCTCCCAACGTCGCGGTCGACATACTGGTGGCCTCACGCCGCCCGGCCGTGCGGCCTGCTGAAGCAGGCGAGCGAGACCTTCGATCCGGCAGATGCCGGATCGAAGACGCCCGCGCCCTCGATCCGGTCAGAGATCGAGGGGTGGATTTTCCGGTCATGGACGGCTTCCCGGTCGCGTTCGCGATCAGCTTCGGGGTCATCTTCGTCGCCGAGCTCGGCGACAAGTCCCAGCTCATGGCGCTGACGTTCGCCACCCGCTACCGCGCGCTGCCCGTGCTGGTCGGCATCACGATCGCCACCGCCGTCGTGCACGCCGTGTCGGTCGCGGTCGGCTACGGCCTCGGCGCCGCCCTCCCCACCGGCTGGATCGCTCTCATCGCGGCCGTCGCGTTCCTCGGATTCGGCGCCTGGACCCTGCGTGGCGACAGCCTCACCGACTCCGAGCAGGAGAAGGCCGAGAAGTCGACGCGCTCGGCGGTCGTCGCCGCGTCGATGGCGTTCTTCCTGGCCGAGCTGGGCGACAAGACGATGCTTGCCACGATCACCCTGGCCACCCAGCACGGCTGGTTCGGCGTCTGGCTCGGTTCGACGGTCGGGATGGTCGTCGCCGACGCGCTCGCCATCGTCGTCGGCCGCCAGCTCGGCCGGCACCTGCCCGAGCGGGCCATCGCGCTCTGCGCCGCCACGCTGTTCTTCGTCTTCGGCGTGTGGTTGCTGGCCGACGCCACCGAGCAGCTGACCGGGCGTCCCGCCTACGACGTCGTCGCGTCCACACTCGACCACCACGCCGCCGGCTGGATCGCACTCGGCCTGGGCGTGCTGGCGGTCGTCGCCGGCGGGATCGGCCGGCGGCGCGCCCTGCGGTCCCGGGCGGACCATCCGCGGGTGGTCGCCGCGCCCAGCGTCGCCGGTTCGCCGGCCTGGTGGGCCCGGCTGCTGTTCGGGCTGTCCCTGCTGCTGGGCCTGGCCGCACCGCTGCTCGTGGCGGCCGATCTGCTGCAGCCGATCCCGCTGCTCAGCGACCCCGGCATCGTGGTCGTCGGCGCCGGGCTGATGCTGCTCGGAGTGGCCCTGGTGCTCGCGTCGCAGGCCCACATCGGCTCGGTCCGCCGGTCGGGCGAGAGCACCGAGGGGGTGCCCGCACTGGCCACCCACGGCCTGTACTCCCGAGTCCGCAACCCCGGGTTCACCGGCATGGTGGTCGCCACCGCCGGCACCCTGCTCATGGTCCCGACACTGGTCGGTGTGCTGGCCACGGTGCTGATCGTGGTGGCCGTGCAGATCCAGGCCCGCGCGGTCCGCGAGCCGGGGCTGACACAGGCCTACGGCGAGGCCTACGCCGGGTACGTCGAGCGGACCGGGCGGTTCGTGCCGCGGATCCGGCCGCGTGAGCAGGCCGGCGCCGCGCCGGGGCTGCCCGCGGAGCACGCCGATCGCGCCCGGGTGGGCTGAGCCCGGACCGTCCGGTGGCCACCGGGAGCACCGGTGGCCACCGGCCCGTCACCTCAGCCGGCGCCCGCGCCGACGGGCTCGCGTGCGTCGAGGTCGGCCTCCATCTCCCGGATGACGGGCAGCACGTGACGGCCGAAGTACTCGACCTCCTCGTGGTAGTGCAGGAAGCCCAGCAGCAGCATGTTCACCCCGCGGCGCTTGTACTCGATGGCGCGCTGCGCGATCTGCTCCGGCGTGCCGATGAGCTGGGTCCGGAAGCCGTCGTTGTACTGGACGAGGTCCTCGAACGAGGAGTCCGCCCACATGCCGGCCTTGTCGGAGGTGGACTTCCCGGCCTGGGCGACCGCGTCGCGGAAGCCCTCGACGGCGCCGCGGTCGGCCTTCGCGACGATCTCGCGCAGCGTCTCGCGGGCCTCGTGCTCGGTGTCCCGGGCGATGAGGAACCCGTTCAGCCCGAACTTGACGGTGCGCCCGTGCTGCGCGGCGGAGGCGTTGACGTCGGCGATCTGTTCGCTGATGCCGTCGAAGTCCTTGCCGTTGCTGAAGTACCAGTCCGACACCCGACCGGCCATCGCGCGCGCGGCCGTGGAGTTGCCACCCTGGAAGATCTCCGGGTTCGGCCGCTGCGGGGTGTTGAGCGGCTTGGGCTTGAGGCTGTAGTCGCGGATCCGGTAGAAGTCGCCGGCCCGCTCGACGTTGTCCTCGGTCCAGATGGCGCGCAGCGCGTCGATGAACTCCGCACTGCGGGCGTAGCGCTCGTCGTGCTCGAGCCACGGCTCGCCGAGGGCCTTGAACTCGCCCTTGAACCAGCCGCTCACCACGTTCACCGCGAAGCGGCCGTTCGACAGGTGGTCGGCGGTGGCGCCGAACTTCGCCAGCACGACCGGGTGCCACAGGCCGGGGTGCACCGCCGCGATGACCTTGAGTCGCTCGGTGGCCAGCAGCAGGGCCAGCGAGAAGCTCGTCGACTCGTGCTGGTACTCCGCGCTGTAGCTCGCCATGTAGCGGACCTGGCTCAGCGCGTACTCGAACCCGTTGTTCTCCGCGAGCTGGGCGAGCTTCTTGTTGTACTCGTAGTCCCAGCCGGTGCGCTGCTCGATCGTGCTGGTGACCAGCCCGCCGCTCACGTTCGGCACCCAGTAGGCGAACTTGAGCGGTTCGGACCTCTGGTCCGCTGCCATGCGTCGTCCTTTCGTCGCTTCGTGTCGGTGCTTCGTCGGTATGGCCCGGCTGCCGGGCGGCGGGCAGCGCAGGCTGCGCGCAGAGGTGCGGATGGACCCGGGCTCGCGTGTCCGGCCCCGGGGCGAGCAGTGATCAGCGACAGGCGCAGGAGGTGACCCGGGCGAGATCGACGTGACGTCGACGGGTGAGCTCGCGGGCGATCACGACGATCACCTTTCAGACCCGTTGACGTGCTGTCAACGCGATGTGACCGAATTCTGCAGAAGGTGCGGCGCCGACCGCGTGGTGCAGAGGACCCGGCGGTCAGTTCACGCAGGGCACGCCGTCCGCGGTGATCACCGGGCCGTCGGCGGGCGGGGCGCCCGGGGCGTCGTCGCCGGCCGGTGCTGTCGGCGTCACCACCGCTGCGCCGGCGGGCCCGCTGCCCCTGCTCGCCGGCGTGGTGGCCGGGCCGGCGTAGTCCCGCCCCAGCACCACTGAGATCCTGCCGGCCTGCACGGTCTCGTCGCGCTGCACGCGCAGCCCGCCGAGCAGTTGCGCGACACGCCGGGCGGCGTCCTGGTCGGCGGTCGCCGTGCGAACCAGCGACCGCGTCGTGGCCGTGGTGTTGCCCATCTTCCCCGGAACGAAGCCCTGGTTGCCGAGGGCGTCGAGGGCGGCCGCGGCCAGCCCGGTGCGCTTGGTCCCGTTGGCGACGTCGACGGTGACCGGCGGGCCCTGCGCAGGCGCGGGGTCGGCCGCCGCGGGCGGGGTGCCGCCGGTCAGCCCGGCGTAGAAAGCCTTCACCGTCGTCGGATCGATCTGCACCGCCGTGCCGTCGGACGGCGTGGGCAGGTCGGGCCGGCCGGTGGGGATGGTCCGGAACTGGATGTTGCCGCCGGTGAGCCCCTGCGCCTGCCCGGCGAACCCCATGAGGTCCCAGCCCTGGTCCAGCACGACGTACTTGCTCACCACGGCGATCAGTCCGGACAGCGCGGACGGGTTGCCGAGGGTTCCGGCGGAGAGCACCTTGTGGGCCAGGCTTGCCATGAACGCCTGCTGGCGCACGATCCGGTCGAGGTCACCGCGCGGCAGGCCGTGCCGTTGCCGGACGAACGCCAGCCCCGCGGCGCCCTCCAGGCTCTGCGGTCCGGCGGGGAAGTTCGCGCCGGAGAAGGAGTCGTGCACGGGGGCGTTGAGGCAGACCGGGATCCCTCCGACGGCGTGGGTGATCTCCGCGAACCCGGCCAGGTTGACCTCTGCGTAGTGGTCGACCGACGCGCCGGTGAGCTGCTCGACGGTCTGGATCAGCAGGCGGCGGCCGGCCTGGCTGGACTGCTGGGCGAGGTCCGCGCCGGTGACGCCGCGCGCCTGGAGTCGGGCGTGCGTCTCGTTCATCGCCCGGGCGTACGCAGAGTTGATCTTGTGGGTGCCGAAACCGGGGACGCTCACATAGGAGTCGCGGGGGATCGACACGGCCGTCGACACCCGGGCCGGGTCGCTCGGGATCCGCACGAGGATCAGCGTGTCGGTGTTCAGCTCGCCGTTGGCGTCGCCGGCGTTGAGCTGGTCGAGCACGTCGCGCGGTAGCGGGTTGCCCCGGGCGTCGGTGCGGCTGTCCAGGCCGACCAGCAGGATGTCGGTCGCGCCGTCCGTCGGCCGCGTCCCGCCGAGCACGTCGCTGGTCACCAGGCCGCCGTCGAGCTGCCGGAACGCCGACCAGCCGTAGCCGGTCACCGCCAGGGCCGCCGTCGACAGCAGCGCCACCAGGACCCGGGCCCACCGCGTGAACGGGCGCGTCCTCCCGTTGCTGCGTGGCATGCCGCTCAGGTCGCGTCGGGATCGATCGGCGGCCGCTCCCCCTGCGTGAGCGGGACGGGCGCGGGTGCCGGTTGCAGGACCGGAGCGGGCGCCGGCGGAGTGCTGGGCCCGGCGCTGTCGCGGGCGCCGTCGCTGAACAGGTAGCGCATCGCCGCGGCCCGCGGATCACGCAGCGCCCGCAGCTCGGTGATCGGGAGGTCGGCCAGCGGCTTGCGCAGCTCCGCCAGTTCCGGGCCGAACTCCTCGCGCAGCTGCTCGCGGGCCCCGTCGAGGTAGGACTTCACCTGCCGGACGGTCCGTCCGAGCCACTCCATCGCGCCCGGCAGCCGCTCCGGCCCGAGCACGAACAAGGCGATGAGGACCAGCAGGAACAGCCGTTCCCAGCCCAATCCGAACATTCGGCACGAACCTCCACGTCGTCGCTCATCCGGGCGACGATGCGCCGATGGCGCCGACGAACCTAGCCGAGTGTGGGTTAGCGCCCGGCTAGGCCTCGTAGAGAGCCGCGTGCGCGTTGCGGAGCTTGTACTTGAGCACCTTGCCGCCGACGGTCTCGGGCAGCGCGCCGGCGAACACGATGCGCTTGGGCGTCTCGAAGCCACCGAGTCGCTCGCGGCAGAAGGCGATGAGGTCCCGCTCGGCGGGCGCCGTCCCGGGGCGCGGCACCACGACGGCGGTGACAGCCTCACCCCACCGCTCGTGCGGCAGCCCGATCACCGCGGCGCGGAGCACGTCGGGGTGTGCGTGCAGCACCGCCTCGACCCGCATGCTGGACACGTTCTCCCCGCCGGTCTTCACGATGTCCTTGTAGCGGTCGACCATGATCCGCAGCCCGTCGTCGTCGACGGTGGCGCTGTCTCCGGAGTGGAACCAGCCGCCGCGGAACGCCTCCCGGGTGGCCGCTTCGTTCTTGTAGTAGCCCGCGGTCATGATCGGGGAGCGGTAGACGGCCTCGCCGGGCCGGCCGCGGACCGGCTCGCCCGACTCGTCGACGACGTCGGCGGCCAGCAGCGGACTCGGCACGCCGACGTAGTTGACGGCCGGGGCCGTGCGCCGGTGGACCTCGGGCCACTTCCCGGGCCAGAACCGGTGGCACGCGATCGCCTCGGTCTGGCCGAAGATCCCCAGCGTCACCAGTTCCGGGCCGCACAGCTTCTCCAGCGTGGCGAGCAACGCCGGGGCGAGCGCGCCCCAGCCGTAGACGAGCACCCGCAGGCTGGTCGCGTCGAGCTCGGGACGCGCCTGCAGTTCGGCGGCGAACGCGCCGACGAACTGCGGCGAGCCCGCCCACAGTGCGCTCACCCGCTCCTCGGCGACAGCCTGGGCCACCTGGTCGGGGCTCGGTCGCCGGCCGATCAGCAGCGTGCCGCCGGACAGGAACGCGGAGAACGTGAAGATCTGGTCGCCGACGTGGTAGATGATCGGCAGGAAGACGGCCAGCCGCAGGTCGCACTCGAGCGGGACGCCACGGGTCAGCGACAGCGCGAAGTTCAGCGCGGCCAGGTGGGTCGAGCCGTGCGAGATCATCACGCCCTTGGGCATGGACGTGGTGCCCGAGGTGAACAGCAGCTGCCAGATGTCGTCGCCGTGGATCTCGACGTCGGGCTCGGTGACCGGCCGGCCGGCGAGCAGTTCGGCGAACGACGGGCTGCCCGCGACCGGTCCGCCGCCGATGGTGATCGTGGCGCCGACGCCGAGTCCCGTGCGGGTGAACGCCTGCTCGGCGCGCGGCCACAGCTCGGCGTCGACGATCGCGAAACCCGGCTCGGTCAGCTCGATCAGGTGCTCGACGACATCGCCGGCCAGGTTCGGGTTCAGCGGTACCGCGACCATGCCCGCCTTCGCGATCCCGATCTTGGCGAGGTAGGCCTCGACGGAGTTCTCGCAGAACAGCAGCACCCGCGCGCCGGGTTCGAGACCCCGGGCGGCCAGTGCGTGCGCGAACTGGTTGGCGGCCCGGTCGGCCTCGCGGTAGGTGACGCGTGCGAAGCGGTCGTCGCCGTAGGCCCCGGCCCAGCCGGTGATCGCGACCTGGTCCGGGTAGCTCCAGGTGAGCCGCTCGAACACGTCGCCGACCGAGGTGCGTTCCCAGCGGTGTACCGCGCGCCGCCCGCGCAGCGTCGTGACGTCGAGATCGGCCGGCTCACCCATCACAGCCCCCTTGCTGCTCCCGATGTCCGACAGCATTCCGTTCGGGGCCGCTCGGATCAAGTGTTAGTCATCAGCAGTTCACTTCTGTCGGTGGGCTCGGGAGTCACTCCGAGGCACGCGTGCGCCACCGCGTCGAGCAGTCCGGCGAGCCGCTCGGTGCTCAGGCCGCTGCGGAAGAACAGGGTGGACTGGATGGCGCCGATGGCGGCGTGCACCGCCAGGCGGATCTCGCCGTCGGCCAGGTCGCGGCGCAGCGGCGCCAGGACGTGCACCCACTCCTCGATGTAGTGCCGCTGCTTGCGGCGCAGCCTGCGACGGTCCTCCTCGGGCAGGTTGTGGATCTCCCGGTGGTAGACGGCGAGCACGTTGCGATCCTGAACGGCGACGTGAATGTGGTCGCGGACCAGCGCGGACAGCGCCGCACGGTCGTTCGGTGCGGTCGAGACGATGGTGGCCGCACGGGTCTGCAGCCGGTCCATCACCTGGTCGAGCAGGGCCACCAGGATGGCGTCCTTGCTGTCGAAGTGACGATAGATCCCGGAGCCCACGATCCCGGCCTCGGCACCGATGTCAGCCATTGCGACGGCATGGAATCCCCGCCTCGCGGTCAGCTCGGCCGCGGCGGCCAGGATCCGCGCCTTGCGCTCCGGATCGCGCTGTCGTCGCGGAGCCGGCGGCCGCTTGCTCACCATCTGGCCATCATGACAGTCGGCCGCTATGGTCGCCATCAGTGAACGGCTGATCACGTCTGGAGCCATGGTGGACTTCATCGACAGCGACGAGCACCGCGATCTGCGAGCCGCCGTCGGCGCGATCGCGGCCGGCTTCGGCGGGCGGTACTACGCCGAGCACGCCCGCGCGGGCGAGCCGTGCGACGAGCTGTGGGCCGCGCTCGGCGCCGCCGGGTTCATCGGGGTGAACGTCCCGGAGGCCTACGGAGGTGGGGGCGGCGGGCTCGTCGAGCTCGCCATGGTGTGCGAGGAGATCGCCGCGCAGGGCACCCCGCTGCTCCTGCTGCTGGTCTCCGCGGCCATCTCGGCCGAGGTGATCTCCGAGTTCGGCAGCGACGAGCAGCGCAAGCGGTGGTTGCCCGGGTTGGCGAGCGGGGAGAGCAAGGTCGTCTTCGCGATCACCGAGCCGGACGCCGGGTCGAACACGCACAAGCTCGCCACCACGGCCACCCGCGACGCAGGCGGCGACTGGTTGCTGAACGGCACCAAGCACTACATCTCCGGCGTCGACGAGGCCGACGCGCTGCTCGTCGTCGCGCGCAGCGGCCGCGGCGAGGACGGCAGTGCCCGGATGTCGCTGTTCGTCGTGCCCACCGATGCCCCCGGGCTGGTCCGCACCCCGCTGCCGGTGGACGTGATGCTGCCGGAGAAGCAGTACGTGCTGCACTTCGACGACGTCCGGGTGGGCCCCGGATCGCTGGTCGGCGAGGAGGGCCAGGGCTTCCGGCAGGTGTTCCGCGGGCTCAACCCGGAGCGGATCACCGGGGCCGCGCTCTGCGTCGGGATCGCCCGCTACGCGCTGGGCCGCGCCGCGCAGTATGCGAACGAACGCCAGGTCTGGGACCGGCCGATCGGCGCGCACCAGGGTGTGGCGCACCCGCTGGCCCAGGCGAAGATCGAGACCGAACTCGCCGCGCTGATGACGCAGAAGGCGGCCTGGCTGCACGATCACGGGCTACCGGCCGGGGAGGCGTCGAACATGGCCAAGTACGCCGCCGCCGAGGCCGCGCTCGCCGCGGTCGACGCGGCCGTGCAGACCCACGGCGGCAACGGCCTGGCCGGCGAGTTCGGGCTGCTGCCGTACTGGGGCCTGGCCCGGCTGCTCCGGATCGCCCCCGTGAACCGCGAAATGATCCTCAACTACGTCGCCCAGCACTCCCTGAACCTCCCCCGCTCCTACTGACCGGAGGCCCCCATGCACGAAGACGCGGAAGCGAGAGCGGCGTTCGGTGCATCTGACGCAGCGAAGGCCACGTTCGCCGCACCCGAGCCGGACCTCGTGCACCGGGTCAATGTCGGGGACTCGTTGACGCGGACCGCTGCGGCGCGGGCGGGGCGGCTCGCGGTCGTGGACGGGGAGCGGCGGTGGAGCTACGCGGAGTTCAACGCGTGGGTCAACCGGCTCGCGCACGGATTGGCCGGCCGGGGGTACGCCCGGGGCGACGCGCTCGGGCTCGCCTCCGGCAACAGCGCGGAGTTCCTCGCCGTCTACTACGCGTGCGCGAAGCTCGGCGTGGTCTGTGTGCCGATCAACCTCGGCTGGCGCCCGGACGAGGTGGCCTACGTGCTCGGGCACTCCGGTGCCCGGGGCATCGTCGTGGAGACCCAGCTCGTCGCGGCGATGAGCGAGGCGATCACGCAGGCGTCCGATGTGGCCGACGTGATGGTGGCCCCGGGGACCGGCGCGCCGTACGCCGCCGAACCCGCCGACCGGCACTGGGTCACGCTCGACATGCTGGCGTCCGAGGTGGACACCGAACCGGAGTGCGTCGTCGGCGACCGGGACGCGCTGAGCTACCTCTACACGTCCGGCACCACCTCGTTCCCCAAGGGCGTGGTGGGCAGCCACCTGGGGATCTACCTGGAGTCGATGTCGAGCGCGCTCGACTCGGGGTGGAACGCCGCCGACCGGTTCGTGGCGATGATGCCGATGTTCCACACCGCGCAGCTCAACGCGTTCTGCACGCCGGCGGTGCTGGTCGGGGCGACCATCCACGTGCTGCGCGGATTCGACCCGGCGGTGCTGCTGGACCTGATCGAGCGCGAGCGGATCACCCAGGTGTTCGGGCTGCCGATGATGTACCGGGCGATGCTCGACCACCCGTCGTTCGCCGGTCGGGACCTCTCCAGCCTCAAGCGTGCGGTCTACGCCATGGCCCCGATGCCCGACGAGCTGATCCGCCGCGCGCTCGACGGGTTCGGGTGCGACTTCGCGCTCCTGTTCGGACAGACCGAGATGAGCCCGGTGACCACGCTGTTCCGCCCCGAGCACCAGCTGAGCCACATCGGCGCGGTCGGCACCCCGATCACCGGCGTTCAGGTCGCGATCATGGGCCCGGACGGGGAGCTGCTGCCCACCGGTGAGCAGGGCGAGATCGTCTACCGCGGGCCGAGCACGATGAACGGCTACCTGCACAACCCCGAGGCCACCGCGGAGGCGTTCGCGCACGGCTGGTTCCACTCCGGCGATGTCGGAAGCTTCGACGACGACGGCGTGCTGTGGTTCGCCGACCGCTACAAGGACGTCATCAAGACCGGCGGGGAGAACGTCGCCTCCATCGAGGTGGAGAAGGCCGTCTACGCCGCGGACGAACGGGTCGGCGAGGTGGTCGTGGTCGGGCTGCCGCACGAGCGGTGGAGCGAGGCGATCACCGCCGTCGTCGTGCCCAAGCCGGGCGAGACCCTCGACGAGGCCGAGCTGACCGCGAAGCTCAAGGCGCGTCTCGACGGCTACAAGGTCCCCAAGTCCGTCATCATCACCGACGAACTGCCCCGCACCTCCACCGGCAAGATCCAGAAGAACGTCGTGCGCGAGCGGCACGCGACCCACTACGAAGGCTGACGATGCCCGTCCTGAGATCGACCGTCGACACGTCGAACGAGACCTTCCAGGCCAACCGCGCCGCCCAGCTCGCCGTGCTCGACCAGCTGAACGAGCAGTTGGAGCTGGCCATCGCCGGTGGCGGGGAGCGCTACGCCCGGCGCCACCGCGATCGCGGCCGGCTGCTCGTGCGTGAGCGCATCGAGCTGCTGCTCGACCCGGACAGCCCGTTCCTGGAGCTGTCGAGCCTGGCCGCGTGGGGCACCGAGTTCACCGTCGGCGCCACCGTGGTCACCGGGATCGGCGTGGTGTCCGGTGTGGAGTGCATGGTCATCGGGCACGACCCGACGGTCCGCGGCGGCGCGATGAACCCGTACTCGCTGCGCAAGACGCTGCGCGCCTTGGAGATCGCGCGGGTCAACCGGCTGCCGGTGGTCAACCTGGTGGAGTCCGGTGGGGCCGACCTGCCCACCCAGGCCGACCTGTTCGTGCCGGCCGGGCGGATCTTCCACGAGCTCACCGAGCTGTCGGCGCTGGCGATCCCGACCGTCGCGCTGGTGTTCGGCAACTCCACCGCCGGTGGGGCGTACGTCCCCGGCATGTGCGACTACGCGGTGCTGGTGGACAAGCAGGCCAAGGTGTTCCTCGGCGGCCCGCCGCTGGTCAAGATGGCCACCGGCGAGGACGCCGACGACGAGGCGCTCGGCGGCGCCGAGATGCACAGCAGAGTCTCCGGGCTGTCCGACCACTTCGCCGTCGACGAGTACGACGCCATCCGGATCGGCCGCGAGATCATGGCCCGGATCAACTGGCGCAAGCTCGGCCCGGTCCCGGCTCCGGATCCGGCGCCGCCCCGTTACGACCCCGACGAGATCCTCGGCATCGTCTCCTCCGACATCAAGGTGCCCTTCGACCCGCGCGAGATCCTCGCCCGCACCGTCGACGGCTCGGAGTTCGACGAGTACAAGCCGCTCTACGGCACCTCGCTGGTCACCGGGTGGGCCCGGATCCACGGTTATCCGGTCGGAGTGCTGGCCAATCACCGCGGCGTGCTGTTCAGCGAGGAGGCCAAGAAAGCCAGCGAGTTCATCCTGCTGGCCAACCAGACCGACACCCCGTTGATCTTCCTGCAGAACACCACCGGATACATGGTCGGCACCAGCTACGAGCAGGGCGGGATCATCAAGGACGGCGCCAAGATGATCAACGCGGTGACCAACAGCGCGGTCCCGCACCTGACCGTCAACATGGCGTCGTCGTTCGGCGCGGGCAACTACGGCATGTCCGGGCGGGCCTACGACCCGCGGTTGATGTTCGCCTGGCCCGGGGCCAAGCTCGCGGTCATGGGAGCGGCGCAGCTCGCCGGGGTGATGTCGATCGTCGGGCGGGCGTCGGCGGCGTCGCAGGGACGCCCGTTCGACGAGGACGCGGACGCGAAGCGCACCGCCGCCATCGAGAGGCAGATCGAGGCCGAGTCGCACGCGTTCTACGTGACCGCGCGGCTCTACGACGACGGGATCATCGATCCGCGCGACACCCGCACCGTGCTCGGCATGTCGCTGTCCGCCGTGCACTCCAACACCGTCGCCGGCCGCCGTGGCTTCGGCGTCTTCCGGATGTGAGCTCGATGATCCAGAAACTGCTGATCGCCAACCGCGGCGAGATCGCCGCCCGGGTCATGCGCACCGCGCACGCGCTCGGGATCGCCACCGTGGCCGTGTTCTCCGACCCGGATGCCGACGCCCCGTTCGTCGCGCTCGCCGACGAGGCGGTCCGGCTGCCGGGCGCCGCGCCCGCCGACACCTACCTGCGCACCGATCTGATCATCTCCGCGGCCCGGGCCGCCGGCGCCGACGCGGTCCACCCCGGCTACGGGTTCCTGTCGGAGAACGCCGGGTTCGCCCGGGCCTGCGCCGACGCCGGCCTGATCTTCGTCGGCCCGCCGCCGGAGGCCATCGCCGCGATGGGCTCCAAGCTGGAGGCCAAGGCGCTGATGGAGGCGGCCGGGGTCCCGGTGCTGCCCGGTGCCACCGTGACCGAGGAGACCGATCTCGCCGCCGTGGCCGCGCGGATCGGCTTCCCGCTGCTGGTCAAGGCGGCGTTCGGCGGTGGCGGGCGCGGGATGCGGGTGGTCCGGGGGCCGGCCGATCTCGCCGATGCCGTCGAGGGCGCCCGTCGCGAGGCCGCGTCGGCCTTCGGCGACGGCACGGTGTTCCTGGAGCGCTTCGTCGTCGACCCCCGCCACGTCGAGGTGCAGATCTTCGGCGACGCGCACGGCAGCGTGGTGCACCTGTTCGAGCGCGAGTGCTCGATCCAGCGGCGCTACCAGAAGATCGTCGAGGAGGCGCCGTCGCCGGCCGTCGACGACGCACTGCGCGCCGAGCTGGGTGCGGCCGCGGTGGCCGCGGGCAAGGCGATCGGCTACGTCGGGGCGGGCACCGTCGAGTTCGTGCTCACCGACTCGGGCGAGTTCTTCTTCCTCGAGGTGAACACCCGGCTCCAGGTCGAGCACCCGGTCACCGAGCTCGTCACCGGGCTCGATCTCGTCGAGCTGCAGCTGCGGGTGGCCGAGGGCGAGCCGCTGCCGCCCGCCGTGCTGGACGCGCGCATCGACGGGCACGCGATCGAGGTGCGGCTCTACGCCGAGGACGTCCCGGCCGGGTTCCTGCCGGCGACCGGCACCCTGCACCGGTTCGCGGTTCCGCCGGGCCCGGGCGTCCGGGTCGACGCCGGCGTCGTCGACGGCTCGGTGGTCGGCACGCACTACGACCCGATGCTGGCCAAGGTGATCGCGCACGGCGCCACTCGCGCCGACGCGGCGCGGCGGCTCGCCAGAGCACTGCAGCAGGCCCGGATCCATGGCGTCACGACCAACCGCGATCTGCTGGCCGGCATCCTGCGTGAGCAGGAGTTCCTCGCCGGCCGCACCGACACCGGCTACCTGGCCCGGCACGACCCGGCTGCCCTCGGCGCACCCCCCGGCGACGCGGTGGCCGCGCTGGCCGCGGCCGCCGCGCTCGCCGGACAGGCCGGGAACCGGGCCGCCGCGACGGTGCTGGCCACGCTGCCCTCGGGCTGGCGCAACGTCGGCGGCGCCCCGCAGCGGGTGAGCTACACGCTCGGCGGGCGCGCGGTCGAGGTCGCCTACCGGTACACCCGCGACGGCGTCACGGTGACCGTCGACGGCGAGCCCCTCACCGGTGTCCGGGTGCTCGCCGCGGCACCCACCGAAGTGGACCTGGAGATCGGCGGAGTCCGCCGGACCTTCTTCGTGCACCGCGCCGGGGATACGTCCTACGTGGACAGCCCGATCGGGTCCGCAGCGCTGGTGACGGTGCCGCGGTTCGCCGACCCGTCGGCCGCGCAGCACGCCGGTTCGCTGCTCGCACCGATGCCGGGCGGCGTCGTCCGGGTGCTCGCCGAACCGGGGGACACCGTCGCCGCGGGCCGGCCGCTGATCGTTCTGGAGGCGATGAAGATGGAGCACACCATCACCGCGCCCGCCGACGGTACGGTCACCGAGGTGCACGTCGTCCGCGGCGACCAGGTCGACACCGGGCAGGTGCTGGCCGTCGTCGAAGCGACGGAGGAGGCCGGGGCATGAACATCGCGACCCTGCTCCGGAGGGCGGCCGCCGACCACGCGGGCCAGGTCGCGCTGCGGCTCGACGACGAGGAGATCGGCTACGCGCACTTCGCCGAGCTCGGCGGCCGGTTCGCGGCCTTCCTTCTCGCCCAGGGCCTGCGCCCCGGCGACCGGGTCGCGTTCTACCTGCCCAACCAGCTCGAGTACCTGCCCGGGCTGCTCGGCACCTGGCAGGCCGGAGGGGTCGGCGTCCCGCTGAACTACCTGTTCCCCGAGGCCGCGTTGCGCCACGCCGTCGCCGACTCCGGCGCGACGCACCTCGTCGCGCTGCCCGGCGACGTCGCCCGGCTGTGCACGGTGCTCGACGGCCTGCCGGTCGCCGAGCGCATCCTCACGACCGGGCCGGGCGGCGGGTTCGCCGCGGCCGTCGCGGCGCGCCAGCCGGTGCACCGCGTCGAGCCGCGGCTGGACCGCGACGACGCGCTGCTGATGTACACCTCGGGATCGACCGGGGTGCCCAAGGGCGTCCGGCAGACCCACCGCAACATCACCGCCCAGGTCGAGGGCGTGATCGACCTCTACGACCTCACGGCCGCGGACCACGTCCTGAACTGCATGCCGCTGTTCCACGTCGGCGGCCTGCAGCTGGCGAGCCTGCCGGTGCTGCTGCGCGGCGGGCAGATCACGTTCATGGCGAGATGGGATCCGCTGGCCTGGCTCGAAAGGGCGACGAAGCTGCGGCCCACGTACGGCGGCCTCATCTCCACGATGATGATCGACGTCGGGAATCGCACCGTCGGCGCGCCGGTCGTGCTCGACTCGTTCCGGATCTGCATGTTCGGCGGGTCCCGGACGCCGAACGCGGCGATCGAGCGGCTCGCGGCCGGCACCGGGATCGTCGGCACCGAGATCTACGGCCAGACCGAGCAGAGCGGGCTCGTCGTCTCCTACCGGCCGGGCGAGCCGCGCCGGCCGAACTCGATGGGCCGGGCGATGGAGCAGGTGGTGCAGACCCGGCTCGTCCCGCCGTCCGGAGGCCCGGACCTGGAACCGGGGTCCGGCGAGGTCGGCGAGCTGTGGGTCCGCGGCGACGCGGTGACCCCCGGCTACTGGAACCGCCCGGAGCTGCACGACGAGAAGTGGGTCGACGGCTGGTTCCGCACCGGCGACCTCATGTCGCGCGACGCCGACGGCTACCTCTACTACGTCGACCGGATCGACGACATGATCGTCTCGGGCGGGGAGAACATCTTCCCGCAGATGGTCGAGGAGCACCTGGCGAACTGCCCGGACCTGGCCGAGGTCGCGGTGATCGGCACCCCGCACGAGCGCTGGGTCGAGCAGGTCACCGCCGTCGTCGTGGCGAGCCGCGACGGCGTCACCGCCGACGACGTCGCCGCCTACTGCGCGACCGACCCCAACCTGTCCGGCATGCACCGGCCGCGTCGCATCGAGATCGTCGACGCCCTGCCGCGCACCGGCAGCGGCAAGCTGAACCGGCCCGAGCTGCGCAGGATGTTCCGGTGAGTCCGGTGACGTACGAGGTCGACGAGGGGATCGCCTGGCTGACGATCAACCGCCCGGAGGCGCGCAACGCGTTGAGCAAGGCGGTCCGCGACGGGCTCTGGGACGGCGTCCGGCGCTTCAACGACGACACCGGCGCCGAGGTCCTCGTCCTCACCGGCGCCGGGGACAAGGCGTTCTGTGCCGGTGGCGACCTCAAGGAGATGGCCGAGACCGCGCTCGAGGTCCCGCCCCCGGACTTCCTGCCGCAGATCGGCCGCAACATCGAGGTGCCCAAGCCGACCATCGCCGCGGTCAACGGGGTCGCGTTCGCCGGCGGCTTCCTGCTCGCCCAGCAGTGCGACCTGGTCGTCGCCGCGGACCACGCCACCTTCGCGATCTCGGAGGTGAAGGTCGGTCGCGGGGCGCCGTGGGCCGCGCCGCTGTCGTGGCTGGTGCCGCCGCGGATCGCCCTGCAGATCCTGCTGACCGGCGACCCGATCAGCGCCCGGCGGGCCCACGAGATCGGGCTGGTCAACGACGTCGTGCAGGCGCCGGACCTGCGTGACCACGTGCAGTCGCTGGCCCGGCGGATCGCGGTCAACGCGCCGCTGTCGGTGCGCGCGGCCAAGCAGACCGCGTACCTGTCCGCGCGCTACCCGCGCGAAGCGGCCTACGACCGCGCCGAGGAGATCTGGGAGCCGGTGTACCTGTCCGAGGACGCCCAGGAGGGCCCGGCCGCGTTCCGGGAGAAGCGCACGCCGGTGTGGAAGGGACGGTAGGGATGCCCGTAACTCGCGACTTCATGGATGCGCTGGCCGACGACCTCGCGGCGGAGTCCGCGGCGTTGCGTGCGCTGCTCGCCGGCCTCGACGAGGACGACTGGCGCCGCGACACCCCGGCGGCGGGCTGGACCATCGCGGACCAGGTCTCCCACCTCGCCCACTTCGACGACGTCGCCGTGCAGTCGGCCACCGACCCGGAGGCGTTCCGCACCGAGCTGGAGAAGGCGGTCGCGGCGGGCGGGATCGACCCCGACCAGATCGCCGAGCGCTACCGGGAGCTGACCGGCATGCAGCTGCTCGCGTGGTTCGACGACGCCCGGGCCCGGCTCATCCGGGATTTCCGCGGGCTGGACCCGTCGCTGCGGGTGCCGTGGTTCGGACCGGCGATGAGCGCCGCGTCGTCGCTGACCGCGCGGATCATGGAGACCTGGGCGCACGGCCAGGACGTGGCCGACACCGTGGGTGTGCAGCGCGAACCCACCGACCGGCTGCGCCACGTCGCGCACATCGGCGTCGGCGCCCGGCCGTTCAGCTACGCCGTGAACGGGAAGGACGCCCCGACCGCGCCGGTCCGGGTCGAACTGACCGCGCCCAGCGGCGCCGTGTGGACGTGGGGCCCCGAGGATGCCGCCGACCGGGTCACCGGCCCGGCGCTGGACTTCTGCCTCGCCGTCACCCAGCGTCGGCACCGCGACGACACCGCGCTGCAGATCACCGGCCCGGCGGCGGCGGAGTGGATGTCGATCGCCCAGGCGTTCGCCGGGACCGCCGGCACCGGCCGGAAGCCGGGGCAGTTCTCCGGGAGCGACGCATGAGGCGGCCCGTGCGCATCGGCAACTGCTCGGGCTTCTACGGCGACCGGCTCGCCGCCGCGAAGGAGATGGTCTCCGGCGGCCCGATCGACGTCCTGACCGGCGACTACCTCGCCGAGCTGACCATGCTCATCCTGGCCAAGGCACAGGCCAAGGACCCGGCAGCCGGGTACGCGAAGACCTTCCTCACCCAGCTCGAGCAGGTGCTCGGGACCTGCCTGGACCGCGGGATCAGGGTCGTCGCCAACGCCGGCGGGCTGAATCCGGCCGGGCTGGCCGCGGCGGTCCGCGACCTGGCGGACCGGCTCGGGCTCGGCGTCCGGGTCGCGCACGTGGAGGGCGACGACCTGCGCGGCAACCTGTCCGCGATCACCCCGCCCGTCGGCGAGGCGAAGCCGGTGTCGGCCAACGCCTACCTCGGCGGCTGGGGGATCGCGGAGGCGCTGGGCGCGGGCGCCGACGTCGTGGTCACCGGGCGGGTCACCGACGCGTCGCTGGTCGTCGGGCCGGCGGCGTGGTGGCACGGCTGGAACCCCTCGGACTGGGACCGGCTCGCGGGCGCGGTCGTCGCCGGGCACGTCATCGAGTGCGGCCCGCAGGCCACCGGCGGCAACTACGCGTTCCTGCACGAGGTCACCGACCGGCGCTACCCGGGCTTCCCGATCGCCGAGGTGGCCGCCGACGGCTCGTCGGTCATCACCAAGCACGACGGCACCGGCGGGCTGGTCTCGGTCGGCACGGTGACCGCGCAGCTGCTCTACGAGATCGCCGAACCGGCGTACCTGGGCCCGGACGTCACCGCGCATTTCGACACCGTCGACCTCGCGCAGGAGGGCCCGGACCGGGTGCGGATCTCCGGCGTGCAGGGCAGCCCGCCGCCGGAGACGCTCAAGGTCGCGCTCAACGACGTCGGCGGCTTCCGGAACACGATGACGCTCGTGCTGACTGGGCTGGACATCGAGGAGAAGGCCGCCTGGGCCGAGCAGCAGCTGTTCGACGTGCTCGGCGGCCGGGAGCGGTTCGCCGAGGTCGACGTCCGGTTGTTGCGCTTCGACCGGCCCGACGCGCCGTCCAACGAGCAGGCCACCGCGCACCTGCGGATCACGGTCAAGGATCCCGACCCGCGCAAGGTCGGCCGGGCGTTCTCGAACGCGACGATGGAGCTCGCGCTGGCCGGCTACCCGGGCTTCCACACCACGACCCCGCCGTCGGCGGAGTCGGCCTACGGGGTCTACCGGCCCGCCGCCGTCCCACGCGACGCGGTGCAGCACGTCGTCGTCCTGCCCGACGGCGAGCGCCGCACCATCCCCGACCCGGCGACTACGTCGCCCGTGCGCGGAAATAGTCGCCCGAGCGACTCTTTCCGCGCACAGGCGCCGACGAAGTCGGCGCCGTTAGGTGCGGTGTGCGGGGCGCGGTCCGGAGACAAGGGCGGCAACGCCAACATCGGCCTGTGGACCCGCGACGACGCCGGCTACGCCTGGGCGCGGGAGTACCTGACCGTGGAGCGGCTGCGTGAGCTGCTCGGCCCGGAGGCCGCCGGGTGCGAGATCGAGCGGTTCGAGCTGCCGAACCTGCGGGCGCTCAACGTCGTGGTGCGCGGGATCCTCGGGGAGGGCGTCGCGTCGTCGGTCCGGCCGGACCCGCAGGCCAAGGGTCTGGGGGAGTACCTGCGCAGCCGCGTCGTGGACGTTCCGATCTCCCTGCTCCCGGGATAGGGTGCCCAATACGGTCTGAACCAGACCGTATGCCCGAGACGCCGACGAGGGAGTGCCGCGGTGGAGCTGCATCAGCTGCGGTACTTCGTCGCGGTCGCCGAGGAACGCAGCTTCACCCGCGCCGCGGCCCGGCTGTTCCTCTCCCAGCCGTCACTGTCGGTGCAGATCCGCAAGCTCGAGCAGGACGTCGGAGCCCGGCTGTTCGAGCGCACCGGACGGCACGTCGTGCTCACCGCCGCCGGGGCCGCGCTGCTCGAACACGCCGTCCGGGCCCTCGATGAGGTCGAACGGGGCCGGCACCGCGTCGGCGAGGTGACCGGCCTGCGCGGCGGCAGCGTCTCGGTCGGTGTGCTGCCCAGCGTGGGCGCGCACCTGCTGCCCGACGTCGTCGCGGCCTTCCGGGAGGCGCATCCCGGCGTCACCGTGCAGGTCGTCGAGCACGACGTGTCCCGCGAGTTCGAGCAGATGGTCCAGTCGGGCGAGCTGGACGTGGCGCTGACCCGGCTGCCCACCTCGCTCGCCGGGCTCGGCTCCGAGACGATCGTCCGCGAGCCGATCGTGCTGCTCGTGCCGCCGGAGCACCCGCTGCGCCGCAGCGACGGGGTCTGGCTGCGCGACCTGGCCGGCGAGGCGTTCGTCGGGATGCGCCCCGGCTACGGACTGCGCGACCTCGCCGACGCGCTCTGCGCCGACGCCGGGTTCCGGCCCCGGCACGCGCTGGAGACCGGGCAGCTCTCGATCGTGCACGGCATGGTGCGTGCCGGGATGGGCGTGGCCCTGCTGCCGCGCCTCGCGGTCGGCGGTGAGCAGGGCACGGTGGCGGTGCGCGATGCCGCCGCCGTCCGCGAGCTGGGCGTGGTCTGGCGGGAGAGCGCGCTGGAGTCCCCGCCCGTCGCGGCGTTCCTGGCGATCCTGCGGCGCACCGCCTGCCGCTGATCGGCGCGCGGTCAGAGCCGGTGGACCGTACCGTCCCCGGACGTCCGGTCCCCGTCCCAGCGCTGCACCGCCTCGGTGTCGACGTCGAGCAGGTCCAGCGCCCGCCCCACCGTGTGGTCGACGATGTCCGCGACGCTGGCCGGCCGGGTGTAGAAGGCCGGCACCGGGGGCATCACGATCGCTCCCGACGCCGTCACGTCGGCCATCAGCCGGATGTGCCCGGCGTGCAGCGGCGTCTCGCGCAGCAGCAGCACCAGCCGCCGCCGCTCCTTGAGCACCACGTCCGCCGCGCGCACCACGAGCGACTCGTCGTAGCTCGACGCGATGCCCGACAGCGTCTTGACGCTGCACGGCGCGACCAGCATCCCCGCCGTCCGGAACGACCCACTGGAGATCGGCGCGCCGAGGTCGTTGTCGGAGTGCACGACGTCGGCCAGCGCACGGACCTCCGCGACGCTGCGGTCGGTCTCGTAGCCGATCGTGGCCCGGGCCGCCTTGGTCATCACCAGATGGGTCTCGACGTCCGGCTGCTCGCGCAGCAACTCCAGCGCCCGGATGCCGTAGACGGCCCCGGACGCCCCGGTCAGCGCGACGATGATCCGGGGCACGTCCTACAGCCCCAGCTCGGCGAGGTGTGCGCGAACCCGTTCGGGTTCGGCCGGGACGACCCGCATCTGCCGGTACTTCTCGCGGTCGGCGGCGGGCACCGTCGCGTCGACACCCAGCTTGGCGGTGAGCGCGCCGGTCGCCGACGGGTCGAGGCTGCTGCCCTTGGCGTTCGGGACCACCAGCAGGTCGCGGTCGGCCTGCACCCGGGTGGCCACCGCCCAGCCGATCTGCTCGTCGTCGAGCACGTCGACGTCGTCGTCGACCACCGTCACGTGCTTGATCGTCGCGGCGGTGAGGAAGAGGGTGAGCATGGCGGTGGTCGCCGCGCCCGGTGCCGGGTTGCGCAGCGCGACGATCGCGGACAACCGGCACGAGCCCGACTCGGGCAGCCGCAGCCCGGCCACGTCGAGCCCCGCCCGGCGCAGCGCCCGCAAGCACATCGCCTCCCGGGGCAGCCCGCCGGCGTAGAAGTGCTCCCGGCCGCCGGACAGGATCGTCTGGAACACCGCGTCGTCGCGGTGCCAGCCGTCGAGCAGCTCGATCACCGGCGCCGGCCCGCCCGGGCCGTAGGTCCGCGGGTACTCTCCGAACGGACCCTCGGCCTCGCGCCGCCCGGCGCGGAACCGGCCCTCGAGCACGAACTCCGCCCCCGCCGGGACCAGCGCGTCCACCGTCGGCGCGGCCACCACCGGCAGTGCCTCCGGCGCGAGCGCGCCGGCCACCTCGAGATCGTCCAGCGCCCGGTCGGCGGGGGACTGGCTGGCCAGCACCAGCACCGGGTGCACCCCGAGGACCAGCGCGACGTCCAGGTCGCGGCCGGCCGCCTCGGCCTCGGTGAAGATCGCGCGCAGCCGCCCGGGCAGCAGCAGCGCCCGCAGCTCCCGCTCACCGGCGGCGAGCAGCCGGTTGATCGACAGGTTCATCCGCCCGCTCGCCGGGTCGCGCACCGCGAGCAGCGCCGAGGTCAGGTACATCCCGCCGTCGCGGGAGTGCTGCCGGGTGAGCGGCAGCGCGGAGAGCAGCCGCTCACCGGTCATCCGGTTCGCGAAGACCGGGGCGTCCGCCTGCTCGACCTGCTTGCACGGACGGGGGGCGTCGAGCGCCGCGGCGAACCGGTCGGCGACCTCGTGCGGGTCGCAGCCCAGCGCCAGCCCGAGGTGCTCGCGCCCCAGGACGGTGTTGCCGACCAGCGGGAACTCCGCGCCGGCGACGTGATCGAAGCGCACGGCCCGGCGACCGTCGGCACGTTCCAGAACCGCGGCCACGTCCTGGTCGGGCTCGATCGTGGCGCTCAGCCGGGCCAGCTCGCCGCGGCCGTCGAGCAGGTCGAGCCAGGACCGGAGGTCAGTGCTCACACGAACACCCCGCCGCCGTCGACGACGACCGTCTGCCCGGTGACGAAACCGCTGGACGGCGACGCGAGCCACAGCACGGCACCGACCAGGTCGTCGGGAGCCATCTCCCGGCCCAGCGCGCGCCCCTTGGCGGCCATCGCGATGTAGTCGCCGGTGTTGAGCGTCCGGCTCGCGTCGTCGCTGACCAGGCCCGGGGCGACGCCGTTGACCGTGATGGAGTCCGGGCCCAGCTCGCGGGCCGCGGCCCGGGTCAGCCCGTCGACGGCGGCCTTGGACGCGACGTAGTGCGCGAACCCGGGCGCGCCCATTCGCGCCACCGTCGAGGAGATGTTGACGATCCGGCCGCCGCCGCCCGCGCGCATCGCCGGGGTGACGGCCTTGATGGCCTGCCAGGTGCCGCGCACGTTGACGGTGAGCACCAGGTCCCACTCGTCGTTGGTCAGTTCGGTGAGGTGCTTCTTGCCGCCCAGCCCGTGGTAGACGGCGGCGTTGTTGACCAGCGCGTCGAGCCGGCCGAACTCGCCGGTCGCCGTGGCGACGACGCGCTCCCAGTCGGCGTCGGAGGTGACGTCGGCGGCCACGAACACCACCCGGCCGGCGCCGGCGGCGCTGGCCTTCTCCGCCAGGGCGGTACCGGCGTCGGTCGCGGCGGCGACGTCGGTGGCGACCACGTTCGCACCGGCCGCGGCGAACGCGCTGACGTACTCACCGCCGATCCCGCCGCCGGCCCCGGTGACGATGACGGTCTGGCCGGTGAGTCCCTCGGAGGTCATGGAATTCCTTTCCTGCACGTCGTGCCTGGTCGAGCCGGTCATGCCTGCTGAGCGGCGGTGGCGGTGGTGGATTCGGGTTCGGGGCCGGGCTGGGCGGCCGCGTCGGCGTCGGGGCGCTCGAGCGCACCCCGGGTCTCCGGGGACAGCGCGGCCCCGATCAGGAAGATCGCGACGCAGCCCAGCAGGAACACCGCCAGCCGGCTGGGGATGTCGGCGACCGTGGGGCTGGCCGCCGTGACGAACGTCGTGGACAGGCCGCCGAGGGCGAACCCGCCGTTCCACACCACCGCCGTCGCGGTCGCCCGCAGCCGGGTCGGGAAGCGTTCGTTGAGGTAGATCGGCACCGCGGCGTAGGACGCGTTGGCCAGCACGGTGAGCAGCAGGCCGTAGCCGAGCAGCGGGCCGGTGTCGGTCGGGCCGAGGCCGGCCATCGCCGCCACCAGCAGCGGCAGCGCGACCAGGTTGACCCCGCCCACGGCCAGGAAGACCCGTCGGCGGCCGAAGCACTCGGACAGGTGCCCCACCAGCAGCGCCACCGGCAGGATCGCCAGGCTCATCCACACCAGGAGCAGACCCCGCGAGCCGGCCGGCACCTCGTTGACCGAGCCGAGGAAGGTCGGCAGGAACCCCGAGGTCAGGTAGTACTGCGCGCCCGCGCCGACGACCAGCCCGAGACTGGTCAGCAGCACGACCCGGCGGCCGGGCGCCCACAGGTCCCGGGCCCGCGCGGCCTGCTGCGGAGTCGCCTTGTGAGCCGCCGCGGCCCACAGCGGCGACTCCTCGATGAAGCGGAACAGCACCAGGCTGAACGCCGACGCCAGCAGGCCGGCGAAGAACATGACCCGCCAGCCCCACTCGGTGAACGCCGGTCCGGGGAAGGCCGCCGACACCGCGAGGAACACCAGCGAGGCGATGACCGCGCCGAGCCCGGCGCCGCCGCCGCTGATCAGGCCGGAGACCAGCCCGCGCCAGCGCTGCGGGACGGTCTCGGTGCCGAGAGTGTGCGTCGAGGCGACCACGCCGCCCACGAGCAGGCCCTGCACCAGGCGCAGCGCCACGAACAGCACCGGCGCGAGCATCCCGATCGTGTCGTGCGTGGGCAGCGCGCCCATCAGCGCGGTGGCCAGGCCGACCCCGGTGATCGTCACGATCATGCTGCGCCGCCGGCCCAGCCGGTCGGCGTAGCGGCCGAACACCGCCCCGCCGAGCGGCCGCATCACCAGGCTCACACCGAACGACGCGTACGTGGCGGCCAACTGCAGGGTGGCGCTCTCCGCCGGGAAGAACAGCGGGCCGATCGTCGAGGCCACGTAGAGCAGGATGAACAGGTCGAACAGGTCGAACGCGAAACCGACGGTCGACGCGCTGCCTGCGGTGATCATCTGCCGCCGGGTGGGCCGGAGAGGGCCCGCTGCCGCCCCTGCGCTCACCAGGTCACCGGGAGCGTGCGCACCCCGAGGTGGCGGCCGCCGCCCTCGAGCGGGTCGGTCCGCTCGACGGTGCCGTCGACCCGGAAACCGGGGATGCGGCGCAGCACGGTCTCGACCGCCAGCTTCGTCTCCAGCTTGGCCAGCGCCATGCCGGGGCAGGTGTGAATGCCCGCACCGAACGCGAGATGCCGGTTGGGGCGACGGTCGATGACGATCTCGTCGGCCCGGTCGAACACCTCGGGGTCGCGGTTGGCCGAGGCGAACAGCAGCAGCACCCGCTCACCGGCCTTCATGTCCATCCCGCGCAGGCAGGTGTCCTTGGTGAGCTGACGCGGGAACCAGTGCAGCGGTGTCTCGTAGCGCAGGATCTCGTCGATCATCGACGGCACCAGCTTCGGCTCGTCGATGAGCCGCTGCTGCACCTCGGGGTGTTCGGCGAGGTAGAGCAGGGTGTTGCTCAACCCGAGCGCGGTCGAGTCGTGCCCCGCGTAGGTCAGGATGAACATCATGTTCGCGAGCTCTTCGTCGCTCGCGTGCAGCTCCTGGTTGGCCTCGAGCAGACCGGTGATGAAGTCCTCGCGCGGCTCGGCGCGGCGCTCGTCGAACAGCGAGATCCAGTAGGCGCAGACCCGGTCGATGATCTCGCGGCCCCGCGGCCCCGACGCGTGCTCCAGGAACTCCAGCGAGTAGGAGCGGATGTGCGCGCTCTGCTCCGCGTCCAGGTCGTAGAGCTGGGTGATGACGTCGAGCGGGAGCGGCGTGGACAGCTCGTCGACGAGCTCGGCACGGCCCCGGTCGATGAACGCGTCGACCAGCCGGTCGACGGTGGCCTGGATCTTCGGATCCATCGCCTTGGCCGCGGCGCCGCTGGTCAGCGGGGCGATCAGGGCGCGGAACCCGGCGTGCTCCGGCGGGTCGTGGTCGATCGGCGGGAACCGGCTGTCGGACACGGCGGGGACGTAGACCCCGCCGGTCGAGGAGTACGTCTCGTGGTCCATCGCCACGGCGCGGACGTCGTCGTAGCGCGACACCGCCCAGTACCCGCCGTACTTCTCGCTGTGCGCAACCGGACACTGCGAGCGCAGGTCCGCGTACAACTCGTAGGCGCGGTCGGGGGACAGATCCGGGGAGTGCGGATCGAACTCCAGGGGCTTCTCGACCGTGGTCGGCTCGCTGTCGGGCACCGGTGCCCTCACCTCCGTCGACGCGTGTTGTCGCGCCTGAGTCTGTGAGGTGGCTCGCTATCGGTCGATCGTCAACTGACTATGCCTGCGATAGCCGGCTCAGGTCTCCAGCTCGGGTTCCTCGACCGGCACGGAGCGCAGCTGCTCGGCGACGTCCGCCGGATCCGCCTCCAGCGGCGCCTCGCCCGGGACCGCGACGATCAGGTCCTCCAGATCCTCGGCGACGTCGCCGGGATCGGCCTCGATCGGTATCTCGGTGAGATCGTCGGGAAGATCGTCGAGCTCGTCGTCCTCGGCGTCGAGCACGGCGGGCAGCTTCTGCTCGAGCACGTCATCGTCAGGATCTTCGATCCCCATGTCCAGCGCTCCTTCCCAGTTCCGTGACGGGGGTGCCCCCGTCCGTCCGGGCTACACCTGCGGTGTGTCAGCCCACGTGCACCGCGGGCCGGCGCCGCGGATCCGGTTCGGCCTCGCGGAGGATCTCCCGGGTGACCGGGGCGACCTCGCCGGCCCCGGTGAACAGGTAACGCAGCAGGTGGAACACCGGGTTTCCCTCGGTCCAGTCGAAGTAGATGTGCGGCGGGACGCCGGTCATGTCCCGGATGTGCAGCAGGAGCGCGGCGATCGCGTTGGGCACCGCCGGGCCGGACACCCGCAGCACGCGGTAGGGCCCGCGTCGCTCGCCGTGCACATGCAGCTCGGACTCGAACTCCGACGGGTCGGTGATGTCCACCTCGACCAGCAGCACCTTGTCCGGGTCGGGGAGGTGATGCCCGGCGCGCTCCTCGTCGAGTTTCTTCCGGTACTCGTCGTGGTCGGTCTCGCCTTCGCCGCGGGCGTGCGGTTCGTGCGCGATCAGCCGGATCGGCCCGGAGGCCAGCTCCCGGATGAACTCCTCGGCCGTCTCGTCGAGGTGCACCGCGGTGATCCGCAGCTCGAACGCGCGGATCGCGCGCGACAGGAACGACACCGCGATGATGCCGGCGATGAAGCAGGAGGCGATCTGCACGCCCTCCGGTCGTTCGATGATGTTGACGATCGTCGTGTAGATGAAGATTGCGGAGATGACCGCGAAGGCGGCGGCGGCCCGGCGCCGTCCGCGCCGCCGGGCGGACAGGGTCACCGCGATCGCCGCCGAGGTGATGAGCACCAGCACCCCGGTCGCGTACGCGCCGCCCTGCGCGTCGACGTCGGCGTCGAACAGGATCGTGATCAGGAATCCGATCGCGGTGAACACGAGCACCAGCGGGCGGACGGCCTGCGCCCAGTGCGGCGCCATCCCGTATCGCGGCAGGTACCGCGGCACCAGGTTGAGCAGGCCGGCCATCGCCGAGGCGCCGGCGAACCACAGGATGGCCATCGTGCTCACGTCGTAGACGGTGCCGAAGGCGTTGCCGAGGTGTTCGTGTGCGAGGTAGGCCAGCGCCCGGCCGTTGGCCGCCCCGCCGGGCTGGAACTCCGGTGCCGGGATGAGCAGCGTCGTGATCAGGCTGCTGGTGATCAGGAAGGCGCTCATGATCAGCGCCGCGGTGGTGAGCAGCTTGCGGGCGCCGCGGATGCGCCCACGCGGGCGCTCCTCGGTGTCGTCCGGATCGCCGTCGATCAGCGGCATCACCGCGACGCCGGTCTCGAAACCGGACAGACCCAGCGCGAGCTTCGGGAACACGATCAGGGCGACCGCGACCATCAGCCAGGGGTTCGGGTACTGCGACACCAGCAGCCGCGTCCAGTCGAAGAACACCCCCGGCGCGGTGGCGATGTTCCACAGGCCGTCCACCACCACGACGCAGTTGAGCGCGAGGTAGCTGCCGACGAGGAGCACCGCGATGGTGATGGCCTCGGTGAACCCGGCGAGGAACACCGCACCGAGTGCCGCCAGCAGCAGCAGCGTGATGCCCACGTTGTGGCCGTGCAGCGCCCGCGGGACCAGCGGGTTCTCCACCAGGTGCGCGGTGGCGTCGGCCGCCGACAGAGTCATCGTGATCATGAAGTCGGTCGCGGCGAAACCGAGCAGCGCCAGAACGAAGAGCTTGCCCTTCCAGAACGGCAGCAGCCGCTCCAGCATGGCGATCGACCCCTCGCCGTGCGGGCTCTCCACTGCCACCCGCCGATACACCGGCAGTGCGCCGAACAGCGTGACCAGAACCAGGATGATCGTCGCCAGCGGGGACAGCAGCCCGGCGGCCAGCGCCGCGATCCCAGGCTGGTAACCCAGCGTCGAGAAGTAGTCGACCCCGGTCAGGCACATCACCTTCCACCAGGGATGGCGGGGATGCTCCGGCGGTGGCTGGGCGTGCGGGCCCTGTCGTCGCCCGGCCCGGTCGGTCAGGCCTTGCAGCAGCCAGTCACCGAGTCGGTGCTTCAGCTCATCGGCAGGTCGTGTGGTGGTCGCCACAGTCCCATCGTCCCCTCCGGGGCTGTTCGGTGGCCATCCGGGGACGTCGGCTGGGAGAGTGCTGTGCGACGCCTGAGGAGGCTCACGGATGACCGGCACGACACGGGTGGACACCGGACGGGCCGGTCGCCCGGACCCGGGCTGCTGCCTACCGGGTGCCGGGGCCGCCCCGGCGGTTGTCCGGATGCTCCGGCGGGCGCCGCTCACCGTCGGGTCGGTGCCGTTGTTGTGGGTCATCGGGGCGGTCACCGGCAGCCTCTGGCGGGGGCCGTCGCGCGAGCTGCGCGCCGCGATCGGCGCCGGCCCCGGACCGCTGCGCGACGGGCACTGGTGGAGCCTGTTCACCTCGGCGACGTGGTGCCCCGGTCTCGCCTCCTACGTGGTGAACAGCATCGCGATCGTCGCGTTGCTCCCGGTCGCCGAGCGCCGGCTGGGCAGCCTGCGCACCGCCGGGCTGCTCGGGGTGGTGCAGGTCGTCGGCACGCTCGCCGGGCTCGGGCTGGTCGCGCTCATCACGATCGGCGGCGGTCGCTGGGCCGACCATCTGCAGGTCGCGGTCGCGGTCGGGCCCGGCGCCGCGCTGGTGGGCACCCTGCTCGCCGCGAGCGCCGGGTTGGCCGCGCTGTGGCGGCGCCGGCTGCGGCTGGTGCTGCTTGCCGTGCTCGCCATGCTCGCGCTCTACTCCGGGCTGCTGGGCGACGTGCTGCGCCTCGCCGCCGGGGTGTTCGGCCTGGTCCTGGGGATGCTGACGCTGGGCCGGCTGCGCCCGGGCGGACGCCGCGACCAGGTGATCGGCACGCCGTCCCGGCCGGAGGCGCGCGTGCTGGTGGCGTTGCTGGTGGCCGCGTCGGCGCTGGGCCCGCTCATCGCCGCGTGGGCGCAGACCCGGGTCGGCCCGCTGTCGGTGCTGCGGTTCGTGTTCGCCTCGCCACCGCCCGACGCGCTGACCGTCGAGCAGATCTGCGCCGGCGCCGGCACCGATCGCGGCGCCCTGCGCGAGTGCGCCGAGCTGCAGGCGCGGCTGCGGCTGTCCGGGCTCGGGCCCGGGCTGATGTCGGCGATGCCGGTGGTGCTGCTGCTCATTGCCGCCGAAGGGCTGCGCCGCGGCCGCCGGGCGGCGTGGCTCGCGGCGTTCGGGCTCAACCTCGGCCTGGCCGCGCTGGGCCTCGCGCTGGCCGCGCACACCGCGTCGGTCCCGATGGAGCAGCGGATCATCCTCGGCGCCGTGGTGCACCTGCACGCCTGGTTGCTGCTGGCGCTGCCCGCGCTGCAACCGCTGCTGGTCGCCGTGGTGCTCGTCGCCGCCCGCGGCCGGTTCGACGTGCGCGCCCCCGTCGGCACCTACCGGGCCTGGGCCCGCGTCGCCGCCGGCGCCCTCGCCGGCGTCTCGGTGCTGTTCGTCGGCGGCAGCCTGCTGGTCGCCCACGGCTACGACCGGCCGCCGGGGCTGCTCATGCTGCTCGGTGACCTGCCGGTCCGCTTCCTGCCGCCGGTCTACCTGGGCGAGGTCGAGCCCACGTTCCTGCCGGTCTCCGGCGTCGCCACCATTCTGTACGAGTGGACCGGCCTGGTGTTCTGGATCGTCGTCGGGGCCGGTGCGCTGGTCAGCTTCACCCGCAGCCGGCTGCGGGACCCGGAACCGGACCAGCGGCGGGTCCGGGAGTTGCTCGAGGACACGAGCGGCTCGTCGCTGTCGTTCATGACGACCTGGCCGGGGCACACCTACTGGTTCACCCCCGACGGCGCCGCGGTCGTCGCCTACCGCGTCATCGGCGGTGTCGCGGTGACCACCGGGGACCCGGTCGGTAAGCCGGCCGCCCGCGAGCGCGCGGTGCGCGGGTTCGTCGAGCACTGTCACGCCCACGGCTGGACGCCGTGCCTGTACAGCGTGGGCGCCGAGGTCGAGGCCATCGCGCGGGGCCTGGGCTGGAGCACGGTGCAGGTCGCCGAGGAGACCGTGCTGCCGCTGCCCGGGCTGGCCTTCACCGGCAAGAAGTGGCAGGACGTGCGGACCGCGCTGAACAAGGCCGAGAAGGCCGGCATGGTCGCCGAGTGGTGCAGCTACCGGACCGCGCCGCTCGCCGTCACCGACCAGATCCGGGCCCTCTCCGAGGAATGGGTGGCCGACAAGGGCCTGCCCGAGATGGGCTTCACCCTCGGCGGCCTCGAGGAGCTCGACGACGACGAGGTGCGGCTGCTCATCGCCGTCGACGCCGACCGCACGGTGCACGGCGTCACCAGCTGGCTGCCGGTCCGCTGCGACGGCGAGATCGTCGGCTGGACCCTGGACTTCATGCGCCGCCGCTCCGACGGCTTCAAGGGCGTGATGGAGTTCCTCATCGCCTCCGCGGCATTGCGCTGCAAGGACGAGGGCGTCGAGTTCCTGTCGCTGTCCGGCGCGCCGCTGGCCCGCCTCGACCGCGGCGAGCCCATCGGCGGGCTGCAGAAGCTGCTCGACGCGGCCGGCCGGCGGCTCGAGCCGGTGTACGGCTTCCGCTCGCTCCTGGCGTTCAAGGCGAAGTTCCAGCCGGTGTACCGCCCGCTGTACATGGCCTACCCCGACCCGACCGCGTTGCCCGCGATCGGCAACGCCATCGGCCGGGCGTACCTGCCGCGCCTGTCGGCCCGGCAGGCCACCCGCCTCGCCCGCGCCGTGCTGCGCTGAGCCCGGCGAACGCCGCGAGGATCACGGCACACCGGCCCCGCGGCGCAGCATCCTGCGGATCAACGGCAGCCCCAGCAGCACCGCGATCACCGTGTACACCATGATCGACAGCGGCGTGCTCACCAGGGTCGTCACGTCCCCGTCGGCGATCTGCAGCGCCCGGCGCAGCTGCAGCTCCGCGTCCGGGCCGAGGATCACCCCGAGGATCGCGGGCAGCACCGGCAGCCCGTAGCGGCGCATCAGGAACCCGATCGCCCCGATGATCAGCAGCACGATCAGGTCGATCGGCTGGCCGCTGACCGCGTAGGCCCCGATGCAGGCGAAGAACAGGATGCCGGCGTACAGGTAGGGCCGGGGGACCCGCAGCAGCTTCGCCCACACCGGCGCCAGTGGCAGGTTGAGCACCAGCAACAGCACCAGACCGATGAACAGGCTCGCGATCAGCGTCCAGACCAGCTCGGACTCGCGCGCGAACAGCAGCGGCCCGGGCTGGATGCCGAACTGCTGGAACGCGGCCAGCAGCACCGCGGCGATCGCCGTCGTCGGCAGCCCCAGGGTCAGCATCGAGGTCAGCGTCCCCGCCGACGAGGCGCTGGCCGCCGACTCCGGACCGGCGAGACCCTCGATCGCGCCCGAGCCGAACTCGTCGCGCCGCTTCGACAACCGCCGCTCCAGCACGTAGGACAGGAACGTCGGGATCTCCGCGCCACCGGCCGGGATCGCGCCGAACCCGAAACCGATGAACGGGCCGCGCAGCCACGGCTTCCAGGTGCGCTGCAGGTCCCCGCGGTCCAGCCACGGCCGGCCCACGGGGATCACCTGCTGGGCACCGCGGCGCAGATGCGCGGCCACCCACAGCGCCTCGCCGACCGCGAACAGCCCGACCGCGACGATCACCACGTCGATGCCGTCGGCCAGCTGCGGGACGCCGAACGTGAGCCGCTGCGCGCCGGTGAGCGGGTCCAGCCCGACCAGGCCGATGGCCAGCCCGATCGCCAACGCGGCGAACCCGCGGACCCGGGACCGGCCGAGCACCGAGGTGACCGCGACGAACGCGAGCACCATCACGGCGAAGTAGTCCCGCCACGGGCGCGGGCGCACATATGTCACGAACGGCACTTTCGCTCGATAGGTTTGAACGAAAGTGCCGTTCGTGACAAACAGGGGAGGGCTGGAGG
>NZ_JAAXLA010000063.1 GCF_012911935.1 Pseudonocardia acidicola | reverse complement strand
GGCCCGGGTGGGTCAGCGGGTGGCGGTGATGGTGGCGCTGCCGAGGACCACGTCGCCGGCGGCGTCCGGACGGTACAGCGCCACGGCCTGGCCCGGGGCCACGCCGCGCAACGGCTCACCCAGCTCCACGCGCAGGCCGCCGTCGGCGGCCGGCCAGGCCTGCGCCGGGGCCAGCCCGCCGTGCGCCCGGACCTGCGCGACGCAGCTCAGCGGCCCGTCCGGGGCGCGGCCCGAACCCCAGACCGGGCGCTCGGCGTCGATCTCCCGGATGTCCAGCGCAGCCGCCGGGCCGACGGTCACGGTGCCGGTGGCCGGCTCGATGCCCAGCACATAGCGCGGGCGGCCGTCGGCGGCCGGGCGGGGCACGCCCAGGCCCTTGCGCTGGCCGACGGTGAAGCCGTGCACGCCGTCGTGGCGGGCGAGCTCCTCGCCGCTCTCGGCGTCGACCACCGCGCCCGGCCGGACCCCGATGCGCCCGGCCAGGAACGCCCGGGTGTCACCGGACGGGATGAAGCAGATGTCGTGGCTGTCCGGCTTGTCGGCGACCCGCAGCCCGCGTGCGGCGGCCTCGGCGCGCACCTCGCTCTTGGGGGTGTCGCCGATCGGGAACAGCGCGTGCCCGAGCTGGCGGGCGGTGAGCACCGCGAGGACGTAGGACTGGTCCTTGTCGGCGTCGACGGCGCGGCGCAGTACGCCGTCGGACAACCGGGCGTAGTGCCCGGTGCACACCGCGTCGAAGCCCAGCCCGATCGCCTTGTCCAGCAGCGCCGCGAACTTGATCTTCTCGTTGCAGCGCAGGCACGGGTTCGGGGTCTGCCCGGCGGCGTAGGCGGCCACGAAGTCGTCGACGACGGCCTCGGTGAACTGGGCCGCGAAGTCCCAGACGTAGAACGGGATGTCGAGCACGTCAGCGGCCCGGCGGGCGTCCGCGGCGTCCTCCCGCGAGCAGCACCCGCGCGATCCGGCGCGCAGCGCGGCCGGCGTCTCCGACAGCGCCAGGTGCACTCCGACGACGTCGTGCCCGGCCTCGACGGCCCGGGCCGCCGCGACCGCAGAGTCCACCCCGCCGCTCATCGCGGCCAGTACCCGCACGGGGTCAGGCCCCGTCGGTGGCGACCGGCCGCCGGGTCGCGGCGCCGTTCTGCCCGGCCCGGCGGGCCCGGTCCACGACCCCGGCGATGACCGACGCGAGCGCGTCGACGTCCTCGGCGGTCGAGGTGTGCCCCAGGGAGAACCGCAGCGAGCCACGGGCGGTGGCCTCGTCGGCGCCCATCGCGAGCAGCACGTGGCTGGGCTGCGCGACGCCGGCGGTGCAGGCCGAGCCGGTCGAGCACTCGATGCCCTGGGCGTCGAGCAGCATGAGCAGGCTGTCGCCCTCGCAGCCGGGGAACGACAGGTGCGCGTTGCCCGGCAGCCGCGAGGGGGCGTCGTCGATCGAACCGGTGCCCGGGTCGCCGTTGAGCTTCGCGTCCGGCACCGCGGCCAGCACCTTGCCGACGAGGTCGTCGCGCAGGCCGGTGAGCACCGCGGCCCGCCGCGGGGCGTCGGCGACGGCCAGCTCGACGGCCACGCCCAGCCCGACCACCGACGGCGTGTCCAGGGTCCCGGAGCGCACGTCGCGTTCCTGCCCGCCGCCGTGCAGCAGCGGGGTGAGCGCGACCTCGCGGCCCAGCAGCAGCGCACCGGCGCCGTAGGGACCGCCCAGCTTGTGCCCGGTGAGGGTGAGCGCGTCCGCGCCGGACGCGGTGAAGTCGATCGGCAGGATGCCGACGGCCTGCACCGCGTCGGTGTGCAGCGGCACGTCGAACTCGTGCGCGATCCCGGCCAGTTCGCGGATCGGGTTGACCGTGCCGACCTCGTTGTTGGCCCACATCACCGAGACCAGCGCGACCCGCTCCGGGGCGGCGGCGAGCGCCGCGCGCAGCGTCTCCGGCCGGACCCGGCCCAGCTCGTCGACCTCGAGCAGTTCGACGTCGGCGCCCTCGTGCTCGGCGAGCCACTCGGCCGACTCGAGCACCGCGTGGTGCTCGATCTCGGAGACCAGCACCCGGGCGCGGCGCGGGTCGGCCTGCCGGCGGCTCCAGAACAAGCCCTTGACGGCCAGGTTGTCGCTCTCGGTGCCCCCGGTGGTCAGCACGACCTCCGACGGCCGGGCACCGAGAGCGGCCGCGATGCGCTCGCGGGCCTCCTCCACGAGCCGGCGCGACCGGCGTCCCGAGGAATGCAGCGAGGAGGCGTTGCCGGTCCTCGACAAAGCCTCGGTCATCGCCGCCACCGCCTGCGGAAGCATCGGCGTGGTGGCGGCGTGGTCCAGATACGTACCCACGGAGCTCACTGTCCGTCCTGGTCGGTCATCGCGTGACCAGGGTAGTCGCCGACCCGCGGACCGGCTGGCCGAGTCCCTCACACCGGCCCTCGCACCGCCGCGGTCCAGCTCAGGCGGCGACTCGCGGCGCGGGCCGCACCGGTGCGGGCTGCCCCGCCGGCACCACCCCGGTCGCCGAGGCGACCGCACGCTGGGCGGCGGCGGCCAGCGCGCGTCGGTCGGCGCCCACGGCGACGATGTCCGGGAGCACGGTCAGCTCGCAGACCAGCGCGGGTAGCCGCAACACGCGGTGCAGCGAGTCCCACAGCGTCTGGTCACCGACGAACGCGCCGGTCGTGGTGGCACGCCCGCCGGGCAGCCGCAAGGTGATCGCCACCGGCCGCACCGGCGCGCCGGCGTCGATCGCGGCCTGGAACGGCGCCCGGCGGAACGGGCCCGACGCCGCGCCGCACCAGGTCGTGCCCTCGGGGAACACACCCACGGTGTCCCCGGCCCGCAGCGCGGCCGCCACGTCGGCGATCGTCGCCGGCAGCGTGCGCAGACCCGCCCGGTCGACGAACAACGCGCCGGTGCGGGCGGCGATCGCCCCGATCACCGGCCAGTCGCGCACCTCCCGCTTGGCGAGCATCCGCACCGGCTGCACGGCGCCGAGGACCAGCACGTCGATCCAGGACAAGTGGTTGGCCACGACCAGCGCGGCTCCCTGCTGCACTGTCGCGGCCCCGGTCGCCCGCAACCGCACCCCCGCGGCCAGCAGCACCCCGCGGAACACCCGGCGCAGCCACCGGGCGCGGGCCCGCCGGCCGACCAGCGGCAGCAGCGGAGCCAGTGCGGCCACCCCGAGCAGCAACCCGAGCAGCCCGGCGGTGCGCAGCCCGGTGCGCAACCGCGATGCCCGCGGCAGGTCGGCCGCCGCGGGCAGGCACTCCGGCCCGCACGGCGAGTACGGGGCCCACGCCCCGCCCGGGCGGTCGGCCACCGGCGCCGGACCGGGGTGCGGCCGGCCGTCCGGCCGCGCCGGCCACCGGTCGGCCGGCAGCGGGCCGCCGGCCAGTACGGGGGCGGCCGGGCCGCGCACCGCGCCGTCCAGGGTCGTGGTCATCGTTCGCCGCCGAGGAAGAAGCGCAGGTAGCGCTCGTCGACGTGGTCCAGGCCGAGCAGCACGTAGAAGTCGGCGACGCCGAAGTCCGGGTCGTGCGCGGGCGGGCCGCACACCCAGGCGCCGAGACGCAGGTAACCGCGCAGCAGCGGCGGCATGGCGGCGTGGCGGTGCCGGGTGGCGGCGGCCGGGTCCCACGGGTTCAGCGGCTGGACGCGGTACCGGTCCGGGGACAGGTGCCGGCTGCGCACCTGGTCCCAGACACCCGCGGCCAGCGCACCACCGTCGTCGAGTTGCACGCTCGCACAACCCGCCAGCCAGCGGTTGCCGGTGAGCAGCATGTAGCGGGCGATGCCGGCCCACACCAGGCCGACGACGGCGCCGTCGCGGTGCTCGGGATGCACGCACGAACGGCCGGTCTCCACCAGCGAGGAGCGCAGCGGGTCCAGCGTGGACACCGCGAACTCACCCTCGGCGTAGAGCCCGCCGGCGGCCTCGGCCCGCTCCGGCGGCAGCATCCGGTAGGTCCCGACGATCTCGCCGGTGCGGTCCTCGCGGACGACCAGGTGGTCGCAGAACTCGTCGAAGCGGTCGGCGTCGAGCCCGGCGATCGGGCTGTGCAGCGTCGCGCCGAGCTCCTCGGCGAAGACGCGGTGGCGCAGCCGCTGAGCGGCCCGCACCTCATCGGCGTCGGTGGTCAGCAAGAGGGAGTACCGGGACGCGGCGGCTTCCGGCGTCCGGACCAGTACCTGCGAAGAGGTCACCCCGCAGTTGGTACGGGGTCGGGGCAACGGGCGGTTGGGACGGCGACGACATACCGGTGGCAGGTCGGTGAACGGGGCCGGACGTCACCCGGGGTGCCGGCGCGGCGTCACCCGAGCGGGGGACGCAGACGCCGGTGCCCCCGGCTCGGCCGGGAAGGCCGTGCCGGGGACACCGGGGGGGTACTGCGACAGCGTCAGGACTTGCGCTTGGCGATCTCGTCCTTGAGCTGCGGGGCGACCTTGAACAGGTCTCCGACGACACCGAAGTCGGCGATCTCGAAGATCGGCGCCTCGGCGTCCTTGTTCACCGCGATGATCGTCTTCGAGGTCTGCATGCCGGCCCGGTGCTGGATCGCACCGGAGATGCCCAGCGCGACGTACAGCTGCGGCGAGACGGTCTTGCCGGTCTGCCCGACCTGGAACTGGTGCGGGTAGTAGCCCGAGTCCACCGCCGCCCGCGACGCGCCGACCGCGGCACCCAGCGAGTCGGCCAGGCCCTCGACGACCGCGAAGTCCTCGGCCGAGCCGACACCACGACCACCGGACACGACCACCGACGCCTCGGTCAGCTCCGGACGGTCCCCGCCGACGATCGGCTCCCGGCTGGTCACCGTGGCCGACCGCCCCTGCAGGGCACCGACCTGCACGCTCTCCTCGACCCCGGCCCCGTCGGCCGGCTCGATCTCCACCGAACCCGGGCGCAGCGTGATCACCGGGTGCTCGGTGTTCGCCTTGGCCTCGGCGATGTAGGCACCACCGAACACCGAGTGGGTCACCCCGACAGCGTCGCGGCCGGACACCCCGACGACGTCGCCCAGCAGCGCCGAGTTGGTGCGCACCGCGACCCGCCCGGCGATCTCCTTGCCGTCCGCGGACACCCCGATCAGCACCGCGGCCGGGTTCACCGACTCGACCAGCGACGACAGCACCGACACCTCGGGCGCCAGGAAGTCGGTCGAGTCGGTCTCCGCGACGTAGATCTTCGCCGCGCCGTGGGCCTTGAGCCCCTCGGTCAGCTTGCCCGCCGTCCCGGCCGGGCCGACCACCACCGCCGACGGCTCGCCCAGCGTGCGGGCCGCCGTCAGCAGCTCGTAGCTGCTCTTCTTGATCTCACCCTCGACGTGGTCGACGAGGACCAGCACCTCAGCCATGTCTTGTCTCCTCTTCTCGTCGGGGGGGTCAGATGAGCTTCTGCGACACCAGGAACGCGGCGATCTTCGCGCCGCCGTCGCCCTCGTCCTCGATCTTCTCGCCCGCGCTCTTCGGCGGCTTCGGCGACGAGCCCGTGACCGCGGACAACGCGTTCGCGATGCCCACCTCGGAGGCGTCGATCCCGGCGTCGGCCAGCGACAGCGTGGTCACCGGCTTCTTCTTCGCCGCCATGATCCCCTTGAACGACGGGTACCGCGGCTCGTTGATCTTCTCGCCGACCGACACCACGGCCGGCAGCTCCGCGGTCAGGTGCGTGACCCCGTCGTCGGTCTCCCGCTTCACCGTCACCGTCGACCCGTCCACGGTGACCTCCCGGGCGTGGGTCAGCGCCGGCAGCCCGAGCACGTCGGCCACCATCGCCGGCACCGCACCCGCGCGCCCGTCCGAGGCCTCGTTGCCCGACAGCACCAGGTCGAACCCCTCACCCGGAGCGCCGATCGCAGTGCTGATCACCTTGGCCAGCGCCTTCGCCGTCTGCACCGCGCACGAGCCGTGGAGCGCCTCGTCCGACAGGTGCACAGCCTTGTCGGCGCCCATCGACAGCGCCTTACGGATCGCGTCCGTGGCCCGGTCCGGGCCCATGCTCACGACGGTCACCTCGCCGCCCTGAGCCTCCTTCAACTGCAGCGCAGCCTCGACCGCACGCTCGTTGATCTCGTCGAGCACCGCGTCGGTGGCGTCCCGATCGAGTGTGTGGTCGGAGTCGGACAGCTTGCGCTCGGAGTAGGTGTCCGGCACCTGCTTGACCAGCACGACGATATTCATCGGACCTCTTCGACCTCCTGCCGGTGCGGGCGACGCCCGGTGCGGGCGTGCCGCTTTCGTCTGTCGATCCTTACCTCGCGAGCACCGGGGTCGCTACCCGACCCCCGGTACCCCGGGAGGTGTCGCGCGGCGCGGCGCCCGTATCGATGTGTCGACTCTGCCAGCCCCCGTCCGTCGAGCGGCGGGGCGGGCGGCCTCGGGAGCGATTGTTACCGGCGAGTAGCCATTCCGGTAACCCGGGGCGACGTGAGAATCGTCGCAATACCACGCCGCCACCACCAGCGTGACGACGGACACCTCCGACCGCCCGACCCCCGGCCGGGTGAGCGCACGGACAGAACTGGACACAACGGTCGAGTCGGATAGGGTTCCGGACGGCAGGAGCCCCCGAGACTCCGGAGTCCGCATGCCCGCTCCGCACCGCGCGCTGGCCACCGTGGTGGCCCTGGCCCTGGTGCTGGCCGGGTGCGGGGACCCCGGCCGGGCGCAGGGACCGCTGGCCGACGGGCAACCGAGCCTGCCCGGGCAGGCGCCCGGCACCGTCGTGCTCACCGGAACGGGTGATGCCGGCCAGGTCGTGCAGCGACTGCAGGACGCCGTCACCGCGAACTCCGGAACGGTCGCCACCGTCGTCGACCACACCGCGCAGGCGCGCGCCGCCGGCGTCGAACTCGCGGCCAGCACCCTGGTGATCGGCGGACCGCCGGCCGCGCAGGTGCCGCTGCTGCTGGCGGACCAGCGGGCCGGGGCGAACCTGCCGCAGCGCTACCTGGTCCGCCAGGAACCCGGCGGACCGGTCACCGTGACCTACAACGGCGCCACCTACATCGCCGCCGTCTCCGGGGTCACCGACGCGGCGGCACGGACAGCGCTGCGCGACACCTCCGCGGCCGTCGCCGCGCAGGCGACCGGCGATGCCTCGGACCAGATCTCCGCCCCACTGATCGGGGTGACGCCGGCGGACTTCCTGCTCACCGTGTTCGGCAGCGCCGACGTCCCGGCCACGGTGGCCCGGTTGCGCCGCGCGGCCGATGCCGGCCCGAGCCGGGTCGCCGCGTCGATCGACATGGCCGCCGGCTCGGACCGGTTCGGACCGGCGATCCGTCCGACGTCGGTGGTGTTCGTCAGCAACGCGGAGGCCGAGGCGCCGCTGCTGCGTGCCGCCCCGACGATGGGGCTGGAGCTGCCGATGCCCTACGTCGTGTGGGTGGACGACCAGGCCCGCACGCAGATCGGTCACCCCGACATCCGCAAGCTCGCGCAGCGCCACGGGATCGCACCGACCGACCCCGCCGTCACCCGTATCCTGGCCGACTCCGAGCGGCTGGCCCGGATCGCGGCCGGCCTGCAGCAACAATGATCGGCCGACGCCACCGTTGACCGGAGGAGGCGACCGTGCTGGTGACGGGCTACGACGACCGGCAGGGTTGCGGCTACGTGCTGCGCACCGGCCCACACGCCGAGCCGGGGGCGGCGGGCACGCAGACCGTCACCCACGACGGGGTGACCGTGGTGGCGACCCCCGAGCTCGCTGCGATGCTCCGCGACGCGCTCGCCCACCGACCGGTGGCGCTGCTCGGCTGGTCGGGCCCACAGGTGCCGCTGACCCTGCAGGACCACACGGTGCTCGGCTGGCTGCGCTACACCGTCGGCGGCGTGATCACCGTTGACGGGGGCCCCGACCCGGCGTCCGGGGCGTGAGCGCGCCACCGCGCGTGCCGGGACGCGGTCCGCAGGGTCGCCACCGCGACGACCGTCGCGCCCGCGAACAGCCACAGCGTCCACGTGCGCAGGTTGCCGGCCAGCACTCCGTAGACGGCGCCGGCGGCGCCGAGGCCCGCCGGCTCGACGTGGGCGAGCACCGACGCGCGGGCCATCGGCAACGCGATCAGCACCAGCACTGCGAGCACCGACGCCGTCACCGCCCAGGTACGCACCGTGCACAGCGGGCGCCGGGACAGCACGAGGGCGCCGGCCAAGGTTGCGATCATGAGCAGGCCGGTCCACAACCAGAGCACCTGCAGCACCTCGAACGCCGTGTAGAGCTGCGGCGCGTCCTGGGGGGTCAGCACGACCACCCCGATGTCGTCCGGCAGCAGGTCGAGCAGGTGGGCGACGGGCCCGATGGGGTTCTGCGCCGAGGCGGCCGACATGACCTGCGCGAGGCTGAGCGTCACCGGCCGGCCGCTCGCCAGCTGGGCCTGCGCCGAGGCGAGGGCCGCGGTGGGAAACGCATCGGAGGCCGGCACGGATCGCACGCCCTCGCCGAGCATCGACCGGACGCCGCCCTCGATCGCGGGCCGGAAGCTCTGCAACTCGGGCGGCAGCAGCGCCGCCGCCCCTTCACCTGCGTGCCGGACGACAGGGTTCACGACCGTGTCTCTCACCCGGGACCCGACCCAGGCCCGCACCGCAGGCTCGGCGAGCACCATCCGCGCCCCGGAGACGAAGCCCTCGGTGTCGGCGACGTATCGGTGGGCCCATAGCGCCGTGCTGGTCAGCACCAGGCACACGGCGCTGATGACGGTCAGCAGGCTGACGACGAAACGGCGCATGAATGTCACTCCTTCCGGTGCTGCTCGGCAGTGGCGAGGAGGCCGGAGCCGGGCGGCGGCGGCTCACCGCCGGGGCGGCGCCGCAGCGGGTCGCAGCGTCGCAGCAGCACACCGACCAGCACGATCAGCGCCATCGTGAAGCCGCCGAGGACCACGGCATCGGCCACCCACGTCGTCGCGTCGTGCTGCCAGAGACGGTCCGTACTCCACGTCGGGACGTGGCCGACGTCGATCGTGATCGCGCCCATCGCGAAGGCCCAGCGGGCCGGCACCAGCCAGGCCAGCTGCTGCAGCCCGACTCGGCCGTCGATGGGGAACAGCCCGCCGCACAGGACGAACTGCAGCATGACCAGGAGCACGAGCAGCGGCATGCCCCGGTCGGAGTTGCTGATCGCCGCTGAGATGGCGAGCCCGAGCACCATGGACGCACCCGCCACCGCGACGACGGCGATCCCGACCTCGAGCGTCCCCGAGCCGAGCAGCACCGGGCCGTCCGGACCGGTCCTGCCCACCGTGGCCAGAGCCGCGAAGATCGTCGCCTGCACGGCGGCCAGCACCCCGAGCACAGTGAGCTTGGCCGCGAGGTAGGCGCCCCTGGACAGCCCGACGGCACGTTCGCGTTGGTAGATGGAGCGTTCCTTGACCAGCTCACGGATCGAACTCGCCGTCCCCATCAGGGCACCGCTCACGATGAGCACGAGCAGGAACTGCACCGTCTTGTAGTTCCCGGCGTGGGTGGACAGTCCGTCCGGGCTCGGCACGGCGCGTGCCAGCACGCTCAGCGTGACCGGCAGGAGCGCGAGGAAGAGCAGGTACGCCCGGTCCGCCAGGATGACGTCCACGGTGCGCCGCGACAGCACCCGGAACTGGGTCAGTGCCGACGCGCTGCCCGGCGCCGGCCGTGCGCGCGAGGGCGGCTCGGCCCGGCTGAGCTCGGCATCGGCGGTCCGAGGGCGGACGGTGGCGCGGAAGCTGTCGGACCAGTCCACCGACGGCTCGTTCTCCAGCAGCAGGAAGACCTCGGCGAAGTCGGCGACACCGAAATGGTCCAGGGCGCGGTCCGGGGGCCCGTCGTATGCGAGCCTGCCTCCGGGCGCGAGGATGAGCAGCCGGTCGCAGACATCCAGGTTCAGCACGCTGTGGGTGACGACCACGACCGTCCGCCCGCCGTCGGCGAGGGTGCGCAGGTTGTGCATGACCTGCTTGTCCAGCCCCGGGTCGAGTCCCGAGGTCGGTTCGTCGAGGAACAGCAGCGACGGCCGGGTCAGCAGTTCGAGCGCTGCGCTCGTCCGCTTCCGCTGGCCGCCGGAGAGGGTGTCGATGCGCTGCTGGGCGTGCGCGGTCAGCCCGAGCTCGTCCAGGACCTCGCAGATCCGGCGCTCCCTGGCCGCGGCCGGCACGTCCGGCGGGAACCGCAGCCGGGCCGCGTGCGACAGCGCCCGGTGCACCGTGAGCTGTGGGTGCAGGATGTCGTCCTGCGGTACCAGCCCGATGCGCCGGCGCAGCTCGTCGTAGTTGCCGTAGAAGTCCTGGCCGCCGTAACGCACCCCGCCGGAGTCGGCCGGCTGCGTCCCGGCCAGTGCCTTGAGCAGGGTGGACTTCCCCGAGCCGCTGGGCCCGAGCACGGCCAGCAGGCCCCGCCCCTGCAGCCGGAACCCGACGGAGTCCAGCAGCCGCCGCCCATCGCGGACCACGACGAGATCACGTGCCTCGATGTCGACCCCGCCGGACCCGGGCCAATCGCGGTCGTCCGCGACGGGGGCGCTCCCCCGACGCGACCGCCCGGCGGCGGGAGCGGGCAGGTTCCGGCGATCCACCTTGTTCTCGGTGGTCATCGGGATGGCCTCGAGGTGCTCGAGGTAGGCCGGAACCGCGTGGGCGGGCAACCGCTCGCGCAGCCGGGCGTAGACGGCGTCGTGGCGCAGCCTCGGGTGGCCGGCGCGCAGGCTGTAGTAACCGACCAGCTCCAGGGTGCCGGGCTCGGGCGAGTGGGTGCCGACGACGGCCTGGGCGACTCCGGGAACCTGCCCCAGCACCGACTCGATCGCGGCCGGCTGGACGGGGTGGCCGCGGATCTCGACCTGCAGGTCGATGCGGCCCAGGTACTCGATCTCGCCGTCGGCGTTGACCCGGCCCAGGTCGCCGGTGCGGTGGATGCGCCGCGACGTGTTGCCGGAGATGCCCAGGAAATCCGGGATGAAGGCCTTCTCGGTGAGGCCGTCGCAGTTGAGGTAGCCGGTGACCAGCCCGATCCCGGCGATCCCGATCTCGCCGGCCTCGCCCGGGGGCAGCGCGCGCTGCGGGTGCTGCGGATCCAGGATCACCGTGGCGTAGGTGGGCAGCGGCACCCCGATGGTGACCGGGTGGTCCGGGTGCAGCTCGGTCCAGGTCGCGGTCACGGTGGCCTCGGTCGGGCCGTACACGTTGAGGAAGCGGCGACCGGGCCTGTGCCAGCGCGCGACCAGGCCCTGCGGGCAGGCCTCCCCGGAGACCAGGAGGAACCGCAGGTCGGGCAGGTCGTCGTCGATCGTGGCGAGCAGCGTCGGCACGCAGCACATCGCGGTCACCCGCCGCTCGGACAGGAACGCGTGCAGTCCCGGTCCCCGCAGGCTCGTCCCGGCCGGCTTCGGCACCAGGGTGGCGCCGACGAACCAGGGCACCCAGATCTCCTGGGCGGAGACGCCGAACGCGATGGTCATGCCCTGGTACATCCGGTCGCGGGCGCGCAGCCCGTAGACCTCGGCGGCGACCCGGACGCCGTTGCAGATGCCGGCGTGGGCGACGGCGACGCCCTTGGGCCGGCCGGTCGTGCCCGAGGTGTAGATCAGGTAGGCCAGGTCCTCGACCGGGACGCCGCGCTCGGCGTCGGTCAGGCGGGAGGAGTCCTGCGCGGCGATCACCTCGGCGAGCTGGTCGACATGGCACACCTCGGCGAGCGCGCCGAGGCCCGCGACGCGGTCGCGGAACTCGGTCAGCGACAGCACCAGGTGCACCCCGGCGTCGCCGAGGATGTAGCCGATGCGGTCGGGCGGGAAGCCCGGGTCCAGCGGCACGTAGGCAGCGTTGATCTTCAGCACGGCCAGCATCGCGACGTAGGCGGGCACCGCCGGGTCGAACAGCAGCGCGATCCGGTCGCCCGGACGGGCACCGCGCCCGAGCAGGTACCGGGCCAGCCGGTTCGCGCGCTCGTCCAGCTCGGGATAGGTCAGCGTGACGTCGCCGGCATCGACGGCGAGGCGCCCGGCCCGGCCGTAGTCCCGGATCCAGTCGCAGCGCTCCTCGAACAGGTGGTCCAGGTGCTCGCCGTGCCGGGCCCGCACACCCTGGGGGAAGTCCGTGGCGACGAGGATGGGGGCGTCGGACGGGCCGGACTCGAAGCCCGGGATCTGCTCGGGGGCCTGCAACGTCGTCAACGGTGTCTCCTCGACTCACGGCCGCTGCCATCGATGCGTCAGGAGGCTGCCAACGCCACCGGCGGGGATCGATGGTGTGCCCACCCGCGGGCGTGGAGCGGGCCCCCCGATCTGTGGTGGGGCTGTCCCCCGGGGCACGGCGGCGGCGAGGCACGCGCCGCACCGCGCGACGGCCCAGCCGTGGATCTCCGGTTCTCGTCTGAGAGGGTCCCGGGCGTGAGATCCCACTCCGCCGCGAGGTCGTGCTCGTCGACGCGCTGCCCCTTTCCGGCTCCGCCCGGCGCACAGGGTGTCGCCGGCGGTGACCGCTGTACCGAGTCCGCCGGCGGCAGGCGGCCGGGGCGATGACCGCGATCGACGCCGGTGAGCAGAGTCGTCTCCCGCTCACCGGGGAGCGGACGGTGCCGGGCATCCCGGAGGAGAACTACTGGCTCTCCATGGCGGCCACGGTGTGCGTGACCAGGTAAGACCTGGTCACGGCCGAGCGTAGAGGCCGTAGTTCTCGTGGCAAATCGGGCCGGCCCTAGCGGCCGGCCCCGCACCACGGGGAGCCCCATGCGCGTCATCGCCCGACCCGACCCAACCGACCGCTCCGGGCGCCGCTCGCGGCGCCGGCTGATCATCGCTCTCGCGCTCGTCGCGGCGCTGGCCGTCGGCGTGCTCGTGCTCGTCCTGGGTGGCGGCCAGGACTGCGTCACCGTCGATCACCCAGGCACGACGTACACGCTCGCGGACGGCAGCGCGGGCGGTGGCGCCCGCAACTCTGCGGGCGGGTTCGCGGACTCCCCGGCGGTGTGCCGGTGAGGTACGCGCTGGTCGTCACCGAGGCCCGAGAGATCGAAATCGAGATCGGCCCGGCGTTCACCGACGACGACGTGGATACCGTCGTCGCGGCCGTCGAGGCGGCCCGTGAGGTGCTGCTCACCGAGGCCTGATCGACCCGGGAACGACAAAAGGGGCCCCCGCCTGAGCGGGGGCCCCTCGTCTGTGTCCGACTGTCTCCGGGCCGCTCAGCGGCCTCTGAGAGCGCTCAGGCGCGCGTCGTAGATCGCCCGGCGCTCCGGACTGATCAGCCCGTCACGGGCGTGCCCAGCGGCCCAGGCAGCCCGCGCGTCACGCCACTCAGTGCGTGACCGCCAGTGCTTGGGGTCGTAGTCCTGTAGCTCAGCAGGGGCCTCTTCCTTGGTGGTGTCGTGCAGCTCAACGGGCAACGGCGTCTCCTCGGGGAGGGAACTACAGGAACGGGCCGCGGCCGTCGAGCAGCCACGCCCGGAACGCGGCCACCGCGACGTCGTGGCCGTCCTCGTCCAGAGCGGCGCCGTGCGCCGCCAGGGACTCGGCTTCGGCAGCGCAACGGGCCCGCCAGTCAAGCTCGTCGTGCGCGGCGAACCACTCGCGGCGAGCCTCGACCAGGAAGGCGGCCCGCTCGCGCACCGCCCGGTCTGGGTCGAACCTCGGTGCCCGCGGATAAGTGGAGACGCGGTGCTCCAGCACGCAAAACAACGGCATCATCTCGCCCCCGGCGGCCGGCTCCGGCCGGCGGCGACGCAGCACCATCAGTCGATCCCTCGGTGCCCCAGGGGCGGGCCTTGGGCCCTGCGGGCGCGTGCAGCGGCGTGAGATGCCCGCTGCTGCGGCTTGGTGACGGCCGGGGTGCCGTCCTCGTCCTCGATCCCCAGGGCGGTGGCGAGCCGCACCAGGATCGCGCGGGCGGCGTTCGCAGCGGCGAACGCGCCGGACAGTTTGACCTGACCCTGGCTGCCGGTCTCGGTCGGCGACGCGGCGATGATCGCCGACAGCGCGTCGAGCTCGTCGAGCGTGCGCGCGTACTCGACCATCAACGTCCTTTCGGTGGCGTTGGGGTCGAACTCCGCAACCATCGCATCCCACCACGCCCGGCCTCGTGGGCCGAGCGGAACGGGCGGATCCTCGTTACTCACTGTGACACCCCTCCCGGGGACATGGTCAAAAACGGACTGTGCGGTGCGTGCGACTCCTCGGAGCGCTCCCCGGCGGTCTCGATGAAGATCCACAGGGGGGTACCCCCCGGGGGTAGAGGGTGACGTGATCGTCGAGCATGCACAGAGCGTGACATCGGGGCGCAGCCTCGATGTCACGTCGGTCCCTGGGGCTCCTTGGCTAGGGCCAGTACTCGGTGGTGCCGCCGAATGCCGGCGTCGAGCGGAACAGCCCGAGGAGCACCTCCTTGCCCACCGCTCGCCGCCGAGGAGTCCAGCGACCGTCGACCTCCCGCGGCTGGCCCGGATCGCTGCCTCCACCTGCCCCACCGATCCTGCGGCCGCCGCTGGAGGGAGGAGGCAGAGGATTACCCCGCTCGGGCGCCTGGGCATAGTCGTACGGCTGGCCATGCGGGACTTGCTTGCCCATCTGCTCCACGATGAGAGGTGCGGCGATACCGACCGCGACCGCACCGACACTGCCGGCGATCTGGCCAGCCTGTCCGAGAGCAACGGCGAGGCCAGCCCCAAGGCCGAGCCGCAGCACGGCGCTGACAAGCAGCGCAGGCAGCGAGACCTCTCCGTACTCAAGCCACGGCAGGTTCTTCGTCCGCTTGATCGCGCCGATGACCTGCAGGATCTCGACGGCCACGCCGCCGAACGCACCCCAGAGAGCAAACTCCCACAGCGCCAGCGCTTGATCCACGAACATGATGTCACGTCAAGTGGTCGATTCGTTACTGCGAGCTGTTCCCCCGCCACCGCCCGACGGTCACCGGTTGTGGTTCATGGCCGAGGCGAGCACCTCGGCCGGGTCGACCTGTCCACCCTCGGACCACTGTCGGTCCATCGCCGCCACGACCAGCGCCGCGGTGACCGCGCTGTGGTCACCGGACTCGATCGCGAGGCGGAGGAGATCGTCGGCGGAGTGGGCCATCAGTCCCCGCCCCCGTTCCAGCCGAGCGGCACCGGCTGTGGCGTTGCGCCGACGGTGAGGCAGTGCTGACGCCCGAGGGTGTTCGCCAGCTGCACGATCGTGATCTCGCGCCATCCGCACCGGCACCGGAGCTGGCACTGGCCGTAGCCCCCGTGGTGGAGGCGCGGACCGTTCAGCACCGGGACGGCCCACACGTAGTGGTCAGCCATCGCCCTTGGCCGGCTTCATGTGCGGGTGCGCGGCCCGGTACTCCTCGCTCTGCTCGGCCCAGGGGGCGATGTAACCGTTCGTCGTGATCTTCGGGCGGTGCGCACCGCCCTTGCGGGACTTCTCGGCGATCGCCTCGGCGATCGCGCGCATGCGCTGCGTCGTGTTCATCGTGCTGTAGTCGGGCGTGCTCATCGGTCGGTCTCCTCGGTGAGGGCAGCGCGGGCGGCGTTGCGGATGGCGTCGCCGACCAGCGCGAGGTGGTGGGGGTCGCGCAACCCGGCGGCCCCGTGCCCGCCGAGCTCGGGCAGGACGTCAATGAAGTGGGCCGTCGCCCGGTTGCGGTCGAGCGGGCGGCCGGCGAGCCAGTCGAACACCGCACGGTCGCGCTTCTCCTGATCGACAGCCTCGGCCAGCTGCTCGGCCTGCTTCTCGATCTTGGTGCGGACGGCGGTCCGGCGCTTGGCCTCGGACTCCTCGAGCGCGGCGCGCGCGTTGTAACACGCGGTGCTCAGGTCGGCGACCACGGCGGCGAGTGCGGCCCGCTGGGCCTCGGCCTCGCGCTTGGCCTGATCGCGACCCTCGGCGAGCTCGGGCACCGCGGTCGGGGGAGGGATCGGCTTGCCGGCACGGGCAGCCGCGGTGGCGGCGTCCCGGTCGGCCTTCTCGGCCTCGAGGTCGTGGCGCTGGTCGGCGAGGTCGTCCACCCGGCGGCGGGCGGCGTTGGCCCGCTCGGCGATCTTGTCACGTTCGGCGATCAGCTCGGTGAGCTCGCCGGGGATCTTGTCCGCCGGGGGTCGTGCGTGCGGGGCGTAGCGGTCCATCTGTGTTCCCTCTCGTGACCGGCAGCGGTGTTGCTGCCGGTGGCATAGGGCCGGACCCCGGTCGACACGCGGAGGGAGGGACGCGGTCAACCGGAGCCCGGCTGGGCCGGCCCCCGCGCTGCAAGGCGGCCAAAAGCAGGGGGGCCGGGGTCTCACCCGCAGCGCCAGAGGCGCGCGGTCGGTCGGTGGTCAGGCGGCGCCGGGGAGCCGTGAACGGGCGCCACAGAGGCGCTCAGAAGCCTGCAGACCTGGCGGCGAACTCCATCTGCTGCATGAGCAGGTGGAAGTCGACCGTCTCGCGGATCGTGTTCTCCGCGTTCGGCATGATGTTGATCGTCTTGCCGAGATCGCCGTCACGGATCGCACCCCGGATGGCCGAACGCATGGCCTCGGCCACGTTGGCAGTGCCACCGCTCACCGGCCGGGGCCGGCTGATCACGTCGACCAGGCGCTCAAACGCCGCTGTCTGGCGCGGACTCAGCACGCGCTCCGGGGCGAGCGTGGCCTTGGCCATGACGCCGCGGCCGTCAGCGATACCACCGGCGTCATACCAGTTGTTCCGCAGGTGGAATGCCAGCGCACCGGACGGCGAGCCGTAGCGGTTCCGGATGTAGCCCAGGCCCCACTCGGCCTGGCCAGCCGGAGTCGGCTCGACCGGGCCGTGAATCGAGGTCATCTTCTGAAACAGGCCCCGGGCGCTCGAGCGCGGGTTCGCCGCGTTCGGGTTCCAGCTCGATTCCTTTTGGATCAGCCGGGACAGGGCGGCCCACTCGGGGCCGCTGCCCCAGCCGTAGCGACTGGCGACGGCCTGCACCTGGGCGACCGCCGGGCCGGCGCCGGCTGGGGCGCCACCAGCGGCGGCCGAGGCGACGCCGGACCGCATCTGTGCGGCGAACCGCTTCGCGACCCGATCGGTCAACTCGCGGTCGAGGTCGGTGACCATCTGCGGGAACCGATCGGACCCGTAGACCCCGCCCGCGGCGAACGCCTGCGAGCCGGCCGCACGGCGGACACCGGACACGCCGCCGCTGCGGGCAGCCGCGTTCATCCGGTCGATGTACCCGCGGCCCATCGCCGCGGTGTACTCGGGGCGCATGATTGCCTCGCCGCCGGACAGATGCAGCGTCCCGGCGGGGCCGGCGAACGTGTGCACGTCCCGGCCCGGGGTGAAGCCGGGCAGGATGCCACCGTCCGCGTGGCTGATCCCGGGTGACTGGAACGTGCCGCCCGCAGAGTTGCGGGCGCCACCACCGACGGTGCCATCGCCGAGGATGTACGTGCCGGCGGACCATTCGCCGCTGGCGCGGACCTTAATGTCCTTCAACAGCGGAAGCTGATTCAGCTTTTCGATCAGCGCCGCGGTGTTCTCGCGCTCGCGCACGGCATCGTCGGTGACGATCCGAACGGTGCGACCGTCCGGCAATTTCCGGACCGTGGAATCAAAACCCTGGGTCTTGACGTCCGCATTCCACGCGGCCAATTCCGAGTCGCTCATCTGCGCGGCCATCTCGATGATGGCCGGCGATGCCTGGCCGTAGATGCCGCTGGCCAGGCCGAGCAGCGTGTTCGTGTGGCTGAATGCGGCCAGACGGGACTGGTCCGCGGCCGAGGCATTGACCAGGTTCGCCTCGCTCAGCTTGTCCGAGGCGGCGATCACCGCGAGGTCGGCTTGCTCGAGCGCGAGGTTGGCGTCCCGCGCTTCGCGGGAGCCGGCCCCGTGCTTCTTGGTAGCCTCGGTGGCCCGGTCCTGCGCCTCCTCGCGGCTGAGCAGCGCCTGGCGGAGGCCGAGGTCGGCCGAGGCCGCGGCGAGCTGTTCGTCCTGCAGGTCGCGCAGCGCGCCGGCCTGGTCGCGGGTGGCGTCGGCGGTCCGGCGACGGGCGTCCTCTTCCTCGTTCGTGAGGTCAGTCAGGCGCCGATGCGCGTCAGCGGCCTCTACCGATCCTGCGCCGAACTCGTCGACCGCGTCATTGAAATCGGCCTGCGCGACCGTGGCACGCGCCGACGCCTGCTGCAGCGGCGGCAATTCCGCGATGTTCTTCTCCAGTTCGGCGCGGAACTCCTCCATCGAAATCTTGCCGTCATCCCAGGGGGTCTGCCATCGCCAAAACGAAGAGTTGTGTTCATCGACCTTCTGGCGGAGCTGTTCGATTGACATCGACCCGCTGAGCAGCGCGTCCGACCAGCCGTCGATATCGGCGGTTCCCGCCTCCACGGCGAGGCCGAGGCCGACGATCGCGGCACCGACGACCGGGATGGATCGGCCGATCTTGTCCAGCGCGCCGGCCGCGCGGCCGGCGGTGGTGGCCATCTTTCCCCCGCCCTCGGCGACGTTGCCGAGGGTGGTCGCCAGACGCGAGTGGCGGACCGCGTCGCTGGTCCGTAGCGCGAGGTTGATCGCACCGATCGCCGAGGCCGCACCGAGCAGGGTTGTTCCGAGGCCGGGGATCGAGACGATCGCGGACAGCCCGTCGGCGAGCCCGCGGAGGACGGTGAGCGTCGGTCCAGCGAGCGGGGCGGCGGCCGTCGCGACCTCGCCCAGGGTGCCGGCGAGCGCGCCGAGGGTGCTCATCACCTGCGGCCCGGTCTCCCGGACCCACTGGATGAACTCCCGGAAGCCCTCGGTAGAGCCGACCGTGGTCCCCCACTGGGCGAACCGCGCGGTGAGGGACTCGAGCCCGGAGATCATGTCGCGGGCCAGCGGCGAGAACGCCATCTGCATCCCGGCGAAACCCTCGATCAGATTGCCGATCGAGTGGCCGAACCCGGAGATGATCGGGCCCGCCTCCTGGGCCAGAAAGTTGACGTACGAACGCCAGAACGGGGCGTCCAGCGCGTCGCCCGCCTCGGCGGCGAGCTTGCCCAGGGCACCGGCAGTCTTGCCGACCAGGTTCTCCACCTGGGGCAGCACGCCCAACAGGCCTTCCAAGCCCTGCTGCAGGCCCGGCAGCATGTTGGCCTGCGCGATGTCGCGGAGCCTGCGCAGCGCGGGCCGCATCTCCCCATCGACGAACAGCGCGAAGTGCCGGCCGGCGAGCGTGAGGTTCTGGAGAGCCTCACGGGCCTTCCGGAGGTTGCCCTCACTCGGGTCCTGGGCCGCGGCGTCGAGCGCCTTAAGCGCATCCCCGACGCCGGACAGGGCGGCCACTCCGACGCCAGCGGCCACGGCGACGGTCCCGACCGTGGCGCCCAGCCCGCCCAATGCGCCGACGGCTACACCCGCGGCGCCGATCGCAGCAGGGCCCAGAGCGGAGATCGAGTTGGCCAAGATCGAGATATCGCGGCTGGACTGTCGGACGTCGACACTGACGCGGGACTTGTAGTGCTTCCCGTCCAGCCCCTCGGCGGCGCGGCGAACGCCGTCCACCTCGGCGCTGGCCTCGGCCGCGCCGTCGACGGTCACCCGCGCGCGGATGTTCTTCCCGTCCACGCGCTCGGTCTTCCGAGCCAGGTCGTCAACCTGGTCGGCGGCCTTATTGACCGCGGTCTGAAATGCTCGAGTATCGGCCTCGAGCCGAACTGAAACGCGCCTGTCGGCCACGGGTCAGGCTCCCTCTTTGATCAAACGTGGTGGGCCCGCTTGCCGGCCGGCCTGACCTCCGGCGCGACAGCGGGCGGGTAGCGGGGTGTCTCAGGAAGCGCGGCGCGGCGCCCGGGGGCCGCCGGCGTGCTGGGCCGCCGCGGGTCGGCGGAGCGACGCGACGATCAGCGCATCGGGCCCGATCGGGTCACGGTCACCGAGGCCGGTGAGCCGGCGCGCCTCGGCGCGCGAGAGGCACAGCGCGTCGGCGACCTCGCCGAGCGGGGCCGCGGTGTTGTCCTCGAGGACAGCGGGCAAGCGGAGCCAGCGGCGTTCACACGATGGCCCGCACGTCGGCGTCCTGGGGACGTCGGCGCACTCGAACGCGCGCCAGCAGGACTCGCAGCGCCACAGACGGCCGGTGGTCACTGGTCGTCGCCCGTCAGGCTGGCGAGCTGGCGGCTTAGGTGGGCGACCCGACGGCACCTCGGCGAGCAGTAGATCGACGCATTGCTCCGGGGCTCGTAGGTCTGGCCGCAGCCCCCGCACTCGCGCGGGCTGATACGGAAGCGGCGTGCCTCGGGCACGCGCGAGGGCGTCGTCATCGGGTGCTCCAGGAATGGGAGAGGTGGGCGCGGTCGCCGGGCGTGCGGTGTCTGCGGTTCGCGCGGGCGCGTGAGCGCCTGGGTGAGGTGAAAGAACCCGGCGTCCCGGGCGCCTCAGAGGGCGCCGTCCGCCCGGCCGCCAGTGCGGCCGGCGCGAGTCAGGCCGGGGTGTGAGATCCACCAGGGGCGATCGCCACCGGGCCATGGGGTGCCCGGTTCCTCCCGGGCGCCAGCGCGCCCGGCGAGAGTGATAGTGAGGTGGAGAACCGCGTCGATCGAAGATCGCGCGGCGAGCACACGGCCTCCGGCCGGTGCGCGAGAGATTCCCTGCTGGCCGGGGTTGCCCACTCGGCCCATCGGTTCGGCGAGCCGGTCCGCGATGTGAGTCGCGGAACGCGGAAGCCCCGGGGTCACCCGGGGCGGCAGGGAAGCAGCGGAGCTATCCGCAAGACCCTTCTATCTTACCATGACAGACTGACGATTCGACACTTTTGGCGGTTGACGCACCGCCGGTCACGTAGTACCAGAGCTACGACGCCTGGGCCTCCTGCCAGAAATCCGCCCGGCCGAGGACTAGAGCGGTTCGGAACGATCCGACCTGCCGGGCGGTCGGCCCGTCGATCACCAGGGTGTGGTCCGCGCCGCGGACGTGGTCCGGGCGCATGATCGTCTTCGGCACCGGGTGCTCAGAACGGTGGACCCACCGGATCTCACCGGTGTCCCAATAACGGGTCACTCCGATATACCCGCGGTTATCGACTCCAGGGACAATGGGATAGCTCCCATTCATGCCACAGCCCCAATCTGCCACGGTGCACACCCCGGGGCCCACACGGTGCAGGACATCACGCGTTCTCCGTATTGCCCGTTCCGGTAGCGATCCATGTATTCGTAGCTCCCGATGACCGGGACGAAAAGGTCCCGGTCGAACGAATCACCATGGGGGTGCGCGTACTCGCAACCATCCCGATCCCACGCGACCAGGGGAACCGGCGGGCGCGGGGGAGCCGGTGGTTGTCCGGCTCGCGCTGGCTCGCCTGCGCCCGGCTCCGCCGGCCGGGCGCCCGGAAAGATCGCCTGGGTGGACCGGGTGGAGGCGGCCGTCCCAAGACGGCCGGCGCCGTTGCCTGGGTGGTTCGGGTGGATGGGAGCGGCGCCCCCCACGGCGTCGCGACCGTCGTCGTTGTAATCGCTAGCCGGTACCGGCTCGCCGGTACTGCTCGCCGGTACATCTAGCCGGTATGGGGACCCAAGGCTGGTCCCCCGCTCCCCAGAATCTGGTCCCCCGCTCCCCAGAATCTGGTCCCCCTCGTCCCCAAAGTTGGGAACCCGGGTGGTGCGTTCGTGAAGCGTCTTCTCGGCCCCGACCGCCTCCTCGTCCTCGAGGACGAGGGCCGGGAAGGCGAGCCACCACACCTTGCAACCCCGGCGAGTTTCCCCGGAGTCGATCAGGAAGCCACCCCGGACCAACTCACCCCGGGCCTTCTTCACGTGGTCGAGCCGCTTGCCGGTCTCCGCGGCGATGGTCTCCGAACTCAGGTAGACGCTACCCGACCGATTGTTCGCGTGCGTCATTAATGAGACCGCCACGGCTATCATCGTGGCTTTCGCAGGGTGTCTACGCGTAACGTAGCGCACCCATTCGAATCGCCAATCCAGCCCGTGGGCGGATCTCCTATTGCTACTGCTCATTACGTCTCCATTCGTGGGGCGCCAGGCCAGCCCGCATCCCCGGAATGGAGAACGGGAATGGGGCCGGCCTGGCATAACCGCCGGGGATCAGTCGGCGGCTGTCTGGTGGTGGTGTCAGTTCGTGGTCTGCTCGAGCGGCGCCGGGGGTTCCGGCGGCCCGTACAGATCGATGAGCAGGGCCGGTAGCGCCAACGCCAGCATCTGGCGCAGCACGGTGCCCGGTGTACTCAGTGCGATCACGTCGGCGGCCTCGGCCGGGACGAATCCGCCGTCCGCGTCTGCCACGCTGGCCACTCCGGCAGCGATCAGCGTGAGCACGCGGTCGATGTCCGGGTCACCGGTGGTCACGCCGCCTCCCCGGCGGCGAGCTCGTCGACTTGCTCCGCGGCGAAGTTGATCGCCTCGGTCGGGTCAGGGAATTGCCCCGCCAGCGTCCGGGCCACGGCCAGCGCGGCGTAGAGCGCCCTGGTCAGCCGGTCCGGATCACGGCTGGCGGCGAGTCCGGCGAGCGGGCCGGCGTCGCCGTGCAACGCCTGGGCGACGACGTCGACGGCCCGGCCGGCCTGCACCCGGGAGAGCGCCGCCGGGTTCTGCCGGTGCTCGAGCTCGTCGGGCTGGGGGCGGTAGTAGCTCACGCGGCGTCCCGCTTGCGCCGGCGAGCCTCGGCGGACCGGCGGGCCAGGTCGAGGAAGTACGCCTTGCGCGCGCTCTCCGCGGCAGCGGCGCGAGCCTCCGGGGTCATGGCGCCATCGGGGTCGACCTCGGCCTCGAACCGCTCGTCGAACGCGCGGCGGGCGGGGGCCGTCCGCGCGGCACGGTCTGGGGTGGCGGCCCACGAACGGTGCGCTGCGAATCGCGCGACCAAGCTGCGTTCGTCGGGCGTGGGTGTACGCTCGTCTCCGGGCACGACAAATCTCCTGGGAAAAGGGAATTGGACTGTGTCCACTCGCCGCGGGGGTGCTCCAACACCTCCGCGGCTTTTACCGCCTATTAGAGCGGCGTGCGGTACAACGGTACACCCGGGAACCGACGATTCGACACTTTGCGTTTACGCTGGTCAGATGCGGTCCCCGCGGGCAAGGCGTCGTGCAACGTCGCGCGAACGCGAGTCGGCAACCGAAGCGCCATAGCGGCGAACCATCATTGGCGTTGACCACCCGGCGAGCCGTTCCACGTCCGACTCCCCGGCACCCGCGGCCAGCATGTCGTGCGCCCACGTGTGCCTGAGTTGATGCGGATGAATCGGCGACAGGCCGGCGGCCTGGCATCGCCGTTTGAGCATGTCGGCCACGCCCCCGCCGGTCATCCGGAACCCACGACCGGGCGTCGCCCTGATCGACAGGAACAGCGGGCCCCCCTCGCCGACGCCCCGGCGAGCGCGCGCCCGCAGATACTTGCGCAGCGCGAGCGCCGTCCGGTTGCCGAACGGGACGATCCGCGCCTTCCCGCCTTTGCCGGTGATCATGACCTCGGCCAGCCTGACGTCCACGTGCGGGACGTCGATCCCCACCAGTTCTGCCCGGCGCATCCCCGTGTCGAGCAACAGTCGGATGATCGCGGTGTCGCGGCGGTCGACGAACGATGCCCCGTCGCACGCGCGCAGCAGGGCGGCGAGATCGTCGTCAGAGACGACCGGAACCGGCGGCGCCTTGGGCGTCGGCAGCTCCAGGTTGGCCGCGGGGTTGGTGGTGAGACCCGAGTCCGCCTCCCCGGCGACGTAGCCCAGGAGCAGGCCGAGCGCGAGCCCGCGCACGCGCCGGGTCGCCTCGGCCTTGCCCTGCTCGGCGAGGTGCCGCATCCATCCTTGGCAGACCTTCCGGTCGATCTCCTCGACCGTCAAGCCAGGATGAGCCTCGGCCAGCCACGCGGCGAACTGCCGCGCCGACCGGAGGTAGACCGTGACCGTACTCGCCGAGACGCGCCCGCTCTCGAGCTCCAGGCGCCACTCCTCGATCCACTCCGCGAGCTCATCCATAAGGGGAGACTACCGCGTGCAGTTCTCGTGGCAGAGCACGTTGTGCGGAACCGACCGACCGCGAGGTTCCGCGGCGTGACCGACATCGATGCAGCTCAGAGCACTTGCCTTCCGCTCACCGGGGAGCGGACGGTGCCGGGCATCCCGGAGGAGAACTACTGGTTCCGCCGCCACGAGGTGGTCTACCAGGCGCTGGCGGCGCGCTGCGTGGACGCGACGGTGCTGGAGGCGGGCTGCGGCGAGGGTTACGGCGCCGATCTGCTCGCCGGCGCCGCGCGCCGGGTGTTCGCCCTGGACTACGACCCGTCGACCGCCGCGCACGTGGCGCGCCGCTATCCACGGGTGCAGGTGGCCCGGGCCAACCTGGTCGCGTTGCCGGTCCGCAGCGGCACGGTCGACGCGGTGGTGTCGCTGCAGGTCATCGAGCACCTGTGGGAACAGGACCGGTTCCTGCGGGAGTGCGCGCGGGTGCTGCGACCCGGTGGTGCGCTGCTGATCAGCACCCCGAACCGGATCACCTTCTCCCCCGGCCGGGACACCCCGCTGAACCCGTTCCACACCCGCGAGCTCGCCCCGGCCGAGCTGGCCGAGCTCGTGAGCGCGGCCGGCTTCGCGGGCGTCGAGTTGCTCGGGCTGCACCACGGGCCCCGGCTGCGCGAGCTCGACGCCCGGCACGGTGGTTCGCTGATCGACGCCCAGGTACAGCTGGCGGTGGCCGGTACGCCGTGGCCACAGTCGCTGCTGGCTGATGTCGCGTCGGTGCGGTGCGCCGATTTCGAGCTGCGTGCCGACGAGCTCGAGGCGAGCCTGGACCTGGTGGCGTTGGCCGTCCGAGCCTGACCGGGCCGCCCGTCACGCCGGAGTGCGGCGCCGCCCGCGCACGGGCCGCGGCCGCACCGCGACGGGCTCGCTGCCGCCGCTGTCGAGCCGCAGCGGCGGGTACTCGTCGGTCATCAGCGCGAGGTAGACGACGACCCGGAACGCCCAGCGGTCCAGCCCGACGATCAGGTCGAACAGGTCGCGCGGGTAGCGGCCGCGGGCCAGCAGCAACGCCCCGGCGACCAGGGTCAGCGCGCTGACGAGGCCCCCCAGCACCAGCGGGGTCGCCCCGAACGCCAGCGGCACCCCGACCAGGATCACCAGCAGCACCAGGTGCGGGGAGGCGAGCGGCCAGGCCAGGAACACCAGCGCTCGCGGGACCCGCTCGGGATAGGCGACCTCGAAGGTCGCCGGGTAGCCGGCGGGCTCCATGGTGAACGGCGGGTACCGGTCCGTGCCGAGGGCGTAGTAGCCGTAGTAGGCGACCCGCCAGGTCCACCGCAGCACACCGACGTTGAAGTCGAAGATCGCCCGTGGATAGTGCCCGGTGATCACGATCGCGACCGCGGCGGCCGTGGTCAGCACGAGGAACATCGCCCACAGCACCACGAGCACGACCAGGTGCGGGATCAGCAGCAACCACTTCACCAGCCACAGCCCGCGGTTCAACGGCTGGTCCAGCCGGGCCTCGACCCGCGCCGGGTAGGCCCAGTCCCGCGCCTGCTCCGGACGGCCGACCGGCTCCACCACCGGCCGCCCGGTCCAGGCGGAGATCCCGAGCAGCATCGAGCCGCCGAGCGCCAGGCCCAACCCGATGAACACGACGACCCCGAGGCCGATGAGCAGGACCCACGCGGCCCTCTCCACGTCGGGGAGCACGGCGGGGGCGGCCTCGACGTCGGCCGCCGGCTCGATGCCCCGCGGCTGCGGCAGCAGCCCGGCGATGACCACCAGCCCGATGACGGACAGCGCGGGCACCCCGGGCCGCCACCTCGTCGTCGGGTCGAGCGCCGGATCCCGATCGCTCATCGGACCTCCTCCCGGGTCGCGGCGAACCGGTGAGAATGACCCGGACCCGCGGGGCGAAACATCGCGCCGGAGGCACCCCGGCGGGGCCCGGTGGCGGGCGAGATAACGTGAGCGCGAGTTCGGTCGGGTGGTGAGGGGCGGCAGTGGTGGACGTCGACGCCGTTCCGGCCACATGCATGCGGGGATGCCGGTGACGACCGGGCCGCGCGGGGACGAGCAGGTCGGCACGTTCTGCCTGGTGCTGCACAGCCATCTGCCCTGGCTGGCCCACCACGGGCGCTGGCCGGTCGGCGAGGAGTGGCTCTACCAGTCCTGGGCGCACTCGTACCTGCCGGTGCTCGGTGTCGTCCGCAGGCTCGCTGCGGAGGGCCGCCGTGACCTGCTCACCCTCGGCGTCACCCCGGTGCTCGCCGCCCAGCTCGACGACCCGCACTGCCTGCGCGGCATGCACGACTGGCTCGGTGGGTGGCTGCTACGGGCACACGGCGCCGCGCCCCGGCTGCCCGACCTGGCCGCGCACGAGCACCGGCTGGCCGGTGCCGCGCTGGCCGAGTTCGAGACCCGGTGGCGGCACGGTGCCTCCCCGGTGCTGCGGGAGCTGACCGACGCAGGCGCCCTCGAGCTGCTCGGCGGGCCCGCCACGCACCCGTTCGGCCCGCTGCTCGACGACCGGGTGCGCGCCTTCGCGCTGGAGACCGGCCTGGCCGACGCAGGCGTGCGGCTGGGTGCGCGGCCCGCCGGGATCTGGGCCCCGGAGTGCGGTTACGCGCCGGGAATGGAACACGGCTACGCCGCGGCCGGGGTGTCCCGGTTCCTCGTCGACGGGCCCGCGCTGCGCGGCGACACCGGCCTTGGCCGCACCGTCGGCGACTCCGGCGTGGTGTGCTTCGGCCGCGACCTCGACATCACCTACCGGGTGTGGTCCCCGCGCAAGGGCTACCCGGGCGGGCGGGACTACCGCGACTTCCACACATTCGACCACCCGTCGGGGCTCAAGCCGGCCCGGGTGACCGGCCGCACGGTGCCGCCGGAGCGCAAGCGCCCCTACGACCCGGCCCTGGCGGCGGTTGCCGTCGAGCGCGACGCCGCCGACTTCGTGACGACGGTCCGGGACCGGCTTGTGGCCCTGCGCGAGCAGCTCGGCCGGCCCGGACTCACCGTCGCCGCGTTCGACACCGAGCTGTTCGGCCACTGGTGGCACGAGGGCCCGGCGTGGCTGGAGGCGGTGCTGCGGGCGCTGCCGGACGCCGGGGTGCGGGTGACGACGCTGGCCGCAGCGGTCGACGCCGGGCTGGTCGGCGGGCCGGTCGAGCTGCCGGCGTCGTCGTGGGGGTCCGGCAAGGACTGGCGGGTGTGGGCCGGCGCGCAGGTGGCCGACCTGGTGGAGCTGAACGCGGAGGTGCAGCGCGCGCTGCTCGCCGCGGTCGATCACACGCCCCCGGCGCTCGTCCGCGACCCGCTGCTCGACGTGCTCGCCGAGGAGGCGCTGCTCGCGCTGTCCAGCGACTGGGCGTTCATGGTCAGCAAACACTCCGCGGCCGACTACGCCCGGGGCCGGGCGCAGCAGCACGCCGGGCGGGTCGGCGAGCTCGCCGGGTTGCTGACGGCCGACCGGCGCACCGCGGCCACGCGGCGGGTGGCGCGCTGGACCGACGACTCGGTTTTCGGCCACCTCGACGCCCGCAGGATGACGAGCCCTCGTGCGCGGTAAGTGGTGCCGGCGCACCCGCGACGATGCCCCGGAGCTCAGGCGGTTCGGTTCTCGGCGCTCACCATCCAGGCGAACTTCTCGAGACCGTCGATGATGGCGTGCAGCAGATCGGCGGTGGACGGGTCCTCCTGGTCCACCTCGTCGTGGACCTCCCTCGCGGTCCCCGCGACGCGACGCGGTCGGTCGGTGATCAGGTCGACGACGGTGGAGGTCGTCTGCTCTCCCGAAGGGAAGCGCGGCAGCCCGGCGGTGGCGGCAACGGTGTCCTCGCGTCCATCGGGGACGGCATTGAGCGCGCGCATGCGTTCGGCGATGGTGTCGGCGAACTGCCGCGCAGCGGCGACGATCTCGTGAGGTCGCCGGCCACCGCCGTGGAGGCGGTGAAACCGGGTGAGGCCAGTTCAGGCGTGAGCTTGCCGGCGGCTGTGGTCTGATCGCTCGTGATGTCGGGTGCGTCGCCGCGGCTCAGCTCTCGGTGCGCTGCAGCAGGGCCCGGACGTCACCATCGAGGTAGGCGGCGTAGGACACGTCGGGGGTCAGGCCGCCCTGCTCGTACCCCCCGGTCACACCGACCACCTCGTCGCCGTTGCGGACCCAGGGCCCGCCACTGGTCCCGTCGTAGAGGCCAGGCGCGTCCAGCTCCAGCTGGGTCGGCGACCAGCGCGAGGTGGTGCCGGTGCGGATGACCGGCGCGTCGGATGTGTCGGGGTAGCCGATGGCGTGGACGTCGGCGACGAAGCCGGGATCGGTGACGAGCTTGTAGCCCCCGGTCAGCGCCTCCACCGAGCCGCCGCCGGCGCGCTGCACGGTCAGGAACGCCACGTCGCGGTCCGGGTCGGCACCGTCCGCCCAGCGCGGGTCGACCACGCCGCTGGTGACCGTCCACACCCCGTACGGCGCGATGCCGTCGTGGTAGCCGGGCACGAACTGCATTCCGGTGCGCACCGGACTGCCGTCGCCGGCCTGGACGCAGTGCGCCGCGGTGATCACGAGGTTCCCGCTCGGGCTGTCGATGACGGCACCACTGCAGAAGTGATCCCCGAGCTTGTCCGGGGTGCCGTCGAAGAGGGCGCCGGCGGCATCGTCGAGGGACGCCGGCTTTGCGGGGGCCCCCGAGGTCGGGGGCGCCGCCGGGCCCGAGGTCGGTGCTCCGCCGGCCGGCGTGCCGGCCGGTCGCCCCGCGGTCGTGAGGTGCGGCATCGCCTGCGGCCAGACCGTCCACGTCAGCGCGAGCGCGCAGCCGATCGCCGCCGCCGCACCGACGCCTCTGCCCGGCCTGCGCATCCGTCCGCCTCTCACCCGCTGTCGACCCAGCCGGGTCGCCGGGCCCATGGTCAGCTGCGCCGGGCCGCTGGGGCCACCGGCAAAGGGCTGTTCACAGCCGGGTCACAGCTGTTCACAGCGGCAACTTAGATCAGGCCCTACCCGCGGGTAACCGGGGCGGGCGGGTTTGCCAGGATGGGTGAGATGCGGGTGCTGATGGTGTCGTGGGAGTACCCCCCGGTGGTGGTCGGCGGGCTCGGCCGGCACGTCCATGAGCTGGCCCGTGAGCTCACCGCGGCCGGCCACGAGGTCGTCGTGCTGTCCCGGCGGCCCACCGGTTCGGACGCCGGCACCCACCCGACCGTCGACGAGCAGCTGGACGGGATCCGGGTGCTGCGCGCCGCCGAGGACCCGGCGCACCTCGAGTTCGAACGCGACATGATCGGCTGGACGCTCGCGATGGGGCACGCGATGGTCCGCGCCGCGCTGACCCGGCTCGCGGACTGGCGCCCGGACGTGGTGCACGCACACGACTGGCTGGTCGCGCACCCCGCGATCGCGCTGGCCGACGTGCTGGACGCGCCGCTCGTCGCCACCCTGCACGCCACCGAGGCCGGCCGGCACGCCGGCTGGCTGTCCGCCCCGCTGAACCGGCAGGTGCACTCGGTGGAGTGGTGGCTGGCGCACCGGGCCGACACGGTGATCACCTGCTCGCGCTCGATGCGCGACGAGGTGGCCACCCTGTTCGACCTGGATCCCGAGCCGATCGCGGTGGTGCACAACGGCATCACCCCGCGCAACTGGCGGGTCGGGGCCGAACAGGTGGCCGCGGTCCGGGCCCGGTACGCGGCCGACGGGGCGCCGCTGCTGCTGTACTTCGGCCGGCTGGAGTACGAGAAGGGCGTCCAGGACCTGCTGGCGGCGCTCCCCCGGATCCGCCGCAGGCACCCCGGCACCCGGCTCGTCGTCGCCGGGGCGGGCACCCAGCAGGAGTTTCTCGTGGCCGAGGCCCGGCGGCACCGGGTGCGGCGCAGCGTCACCTTCACCGGGCACCTGCCCGACGCCGAGTTGGCCGCGCTGCTGGCCGCTGCGGCCGCGGTGGTCCTGCCCAGCCGCTACGAACCGTTCGGCATCGTCGCGTTGGAGGCGGCCGCGGCGGGGGCCCCGCTGGTGGCGTCGACGGCCGGCGGGCTGGGCGAGGTGGTGCGCAACGGGCTCACCGGGCTGTCCTTCGCGCCCGGGGACGTGCCGGGGCTGGCAGGGGCCGTCGGCGTGGTGCTCGACGACCCGGCCGCGGCGGCCCGGCGGGCCCGGGCGGCCCGCTCCCGGCTGGGCACGGACTTCGGCTGGACGGCGGTCGCCGCCGACACCGCAGCGGTCTACGCGCGCACGCCCCACGGTGGCCCCGTCGACCTGGAGCGCCCGAAGATCCCGACCGGCAACGTCTTCGGCCCCCCGGACGCCCCCTGACACCGGGGCGGCTTTGCTGACGTCCAGTGCAAGCACAGCCGACCCGATGCGGCGCAGGGGTGGCTGCGGCGGGGACGGGTCAGGGGGCGTCGGTCAGGATGCGCAGCGCGGCGTCGGGGTACTCGGCCGCGATCTGCTCCGCGAGGTCCTCGCGGTCCTCGGCGATCGCCATGTTGACGGCCTCGGTGTACTCGTCGGCGAGTCTGCGCAGGCGCTCTTCGGTCTCCTTCGACACGGTCGTGTCCCTCCCTCGTGGCGGCCGCTCCGGCTCGGGGCCGTCCGCCCGTTCCAACGCGGGAGCGCGGGCCGGTGTTCGCTGCGCCGCAGCAGCTCACATCGGTTCACGCCCGGGCTCAGGACCGGCTGATCCGCTCCTGCACCGCGGCGTCGGTCTTGCGGGCGATGTCGGCCAGCGCGGCGCGCCGCTCGGCGTCGGCCTCGTAGTCGGCGAGCCGGCTGCGCACGACCCGGGCGGGGGTGCCCACGGCGATCGAGAACTCCGGGATCTCGCCACGCACCACCGCGTGTGCGCCGAGCACACTGCCGCGCCCGACGCGGGTCCCGCGCAGCACCGAGACCTTGGTGCCGATCCAGCAGTCCGGGCCGATCCGCACCGGCGTCTTGACGATGCCCTGGTCCTTGATCGGCCGGTGCACGTCGGTGGTCACGTGGTCGAAATCGGTCACGTAGACCCAGTCGGCGATGATCGACGTGGCACCGATCTCCACGTCGAGGTAGCAGTTCACCGTGTTGTCCTTGCCGAAGACGACCTTGTCCCCGATCCGCAGCGACCCCTCGTGGCAGCGGATCGCGTTGCCGTCGCCGATGTGCACCCACCGGCCGATCTCGAGGCGGCCGTAGCCCGGCCGGGCGTGCAACTCGACCCGCTTGCCGAGGAACACCATGCCGCGCAGGATCACGTGCGGGTTGGCCAGCCGGAAGCGCAGCAGGCGGGCGTAGCGGACCAGGTACCAGGGTGTGAAGGCCCGGTTGCGGATCATCCAGCGCAGCGACGCGAAGGTGAGGAAGCGGGCCTGCCGCGGGTCCCGCCGGGCGCGACGGCCCCAGCGCTGCCGCATCGGAGCGCCCCACATGCTGGTCATGGTCGGCACCCTATGCGGCACGTGATCGCCGTCCGGGTTTGCCCGGCGGATGCGGCGGGGATGCAGCTCAGAGCCCGCCGCCGAACCCCGGAGGACGCATGACGACCGCGAGCTCGCGCACCGACAACGTCGAGGAGGAGGACCGGGTCGTCTCCCGCAGGGTCGACAACGGTACGACCGCCGGGGAGTCGGACCGGCGCGCCTATCGGGCGGCGGATCCCGACGCCGGCACCGGCCCGGCCGAGCCGGGTGACCCCGACACCTCCGGCGGGGCCCCCGCCGTCACCCCCGCGACGGACGACGGCGGGGAAGGCAGCACCGGCGAGCGGGCGCGCCGCGACCTCGCCACCGACAACCAGAGCGAGCCGACCCGCTCGGAGTGAGCGCGTCGGGGTGGCTTTCCCGGCGTTCAGCGCCGGCGGAGCCACCCCGATGGCACGGGACGATCAGCCCGGGCGGCCGCCGCGCAGGTAGACCGTCGTGGTGTGGGTGAAGAACTCCCGGGAGGCCCGGCCCTGCTCCTTCGGGCCGTACCCGCTGTGCTTCGCACCACCGAACGGCACGTGCGGGTCGGCGCCGGCGGTCTCGGAGTCGGCGTGCAGCACCCCGACGTCGAGGTCGTCGACGGCGTCGATCTCCTCCTCGCTGATCCCCTCCCAGAGCGGGAGCACGCGCTCCCAGAACTGGACATCGCTGATCTCGCCGCGCAACCACGCCTCCTCGACGGCGTTGGCGGCCTCGAAGGTGCCGAGGTAGCGGGACAGTTCGACCGACGCGGCCCCGCGCAGCAGCGTGCCGTCCATGTCGAAGATGTGCAGTCTGGTCATGTCCGCGGGTCCCACCCCTGGCCGTCGGTGATCGGCAGCTGCGTCATCTCGCGGTGCACTCCCTTGGGCCGGGCCGGGCCGGGCCGGGGCGGGGTCGGATCGGGCGGCCGAGCGCCCGCCACAGCCGGTCGGGGCGGGTGTGGCGGGCGCTCTGCCGGGTCAGGCGGAGACGGCGACCGGCGCCGGCAGGCTGCGCATCGGGCCGACGACGTCGAGGTAGAACGACTCGGGCACCTCGCGCTCGCTGTTGGCGATGAGCTCGGTGAAGTCCCACTTCTTGAGCAGCTTGCCGTTGCGGAACACCGGCTTCAGGACGTTCTCCGACTCCGGGATCGAGCCCTTGGGCACGGTCACGTAGGTGCCGTTCTCGTACTTCAGCGCGAGCCGGCCCTTCTTGGAGGCCTTGAACGCCGCGCCGGTGGGCGCCTTGGCGATGTCGCGCCATTCGCCGTTGACGCAAACGGCGCTGGCCTTCTGACCGAAGTTCAGGGTGTCCCGGTTGAAGTGCTGCAGCAGCCCGCCGCCCATGCCGAACACCGCGTTCTCCGCCGAGAAACCGCGGCGCTCCATCTCCATGAAGATCTCGCGCAGGCTGCTGAACGTCACTCCGTCACCTTGAACGACGCGGACGAACGGCGGAAGGACCTTGAATCCCTTCGAGTTCACCTCGTAGCCGAAGGCGTCCATCAGCCATTCGGTGGTGTCCGCGGTGACCTGCACCGGGTCGCCCGAGTCCGGCCGGACACCGACCAGGCCGGGGAAGTTCTGGATCTGCTCCTTGAGCTCCTTACCGATGATGTTCTTGACCGCGTTCTCGTGGTCGTAGGTGTCGGTGAGCAGCAGCGCGCAGCCCTCGGGAGCGAAGGTGTCGAGCATGTTGCGCATCGCCGCGGCCTCGTTGTCCCGGCCCCAGGCACAGAAGCCGGCGTGCTCGGAGTTCGGCCCGGAGTTGGAGACCTTGCCCGCGTTGTAGAAGTGCTTCGCCGCGAGGATACCCGGCACGGTGTCGCTCTGGTCGAAGTTGACCAGGTGCGCCAGGCCGCCCAGCGCGGCGGACTGCTGCGAGCTGACGCCGCGGGCGCCGTAGTCGTGCAGCATGAAGCGAAGCAACTCGGGGTGGTCGGAGGTGCGGGCCAGCGCCTCCCTGATGACCTGCTTGGACAGCCAGCTGACCGTCCCGATCGTGGTCGGGTACCACACGGCGCGCAGCAGAGCGGTCTCGAAGAAGCTGGTGACCCAGAAGTACTTCGGGTCGGTGTTGATGAGCTGCACCAGCACGTTGCGCGTGGGGAGCACGGTGCCCTCGGGCACGGCCTCGATCTCGACGGGCAGGAAGCCGTCGTAGTCGTTGAGGATGCCCAGCCAGTTGTCCCGGTTGAAGTGCATCCCCTGCTCGCGGACGACGAACTCGGCCTCGTCGATGTCCTCGAGCGTGATCGGACGCATCAGGTACTCACGGATGAACGCCTGCAGGCCCACGAACATCGTCACCGGGAACGCGCCGCCGCGGGACTCGATGTAGCTGGAGACGTACTCCGTGCCCGGAGGGTAGAGCGGGTAGTGGCAGTGCTTGTAGTTGTCGGTGTTGATGATCAGGTTGTCGAGATACCCCATGAAGAGCCCGCCCTTGTCTCGAGAGTCGTTTCTAACGGGGGGAGTACTGCGCCCGAGGTCTTTCCGTCGTGCATGAGCCGTGGCCACGAAACCCGGCGTTCAGCGCTGCCAACACCATGGCCTACTCGGGCAACCGACCACCAGAGGTGGAGCGGTGGAGCAACATGATTGTAACGATTCTAGTGTGACCGTCAACTCATTCGGCGCAACGATCTGCCGCCCGTCACCCGGACGCGCGGCGCCCTGCCGGCCGCTGCGCGACCCGACATCTACCGGAACGGCGTCGGGACACCAATCGGGGAGTAGCCGCTCAGCACATCGCTCCCGGCAGCCTGCGTCATGTGCCATTCGGGACAATTCGGGACACGGCAGCGAGCGCGGCGTCGCGCAGCGGCACTGCGCCAAACCGAGGTGAAAACCTTTATGGTTCTGCGCTACATGTCCGGCCCTGCGCCGCGGCGGGGCCGGACGGAGGCTCAGTCGCGCAGTGCGGCGTCGATCGCGGCGGCGGTGGGCATGCCGGCGCGGGCGCCGGCATGCGCCACCGACAGCGACGCCGCGACGGTGGCGGTGCGGACGGCATCGGCGAGACCGTCGCCGGCCGCCAGTCGGGCCGAGCACCCCGTTGACGCTGTCGCCGGCACCGGTGGTGTCCCGGACCGTGGCCTTGCCCGGTTCTGGTTCTCGCCCTCGGCGTCCACGACGATCAGGGCCACGCCGGTCGGTTCGCCGTCGAGCACCGCGACGTCGTCCACCGCGATCCCTTCGGCGCGCAGTTCGTTCAGCGCCGCCACGCCGGTGTCGTCGGCCCCGACGGCGCCGACGAGGCGCACCGTCGCACCGGCCCGGGCTGCCGCGACCGCGGCGTTGGCGCCCTTACCGCCGCCATGGCGCGCCATCCCGGCACCGACGACCGTCTCCCCCGGCCCGGGCAGCCGGTCTGTGGCGACGACGAAGTCGACGTTGATCGCGCCGACCACGATGACCCCGTTCCCGCTCATGAGTTCCCTCCCGGGGGTGGCCCCACCGAGTCGCGCAGTTGGACCGTGGTGGGCTGCAGCCCGAGCGACTCACTCTCCTTGTTCTCCAGGATGTCGAACAACGCCATCACCGCGTGGTAGCCCATGTCGTGCGCGGGCTGGCGGACGGTGGTGAGCCGCGGCGTGATCAGCGCGGACACCGGCAGGTCGTCGAAGCCGACGATGCTGACGTCGTCGGGCACCCGGATACCCACCGACTTGCAGTACTCCACCGCGCCGATGGCCATCAGGTCGTTGGCGCACAGCAGTGCCGTCGGGCGCTCGCCCTCCGGGCCGGCGAGAGCCTGCGCGGCCAGCTCCCTGCCCGAGTCCTGCCGGTAGTCACCGACCAGGACCGGCACGCCGTCGGGGTCCATCCCGGCGGCCGCGAACGCTTCGCGGTAGCCCGCGAGACGTTGCTGCGCCGTCCACAGCGCCGACGGCCCCCCGATCACCGCGATCCGCCGGTGGCCCTGGTCGAGCACGTGCCGGGCGACCTCCCGGGCGCCCCGCCGCGAGTCGCAGGCGACCGCGGGCAGGTCGAACCCGGGGATCTGCTCGTCGACGAGCACGACCGGGCCGAACCGGGACAGCTCGAGGATCGACGCCGGCAGCGTGCCCGTGCCCGACAGGTACACCACCCCGTCGAGGCGCTGGCTGCGCAGCAGCTTCGCGTGGTTCTCCTCCGGCTGCCCGGTCGCGTCGGGCACGCACAGCACCACCAGCACATCGCGGGTGGAGGCCGCCTTCTGCACGCCCTCGGCCACCATCGCGAAGAACTGGTTGGTCAGCTCGGGCACCACCAGCCCGATCGTCGACGCCGAGCGGCGCTTGAGGCTGCGCGCCGACTCGTTGGGCGAGTACTCGAGCAGCCGCACGGCGTCGAGCACCCGATTGCGCCGCTCGGGCGCCACCGGGCCGCTGTCGTTGAGCACATAGCTCACCGTGCTGACGGACACGCGGGCGTGCTCCGCGACGTCCTTCATGGTGGGCCGGCGGCGCGCCGTCATGGCGAGGACCTCCTACGGGCGCACACCGGCTGCCCACGTGAGGATGGACGCCCAGAGCTCCCGGTAGTGAGACCAGCCGACGAACTCCGGCGGCGCCCAGTGAGGTGCAAGATCAGAGGTGAACGCTACCGCACGTCCGCCCCGGCCTCACCCACCACGAGCAGGATCGGCCACTCCGGCGGGGTCCCGCCCAGCACCGGGTGCTCGGGCTCGGAGAAGGTCGCCTTGAGCCCCTCCGGGACCTCGACCCGGTCGTCGTGGTCGAGCATGGTCACCGGCAGCACGGCCGCCAGCGGGCTCATCCCGTAGCGCGCCCGCGAGCTGGCCGCGCAGGCCGATGTCGTCGTGGAGAACTTCCGGCCGGGTCTGGGCTACGACGACCTGAGTGCCGCGAATCCGGGCCTGGTCTACTGCTCGGTCACCGGATTCGGCTGCGGCGCCGGTGCCGCGCTGCCCGGTTACGACCTGCTCATCCAGGCCCTCGGCGGGCTGATGAGCATCACCGGCGACCCGGACGGCGAGCCGCAGAAGGTCGGCGTCGCGCTCGTCGACGTGCTGGCCGGGCTGTTCTCGACCGTCGGCATCCTCGCCGCCCTCACGCACCGGGCCGCCACCGGGCAGGGCCAGCGGGTCGAGGTCGACCTGCTCTCCTCGCTGCTCGCCGCGCTGGTCAACCAGGGCTCGGGGTACACCTCCGGCGGCGTCGTACCGGGGCGGATGGGCAACCAGCACCCGAGCACCGCCCCGTACGAGCTGCTGCGCTGCGCCGACGGCGACCTGGTCCTCGCCGTCGGGAACGACCGGCAGTTCGCGGCGCTGTGCACGGTGCTCGGCGAGCCCGACCTCGCCCACGACCCCCGCTTCGCCATGAACACCGCCCGCGTCGGACACCGCCCGCGTCGGACACCGCGCCGAGCTGCGGACGGCACCGGAACTGCGGCTCGCCGCCCGGCCGGCCGAGGACTGGGGCGGCGGAGCTGACCGGCGCGCGGGTTCCGGCCGGCGTGGTCAACGACGTGGCCGGCGCGTTCCGGCCGGCCACCGAACTCGGGTTGGGCCCCGTGATCGACATTCCCCGGGAGGACGGCAGTACCGTGAGCCTGACCCGCAACCCGATCGGGCTGTCGGTCACCCCGCCCACCTGTCTCGATCCACGCCGCCCGCCAACCGACCGACGGGAGTCCCCCACCATGCCCATCCCGCTGATCATCGATACCGACCCCGGGGTGGACGACACCGTGGCGCTGGTGCTGGCCCTGCAGAGCCCCGAGGCCGATGTGCGGGCGGTGACCGTGTCGTTCGGCAACGTCGGCATCGAGAAGACCTTCGCCAACGCCCGCCGGGTGCTCGCCCTGGCCGGCCGCCCCGACATCCCCGTCGCCGCGGGTGCCGCCCGGCCGCTGGTGCACGAGCAGGAGGAGTGGGCACCGGAATGGCACGGGGCCGACGGCCTGGGCGGCCGGTCCGCCGAGTTCCCCGAGCCGGTCGCGGCGGACCCCCGGTTCGCCGTCGCGCTGATGGCCGATGTGCTGCGGGAGGCGACCGAGCCGGTCACCATCATCTCGATCGGACCGCTGACCAACACCGCGCTGCTGCTGGCCACGCACCCCGATATGACGGCGAAGATCGGCCGGATCGTGGCGATGGCCGGGTCGCTCGGAGCGGGCAACACCCGGGGCGTGGCCGAGTTCAACGTCTACGCCGATCCCGAGGCCGCGCACCGCGTGCTGAACCAGGCCGACGTGCCGGTCACGATGGTGCCGCTGGACATCACCATGCGCACCCTCGCCGACGGCGACTGGATCTCCGAGCTCACCGCGAGCGGGCCGCGCTGCGCCACCCTGGCCGGGGTGATCGCGGGTTACCGCAAGGCGTTCAACGAGCGCTACGGCATCGACGCGGTGGCACTGCACGACGCGCTGGCGGTGCTGGAGGCGGTCCTGCCCGGCACCCTGCGCACGACGGCGCTGCCGATCCGGGTGGCCTGCGACCTCGGTCCGGCACGCGGAGCCACGGTCGCGGACCGGCGGCCGGACGCCGCAGGCCCACCCGTGCACGTCGCGCTGGACGCCGACACCGATGCGGTGCTCGCAGAGATGGCGCGCCGCCTCCGGACGTTGCGCTGACGCACGAGGCCATCAGGCCAACCCGTGCTCGATCGCGTAGCGGACCAGGGCCGCGCGGCCCTGCAGCCGGAACTTCCGCAGCGTGCGCTGGATGTGGTTCTCCACGGTGCGCGGTGAGAGCACCAGCCGGGCGGCGATCTGGCGCGCCGTGAGCCCCTCCACGACCAGCCGCAGCACGTCGGCCTCCCGCTCGGTGAGCCGCGGCGTCGCGTCCGGCTGCGCCCCGCCACCCCGGCGCCCGTACTCCTCCAGGACCACCTCGGCCAGGCCCGGGCTGAACACCGCCTCGCCGGCCGCGGTGCGCCGCACGGCGGCCGCCAGCCCGGCACCGTCGCGCGGGCGAGCCAGGTAGCCCGCGGCCCCGGCGCGGACCGCGGCCAGCACCCCGGTGTTGTCGTCGGCGGCAGCGAGGACCAGCACGGCGGCCCCGGGCGCCCGGTCCGCGACGGTGGCGACCGCCGCCGTGCGCTCCGGTCCGTCGCCGAGGTCGACCACGACGACCTGCGCCGACCGGTCCGCGGCCAGCACGGCGGCGGCGCCGGCGTCGGCCACAGTCCCGGCGACCTCGAGCCCGGCGTGGCGCAGCGCCCGGGCCACGGCGTCGCCGGAGGCGGTCACCACGACCACACTCACCGGACCCACCCCGCCCATCCCGCGACCTCCTGTTGCGACACCTGCGCCGAATGCTGCCATCGGGCGACGGCACCCGGTTTCGTCCGGGCGGCGAGCACCCGGACGGCCCAGCACGATCACACGAGGTGGGCCTGTGATGCCGCCGCACCGGTCACCCAGCGAACTCAGTCCCCGCCGGCGATCCCCTGCTCGATCGCGTACCGGACCAGCTGCGAGCGGTTGTGCAACTGCAGCTTGCGCAGCGTGTTCTGCACGTGGCTCTCCACCGTGCGGTGCGACAGCACCAGCCGCTCACCGATCTGCTTGGCGGTCATCCCCTTGGCCACCAGCCGCAGCACCTCGGTCTCCCGCTCGGTGAGCGCCGGCACCGTTGCGTTCTCCCGGCGGGCCGGCTCCGCGGCCAGCCGCCGGTACTCCCCCAGCACCAGCCCGGCCAGCCCCGGGGTGAACACCGGGAACCCGCCGGCGATGCGGTGCACGGCGTCGAGCAGCTCCTCGGCGCTCGCGGACTTGACCAGGTAACCACTCGCACCGGCCGTGACCGCGTCGAGCACGTCGGCGTGCTCGCCGCTGGCCGAGAGCACCAGCACCCGGGTGTCGGGCAGCTTCGCCAGGATCCCGCTGATCGCCGCCACCCCCGATGTCGCACCCAGGTTGAGGTCCATCAGCACCACCTGCGGGCGGGCGGCCGGCGCGATCCGGACCGCGGCGTCGGCGTCGGGGGCGGTGGCCACCACGCGGCAGCCGCGCTCGGTGAGGTCGCGGGCGACGCCCTCGCGCCAGATCGGATGGTCGTCGACGACCATCACGGTCACCGGCTCGCTCATCGCGGTCATGTCCGCAACCCCGGAATCGGCGTCATCGGCACCCGGATCGTCCACTCGGTGCCCCGGCCGGGCCCCGTGTCGCAGTCGATCGTGCCGCCCAGTTCGTGCACCCGGCCGCGCATCGAGCGGGCGACGCCGAGGCGTCCCTCCGCCTCGGCCTCGGCGAGCCGGCCTTCGGGGATACCCGGGCCGTCGTCCCGGACGCTGATCTCCACAGTGTCCCCGGCGTCCTCCACGAACACCCAGGCCGGGGCGTCGGCGCCGACGTGCACCGCGATGTTGGTCAGCGCGGCGCCGACCACGGCGACCAGCTCGTCGACGGTCGCGGCAGGCAGCTCCAGCGGGTGTGCGGGTGCGGAGACGGTGACCCGCGGGGAGGTCAGCGCGCGCAACGCGGCGCCCAGGTCCCGGTGGCCGGCGGCGTCGACGGAGGCCGAGCCGCTGGTCAGCAGCGTGCGCAGGGCGACCTCCTGCTCCCCCGCCAGCACGCCGAGCTCCGCCGCGCCGCCGCCCAGCTCGGCCCCGCGCCGGCGCACGTGCGCGAGCACCTGCAGCACGCCGTCGTGGATGGACCGGGTGAGCCGCTCCCGCTCCGCCGACGCCGCCTCCGCGGCCACCGCGCGGCGCAGCTGCTCGGCCGAGCGGCGCAGCACGGTGGCGGCGAACCCGACGGTCAGCCCGGCCAGCACCAGCAGCTGCACGTCACCGAGCTCGGCGGTCTCGATGCGGCCCTTGGACAGCACCAGCGCCGCCGAGGTCACCAGCGCCCCGGCCAGCCCGCCCCGCAGCCCGAACGCGATCGCGCAGGCCAGCGCCGCCCCGGGCGTCCAGATCGAGCCCATCCCGGCGACCCCGGCGTCGAGCTGGGCCGGGGTCAGCACGAACGGTGTGGTGGCCATGACCCCGGTGACGACCACCAGATCGGCGATCGCCAGCCGCCCGCGCCGATCCGGTACGCCGGACGGCACGCCGCGGTAGCCGTAACCGGTGACGACCGTCCACACCAGCATCACCGCGAGCACCGCGACCGCGGCAGCCGGCGCCGCGTAGTCGCCGAGCCCGACCAGCGCCGGCACCGACACGCTGATCAGCGTGAGCACCCGGTAAACCAGCAGTCCGCGCCACAGCGGCTCCAGCGGGCGCTCCATGTCGGACAGTGTGCCTGGCGCGCCGCCATCCTCGCCGCGGGCGGGCCCGGCGCGGATCCGTAGAACTACCGAGCGGGCTTGGTCCCGGTCACCAGCGCGTTGTAGAACCAGCCCCGCGGCACGACCCGGGACAGCACGTTGCGGTCCACCCAGGACAGTCGCTGCCAGCTTCGGTAGGCGAACATCGCCCAGCGCATGCCCAGCTTCCCGGGCGGAACGGCGGCCTCGAAGGTACGCACCGGCCAGCCCAGCATCGCAGCGGTGAACTCCTCGGTGGCCGCCCGGACGTCGGCCGCACCGGCCCGGCGCGCGATGGCCTCCAGGTCGGCCGGGTCGAAGATGTGCTGATCGACCACCGCCTCCAGCGCCGCGGCCCGCGACGACTCGTCGAGCTCGGCTTGCGGGCGCCGCCAGCCCTGCAGCGGCGGCAGCTTGGTGACGGTGGTGGCCGCCTTCCAGGTGAGCGCACCGAGCCGGCGGGCGTAGAAGTCGCCGATCTTCGTGGGCTCTCCGGCGAAGACGAACCGGCCGCCCGGCTTGAGCACCCGCAACACCTCGCGCAGCGCGCCCTCGACGTCGGGGATGTGGTGCAGCACGGCGTGCCCGACGACGACGTCGAAGGAGCCGTCGTCGTAGGGGATGTGCTCGGCGTCGGCGACCCGGCCGTCGACGTCGAGCCCCAGGCGCTCGGCGTTGCGCAGCGCGGCCTGCACCATGCCGGGCGACAGGTCGGTCACCGAGCCCTGCTTCGCCAGCCCGGCCTGCATGAGGTTGAGCAGGAAGAATCCGGTGCCGCAGCCCAGTTCCAGCGCACGGCCGTAGGGCCAGTCGGCGTCGCCGGCGACGTAGCGGAAGCGGTCGGCCGCGTAGCTGATGCAGCGCTCGTCGTAGGAGATCGACCACTTGTCGTCGTAGGAGCCGGCCTCCCAGTCGTGGTAGAGGACGTTGGCCAGCTTCGGGTCGTGCCGGGCCGCCTCGACCTGCTCGGCCGTCGCGTGCGGCTGGGGCGCCGGATCCGTACTCATGAGTAGGAAGCGTAGTCAGCCCCGGTACGCCATCGGGGTGGCCCTGTTGGACCCAACGTCAGCAAAGCCACCCCGATGGCAGGACGCGCAGGGTCAGCGGCCGGTGAACTTCGCCTTGCCCGGGCCGTTCTCGATGAACGACTCCATGCCGATGGTCCGGTCGTCGCTGGCGAACAGCCCGGCGAAGCCGTCGGACTCGATGTCCAAGCCGGTGCGCAGGTCGGTGTCCAGCCCGCCGTCGATGGCCCGCTTGGCGGCGGCGTAGGCCAGCGCCGGGCCTCCTCCGAACTGGCTCGCGTAGGCGACCGCGCGGGTGTACACCTCGTCGGCGGGCACGACCTCGTCGACCAGCCCGATCGCCAGCGCCTCCTCGGCGCCGACGAACCGGCCGGTGTAGACCATGTCCTTGGCCCGCGACGGACCGATCAGCCGGGCCAGCCGCTGCGTGCCGCCGCCGCCGGGGATCACACCGAGCAGGATCTCCGGCACGCCGAGCTTGGCGTTGTCGCCGACGATGCGCCGGTCGCAGCTCAGCGCGACCTCCAGGCCGCCGCCCAGGGCGTAGCCGGTGACGGCGGCGACCGTCGGCTTCGGGATCGAGGCCACCGCGCCGAGCCCGGCGGAGAGCCGCCGCGCGATCGGAGCCATGTCGGAGTACGACATGGCGGCCATCTCCTTGACGTCCGCGCCGGCGGCGAACACCTTCTCCCCGCCGTACACGACCACCGCGCGGATGTCGTCGCGGCGGCTCGCCTCGTCGGCGAGAGCGAACAGCTCCTCCTGGACCTGGCGGTTCAGCGCGTTCATCGGCGGCCGGTTCAGCCGGATCGTGCCCACACCGTTGTCGACCTCGAGGCTCACGAACTCAGTCACGCGCGCACCCTAACCCGCCCACCGCGCTCCCCGTGTTGTCACGAACGGCACTTTCGTTCAATAGGTTTGAACGAGAGTGCCGTTCGTGAGGAACCGGGGCGGGGGCACGGGGCACGGG
>NZ_JAAXLA010000062.1 GCF_012911935.1 Pseudonocardia acidicola | reverse complement strand
ACGACTCACCGCCCTGGACAGCTGGGTGCACGACTACAACACTCGACGCGCCCACTCCGCCCTCGGCGGCCGGCCCCCGGCCACCCGACTCGCCGCATGACCGTCAACAAGGTGCCGGGTCACTACATCTAGGCGACCGCGAGCAGCGGCTCCGTGCTGTGTGCGGGCACCCGGGAACAGCGATGAGGCTGCTGATTGCGATGCTGACGCCGTGATGCTCCCCGCGCGTCGACTGGTCCTGGTGCACGCCCACCCGGACGACGAGACGCTGACCACCGGCGGCACCATCGCCCGCTACGCCGCCGACCCGGACGCCGCCGTCACCGTGGTGACCTGCACCCTCGGCGAAGAGGGCGAGGTCATCCCGCCGGAGCTGGCCCAGCTGGCGGCCGATCAGGCCGATCAGCTGGGTGGCTACCGGAGTGGTGAGCTGGCCCGCGCGACCGCCGCGCTCGGCCTGCGCGACCACCGCTTCCTCGGCGGAGTGGGTCGCTGGCGTGACTCCGGGATGGTGCTGGCCGGGCACGGCGTGCGCGCGGCACTCCCGGACGAGCTGCACCCGCGCGCGTTCGCCGCGCCGGAGAAGCTCGACGAGCAGGCCGGGATGCTGGCCGCGGTGCTCGCCGAGCTGCGCCCGCAGGTCGTCGTCAGCTACGCCGACGACGGTGGCTACGGCCACCCCGACCACGTCCGGGCGCACCACATCGCCGTCGAGGCTGCGGCTCGCACACCGGACGTGCAGAAGGTCTACTTCGCCGCCGTCGGCCGCTCGGCGCTCGACGCCGGGCTGGCCGATCTCGCCGGAGCCCCGGGCATGCCGTTCCGGCTGCCCGCCCCCGACGAGCTGCCCAGCGTGCCCGACGCCGAGATCACCACCCGGATCGACGTCACCGCGCAGCGGCGGGCCCGGATCGCCGCGATGCGCGCGCACGCCACCCAGATCGCGGTGTGGGAGGACCCCGGGCACGACAGCCGGGTCGCCTACGCGATGAGCAACAACGTCGCGCAGCCGCTGCTCGACGTCGAGACCTTCGTGCTGGCCGGCGGGGCGACCGCGCCGGAGACCGACCTGTTCGCCGGGATCAGGCCCTGATGCGCATCCTGCTGCTGGCGCTGCTGCTGGTCGACTCCGCGCTGCTGGCGGCGGGCGAGCTGATGTTCCAGCCGCTCTACCTGGGTGCGGTCCCGGCGCCGATCGGCACCCTCGCGGTGCTGCTGACGATGCCGTGGCTGGTCCGCAGCGCGGCCCTCGTCGCGCCCACCCCCGGCGTGGCGGGCTCCCCGGTGCTGATCTGGCTGCTGGTGGTCGGGGTGCTCGGACTCGGCGGCCCGGGCGGGGACGTGCTGCTGCCGGCCACCTGGCAGTCGCTGCTGCTCGTCGTCGCGGGCCTGGGCGCCGGGCTGCTGACCCTGCGGCGGGTCCTGGACGCCGGGTACGCCGACCGGGCGGCCGACGGCGGGGCGTCCCGCTGAGCCCACCGGCCGCCGATCACCGCGCGGTGGGCGGCACCAGGTAGTGGTAGCGGTGGTGCTCGGTGGCGCCGAGCCGGTCGTAGAACGCCCGCGCCCCGGTGTTGTGCACCGCGACCTGCAGCACCGCCCAGCGCGCGCCGTGCTCGAGCCCCCAGCGCGCCGCCGCAGCCGTCAGCGCCGCGCCCACCCCGCCGCGGCGCGCGCCGGGGACGACCGCCAGCCGGGCCAGGTGCAGGTGGTCCTCGACGACCGCGGCCCGGATCACCCCGAGCGGGCGGCCGCCGGGGTCGCGGGCCAGGCCGAACGCCGTCCGCGGGCCGCCGGGGCCCGGCTCCAGGACGTGGCGCTGCACCGCGGTCGGCGGGCCGCCGAGGGTGGCGTCCCACCACTCGCCGGTCGCGGTCCCGGCGAGCTCGACCTCCGCCGCGGACGCCGCGCCCAGCCGGTCGAGGCCGGCGACCAGCACCGCGACCTCGGCCCCGGCCTCGTGCCCGGAGTCGAGAACCCAGCCATGCCCGGCCACCGCCCGCGACCACGGGCCACCGATCGGGGTCTGCACCCGCGGCGCGATCCCGTGTTCCGCGGTGAACGCCCGGACGGCGTCGAGGGCGTCGGTGATCGGCAGCCCGGGGTCACCGATCGCCAGCGCGGCGTTCGCCCGGCCGGTGAAGCCGCCCGCGGCCCGCAGCCGCCAGGACCCGAGCTGCCGGTCGGCCTGCGCGGGCCAGGCGTCGGCGCACAGCGACTCGAGGCGGCCCACCGCCGACCACGAGGGCCGCTTCGGCGGCGCCGGCGGCACGGCGCGAACCGCCACGACGGCCGCCCGGTCGACCCGGACCGGTCCGCGCCGGGTCGAGACGACGACGGTGGCGACGCCGTCGCGCTCACCGCCGTCGGCGAGCTCGCCGACGGCGTCGGTGAACAACGGCCTGCCGTCGCGCTCGCCGATCCGGTACCGCAGCGACACGCGCGTGCCCAGCAGCCCGTCGATGTCGTCCACGGAGCCTTCCACCGCACCTTCCACTGCGCCGTTCACTGAGGGCATCCTCTCCTCTGACACGCGAGCACGCGCGGGCTAATCTGCCGTAGGCGTCACATCGCCCCGGCTCTTGATGCGATCACATCGCGATACATACTGAGAGCCGCCGTGCTGCCCGAGTGGAGGACCACCGAAGTGACCTACGTCATCGCCGAGCCCTGCGTCGACCTGCTCGACAAGGCGTGCATCGAAGAGTGCCCGGTGGACTGCATCTACGAGGGCGGGCGGATGATGTACATCCACCCGGACGAGTGCGTCGACTGCGGTGCCTGCGAGCCGGTCTGCCCGGTCGAGGCCATCTACTACGAGGACGACGTGCCCGAGCAGTGGGCCGCCTACACCAAGGCCAACGCCGATTTCTTCGCCGAGCTCGGCTCGCCCGGCGGCGCGTCGAAGGTCGGCAAGGTCGACAAGGACGTCGAGCCGGCCGCGAGCCTGCCGCCCCAGTCGCACGACGAGTGAGACCTGCTCGCAGAGTCGAAGCATCAGTGCAGGGCCGTACCGCTCTTCCCGATTTCCCCTGGGACTCGCTGACCGAGGACAAGTCCCTCGCCGCCGCGCACCCGGACGGGATCGTCGATCTCTCCGTGGGGACGCCGGTCGACCCGGTTCCCGCCGTCGTCCGCGCCGCACTGGCCGGAACGGCCGCCGACGAGCCGGGTTACCCGACGACGCACGGGCCCGCCGAGCTGCGCCAGGCGGTGGCCGAGTCCCTCGTCCGCCGGTTCGGCACCACCCCGGTCGACCCGGCGGCGGTGCTGCCGACGATCGGCTCCAAGGAGCTGGTCGCCTGGTTGCCCACGCTGCTCGGGCTCGGCCGCGGGGACATCGTCGCCGTGCCCGAGCTCGCGTACCCGACCTACGAGGTCGGCGCGCTGCTGGCCGGGGCGACGGTGGTGCGCCTCGCCGACGGCGAGACGCCCCCGCCGGGCACCCGGCTGCTCTGGCTGAACTCGCCGTCGAACCCGACGGGGCGGGTGCTGTCCGCGTCCGCGCTGCGCGAGGCCGTCGACACGGCCCGGGCCATGGGCGCGACCGTGGCGTCCGACGAGTGCTATCTCGCGCTGTCCGCGCCGCCGCACCGGGCGACGTCGGTGCTGCACCCCGATGTCAGCGGGGGCCGGCACGAAGGCCTGCTCGCGGTGCACTCGATGTCGAAGTCGTCGAACCTGGCCGGTTACCGGGCCGCGTTCGTCGCCGGCGACCCGTCGCTGGTCTCGGCGCTGCTCGAGGTGCGCAAGCACGCCGGCATGATCGTGCCGCGGCCGGTGCAGGCGGCCATGCAGGCCGCGGTGTCCGACGACGCGCACGTGGCCGCACAGGCCGCGATCTACGACCGGCGGCGGGCCCGGCTGCGCGCGGCGCTGGAGGCGGCCGGGCTGCGGATCGACCACTCCGAGGCCGGGCTCTACCTGTGGGCCACGGCGGGACGTCCGTCACGGTTGACGGTGCGGGACCTCGCCACGCAAGGTGTCCTGGTGGCCCCGGGAGAGTTCTACGGTCCGGCGGGCGCGCAGCACGTGCGCGTGGCCGTCACCGCAAGTGATGAACGGATCGAAGCAGCGGTGCGCCGGCTGACACCGGCGTGACCGCCTCCGATCCCGACAGGGCCCGCACCCGGCGGCCGGCCCGCACGGTGACCGTGCTGCTCGGGATGCTGGCGCTCGCCGCCAACCTCCGTGCGGCGCTGGCCGGCTACCCGCCGCTGCTGGAGACCGTGCGCAGCGACCTGGGCATCTCCGCCGGCGCGGCCGGGCTGGTCCAGGCCGCGGCGATCCTGATGATGGCCGCTGGCTCGTTCGCCGGCCCTGCGCTCGGCACCCGGTTCGGCCGGGAACGCGCCCTCGGCGCGTCCGTCGGGCTCGTCGGCCTCGGCAGCATCGTGCGCGGCTACCCGGCCTTGGCGCCGCTGATCGGCGGCAGCCTGCTGCTCGGGCTCGGCATCGGGCTGGCCGGCGTGCTGCTCACCGGGGTGGTCAAGGAGCACCTGGCGGCCCGGGCCGGCGCGGCCACCGGCGGCTACGTCGTCTCGATGATGGTCGGCGCCACGGTCGCCAGCGCGATCGCGGTGCCGGTGGCCGTGGGGCTCGGTGGCTGGTCGTTCTCGCTGGCGGTCTGGGCGGTGCCGGCCGTGCTGGCGGTGGTCGTGTGGATCCCGATCGCGCGCCGGATCGTCCCGCGGGATCAGGCCGCGCCGCGGATCCGGCTGCCGCTGCGCGACCGGTTCGCCCGGCAGGCCGCCTGCTTCCAGGCCGGCACCTCGGCGATGTTCTACGGCTGGCTGACCTGGCTGTCGCCGTACTACCAGAGCCACGGCTGGAGTTCGCAGCGCGCCGGGCTGCTGCTGGCGGTGTGGAGCGTCTCCCAGATCCCGGCCGCCCTGCTCACCCCGGCGCTGGCCGAGCGCCGGTACCGCTGGCGGTTCTGGTCGCTGGTGATGCTGGGCTCGTGCGTGGCCGGCACTCTGGGCGCGCTGCTGCTGCCCGACCCCCCGGTCGTCGGGGCCTGGCTGTGGGCGGTGCTGCTGGGCATCGGGCTGGGAGCGGGGTTCCCGCTGGGCCTGACCGTGATCGCGTGGCGCACCCCGCACGGGGCGGCCAGCGCGGCGACGAGCGGGCTCGCGCTCGGCGTCGGTTACCTCGCCGCCGGGCTCGGCCCGCTGCTGATGGGCCTGCTCATCGACGTCACCGGCGGGTTCGCCGCGGCACTCGCGGTGATCCTCGTGGCGGCCGCCCTGGAGGCCGGGGCGATCCTGCGGATCGGCGACCGACGCCCGGACGCGCCGACGGCCGAACCGGCGGACGGGGACGCCGCCGGCCCGGACCCGGGGCTCACAGCGCCGCGGCACGCTCCTTGACCTGCAGCCACGCCGCCCACCACTCGGTGCGCTTCTGGTCGGCCCGGGCGCGTTCGCGCTCCACGAGCCGGCCCGCGACGAACACGACGTGCGCGTCGGGGTACTCGCCCAGACCGTCGAGCAGCTCGCGGATCCGCTGCTCGGCGACGCACGCGTCCTGGTGGTCGCCGAGCACCTCCTGCAGCACCGCGGTCGCGCTGAGCAGCCGCTTCACCGGCTTGCCCAGTGCGGGCTCCACCAGCTCGCCGGTGTAGCGCACCCGCTTGCCGAGGATCCGCAGCGCGTGCAGCGTCTCGTCCGGCGGGTCCTCGCCCGCTCGTTCGACGGCCTTGCCCAGCTTGCGGGCCTCGGCGCGGACCAGGTCGGCCAGCTCCGGCTGGGCCCGGGTGGCCGACGGGGTGGGCAGCGGCAGCCGGATCGCGTCGACGATGCGCTCCAGCAGCGCCGTGTAGCGCGGCGCCTCGAGGGCCCGGAGCATGTCGGCCCGTGCCGTCTCGCGCTCGGCCACCAGCGCCGCGACCAGCCGCTCGGCGGCATCCTGCTCGCCGGCCGGCAGGGCGGCGGCCTCGCCGCGCAGCCGCAGCAGCATGACGTCGAGATCGCGGACCGGCCCCAGAGCCCGGCCCAGCCAACCCAGCTCGGCGCGCAGCCCGTCGGCCCACGCGGCGTCGAGCAGCGGCCGGGCCGCCTTCAGTGCCGCGCGCATCCGACGCACCGAGACCCGCATCTGGTGCAGGTCCTCGATGTCTTCCCCGGTGCGGGTGCCCGGGTCGTGCTTGAGCAGCGCGCGCAGCCGCAGGTCGAGCGCCGCGCGGACGTGGTGCGCCGGGGGGTCGGCAGGGGCGGCGGTCAGCGGCGTGGGCAGCGCGAGCAGCAACTGCGGCGCGTCGTTCCCGGAACGCTGCGCTCGGCGGGGGGCGGCGGAGGGCACGGGCGGAAACTCTATTCGAGCCCGCCGCCGCGTCCCCGGCGGCTCAGTTGGCGTGCAGGGCGGCGTTGAGCGCGATCCCGTCACCGGTCCGGGGGAGGGCCTCCACGGCGCCGGTCACCGAGTTGCGGCGCAGCAGCAGCCCGTTCTGGCCGGACAGGGTCCGGGCCGGGACCGTGCTGCCGTCGGGCAGCGTCACCTTCGTCCCGGCGGTGACGTAGAGCCCGGCCTCGACCACGCAGTCGTCCCCGAGCGAGATGCCGATCCCGGCGTTGGCGCCGATCAGGCAGCGCCGGCCCACCGAGATGACCTCCTTGCCGCCGCCGGACAGCGTGCCCATGACCGAGGCGCCGCCGCCGAGGTCCGACCCGTCGCCGACCACGACACCGGCCGAGATGCGGCCCTCGACCATGGAGGCGCCGAGCGTGCCGGCGTTGAAGTTCACGAAACCTTCGTGCATGACCGTGGTGCCCTCGGCCAGGTGGGCGCCCAGGCGCACCCGGTCGGCATCTCCGATGCGGACCCCGGACGGCACCACGTAGTCGACCATCCGGGGGAACTTGTCCACGCTGTGGACGGTGACCGGGCCGCGGGCCCGCAGGCGGGCTCGGACCAGGTCGAACCCGGCGACCGGGGCCGGACCGTGGTTGGTCCAGACGACGTTGGCGAGCAGCCCGAACTGCCCGTCGAGGCTGACCTCGTGCGGGCGCACCAGCCGGTGGCTGAGCAGGTGCAGCCGCAGGTAGACGTCGCGCGCGTCGACCGGCGGTTCGGCGAGGGAGTCGATCGAGGTGCGCACCACGACGGTCGAGACGCCGCGTGCATCGTCGGTGCCGGTGAGCGGTTCCAGGTCGGCGGCGACATCGGCGGCATCAGCCCCCAGCGCGGGGGCGGGGTACCAGGTGTCGAGAACGGTGCCGTCGGCGGTCACGGTCGCCAGGCCGGTGCCGGAGGCGCCTTCGTGGCGCAATGTGGTGCTCACGGACGTCGAATTTATCCGAGCGCGCGGCCGGCCGTCCTCCGGATGCGCCCCCGGGTAGCGTCGGCGACCGTGACCACCACCGTCCCGATGCTGGACCTCACCGCGGACCCCGTCGAGCTGACCGCGGCGCTGGTCGACGTGCCGAGCGTGTCCGGTGCCGAGGCGACGCTGTCCGACGCGCTGGAGCGCGCGCTGCGCGAGCAGGCCCCCCACCTCGAGGTGATCCGGTCCGGGGCGGCGGTGCTGGCCCGCACCCGCCTCGGCCGTGACCAGCGGGTGCTGCTGGCCGGGCACATCGACACCGTGCCGATCGCGGACAACCTGCCCAGCCACCGCGAGGGCGACCTGCTCTACGGCTGCGGCACGTCCGACATGAAGGCCGGCGACGCCGTCTTCGCCCACCTGGCCGCCACCTTGACCGAGCCCCGCCACGACCTGACGCTCGTGTTCTACGACTGCGAGGAGATCGAGGCCGACCGCAACGGGCTGGGTCGCATCGAACGCGAGCTGCCGGAGTGGCTGCGTGCCGACCTCGCGATCCTCGGCGAGCCGACGGGCGGCACCGTCGAGGCCGGCTGCCAGGGCACGCTGCGCGTGGAGATCCGCACCCACGGCCGGCGCGCGCACTCGGCGCGGTCCTGGCTGGGTGACAACGCGGTGCACCACGCCGCGGAGGTCCTCGCCCGGCTGGGCGCCTACAGCCCGCGCGACGTCGACATCGACGGCTGCGTGTACCGCGAGGGCCTGCAGGCGGTGCGTATCGCGGGCGGGGTCGCCGGCAACGTCGTCCCCGACGAGTGCGTGGTCACGGTGAACTTCCGGTTCGCCCCGGACCGCTCCGCCGACGCCGCGCTGGCGCACGTCCGGGACGTCTTCGCCGGGTACGACCTGACCGTCACCGATCTGTCGCCGGGTGCGCTGCCCGGCCTGACCGCCCCCTCCGCGCAGCAGTTCCTCGCCGCCACCGGTACCACCGCGCACGCCAAGTACGGCTGGACCGACGTGTCCCGGTTCGCCGCCCTCGGCATCCCCGCGATCAACTACGGCCCGGGCGACCCGAACCTCGCACACACCCGCGAGGAGCACGTCGACACCCGGGTGATCAACCGCAGCACGGACGTGCTCAGGCGTTTCCTGGGCTGACACCTCCGCTCACTACCCTGGCTTCATGACCATGAGTGGCGGCGACCAGCGTCCCGAGGAGAAACTGCGCGGTCCGGTCGTGCTGCGCCGCGAGCACCGCAAGGAGCTGACGACCACCGATCAGCGGCTGCTCGACTCGCGCGGCCCGAGCGACTGGGTGCACACCGACCCGTGGCGGGTGCTGCGCATCCAGGCCGAGTTCGTCGAGGGCTTCGGGGCGCTCGCCGAGCTGCCGCGCGCCGTCACCGTGTTCGGCTCCGCGCGCACCCCGCGCGACCACCCCGAGTACACCCAGGGCCGGGAGCTGGGCGCCGCGCTCGCCGAGGCGGGCTTCGCGGTGATCACCGGGGGCGGCCCGGGCACGATGGAGGCGGCCAACCGGGGGTGCTCGGAGGCCGGTGGGCTGAGCGTCGGGCTGGGCATCGAGCTGCCGTTCGAGCAGGGCCTGAACAACTGGGTCGACCTCGGCATCAACTTCCGGTACTTCTTCGCCCGCAAGACGATGTTCGTCAAGTACTCGCAGGCGTTCGTGTGCCTGCCCGGCGGATTCGGGACGCTCGACGAGCTGTTCGAGGCACTCACCCTGGTGCAGACCAAGAAGGTCACCAAGTTCCCGGTCGTGCTGCTCGGCCGGGATTACTGGGGCGGGCTCTACGACTGGATCGCGAGCTCCGTGCTCGGCAGCGGCAAGGTCGGCGAGAACGACCTGCAACTGCTGCACCTCACCGACGAGGTCGACGACGCGGTCAAGGTGGTCCACGAGGCCTACCGCGCCTGGGAGGAGACGCATTGAGCCGCACCGTCTGCGTCTACTGCGCCTCCTCGGAGGCCGTCCCGGCGCACTACAAGGAGCTGGCCGAGGAGGTCGGCCGGGAGATCGCCGCCCGCGGCTGGAGCCTGGTCTCCGGGGGCGGGCGGGTGTCGATGATGGGCGCCGTCGCGGCGGGCGCCCGGGCCGGCGGGGCCCGCACCACCGGGGTCATCCCGCGGGCGCTGGTCGACCGCGAGGTCGCCGACTCCCTCTCCGACGAGTTGCTGGTCACCGACACCATGCGCGAGCGCAAAGCGCTGATGGAGGCGCACGCCGACGCGTTCCTGACCCTGCCGGGCGGGATCGGCACGTGCGAGGAGCTGTTCGAGGTCTGGACGGCCGGCTCGCTGGGCATGCACGCCAAGCCGGTCGTGCTGCTCGACCCGGACGGGCACTACACCGGGCTGCTGACCTGGTTGAGCGAGCTGGTCGAACGGGGTTTCGCCAACACGCGTGCGCTGGATCGGCTGATCGTCGTCGCCGATGTGACGGCAGCCCTGGACGCCTGCGGCTCGCCCGCAGACGTGTCACGATCGGAGCTGTGATCAGCGCGGGGACGGCGACGCTCCGGTTCGGCAAGCGCGAGCCGGCGGCGGATCGGGCGCTGGTGATGGCGATCGTGAACCGCACCCCGGACTCGTTCTACGACCGCGGCGCCACCTTCGCCGACGACGCCGCGATGGCCGCCGTGGACCGCGCGGTGGGCGAGGGCGCCGACATCATCGACATCGGCGGGGTGAAGGCAGGCCCGGGCGCGGTCGTCGACGCCGGCGAGGAGATCCGCCGGGTGGTGCCGTTCGTCGCCGCCGTCCGCGCCAGGTACGCCGACATCGTGATCAGCGTCGACACCTGGCGCGGTGAGGTGGGCCGGCTCGCGGTCGCCGAGGGTGCGGACCTGCTCAACGACACCTGGGCCGGCGCCGACCCGACGCTGGGCGAGGTCGCCGCCGAGACCGGCGCCGGGATCGTCTGCTCGCACACCGGGGGTGCGGTGCCGCGGCGGCGCCCGCACCGGGTCCGCTACGCCGACGTCGTCGCCGACGTGCTGGCCGACGTCTGCGGGCAGGCCGAGCGGCTGGTCGAGCTGGGTGTGCCGCGCGAGGGCATCCTGATCGACCCGACGCACGACTTCGGGAAGAACACCTGGCACGGCCTCGCGCTGCTGCGTGGCGTCGACCAACTGGTCGCCACCGGCTGGCCGGTGCTGATGGCGTTGTCGAACAAGGACTTCGTCGGGGAGGCCCTGGGTGTGGGGCTGACCGAGCGACTGGAGGGCACGCTGGCCGCGACCGCGCTCGCCGCGTCCGCCGGAGCACGGGTGTTCCGCGCCCACGAGGTGGCTGCGACGCGGCGGACCGTCGACATGGTCGCGGCCATCGCAGGTACCCGGCTGCCGCGGCGTACCGTGCGCGCACTCGCCTGAGCTCCGCCCGCAGGCCCGTGCACCGGCACGGCAGCCGGCTCCCGGGCGTCACGCACCGGCACGCGTCGGCACCGGCAGCATCGGTCTGGCAGGTATCGGCAGGCAGGTATCGGCAGGCAGGTATCGGCAGGTAGGTATCGGCACTGAGAGGGGAGGCCCATGGACCCGGTCACCGAGCAGTGGTTCGCGCATCGCACGTGGCAGAGCCCCGATTGGCCCGTGGCGGACCTCACTGCGGGCAAGGACGGCCGGCGGGTGTCGGTGGTCCTGCCCGCGCTCGACGAGGAGGCCACCGTCGGCGCCATCGTCGCGGCCATCGTGCCGTTCACCCGGGGTCCGGCGCCGCTGGTGGACGAACTGGTCGTCGTCGACTCCGGGTCGACCGACCGGACCGTCGAGGTGGCCACCGCGGCGGGCGCCCGGGTGGTCCACCGCACCGACGTCGTCCCCGACCTGGAGCCGGTGCCGGGCAAGGGCGAGGTGCTGTGGCGCTCGCTGGCCGCGACCAGTGGCGACCTGATCGTCTTTCTCGACTCCGACCTCGTCGACTTCGATCCCGGATTCGTCCCGGCGCTGCTCGGGCCGCTGCTCACCGTGCCCGGGATCGGCCTGGTCAAGGGCTTCTACCGGCGCCCGCTGCGGCTGGAGACCACCCAGGCCGACACCGGCGGCGGCCGGGTCACCGAACTACTGGCCCGCCCCCTGCTGGCCGCGTTGCGCCCCGAGCTGTCCGGGATCGTTCAGCCGCTCGGTGGGGAGTACGCCGCCACCCGTGAGCTGCTCGAGTCGGTGCCCTTCGCGGCCGGCTACGGGGTGGAGATCGGGCTGTTGATCGATGCGTGCGACCGGCTCGGCCTCGACGGCCTGGCGCAGGTCAACCTCGGCGTCCGCAAGCACCGCAACCGCTCGCTGCTGCAGCTCGGGGTGATGGCCCGGCAGATCCTCGGTGCCGTGCTGCACCGCTGTGACGTGGCCGGGGGCAGATCCGACAGCGGCGCCGCGCTCACCCAGTTCCTGCAGATGGACGGCGAGTGGCTGCCGTCGACCCAGCACATCGAGGTGGTCGAGCGGCCGCCGATGAGGGAGATCTCGGCCCCGCGCGGTCGCGTGGGCTGAACCCGCGTGATGAGATTCGAGCATGGGTACGGCGCTGATCTACCTGCTCGTCGTCGGGGTGGTGGCCGCGGTGGTGTTCGCGCTGGCCGCCGCGGTCTTCGGGCGCGGCGAGGAGCTGGCCCCACTGGCGCCCGGTGCGACGCCCACCCGGCTGCCGACCGATGGGATCAGCGGCCAGGACGTGCGTGAGCTGCGGTTCCAGCAGGTGGTCCGGGGCTACCGGATGGGCGAGGTGGACTGGGTGCTGGATCGGCTGGCCGCCGAGTTGGACCGGGTGAGCGCGGACCGGGACGAGCTGCGGACCCGGATCATGGAGTTGGAGGAACGTGCCCCCGCGGGTGGCGCGCACCGCGCGGAGGACGGCGGATGAGTGCCGGCCGCGTCGAGCTGACCGTCCCGGTGGACGTGGCCGCGCCGGCCGAGGCCGTCTGGGCGGCGGTCACCGACTGGGCGGGCCAGGGCGACTGGATGCTCGGCACCCGGGTCGAGGTGACCGGCGGCGACGGCCGGTCGGTCGGCTCGACGCTGCGTGCGGTCACCGGGGTCGGGCCGCTCGGGGTACCGGACACCATGGAGATCACCGAGTGGACCGCGTCGGCACCGGGCGGCCCGTTCCGGTGCGTCGTCCGGCACACCGGCGCGGTGGTCCGCGGTGACGGCGTGTTCGAGGTCGCCGGGGTGGGCCCGGACCGGTCCCGGTTCCTGTGGAGCGAGCTGCTGGAGCTGCCGCTCGGGGCGCTCGGCCGGGCGGGCTGGCCGCTGGTCCGCCCGGCGTTCCGGGCGGGCGTGGCGTATTCGCTGGGACGGCTGGCGCGGCAGTGCGAGGCGGCGTACCAGCAGGGCCGGGCGCACTGAGGTGGCCGAACCCGCCGTGACGACCGCACCCGACGGCCGGGTGCGCTGCGCGTGGGCGACCTCCGCGCCGGAGTACGTCGCCTATCACGACGACGAGTGGGGCGTGCCGCTGCACGGGGTCGCCGCGTTGTTCGAACGGCTCAGCCTGGAGGGCTTCCAGTCCGGCTTGTCCTGGCTGGTCATCCTGCGCAAGCGGCCGGCGTTCCGGGCCGCGTTCGCCGGGTTCGATCCCGCGGCGGTGGCCCGCTTCACCGACTCCGACGTGGCCCGCCTGCTCGGGGACGCCGGCATCGTCCGCAACCGCAGCAAGATCGAGGCGACGGTGCACAACGCCCGGGTGGTGCTCGACCTGGGCACCCCGCTCGACGAGCTGTTGTGGTCGTTCGCGCCGGACCCGCAGCGACACCCGCGGCCCGCCACGATCGACGCCGTCCCGGCCACCACGCCGGAGTCCACGGCGATGGCGAAGGAACTCAAGCGGCGCGGGCTGCGCTTCGTCGGGCCGACGACGTGCTACGCGCTGATGCAGGCCGCCGGTCTGGTCGACGACCACATCGCGGAATGCTGGCGCGCCGCGCGGGCCGACCGCTAACGTGCGGCGACACAACGATTGCACAGTGTGAACGCCAGTCGTCTCCCAGACGAGTTGATCGCCTCGGTTGTACTCCACACAGAGCGATGGGGGAGAATATCCACACACATCCCGCCCGTGCGCGCTCCCCAAGCGCACCGGCGCCCTGAACGAGAGACAACGGAGGGAGCACGAGATGGCGGCGATGAAGCCCCGGACCGGCGACGGTCCCCTGGAAGTGACCAAGGAGGGTCGGGGCATCGTGATGCGCGTACCGCTCGAGGGCGGTGGTCGCCTGGTCGTGGAGATGACCCCCGAAGAGGCCAGCGACCTGGGCGACGCGCTGAAGGCGGCGTCGGGCTGACCGCCCACCCGGTGGCCCGGCCGGTGCTGCGGCCGGGCCACCGGAGCCACGCCGCCGCGACCCGCGCAGGCCGGCGCCGGCCACTCAGAGGCTTCGGTAGATCTCCATCGTCCGCTGCGCGGCCTGCTCCCAGGAGAACTCCCGCTCGGCGCGCTCCCTGCCCGCCCGGCCCATCTGCGCGGCCCGCTCGGGGTCGGCCAGCACCGTGTTGACCGCTTTCGCGAGCCCGGCCCGGAACTCCTCGACGTGGTGCTCGTCGAAGTGCACGAGCAGCCCGGTGACGCCGTCGTCGACGACCTCTGGGATGCCACCCACGTCGGAGGCCACCACCGCGGTCCCGCACGCCATCGCCTCCAGATTGACGATGCCCAGCGGCTCGTAGACCGAGGGACAGACGAACACGGTCGCCGCGGAGAGCAGCTGGCGGATCTCGGCGGTCTCGAGCATCCGGCGCACCCAGAGCACCCCGGGCCGCGCCGCGGACAGCTCGGCGACGGCCTTCTCGGTCTCCTCGGCGATCTCGCGCGTGTCCGGCGCGCCCGCGCACAGCACGATCTGGGCGTCGTGGCTGATCGCGTGCGCCGCCTCGACGAGGTGCCCGAGCCCCTTCTGCCGGGTGATCCGCCCGACGAACACGACGATGGGCCGGTCCGGATCGACCCCGGCCGCGCGCACCGCGTCGCGCGCCGGATCGGGCCGGTAGAAGCCGGTGTCGATGCCGTTGTGCACCACGTGCACCCGGGCCGGGTCGAGCGTGGGGTAGCAGTCCAGCACGTCGGAGCGCATGCCCTCGCTGACCGCGATGACGGCGTCGGCGTGCTCGTAGGCGGTCCGCTCCACCCAGGACGACAGCCGGTAGCCGCCGCCGAGCTGCTCGGCCTTCCACGGCCGGCGCGGCTCCAGCGAGTGCGCGGTCACCACGTGCGGCACGTCGTGCAGCACCTTCGCCAGGTGCCCGGCCATGTTGGCGTACCAGGTGTGCGAGTGCGCCACGTCGACGCCGGCCAGCCCGGCGACCATCGACAGGTCGACGCCGAGGGTCTGCAGCGCCGGGTTCGCGTCGGCCAGGGCGTCCGGCGGCTGGTAGGCGTAGGTGCCGGGCTGACCGTCCCGGGCCTCGCCGAAACAGTGCACGTCGACGGTGACGTCCGGGCTCAGCCCGCGTAGCGCCGGAACCAGGTGCCCGACATGGACGCCGGCACCGCCGTACACGTCGGGGGGGTATTCACGGGTGAGCAGACCGATGCGCACCCGGAGCACGCTACTTCCTCCGTGCGGCCGAGCCGAGTCCGCGCCATGCCGGGCTCTAGATGTGGCCGGTCCTTGTGAACTCCCACTAAGGTCCTCGGTGTGACCGCACGATGCCTGCTGGATGTCCGGTCCGGCGGAGCCTGGATGAGCGAGTGGCGTCGATGACCTCGGGGCGAATCCCTGCCGCACCCGGTGGGCTGCCGGCCAACGTGCTCGGCATCGTGCTGGCCGGCGGTGAGGGAAAGCGGCTGTGGCCGCTGACGGCCGACCGGGCCAAGCCGGCCGTGCCGTTCGGCGGGAACTACCGATTGATCGACTTCGTGCTGTCCAACCTGGTCAACGCCGGGCTGCACCGGATCTGCGTGCTGACGCAGTACAAGTCGCACTCGCTGGACCGGCACATCTCCACGACGTGGCGGCTGTCCAGCGTGCTCGGGCAGTACATCACCACGGTCCCGGCCCAGCAGCGGCTCGGCCGGCGTTGGTACACCGGCAGCGCTGACGCGATCTTCCAGAGCCTGAACCTCGTCTACGACGAGCGACCCGACTACATCGCGGTGTTCGGGGCCGACCACGTCTACCGCATGGACCCGGGCCAGATGCTCGCCCAGCACATCACCAGCGGGGCCGGCGTCACCGTGGCCGGGATCCGGGTGCCGCGCGCGGAGGCGAAGGCGTTCGGCTGCATCAACTCCGACGCCGAAGGCCGGATCGTCGACTTCCTGGAGAAGCCGTCCGAACCGCCCGCGGTGCCCGACGACCCGGACGTGACGTTCGCCTCCATGGGCAACTACGTCTTCACCACCGAGGTGCTGCTCGACGCGCTGCGCGCCGATGCCGAGGACGGCGACTCCGACCACGACATGGGCGGCGACATCATCCCGCGGCTGGTCCGCGAGGGTGACGCCCACGTCTACGACTTCGCCGACAACGTGGTCCCCGGCGCCACGGACCGCGACTCCGGCTACTGGCGCGACGTCGGCACGGTCGACGCTTACTACGACGCACACACCGACCTCGTCTCGGTACACCCGATCTTCAACCTCTACAACGACCGGTGGCCGATCCGCACGGCGACGCCGCCGCTGCCCCCGGCCAAGTTCGTCGAGGGCGGCATCGCGCAGGACTCGATCGTCGGTGCCGGCACGATCATCTCCGGGGCCATCGTGCGCCGTTCTGTGATCAGCCCGAACGTGATCATCCAGGCCGGTGCCGAGGTTTCGGACTCCGTGCTGCTGCCGGGTGCCCGGATCGGGCGCGGCGCGGTGGTGCGCGGCGCGATCCTGGACAAGAACGTGGTGGTGCCCGACGGCGCGCTCGTCGGGGTCGACCTCGCGCTGGACCGGGCGCGCTACACGGTGAGCCCGGGCGGGGTCGTCGTGCTCGGCAAGGGCGCGACCGCGCTCTGAGCGGGTGCTCCGCGACCGTGCCGGCGCGGGCCTACCGCACCTTCGTCGCCACGAGCAGACCCGCCCCGAGGGGTAGCAGCACCGAGACCAGTCGCTCGTCCGCGCGGACCTGGTGGGTCACCTCGCGCAGCGCGAGCGTGTCGGCGTCGTGGGCGCCGGGATCGGCCACCCGGCCGTGACCGAGGGCGTGGTTGAGCGCGACCACCCCGCCGGGGCGCAGCAGCCGGATCGCCTCGTCGAGGTAGCGGGTGTACTCGGACCGCTCCGCGTCGACGAACACCAGGTCGTAGCCGCCGTCGGTGAGCCGGGGAAGCACCTCCAGCGCCATCCCGTTGATCAGCCGCAGCCGGGAGGGCCCGTAGCCGGCCTCGATGAACCCGCTGCGGGCGCCGCGCTGCTGCTCCGGGTCGATGTCGATCGAGGTCAGCACGCCGTCGGGAGCCATCCCGCGCAGCAGCCACAGCCCGCTGACGCCCGTCCCGGTGCCGATCTCCACCACGGCGCGGGCCCCGATCGTCGCGGCCAGGAAGCACAGCCCGGCGCCGCCGCCGGGCCCGATCGGCACGCTCCCGGCATCCGCGGCGCGGGCCCGTGCGGCAGCCAGGACGTCGTCCTCGGCGAGGTAGGATTCGACGTAGTCGCGAACGGTGGCGCCGGTGGCGGCGTCGCCCGGGACGTCGTCAGCGGGGCCGGTCATGGTCAAGAGGCTACTGCGCTGCGGATTCGGCACTGCGCAGCGATACCGGTCCGTCGTATTCACAGGTTCTTCTCAGATGCTTCTCACCCGTCCTTCACGCCCATAAGGGACTGTTGTCACCAGCACGGTCGGGGTCGTCGACCGTCGCCCCGCCGGGGTCCGGGAACACGGGCACCGTGCGGGACGTTTCCCCACAGCGGTACGACCCGCCGCAGGAGGTGCGCTCCCCCGATGACCGACCGCCCAGCCACCGCACAGCTCGGTGCCCGGCCGACGGCGCAGGCCCCGACCGCTACCGTGCTGCCCGGGGAGGGCGCCGACTGGACGCCGCCGAGCTGGGACGAGGTCGTGCGCGAGCACGGTGACCGCGTCTACCGTCTCGCCTACCGGCTCACCGGGAACCCGCACGACGCCGAGGACCTCACCCAGGAGACGTTCATCCGGGTGTTCCGCTCGCTCGCGTCCTACCGGCCCGGCACCTTCGAGGGCTGGCTGCACCGCATCACGACGAACCTGTTCCTCGACATGGTGCGCCGCCGGGCCCGGGTCCGGATGGAGGGCCTGCCGGAGGACACCGACCGGATCCCCGGCGGTGGGCCCGAGCCCGAGGTCGTGTTCTCTGAGACCCATCTCGACCCGACACTGCAGGCGGCGCTCGACGAGTTGGCGCCGGAGTTCCGCGCCGCGGTGGTGCTGTGTGACGTCGAGGGCCTCTCCTACGAGGAGATCGGTGCCACCTTGGGCGTGAAGCTGGGTACTGTGCGAAGCAGGATCCATCGCGGCCGGGCAGCCCTTCGCAGTGCGCTGGAGCGTCGCCGGGCCACGGCGGAGATGACGGACATGGGCCCTGTCGTTCTTGCTGGGGAGGTCAACGGATGACCGATGCGCGCCGGCGCTTTTCGGTGAGCGCGCCGGACTGGGGTGAGGCGCATCTGACCCTGGATGCGATCGTCGCCTTCGTCGACGACGAGCTCACGGCCGGCGCGCACGCCCGGGCGAGCCAGCACGTCGCGCACTGCCCCGAATGTGCCGCCGAGGTCATCGCGCAGGGACAGGTCCGGGCAGCGCTGCGCTCCGCCGCCGGGCCCAGCATGCCGTCGTCGCTGCTGTCCAGCTTGCGGGCGATCCCGCAGGACACCGATCTCCCCGGCCCGCCCCCGGGGCTGGCGATGACGGCCGAGGGCCGGTTCGTCTCCGTGCTGCGGCCCACGCCGGCCGCGGTGCCGCCGCACCCGCCGGCCGCGGTGCCGCCGCACCCGCCGGAGCGCCCCGCCCCCGGCGCAGGCGTCCCCCGGAGCGTGCCCGACCGGCGCTCGACGATGCATCGCCGGATGCGCCTGGGCGCGGGCGCCGCCGTGTCCGGGCTCGCCCTGGGCGCGCTGGCCCTCGCCGCGCCGTCCGCCTCGATCGACGCGCCCACCGCGGTGCCGGCCGCCGACCGCGGCGTCCTCGGTGGTTCCCTGCTCGGCAACGGCGCGCAGGCCGGTGCCGTGCTCGACGCCCGGATGTCGCCGGCCTCCGGCGCGACCGCGACCCCCGCCGCGGCCGAGACCCCGTCCCCGACGGTGACGCAGACCGACCTGACCCACCGCCTGGACACGATGCCCCCCAGCTTCCCGGTCGCCGGGCAGCACTGACGGCCCCGGCGGCGCCCGGCTACGCGGACTTCACCCGGCCTGAGGCAGGCTGGGAGGCGAGTCTTCCGCCCGATCCCGCACCCAGGAGAGCCGGCCCGCGATGAGCGACGAGCAGGACGCCGCCGAGCGCGCTGCGGCCGGGCCGGAGCCGCCGCGGCTGGGACCGCGCCCGCTGGAGCGCCCGCCCGTGGACGCCGGGGCGGCGTCGGTTTTCGGTCGCCCCGACGGTGTGCGCGGCGGGTTCGCCCGCGGCGACCAGGTCAACGGCGGCCCGGTCGCGGGATCCTCGCCGGCGCCGCCGCCACCGCCCGCCCTGGCCGGCGCGTTCGGCCGCGGCCCCGGCGACACCACAGCGCTGCAGCGCCCGCCCGACCCGCAGCACAACGGCACGGACCCGGCCGGACCCGACACCTTCTGGAACGCGGGGGACGTCCCGGCCGACATCGACCCGTGGCGCAACCCGGGTAGCGCCGCCGAACTCGGCCCCCCCGCGCCCGCCGAGCCCGCGGCCGTGCCGGCTCCCGGGGGGCCGGGGGCACGACTGAGCGTGCGCGAGGTGCTGTTCGGCCGACGGGTCGAGCCGCGGGCGCTGGCGCTGCTCGGCATCATGGCGCTGCTCATCGGAGCCGCAGGCGGGCTGATCGGCCGGCTGACCGCGGACGGCGCTTCGGCGCTCACCGAGCCCGGGGCGACGCTCACCTCCGTGACCGCGGCGAAGGAACGTCCGCCGGGCTCCGTCGCGGACATCGCCGCACGCGTGGTGCCCGCCGTGGTCTCGATCGAGATCCGGGTGGGGGACCAGGGCGGGACCGGGTCCGGGATCGTCATCGACCCCTCCGGGTACGTGCTGACCAACAACCACGTCGTCGCACCCGCGGCCGACGCCCAGGGCTCCGACATCGAGGCGATCTTCAGCGACGGCACCCGCACACCCGCGCAGATCGTCGGGCGCGACCCGAAGACCGACCTGGCCGTGGTCAAGGTGGCGGTGAGCAACCCGACCGTGGCCCGTATCGGGTCGTCGCACTCGCTCGCGGTCGGCGACGGCGTGCTCGCCATCGGGTCGCCGCTCGGGCTGGCCGGCACCGTGACCGACGGCATCGTGAGCGCGCTGAACCGGCCGGTGCGCCTCGACAGCGGGGAGACCGGCGCCAACGCCGTGATCGACGCGATCCAGACCGACGCCGCGATCAACCCCGGCAACTCCGGCGGGCCGCTCGTCGACTCCACGGGGGCCGTGGTCGGCATCAACACCGCGATCCGCAGCCTCGGTCAGGGCGAGGGCGGCTCGATCGGCCTCGGGTTCGCCATCCCCATCGACGACGCCCGCGGCATCGCCCAGGAGCTGATCCGCACCGGGGTCGTCAAACACGCCGACCTCGGCGTCAACACCAAGTCGGTCACCGACGGCATCACCGACGGCGCCCAGGTGCAGAACGTGGTGGACGGCGGCCCGGCGGCCGCAGCCGGTGTCGTCGAGGGCGACGTGATCGTCAAGCTGGACGACCGGACCATCGCCGGGGCCGACGAGCTGGTGGTCGCGGTGCGCGAGCACAAGCCCGGCGACACGGTGCAGGTGCACCTGGTCCGGGACGGCCGCCCGCTCACGGTGCAGGCGGTGCTCGGCTCCGACTGATGCCGGGACCGAACCATCGCCTACGCTGACGTCGTGTTCGACAGCGTCGGCTGGGGCGAGATCCTGGTCCTGATCGTGGCCGGGCTGTTCATCCTGGGTCCCGAGCGGTTGCCCTCCGCCATGGCCTGGCTCGGCCGGACCGTGCGCCAGGTGCGCGAGTACGCCACCGGCGCCCGTGACCAGCTGCGCAACGAGCTCGGTCCCGAGTTCGACGAGCTGCGCAAGCCGCTCGAGGATCTGCGCGGGCTGCGTGACTTCAACCCCCGCACCGCCGTCCGGCGCACCCTGTTCGACGACGGCCCGGCCCAGAAGCCGAACGGGTTCGCCCCCGCGGCCGGCGCGCCCGCTGCCGGCGCGGGGCCGGCCGAGACCCGGCACCCGGCCACCGCCCCCGAACCCGAGCGCCTCGCACCCGGCGAGCGCCCGCCGATCGACCCCGACGCGACCTGACGCCCGCCGGGGCTCAAGACGCGAGCAGCGCCGGCCGGCGGCGGTGCCAGTCGGTCGCCTGCTGGAACGCGTCCGCGGCGGCCAGCACCACCGCGTCGGCGAGCCGGGGGCCCACGATCTGCAACCCGACCGGCAGCCCGGAGGCGGTGAACCCGCAGGGCACGCTGGCCGCGGGCTGCTGGGTCATGTTGAACGGGTAGGTGAACGGCGTCCACGACGTCCAGCGCGGGGGCGCCGACCCGGATGGCACCTCCAGTCCGACCGGGAACGCCGCGATCGGCAGGGTCGGGGTGAGCAGCAGGTCGTAGCTGCGGTGGAACGCGCCCATGAGCGTGCCGAGGTCGTTGCGGACGGCCATCGCGGTCAGGTACTCGACCGCGCTGTACCGGGCGCCCTGCTCGGCGATCTCCACCAGCGACGGGTCCATCGTCGCGCGCGTGGCCGCGTCGAGGTGTTCGATCGTCTTCGCCGCCCCGGCGAACCACAGCACCTCGAAGGGCTCGACGGGGTCGGCGAACCCCGGGTCGGCGAACTCCACCGTGGCGCCCAGCGTGGCGAACACGTCGGTGGCGGCTTCGAACGCCGCGGCCACCTCCGGGTCGACCGTCGCGTACCCCAGGGTCGGGCTCACCGCGATCCGCAGCCCGGCCACCCCGCCGGCCAGCGCGTCGGTGAACCGCCCGGTGGGCGGCGCGAGCGCCCACGGGTCCCGGTCGTCGGCACCGGAGACGACGTCGAGCAGCAGGGCGGCGTCGGTGGCGGTCCGGGTCATCGGCCCGACATGGGCGAGGGTGCCGAACGGGCTCGCCGGGTGGTGCGGGACCCGGCCGTAGGTCGGCTTGTGTGCGGTCGTGCCGGTGAACGCGGCGGGGATGCGCACCGAGCCACCGCCGTCGGTACCCAGGCTCAGCGCGCCCATGCCGAGCGCGACCGCGGCCGCGCTGCCCCCGCTCGAGCCGCCCGCGGTGAGCGCGGGATCCCACGGGTTGCCGGTGGCCCCGGTCAGCGGTGAGTCGGTGACGCCCTTCCAGGCGAGCTCGGGGGTCGTCGTCTTGCCGAGCAGTACCGCGCCGTGCTCGCGCACCCGGGCCACGGGCGGGCCGTCGACGTCGAAGGTGCCCTCGGCCGGCGTGGTGCGCGACCCTCGCCGGGTCGGCCAGCCGATGGTCAGCAGGATGTCCTTGATCGACGTCGGCACCCCGTCGAGGCGGCCCTGCGGGGCGCCGCGCAGCCAGCGCTGCTCCGACTCCTTCGCCGCGGCGAGCGCGCCGGCCTCGTCGACCAGGCAGAACGCGTTGACCGCCCCGTTGAGCTGCTCGATGCGGTCCAGCGTGTCCCGGGTGGCCTCGACGGGGGAGAGGCCCCCGCAGCGGTACGCGGCGAGCAGTTCGGTGGCGCTGAGGTCGGCGGCGGTGGTGCCGATGGCGCTCATGGCGGGTCTCCTGCCGTCGTGTTCGTGACGTAACCGCGTGTCTTGTCGACGACGTTGCGCAGCGGGGTGCCCGCGCGGTAGCGGTCCAGGTTGTCGGCGAACAGTTCGACCAGGCTCTCCCGCCAGCCGACCGTGTCACCGGACATGTGCGGGGACACGATCACGTTCGGCATCGTCCACAGCGGCGAGTCGGCGGGCAGCGGCTCGGTCTCGAACACGTCCAGTGCCGCCCCGGCGATCCGTCCTTCGCGGAGCGCGTCGACGAGGTCGGGCTGCACGACGAGCCCGCCGCGGCCCACGTTGATCACCCGCGCGGTGGGCTTGAGCCGGCGCAGCGCCGCGGCATCGAGCAGGCCCCGGGTGGCCTCGGTGAGCGGAGCGGCCAGGACGACGAAGTCGGCGTCCGGGAGCAGCCCGCGGAGTTCGTCGAAGCCGTGCACGCCGTCCGCGGCGCGCCGCCCCACCAGTGGAACCCGCAATCCGACGGCCGCGAGCAGAGCCGCGACGGCCCGGCCGATCGGCCCGCCGCCCACGACCACCGCGCAGCGGCCGGCCACGTTCTCGGTCTCCCGGTGCTGCCACTCGCCGCGCGCCTGTTGGGCCAGTGTGCGCGGCAGGTCCTTCGCGAACGCGAGCACCAGGCCGAGCACGTACTCGGCCATCGGGATGTCGAACACCCCGCGGGAGTTGGTCAGGGTGACGTCGGAACCGACGAGGCCGGGGAAGATCAACCGGTCGACGCCGGCGCTCGCGGTGTGTACCCAGCGCATCGCGTCGGCTGCGGGCCAGGCGTCGCGGACGGCGTCGGAGGTGAAGTCCCACACCAGCAGCACGTCGCAGCCGGGTAGCGCGTCGGCGAGGGTGCCGGCGGTGGCGAAGCGCAACTCGGCCCCGGACACGTGTTCCTCGAGTGCGGGCGGGCGGTCCTCGGCGTGTAGAACGGCGATCGTCGCCCTCGATCGGTGGCGCTGACCAGTAGAAACGGGCAAACGAACGGTCCTTTCGCGGGGGCCGGCCGGGGCATTGACACGCTAGGAAGCCCTCGTATGATTGTCAACAATCCGCGGCACAGGCGCGCGACGGAGAAGACCCGGACATCAACACTGCGCTCGCGGGGTGGTCAGTCTTGTCGAAACTCATCAGCATCACGCTCGGCCGTCGCGGCGTCTCGTGCGTGGCGGAGCTCCTGGAGAAGGACGCGCCGCGCACGTGCGCGGCCGTGTGGGATGCGCTGCCGCTCGCCGGGGACGCCCAGCACGCCAAGTACGCCCGCAACGAGGTGTACACGATGGTCCCGCGTTTCGGTGACGAGATCGGCTACGAGAACACCACCGTCACCCCGATCCCTGGTGACGTCGTGTACTTCTCCTTCTCCGGCGGGATGCTCGACCAGTCGTTCAAGGCCGACCAGAACGTCGACCACCTGCCCGGTGTCATCGACCTGGCCATCTTCTACGGGCGCAACAACCTGCTGCTCAACGGCGACGTCGGCTGGGTGCCCGGCAACGTCTACGCGACGATCGTGGAGGGCCTGGACGCCATGGCCGAGGCGTGCCACGACGTGTGGCGGTCCGGCAGCGTCGGCGAGCGGCTCGTCTACGAGAGGCTCACCGAGCGATCCGGCGTGCGGTAGCCGGGGAGCGAGCGCCGTGCCGATCGAACTGTCCGTCGGCCTCGTCGAGCCGGCCGGCGACGACGCGGACAACCCGCCGGGCATCGGGGTCATCGCCCCGTTCGACTTCGCCCTGGACCGCGAGCTGTGGCGCTGGGCGCCCGAGGACGTCTCGCTCTACCTCACCAGGCTGCCGTTCTTCACCACGCCGGTGACCGTCGAGATGGCCGTCGCCGTGGGCGACCGCCGGGCGCTGCGCCGGGCCACCCGGGACGTGCTGACCCCGCAGCCCGGGGTGGTCACCTTCGCCTGCACGTCCGGCAGCTTCGTCGGCGGGACCCAGGGCGAGTACGTGCTGCGCCGCACGATGCTGGAGGCCGGGGCGCCCACGGTGTCCACGACCTCGGGGGCGCTGATCGAGGCGATGCGGGTGCTCGGCGTGCATCGGCTGGCCATCGCCACGCCCTACATCGACGCGGTGACCGCCCGGCTGGTCCGCTACCTCGGTGAGCACGACGTGCAGACGGTGTCGAAGCAGGGCCTCGGCTTGCTCGGCAACATCTGGCGGGTCACGTACGCCGAGGTCGTCGAGATCGTCAAGGCGGTGGACCGGCCGGAGGCGGAGGCACTGTTCATCAGCTGCACCAACCTGCCCACCTATGACGTCATCGAGCCGCTCGAACAGGCCCTGGGCAAGCCGGTGCTCACGGCCAACCAGGTCACCATGTGGGCCGCCCTGCGTGCGATCGGCCGGTCGGCGGTCGGCGGGGGCCGGCTGCTCGCCGCGCCGGGCCGGCTCTCGGTCGCTTGACGACGGGACAGCTTTCGTATGATTGTCGACAATTATGCCTGAGATGACTGCGGCGACCCCGCCGATGCCGCCCCCGACCGTGGGCGTTCTCTACCCGGGCTACTCCGCCGAGGACGACTACCCGCGCGCCGAGAAGCTGCTCGGCGACGGCAGCCGGTTGCCGCTGGTGCACACCGAGATGCGCGAGGACGCCCACCGCGTCGACGCGCTGCTCGACATCGGCGGCGACGACGTCCTCGCCGACGGGGCCCGCGCGGTCGCCGCAGGCGGGCCGCTGGACGCGATCGTCTGGGCCTGCACCAGTGGCAGCTTCGTGTTCGGCTGGGACGGGGCGTCGGCCCAGGTCGCGGCGCTGCGGCAGACCGCGGGAGTGCCGGCGTCGAGCACCTCGTTCGCCTTCGTCGACGCGTGTGCCCGGCTCGGGATCACCCGGGTCGCGGTCGGCGCCACCTACCCCGGCGACGTCGCCGAGCGGTTCGTGGCGTTCCTGGCGCGGGGCGGGGTCGCGGTCCGGCAACTGTCGGCCCGCGGGATCGTCACCGCCGCCGAGGTGGGTACCCTGCCAGCCGATCTGGTCCTCGACTTCGCTGCGGCCGCCGACCACCCGCAGGCCCAGGCCGTCCTGCTGCCCGACACCGCGCTGCACACCGTCGAGTTGCTCGACGCGCTGGAGGCTCGCGTCGGCAAGCCGGTGCTCACGGCCAACCAGGTCAGCGTCTGGCAGGGGCTGCGACTGGCCGGCGCCGACCGGCCGCGGGCAGGCCTCGGGGCCTTGTTCGCCGCAGGCTGAGGGCGAGGATCCGGCGGGGTCCGGGTCGGCACAACAGAGGACGGGAAGAGCTCATGATGCTGGATGTCAGCGATCTGGAGCCGGTCAGCCGGCGGTCCACGGCGGCCATCGTGGCCGACCGGATCCGGCAGGCGATCATGCGCGGCACGTTCCCGCCCGGTACCCAGCTCGGCGAGGTCGAGCTGGCCGGCCGGCTCGGGGTGAGCCGCGGGCCGCTGCGGGAGGCGATGCAGCGGCTGGTCGCGGAGGGCCTGTTGCGCAGCGAGCGGCATCGCGGGCTGTTCGTCCGTGACCTCACCACCGCCGACGTCCGCGACGTCTACATCGCGCGTACCGCCGTCGAGCGCGCCGCGGCGCTGCTCGTCCTGGCCGGTGACCGGCCGGCCGCGACCGAGCGGCTCACCGCTGCCCTCTCCGGGATGGAGGCCGCCGCCGAGGCCGGGGACGCCGTGGCGCTGGCCGACGCCGACCACCACTTCCATCACGAACTGGTGGCCGCCGCCGGAAGCCCGCGGCTGCGCCGGATGGCCGACGCGCTGCTGGTGGAGACGCGGATGTGCCTGGCCGCGCTGCAGCAGAACCCGCCGCCGGCCGCGGACCTGCTCGCCGAGCACCGGGTCCTGCGCGACGCGGTGCGCGACGGCGACGCGGACCGGCTGGTGGCCACGCTCGAGGAGCACATGGCCGATGCCGTGGCCCGCATCCTCGGCGGGGCCCCCAGGGCCGGCACTGCCGGCACCGCCGGCACCGCCGGCACCGGAGGCGAACCCGCGCCGCCCGCCGTCCCGGCCTGACCTGCCGGTCACCCGCTGCGCCGCCGACCTGAGCGCCGCGGGTTTACAGACCCCGGGCAGCGTGGTTCCATCGTTGTTGTCGATTGTCGACAACTCGACAATCGCTACGGTGAACCGAGGTGGGAGCACGCGCATGGCACAGTTGTCCCCGGTCCTGAAGCAGGCCACGCCGGTCCTGGTCGCCCGCGGCGAGGGGGTCTACCTCTACGACACCGAGGGCCACCGGCACCTGGACTTCACCGCCGGGATCGGCGTCACCAGCACCGGCCACTGCCACCCCACCGTGGTCGCGGCCGCGCAGGAGCAGGTCGGCACGCTCATCCACGGCCAGTACACGACCGTCATGCACCAGCCGCTGCTGCGGCTCACCGAACGGCTCGGTGACGTGCTGCCCGCGGGCATGGACAGCGTCTTCTACCTCAACTCCGGCAGCGAGGCGGTCGAGGCGTCGGTCCGGCTGGCCCGGCACGCCACCGGCCGGCAACTGATCGTCGCGTTCGACGGTGGCTTCCACGGCCGGACCATGGGTGCCGCCGCGCTGACCACGTCGGGGGCCAAGATCCGGGCCGGGATCGGGCCGATGATGGGCGGCGTCGCGTTCGCGCCGTTCCCGTACGCGTTCCGCTACGGATGGACCGAGGAGGAAGCCGTCCGGTTCGCGCTCGCCGAACTCGACCGGCTGCTCGTCACCACCGCCCCGGCGAGCGACGTCGCCGCGATGCTGATCGAGCCGGTGCTCGGCGAGGGTGGCTACGTGCCCGCGCCGCCGGCGTTCCTGGCCGGGCTACGGGAGCGCGCCGACGCGCACGGCATCCTGCTCATCGCCGACGAGGTGCAGACCGGGTTCGGCCGCACCGGCAGGTTCTGGGGGCACCAGCACGCCGCCGGTGTCACCCCCGACATCCTGATCACCGCCAAGGGGCTGGCGAGCGGCTTCCCGCTCTCGGCGATCGCCGCGCCCGCCGCGCTGATGGCACGGGCCCGGCCCGGCTCGCAGGGCGGCACCTACGGCGGCAATGCGGTGGCCTGCGCCGCGGCACTGGCCACCCTCGACGTGATCGAGGGGGAGAACCTCGTCGCCAACGCCGCCGCGCAGGGCCTGCGCCTGCTGGAGGGACTGCGCTCGGTGGCCGCCGACCACCCCGGGATCGCCGACGTCCGCGGCCTGGGCCTCATGGTGGGCAACGAGTTCGTCACCGCGGACGGCGCACCCGACCCGGAGACGGCCACCCGCGCGCACGCCGCCGCGGCCCGGCACGGCCTGCTGCTGCTCACCTGCGGCGCCTACGGCAACGTGGTCCGGATGATCCCGCCCCTGATCGTGACGCCGGAGCAGGTCGATGCGGCCGTCGCCCTCTGGGCGAAAGCCGTCACCGACGCCACCTCCTGACCCGCCCCGCCCCCCGTGAACCCACGAAACGGGGCGGCGGTGGTGGCGGCTACTTGCGGACCGGGCTGATGTTCAGGGACATGCCGGCCAGGCCGCGGGCGCGCGCGGACAGCTTGTCGGCCACCGCCCGCAGCGCCTTGCCCGACGCCGAGTCCGGTTCGGCCAGCACGATCGGGGTGCCCGTGTCGCCGCACTCGCGTAGCCGGGTCTCCAGCGGGATCTGGCCGAGCAGCGGCACCGGCGCTCCGAGGGACCGGCTCAGCGAATCGGCCACGGTCTGCCCGCCACCGGACCCGAAGACCTCCATCCGGGAGCCGTCGGGCATCTCCATCCAGGACATGTTCTCGACGACGCCGGCGAGGCGCTGACGGGTCTGCAGTGCGATCGAGCCGGCCCGCTCGGCCACCTCGGCGGCGGCCTGCTGCGGGGTGGTGACGACCAGCAGTTCCGCGTTCGGGATCAGCTGCGCGGTGGAGATCGCGATGTCACCGGTGCCCGGCGGCAGGTCGAGCAGCAGGACGTCCAGGTCGCCCCAGAACACGTCGGAGAGGAACTGCTGCAGCGCACGGTGCAGCATCGGGCCACGCCAGACCACCGGCGTGTTGCCCTCGACGAACATGCCGATCGAGATGACCTTCACGTCGTGCGCCTGCGGCGGCATGATCATGTTCTCGACCTTGGTGGGCCGCGCGGTGGTGCCGAGCATGCGCGGCACCGAGTGGCCGTAGATGTCGGCGTCGACCACACCCACGCTCAGCCCGCGGGCGGCCATCGCGGCGGCCAGGTTCACCGTGACCGAGGACTTGCCGACCCCGCCCTTGCCGGACGCGACGCAGTAGACCCGGGTCAGCGAACCCGGCTGGGCGAACGGGATGACGGGCTCCGCGCTGTCGCCACGCAGCGACCGGCGCAGCTCGGTGCGCTGCTCGTCGCTCATCACGTCCAGCTCGACCCGGACCTCGCGCACCCCGGGCACCGCCGAGACCGCGGTGGTGACCCGCGAGGTGATGGTCTCGCGCATGGGGCAGCCGGCCACCGTGAGATAGACCCCGACGTGGGCGATGCCGCCGGGGGACACCGCGACGCCCTTGACCATCCCCAGTTCGGTGATCGGCTTGTGGATCTCCGGGTCCTCCACCTTGGCCAGCGCGGCCCGGACGGCCTGTTCCACGGTGTCGGCGTGTGCGTTTCCGATGACGGACATCAGGTTCTCCGCTGGACCTTCCTTGCGACGTCAGTGTGCGCGGCATTCGGCCGCGGCGACTCGCCGCCCATGCTACGTGCGTGGGCGGAATGGCCCGTGCGTCCGTAGCATCTACGGACGTGACGGACATCGCGGAGGCTCGGCCAGCAACGGACCGGGGGGCCAGGCCGAATCGCGAGGAGCTCGCCTCGTGGCGGGCGTTCCTGCGTGCACACGCCACCATCACCCGGATTCTCGAGGCCGAGTTGGTGACCGAGCAGCGATTGTCGCTGGCCGCCTACGACGTCCTGGTGCAGTTGGCGGAGGCGCCGCAGCGGCGGCTGCGGATGACCGAACTTGCCGACGCGGTGCTGCTGTCGCGCTCCGGGGTGACCCGGCTGGTCGACCGGTTGGAGCGGGCCGGGCTGGTCGCCCGGTGCCCGGTGGAGTCCGACGGCCGCGGGGTCGCCGCGGAGCTGACCCCCGCCGGCCTGGACCGGCTGCGCATCGCCGCTCGCACCCACCTGTCCGGGATTCAGCGCCACTTCGTCAACCGGCTGGACCCCGACGACCTCGCCACGCTGGAGCGGATCAGTCGCCTGCTGGCCGGCTGACCCGGTTGTTGCGGGGACGCTCGGCGCCGTCGCCCGTCTCACGCTGTCCCTGGTCCGGTGACTCCGTGGTGATCTTCTCGGCGAGCTTCTCGAGCTCGCCACGCAGGTAGTCGCGGGTCGCCACCTCACCCACGGCGAGGCGCAGCGCGGCGAGCTCGCGGGCCAGGTACTCGGTGTCGGCCTTGGTGCGCGTGGCCCGGGTCCGGTCCTCCTCCAGCGCGACCCGGTCGCGGTCGTCCTGCCGGTTCTGCGCCAGCAGGATCAGCGGCGCGGCGTATGCGGCCTGGGTGGAAAAGGCCAGGTTGAGCAGGATGAACGGGTACGGGTCCCACTGCAGCTGGACCATGGCCAGGTTGATGCCGATCCAGACCACGACGATCACGGTCTGGATGGCCAGGAACCGTCCGGTGCCGAGGAAGCGGGCGACCCGCTCCGAGAGCCGGGCGAAACCCTCCGGGTCGACCTCGAGGCGGCGCCGGCCCAGCCGTGGCTGGTCGAGGCGGCGGTTCGTGTACAGCTCAGGCACTGTCGACCTCCCCGGCCACCTCGCTCGCGAGCCTGTTCTCGCCACTGCCACTGCCGACGTAGCCGTCGGTGGGCTCGGTCATCTCGTCCCGCCAGCCGGCCGGCAACAGGTGGTCCAGCACGTCGTCCACGGTGACCGCGCCGAGCAGATGGTCCTCGCCGTCCACGACGGGACCGGCCACCAGGTTGTAGGCGGCGAAGTAGCGGGTGATCTCCTCGAGCGTGGCCTCCGGGGTGAGCCGGGCCAGCTCGCTGTCCACGATGCCGGCGACCAGTTCGAACGGCGCCTCGCGCAGCAGCCGCTGGTGGTGCACGCAGCCCAGGTAGCGGCCGGTGGGCGTCTCCGCGGGCGGCCGGCAGACGAAGACCATGCTGGCCAGCGCGGGCGGGATGTCGGGGTTGGCGATGTGCGCGAGCGCCTCGGCCACCGTCGCGTCCGGGCGCAGGATGATCGGCTCCGGGGTCATCAGGCCGCCCGCGGTGTCCGCGGAGTAGCGCAGCAGTCGCCGGACCGGTGCCGACTCCTCGGGCTCCATCAGCGCCAGCAGCCGGTCGGACTCGGCCGCGGGGAGCTCACCGAGCAGGTCGGCGGCGTCGTCGGGGGACATCGCCTCGAGCACGTCGGCGGCCCGCTCGGAGCCCAGGTGCCCGAGCAGCTCACGCTGGTCGGCCTCGGACATCTCCTCGAAGACGTCGGCCAGCCGCTCGTCGTCGAGACCGTCGACGACCTCGTGCTGCCGCTTGATCGGCAGCTCGGACAGCGCCGCGGCGACGTCGGCCGGGCGCATCGTCTCGAACACCGCCAGCAGGCCCTCGGTGCCCTGGCGATCGGACAGGGTGAGTCCGGAGACGGCGCTCCAGGGCACCACGTTGACCTGGGTGCGGCGGGTGAGCCGGGTGCGCCGGGGGCGGACCGCGAGCTGCCCGACCACCCAGTCCCGGGAGCGGGTCTGCTCGATCGAGGCGTCGACGACGACGGCGTCCTCACCTGATTCCATCAGCCGCACCGGGGCGTCGACGACCTGACCGATGACGAGCGCCTCGTTGGGCCGCTGGGTGAAGCGGCGCAGGCTCACCGAACCGGTGGACAGCGTGACCGCGCCCGGGTCGATGCTGGTGATGCGCAGCATGGGTACGAAGATCCGGCGGCGGGTGGCCAGTTCGACGACCAGCCCCAGCACCCGCGGGGGGCTGGGGTCGACGCGCAACGAGACGACCACGTCACGGACCTTGCCGATGCGCTCGCCGTCGGGGCCGAAGACGGCCAGCCCCGCCATCCGTGCCACGAAAACCCGCGCCGCGCCCATGAGGTCAGACTAGAGCCGGGTCAGGTGGCCGTCCGCGCTGGTCACCCTAGGGTCATCAGACGTGACGAACCTCCGGTATGACATCGTCGACGTGTTCACCGACCGGCCGTACGCCGGTAACCCGCTGGCCGTGGTGCACGGCGCCGACGGGCTGGCGACCGAAGCGCTCCAGGCGATCGCCGCCGAGTTCCACCTCTCCGAGACGGCGTTCCCGCTGCCGCCCACCCGGTCCGGCGCCGACTACCGGGTGCGGATCTTCACCCCGGCCGTGGAACTGCCCTTCGCCGGGCACCCGAGCGTCGGCACCGCGTGGGTGCTCGCCCGCGACGGGGTGATCGGGACCGGCGAGGTGGTGCAGGAGTGCGGCGCCGGGCTGCTGCCGGTGCAGGTCGACGGGGCCGGCGCCCGGGTCAGCGGGGGCACGCCGGAGGTCGGCGACGACCTCGACGCGGCCGCGCTGGCCGCGGCGGTGGGACTCGACCTCGACGACGTGGACGGCGCCGCGGCACCGGGGATCGCCGCCGCCGGGGTGCCCTACGCCTTCCTGCCGGTGCGGGCGGACGCCGTGGCCCGGGCCGTGCCCGACCCGATCACGCTGCGGGCGCTCACCGCGGACCTCACGGGCCTGGTCGTGTTCAGCATCGACCAGGCGGCCGAACAGGTGCACCTGCGGATGTTCGGCGCCGGGGTGGGCGTCGACGAGGACCCGGCGACCGGGTCGGCGGCCGTCGCGCTCGGGGTCTACCTGGTCGATCGCGGGCTGCTCGCCCCCGACGGGGAATCGGCGTTCACGGTCGCCCAGGGTGCGGAGATCGGGCGGCCGTCGACGCTCGAGGCGCTCGTGCGGGCCCGCGGCGGGGCGGCGGTGCAGACCTCGGTGCGCGGTGGCGTGGCCGCCGTGGCCGGCGGGGAGCTGGTGGCGCTGCCAGGTGGTGAGCAGGGGCGCGGGGGTCACCGCGCACAGCGCAAGTGACCCGTCGGTAACAACCGCTCACCTCGGCTGGGTGAGAAACCAATCACCCAACCGCGCTGCGGGGGCGGGAACGTGCCAGCATCTTTCCAACCCGCGCCGACCTCGACGAGGAGTCCGCTTGTGAGTACTCGTAACCGTGCCCGCCGTTCGTGTCTCGCGGTCCCGGGATCCAGTCAGAAGTTCATCGACAAGGCCCGGACGCTGCCTGCCGACCAGGTCTTCCTGGACCTCGAGGACGCGTGCGCGCCGCTGGCCAAGCCGGGCGCCCGCAAGACGATCGTTGCGGCCCTGAACGAGGGCGGCTGGGGCGACAAGATCCGCGTGGTCCGGGTCAACGACTGGACCACCGAGTGGACCTACCGCGACGTCACCGAGGTCGTGGAGGGCGCGGGGGCCAACCTCGACGCGATCATGCTGCCGAAGGTGCAGACCCCCGAGCAGATCGTCGCGCTCGACCTGCTGCTCACCCAGATCGAGAAGACCATGGGCTACGAGGTCGGCAAGATCGGCATCGAGGCGCAGATCGAGAACGCGCTCGGCCTGACCAACGTCAACGCGATCGCCACCGCGTCGCCGCGCGTCGAGACCATCATCTTCGGCCCGGCCGACTTCATGGCCAGCATCAACATGAAGTCGCTGGTCGTCGGCGAGCAGCCTCCCGGATACGACGTGGGCGACGCCTACCACCACATCCTGATGAGCATCCTGATGGCCGCCCGCGCGCACGACAAGCAGGCCATCGACGGGCCGTACCTGCAGATCAAGGACGTCGACGGGTTCCGCCGCGTCGCCGGCCGCTCGGCCGCGCTGGGCTTCGACGGCAAGTGGGTGCTGCACCCCGGCCAGATCGATGCGGCCAACGAGGCCTACAGCCCGCTGCAGTCGGACTACGACCACGCGGAGAACATCCTCGACGCCTACGAGTACTACACCTCGGAGGCCGGCGGGAAGCGTGGCGCGGCGATGATCGGCGACGAGATGATCGACGAGGCCTCGCGGAAGATGGCGCTGGTGATCTCCGGCAAGGGTCGGGCCGCCGGCATGGAGCGCACGAACAAGTGGACGCCGCCGGAGGCCTGAGGCCTGCCCGTCCCGCTTGCACCGCCCCTATCCAGGAGGAACACCATGGCCCGGCTCGCCCAGACCGCCGGTCTGACCGACATCCAGCAGGAGATCCTGTCCACCGTCAAGACGTTCGTGGACAAGGAGATCCTCCCGTACGCGAACGAGCTCGAGCACGCCGACACCTACCCGCAGGACATCGTCGACGGGATGAAGGAGATGGGCCTGTTCGGGCTCACCATCCCCGAGGAGTACGGCGGCCTCGGTGAGTCGCTGCTGACCTATGCGCTGGTCGTCGAGCAGATCGCGCGCGGGTGGATGAGCGTCTCCGGCGTGATCAACACCCACTTCATCGTGGCCTACATGATCAACCAGCACGGCACTGCGGAGCAGAAGCAGCGCTACCTGCCCCGGATGGCCACCGGTGAGGTCCGCGGCTCGTTCTCGATGTCCGAGCCCGACCTCGGCTCCGACGTGGCCGCGATCAAGACCAAGGCCGTGCAGGACGGCGATGACTGGGTCATCGACGGCGCCAAGATGTGGCTGACCAACGGTGGCACGTCCAACCTGACCGCGGTGCTGGTCAGGACCGACGAGGGCCAGTCCAAGCCCTACCAGAACCTGACGACGTTCCTGGTCGAGAAGCCGACCGGGTACGGCGAGGTCGCGCCGGGGCTGATCGTCCCCGGCAAGATCGACAAGATGGGCTACAAGGGCGTCGACACCACCGAGATGGTGTTCAAGGGCCACCGCGTGGCCGGCGAGCAGATCCTCGGCGGCAAGCGCGGCGGCGGCTTCGCGCAGATGATGGACGGTGTCGAGGTCGGCCGGGTCAACGTGGCCGCGCGCGCCTGCGGCATCTCGATCCGGGCCTTCGAGCTCGCGGCCGAGTACGCCCAGCAGCGCAGCACCTTCGGCAAGCCGATCGCCGAGCACCAGGCGATCGCGTTCAAGCTGGCCGAGATGGGCACCAAGGTCGAGGCCGCGCACCTGATGATGGTCAACGCGGCGCGGCTCAAGGACTCGGGGAGCCGCAACGACGTCGAGGCCGGCATGGCCAAGCTGATCGCGTCGGAGTACTGCGCCGAGGTGACCCAGGAGGCGTTCCGCATCCACGGTGGATACGGCTACTCCAAGGAGTACGAGATCGAGCGGCTCATGCGCGAGGCGCCGTTCCTGCTGATCGGCGAGGGCACCTCCGAGATCCAGAAGACGATCATCAGCCGGGGTCTGCTGCGGGAGTACAAGCTGCGGGGCTGAGCAACCGAATTGCCGGGCGGGGCTGCGTGCCGCCGGATCGGCACACGCGGTCCTGCCTTTCGTCCCCCGGCAGGTGGGGGGAACGTGGCTTTCCGGCAGCTGGCGAGGATCGTGCCTGAACGTGTGATGCGTTCCCGGGCACTGGGCGGCAACCTCGCGCGTTGACATGATGTGGGCCCCTGACAGCCAGGTGTCCCGACATCGAGGAGACGGTCCCGTGACGACCCCGTTCGGTGGCCCGGCGCGAACCGCGCCCGGGCTGCCCAACCTGCCCACTCCGCCGACCGGGTGGCCGGTCGGCTCGTACGCCACCTACGCAGAGGCCCAGCGGGCCGTCGACCACCTCGCCGACAGTGACTTCCCGGTCCGCGACGTCACGATCGTCGGAGTCGACCTGATGCTCGTCGAGCGCGTCATCGGCCGCCTGACCTGGGGTCGGGTGCTGGTGTCCGGGGCCGCCTCGGGCGCCTGGTTCGGTCTGTTCGTCGGTCTGCTGCTGAGCCTGTTCAGCTCGGGCAACAATCCGCTGGGGCCCATCCTGGTCGGCCTGGCCAGCGGTCTGCTCTTCGGGCTGATCTTCGCCGCGGTCGGCTACGGGGCGACCCGCGGCCGGCGCGACTTCACCTCCGCCAGTCAGATGGTGGCGGGCCGCTATGACGTGCTGTGCCAGCCGCGCAACGCCGAGAAGGCCCGTGAGCTGCTGGCGAAGCTGGCCATGGGGCCGAATCCCGCTACCTGACCCGCGTCCGATCGCCCCGGAATGTCTCGTTCCGGTCTCGTCCTCCGCGTCCCCAATTGCGGGGTCAGCCGCGCGCACTTAGGTTGCCACTGCCGGGGTGTTCGGTGACCGGCGTCACAGGCTGAACACGCCGTCGTGCGGCCCGACCACGGCCTTCCGGCGGCCCACGACGGGAGGCCGGCATGGCGGAGCCGCTGCATCCGCGGCACGGGTGGCGACCACGCAGGGGCCGCAGGCGCGGGCTCGCCGCCGCCGGGGGAGCGATGCTGGTGGCGGCCACGATCGCCGGCTGTGGGGCCGCCGCGGCGGGGCCACCGGTCCTGAGCTTCTACACCCCGGCCGACGGCGCGACGCAGTACGCCGCCGCGGCCAAGGCGTGCACGGCGGCCGCGGGCGGCAGGTACTCGGTGGTCCAGCAGACCCTGCCGAAGAGCGCGGACGACCAGCGCCTGCAGCTCGCGCGACGCCTGGTGGCGGGGGACCCGGCCGTCGACATCATGGGCATCGACGTCACCTGGACCGCCGAGTTCGCCGCCGCCGGATGGATCGAGAAGTTCCCCGACGCCGAGGCCGCCGCGGTCACGAGCGGCACGCTCCCCGGTCCCCTCGAGACCGGCACCTACCAGGGCGCGCTGTGGGCGGCGCCGCTGAACACGAACACCCAGATCCTGTGGTACCGCAAGGACCTCTCGCCGACGCCGCCGGCGACCTGGGATCAGATGATCAAGGACTCGCAGGCCCTGGCGGCCCGTGGGCTGCCGTCCTACATCGAGGTCCAGGGCGCGCAGTACGAGGGCCTGACCGTCTGGTTCAACACGCTGCTCAGCAGTGCCGGTGGGCAGATCGTCAACGAGAACGGCGATGTCCTGGTCGGCAGGGGCGACGCCGCCCAGCGTGCCGTGGACATCATGAAGCAGGTCGCGACGGCGCCGGGCTCGGACCCGTCGATCTCGGTGGCCAAGGAGAACGACGGCCGGCTGGCCATGGAGGCCGGGACGGCCGCGTTCCAGGTCAACTACCCGTTCGTCTACGCGTCGATCAACACTCCGCCGCCCGACGGCGGTGGCGGCGGAACGTTCATCGACGCCCAGGGCAGGCCGGCCGGTGTGAACACCGGCCGGCGGGTCATCGACGAGTTCGCCTGGGCGCCCTACCCGTCGGTCGTCGCGGGACAACCCGCGCACGTGACCATCGGCGGGCTCAACCTGGCCGTGAGTTCGACATCGCAGCACAAGGATCTCGCCTTCGAGGCCGTCCAGTGCCTGCGCAACCGGGACAACCAGCTGCGCAACGCCGTCGACGGCGGCGTGCCGCCGACGCTCGAGTCGCTCTACGGCGACCCGTCGTTCCAGCAGAAGTACCCGGCCTGGCAGGCGATCAAGGAATCGCTGGACAACGCGAGCGTGCGCCCGAAGACCCCGGCGTACCAGAGCATCTCCATCGTGATCTCCGATCTGCTGAACCCGCCGGCGCAGATCGACCCGAACACGGTGGTCGGCCAGCTCGCCGACCAGGTCGGCAAGGCGGAGAGGTCGGAGGGACTGGTCCCATGACGGTACCGACGGCACCAACGACCGAGTCGGCGCCCGCGCCGCCCGCGACACATCGCAGGAACGGCACCACGGCCCGCTCCGAGGGCGCGAAGGCCGAACGCCGGCTGGGGCTGCTGCTCTGCGCGCCCGCGGCGATCATCATGCTCGCCGTCACCGCCTATCCGATCGTCTACGCGGTCTGGCTCTCGCTGCAGCGTTACGACCTGCGGTTCCCCGCCGAGCGCACGTTCGCCGGCCTGGCCAACTACGGGGCCGTGCTCAGCTCGCCCTACTGGTGGAACGCGTTCGCCGTCACGCTGATCATCACGATCATCTCGGTGGCCGTCGAATTCGTGCTCGGCCTGGCGCTGGCGCTGGTCATGCACCGCACGATCGTCGGCCGCGGGCTGACCCGCACCGTCGTGCTGATCCCGTACGGCATCGTCACGGTGGTTGCGGCGTTCAGCTGGCAGTTCGCGTGGACGCCGGACAAGGGCTACCTGGCGGCGCTGCTCCCGGCGGGCTCGGCGCCGCTGACCGAGCAGGTCTCGGCGATCGCGCTGATCATCCTCGCCGAGGTCTGGAAGACCACGCCGTTCATGGCCCTGCTGCTGATGGCGGGCCTGGCGCTGGTCCCTGACGACCTGCTCAAGGCCGCGCAGGTCGACGGGGCGGGCCCCTGGCAGCGGCTGACCCGGATCATCCTGCCGATGATGAAGCCGGCGATCCTCGTCGCGCTGCTGTTCCGCACGCTCGACGCGTTCAGGGTCTTCGACAACATCTACATCCTGACCCAGGGCTCGAACGGCACCGGGTCGGTCTCGATCCTCGGCTACGACAACCTGTTCAAGGCGTTCAACCTGGGCATAGGGTCGGCGATCAGTGTGCTGATCTTCATCGCGGTGGCGCTGATCGCGGTGCTGTTCATCAAGATCTTCGGGGCCGCCGCGCCCGGCTCGGAACCGGACGGGAGGCGCTGAGCGATGGCCGCCATGACCGGAACACGGACGGGATCCCGCAAGGGCTGGTGGGCCGTGGCCGACCTGCTCGTCATCGTCTACGCGCTCGTCCCGGTGCTGTGGATCGTCAGCCTGTCGTTCAAGACAGCCGACACCGTCACCGACGGCAACTTCATCCCGCGCAGCTGGACCTGGCAGAACTACTCGCAGATCTTCCAGATCAGCCTGTTCACCAGCGCGCTGCGCAACTCCATCGGCATCGCCGTCATCTCCACGCTGCTCGCCGTGGTGATCGGGACGATGGCGGCCTACGCGATCGGCCGGCTCGCCTTCCCCGGCAAGAAGGCGCTCGTCGGGATCTCCCTGCTCATCGCGATGTTCCCGCAGATCTCGCTGGCGACACCGCTGTTCGACATCGAGCGTGCGCTCGGGCTGTTCGACACCTGGCCCGGTCTGATCCTGCCCTACATCACCTTCGCGCTACCGCTGGCGATCTACACCCTGTCGGCGTTCTTCCGGGAGATCCCGTGGGAGCTGGAGAAGGCCGCCAAGATGGACGGCGCGACGCCGCTGCAGGCGTTCCGCTCCATCATCGTGCCGCTGGCGGCGCCGGGGGTGTTCACCACGGCCATCCTGGTGTTCATCTTCTGCTGGAACGACTTCCTGTTCGCGATCACGCTGACCTCGACGAGCCGTTCGCAGACGGCACCCGTGGCGATCGCGAACTTCACCGGAGCCTCGCAGTTCGCCGAGCCGACCGGTTCGATCGCGGCGGCCGCGGTGCTGCTCACCATCCCGATCATCGTGTTCGTGCTGTTCTTCCAGCGCCGGATCGTCGCCGGCCTGACCTCCGGCGCAGTGAAGGGGTAACGACGTGGCCGAGATCGTTCTGGACCAGGTGACCAAGCGGTACCCGGACGGCACCGTCGCCGCCGACGACATCAACCTCGAGATCGCCGACGGCGAGTTCATCATCCTGGTGGGCCCGTCGGGCTGCGGGAAGTCGACCGCGCTCAACATGATCGCCGGGCTGGAGGACATCAGCTCCGGCGAGCTGCGCATCGGCGGCGAGCGGATGAACGAGCGGGCGCCCAAGGACCGGGACATCGCCATGGTGTTCCAGTCCTACGCGCTCTACCCGCACATGACGGTGCGGGAGAACATGGCGTTCCCGCTGAAGATCGCCAAGGTGGACAAGGTGGAGATCAACCGCAAGGTCGAGGAGGCCGCCAGGATCCTCGACCTGACCCAGCACCTGGACCGCAAGCCCGCCAACATGTCCGGCGGCCAGCGGCAGCGGGTGGCGATGGGCCGGGCGATCGTGCGCAACCCCAAGGCGTTCCTGATGGACGAGCCGCTCTCGAACCTCGACGCCAAGCTGCGGGTGCAGATGCGCACGATGGTGTCGAAGTTGCAGCAGCGCCTCTCCACCACAACCGTGTACGTCACCCACGATCAGACCGAGGCGATGACTCTCGGCGACCGGATCGTCGTCATGCGCGGTGGGGTCGTGCAGCAGATCGGCTCGCCGCAGGCGCTCTACGACCACCCGGCCAACCTGTTCGTCGCCGGGTTCATCGGCTCCCCGGCGATGAACTTCCTGCCGGCGCGGCTGGAGAACGGTGCGCTGCGGACCTCGCTCGGGGACCTCGCGATCTCCGACGCGCTGCGCCGCAGCCTCGATGCGGCCGACGCCCCGCGTGAGGTGATCATGGGCATCCGCCCCGAGCACTTCGAGGACGCAGCGCTGATCGAGGAGCACATGCGGTCCCGAGGCTCGGTGTTCACCGCCGAGGTGGACGTGCTGGAGTCGATGGGCTCGGACAAGTTCGCCTACTTCAGGCTCGAGGGCGAACAGGCGATGTCCGACGACCTGGCCGACCTGGCCGCCGACGCCGGCACGGCGGACGTCCCGGACAGCGCCGGGCAACTGGTCACCCGGCTCTCGGCGGCGTCCTCGGCGACCGAGGGCAGCCGGTCCGAGGTCTGGATCGACACCGACAAGATCCAGATCTTCCACCCGTCGAGCGGCGTCAACCTGACCGCCTAGTCCCGCGAGTCGGCACATTCGGGAGAGTGAGTCGGCGTTCTGGGGAGACGGGTTCGCACCCGCGTGCCGCCCCCGCGCTCCCCGAACTGCCGACTCGGGCGCCGGAAGGTGCCGACTCGCGGGGGTGGGTCAGGCGCCGGGGTTCGCGCGTAGCCGGTCGACGACCTCGTCGTCCCAGCGGTGCGTGCGCATCAACCGGTAGCGCTGGCAGGCGAGCTGCAGGTAGGCCTCGGCGTCGGTGCGCTCGCCGATCAGCTCGGCCTGCCGCAGCATCCGGACCACCGGCTTGAACTCCTCCGACCACCAGCGCCTGGCCACCGTCTCGCGGTCCAGGCAGCGGCCCTCGTGCTGCATCAGCCGAAAGCCCCAGGCCTCGACGGTCTCGCTGAGCTCGGCGTAGCTCCACGGGTCGGTCACCGTGATCGACGCCAGCGCGCACCCGGACAGCGGCACCCGGTCCAGGAACACCCGCCGCAGGTCCTTGGTGATCAGGTCGCCGCGGTGCACGATGCCGTTCGGGTCGATCTTCGTGGTGACCTCGACAACCTTCGCCTCGATGCTGCGCAGGCCGAGCGCGTGCGCGACCGAGACCCGGTGGTGGCCGTCGCGGACGAAGTGCAGGCCGCCGACGCGGTAGACGTCGATCGGCGGGATCTCCTCGCCACGCCGCTGCGCGCGGGCCAGCCGCTCCCAGCGCTCCCGGGTGCGCTGCGAGCGCGGCCGGAAGTACCGGTCGAAGTCCTTGGTGCGATCCACGCTGCCGACGATCGAGTCGAGCGGGATGACCCGCAGGCCGAGCGGGCGCTCGCCGGTGCGGCCCAGCGCGGCGACCACCTCGTCGAACGGGAGGATCTCGGAGACATCGTCGGGCTCGCGGCGCAACCACGCCGCCAGCCGGGACAGCACCTGTCTGCGGCGGACGCGCAGAAAGTCGTTCTCGGCGTCGGCCTGGGGAAAGCCGGTGTCCATCCCTCAGGCCTCCAAGATCCGTCGGCCCACCATGTTCACCACGCGCGTGTCCCCCAGGAATCGGTCCGCCAGGTGCTCGCCGTACGGATGGATGTGCCCGTGCACGAGCAGTCGTAGCCGCAACGCCGCGACGACGTCGTGCAGGCACTCGAAGCCGTGGTGCGGACCGTCCTCCCGGTCCCCGCAGCCGCGCAGCGGGGCGTTGGGTGAGCAGCACGTCCACGCCGCGCCCGTCGCGGCGGTGGTGGCGGCGCGCCGTCCGGACCAGCTTGCGTCCCCGCCGGGCCTGCCGGGCCTGGGTCCACTGGTTGGGGCCGGGCCGGTAGCGCACGCACCCGCCCAGGCCGGCGATGCGCACCCCGGCGACGTCGCTGATCCGGCCGGCCGCGTCCTCGTAGCCCGCCGGGCCGGCCAGTGGCACGGCTGCCCGGCCCGGCTCCACAGCCCGGCTCGCTGCGTGTAGCCGGTCAGGTCGGCGTCGTGGTTGCCGGGGACCAGCACGCCGGGGCGGTCGATCCGGTCGGACAACTCGGCCAGGTAGTCGAAGGGCAGATCGCCCGCGGCCAGCACCAGGTCGACGCCGAGTTGCCGGGCCGCGTCGGTTCGCAGCCCGGCGACCACCTCGTCGCTCACCGCGAGTGCGCGGACCATCGCAATCAGAGTACGGGCACGAGCGCGTTCCGCTTGGGTGGAATCGGTAGATGCGACAGGATGCGGGCGTGTCCGCGCCGGTGAGCCAGCGATGCACCCGGCGGCCAGCGACAGCGAGGAGAGGTCGTGACTCCACCGGAGCCGAGCCGATCGATCGGGCCGACGAGCGTGCCCCGCGCCTTCGACGCTCACGCGCGCAGCTACGACAAGCTGGTCAACGCCAACCCCGGCTACCACGAGCACCTGCGCATGTCCGCGCGGCGGATGGGGCTCAAGCGCAGGCCTGGGCTGCGGCTGCTCGATCTGGGGTGCGGGACCGGTGCGTCGACGGCAGCGCTGCTGGACGCGGTGCCCGGCGCCGAGGTCGTCGCGGTGGACGGCTCCGCCGAGATGCTGGCCCAGGCGCGACGCAAGAACTGGCCGCCGGGGGTGCGGTTCGTGCATTCCCGGTTCGAGGATCTGGCACGGGCCGGTGTCACCGGGCCCTTCGACGGGATCCTCGCCGCCTACCTGGTGCGCAACCTGCCCGACCGCGACGACGGCCTGCGGCGGATGTACGACCTGCTGCGCCCGGGTGCCCCGCTGGCGGTGCACGAGTACTCGGTGCGCGACTCGCTGCGCAGCAGGCTGATCTGGAACTCGGTGGCCTGGGGCGTGATCATCCCGATGGGCCGGCTGCGGACCGGCTCGGCCGACCTCTACACGTACCTGTGGCGCAGCGTGCGGGGCTTCGACGGGGTGAAGGCGTTCGCCGCGCGAATGGTGGGCGCCGGGTTCACCGACGTCCGGACCCAGACCATGACCGGCTGGCAGACGCACATCGTGCACACCTTCCTGGGCCGCAGGCCGGCTGCGGAGGACGCCGCGGACGCCGCCGGCCCGACCGCCCCGGAAGGACTCGATCTGTCCGACGCCGACACCCCACCCCAGGGCACCCCGACCGCCGGCTGAGCGACCCCGCCCCCGCGAACACCACGAACGGCACTCTCGTTCAATAGGTTTGAACGAAAGTGCCGTTCGTGGCAAAAGGAGGCGGGGGAGACGCCGCGCCGGGCGGCTCAGCGGCTGCGCAGGGCGTACCGGCGCTCCGCGTAGGCGATGTCGTCGCGCCACAGCCGCCGCGCGGTGGCGCCGATCAGCGGGCGCAGTGCCCCGGCCACCCGCCGGGCGTGGGTGAACCCCGGCCGGTCGGAGTGTGCGACGACGGCTTCGATCACCGCCGTCCGCGGCAGCCCGTCCGGGCCGGGACGCAGCGGCGTCGCGTGCGTCTCCACGACGCTGCCGGTGCCCTCACCGTCGACGATCTCCATTGTGACGGTGCGCGGGTCGGGGCAGCTGAACGCCGCGTGCACCGGAACACCGAGCCCGGCCGAGACCCGGAACGACACCTCGACGAGGAACCGGTCCTCGGCAGGTGGGCAGTCGGCGGCCGGGGCGCTCAGCACCCGCAGCGCCGCGAAGGAGTACGGGTGGAACCAGGCGCCGTGCCAGGGGTCGAGGCGGTTGGCCACCACGTCCTCGGGCTCGCAGCGCCCGACGACCGTGGCCACGGTCGCGATGCTGCGAGCCCGAGGAC